>JAZBOX010000159.1:0-26966 GCA_036351355.1 Halieaceae bacterium
GGAAAACTCGTCCGGATCGAGGAACAAGTCAAAAGCGTCGCGACCGTGAAAGACAATCGGCTCCCCCGGGTCCGCCGTCGCGACCATCGGAATATCCGGGTGCAGCCGGTTCATACAGGCGGAATCCTGAGCGCAGGGTACGCTCACGTCGCCAAGCACGACCTCTGCATTGCTGGCTGCAGAAAGCGCGAGAATCGATAGCGGTCCCAGTACGCCAAACAAAAAGCGTTGTTGATACATGCTGGCTCCTCATCAGAACTTCGGGGGATCGTGCGTTCATCCTATCGCAGATAGGCGAATGTACTGGCAGAACCCTTTTCGAAATAACCAACAACACGGCGGGGCTGTCGATTCGGCGGGACGCATCAGCCGCTGCAAAGTGACGAGTTTCCGCCCCTGCCGGCGCCCGAGGGCGATGCGGCAGGATCTCGTCGACAGAACCGCCTTCCCGGCTGCGGGGCGACGGACAGGGGGTTTATACTGGAACCCTTCGCCGCGCAGGGCACGAGCAAGCGCGCCATCCGCCCCCGGACACCGCGGCCGCATCCCGGCCGGAGACCCTCATGAAGTTTCGCTTTCCCATCGTCATTATCGACGAGGATTTCCGCTCCGAGAACTCTTCCGGGCTCGGCATTCGCGCCATGGCCGAGGCGATCGAGGGCGAGGGCTTCGATGTGCTCGGCGTGACCAGCTACGGCGATCTCTCGCAGTTCGCCCAGCAGCAGTCCCGCGCCAGCGCCTTCGTGCTGTCGATCGACGATGAGGAGTTCAGCCCTGGCCCGGACCTGGACCCGGCTGTTGTGAACCTGCGCAACTTCATCCAGGAGGTGCGCCGCAAGAACGACGAGGTGCCAATCTACGTCTACGGCGAGACCAAGACCTCGCGCCACTTGCCCAACGACATCCTGCGCGAACTGCACGGCTTCATCCACATGTTCGAGGACACGCCCGAGTTCGTCGCGCGCCACATCATCCGCGAGGCCAGGAGCTACCTTGAGGCGATTCAGCCGCCCTTTTTCAAGGCACTGCTCGATTATGCCGAGGACGGTTCTTATTCGTGGCACTGTCCCGGGCACTCCGGTGGCGTGGCCTTCCTCAAAAGCCCCATCGGGCAGATGTACCACCAGTTCTACGGCGAGAACATGCTGCGCGCCGACGTCTGTAACTCCGTCGAGGAACTGGGGCAGTTGCTCGACCATGACGGCGCCATCGGCGCCTCCGAGCGTAACGCGGCGCGGATTTTCAACGCCGATCACTGCTTCTTCGTGACCAACGGCACCTCGACCAGTAACAAGATCGTCTGGCACCACACCGTCGCCCCCGGCGACGTTGTCGTCGTGGACCGCAACTGTCACAAGTCGATTCTGCACGCGATCATCATGACGGGCGCGGTGCCAGTCTTCCTGAAGCCGACGCGCAACCACTTCGGCATCATCGGGCCGATCCCGAAAAGCGCCTTCGAGGTCGATGCCATCAAGGCCAAGATCCGCGCCAACCCGCTGCTCAAGGATGTCGACGCGGACACCGTCAAGCCTCGCATCCTGGCGCTCACGCAGTCGACCTACGACGGTGTGCTCTACAACACCGAGGACATCAAGAACACCCTCGACGCTTATGTCGAGAATCTGCACTTCGACGAGGCCTGGCTGCCGCACGCATCGTTCCATCCCTTCTACGGCGCCTACCACGCCATGGGCCGTAAGCGTGTCCGCCCGCGCCACTCGGTGACCTACGCCACGCAGTCGATCCACAAGCTGCTCGCCGGAATCAGCCAGGCGAGCCACGTGCTTGTGCAGGACAGCCAGAACACCAGCCTCGACCGGCACCTCTTCAATGAAGCCTACCTGATGCACACATCGACCAGCCCGCAATACAGCATCATTGCGAGCTGCGACGTGGCCGCGGCGATGATGGAGCCGCCGGGCGGCACCGCGCTGGTGGAGGAGAGCCTCGCCGAGGCGCTGGATTTTCGCCGCGCCATGCGCAAGGTTGACGCTGAATTTGGCGACGACGACTGGTGGTTCCAGGTCTGGGGGCCGGAGGATTACGCCGAGGAGGGCGTCGGCAGCACCGACGATTGGATCCTGGGCAAGACCGGCAAGACGGGCGCCGAGGAAACCTGGCACGGATTCGGCAACATGGCTCCCGGCTTCAACATGCTGGACCCGATCAAGTCCACGCTGATCACCCCGGGCCTCAATCTCGACGGCTGCTTCGAGGAGACGGGGATCCCCGCCTCTATCGTGACCAAGTTCCTTGCGGAGCATGGCGTCGTGGTGGAGAAGACCGGGCTCTACAGCTTCTTCATCATGTTTACCATCGGCATCACGAAGGGCCGCTGGAACACGCTGCTTACCGCTTTACAGCAGTTCAAGGACGACTACGCCAGGAATCAGCCGATGTGGCGCACCATGCCTGAGTTTTGCGCCAAGCATCCCCGCTACGAGAGCATGGGCCTGCGCGATCTCTGCCAGCATGTGCACACGCTCTACGCCAGGTATGACGTCGCGCGCCTTTCGACGGAGATGTACCTGAGCGACCTGACGCCGGCGATGAAGCCCTCGGACGCCTATGCCCACATCGCGCAGCGCACAACGCAGCGCGTGCCCATCGACGATCTCGAGGGCCGAATCACCACAAGCCTCGTGACGCCCTACCCTCCGGGCATCCCGCTGCTGATCCCGGGCGAGACCTTCAACCGGAAGATAGTGGAATACCTAAAGTTCAACCGCGAATTCGAGCTGCTTTGCCCGGGCTTCGAGATCGACATCCACGGCCTCGTGCAGGAGCCGGGGCCCGACGGTCACATGCACTACTTCGCGGACTGCGTCGCGGTCTGAATCTCGAGGGACGCGGGTGCCTCCGAGGCCCCTCGCCCATCCGGATGCCACGTGTCGGGGCCCGAAGCGATGCGTGGCTGTGCGTCTTGCCTGCGGGCTGTAAGCGCAGAGAGCCGGAGAACCAGCGGCCGCAGGCGCACTGGAGTCTCCCTTCAGGGTTCCGAGGTCGACAAGGTCCGGATCACTCGCCCGCCTCATCCCCCTTCGCGGCCTCGACCATTTCGGCTACATCCGCCAGCAGTTGCTTCGCGTCGTAGACGATGCCGTCCTTGATCGTGTAACTCACGCCGCCGACACGCTCGGCCTTGCCCGTGGCGTCGTTCAGGCGTACGGCGCCGGTGCCGTAGAGGGTTTTGAAGTTCTGCAGCGGGTTTTCCTCGACGATGACGAGATCCGCGAGGAGTCCCGGCTCGACCAGACCATACTCGATGGCCTTGCCCTGGGGTTCGAAAATTTCCTCGGCACCGTGGAGTGTGGCGGCGCGGATCACCTCCAGGGGATGGAAGCCCGCCTCCTGCAGCAGCTCCATTTCCTCCACGTAGCTGAAACCGTAGAGCTTGTAGATGTAGCCGGCGTCGGTACCGATGGTCACGCGACCACCCATGTCCTTGTAATCGTCCAGGAACGCCATCCAGCGCTGGTAGAATTTCTTCCAGGCGATCTCGTCCGCGGTGGTCCAGTCGTACCAGTAGGCGCCGTGGTCGGCGCGGCTCGCGCTGTAGAACTCCATCATCGCGGGCAGCGTGTATTTCTCGTGCCACGGAGACTGGCGCGCGAACTCCACGTTACGGCCTGCTGCGTAGATCGTCATCGTCGGGTTGATGATGTACTCGTGCTCTAGGAACTCCGCGAGGACGGAATTCCATTGGTCGCTGCCCGGTTCCGTAATCATGGCCCACTGCCTTCCGACCTGGCTGAAGCGGTCGTACTCGTTGGCATAGTTCACGTGCGTCGGCCAGTCCTGCACATCGTGATCGTCGTAGAGGGCCTCGAAGAGGCCGTAGAAGTGGGTCATGCCGGTCATGCCCAGGCGCGCCGCGTCGAGGGCATTCATGCGCGCCACGCCACGCTGGCCGAGATGGGCCGTCTGGCCCATGCCGAGCTTATTCGCCTCGTCGATGACCGCGGCCATGATGTCGGGGCGATGCGCGCCGAGCTTGAGACCATCCACGCCCTGGGCCTTCGCCCAACGCACCCATTCACGTGCTTCCGCGGGCGTACGGATCGAGCGATCCGCCCAGGCCTCACCGGAGCCAATGCGGTGGAAGGACACCATGCGCGGGGCAACAATGGCGTTGCTTTCGCTGCGCTTCTTTTCCGCGAGGGACCATTCAAGAAGGCCGAAGGGTACGCCGCGGACCGTGGTGATGCCGTGGGCCAGCCAGAGTTTGTAGACGTACTCCGCTTCCGGTGCCTTCGGTTCGCCGCCGCTGTGCACGTGGTTGTCGATGAAGCCCGGCATGACGTACATGCCCGTTGCGTCGATCTCGTGCGTGCCCGCTGCGGGCCGCTTCGTGTCGTCGATGGGCAGGCCCGGCGCGGCGACGACGGTGACGGCCTCAATGCGATTGTTCTCGATAACGATGTCCACGGGCCCAACGGGCATACCGCCATCGCCGTTGATCAGCGTGGCGCCGCGGATGACGAGGCGGTCGAAGGGGCCAGCGCCCTCGTCAGCACCGCGATCCGGTGCCGGCGTGATCCCGGGACGATTCTCGGCCTGCGCCGGAACCAGTGTGACCAGTAGAAGTGCGCAGCACGCGGCCAGACGGCGAGCCCATCCGTTCATAATTTTTTACTCTTTCGGGTGTCAGAGCCACCTTACAGAGTTTTGCAGAGTCGTCCAAGGGGCTCAGGGAGGGGGCTGCGGGACGTGTCCTTAGGGGGCGTGGATAAGAATCGTGCCCGCAGGGCTACCACATGAGGTCTTCCGGGATATCGTAGTCCTTGTACCAGTCCCGCTCCTCGGCGGTCAGCCCGCTGTCACCGGCCGCCCGGCAGAAGATCACGCCGTTGCCGTCGCGCTCGGCGATCTTCTGGGCCACGGGTGCGGGCACCAGCTCGTAGCCGTCGACGAGCCGCGCGACGGCAAGGTCGCCCGCGGCGAGCTGCTTCTGTTGCACGCGGGTGACATAGAGTTTCTTGACCGTCGTACCATCGGTGAAGTGGAAGCCCACGTCCCCACCGCGCCGTGAAACGCGATGATTCTCGATGAGTTGGCGGATCTGCGCCAGAATGGCCCGGCGCTGGGCCTCGGCGTCGCGGCGGCTGTTCAGCTCGCGATCGCGTTGTGCCTTGTCGGCCAGGGCCTGGCGCGCGGCGTCCCGGGTCTCGTCGGTGATCGGCGCGCCGCTCTTGCGCGCGATGCGCGCCGCCTTGCGCTTTTCCTTGTCGGCCTGCCGGGCCTTCTTGGCGTCCGCAAGGCCCACATTCATAAGCTGATCGCGTAGAGAACCTGTCATCGTTTCCGTTGTTTCCTGCTGCCCGCCGGTCTGGACACCAAATAAGCAGGATTGGGGGCCAAAGTACAGCGGGCCGTACACGGGGCGCCATCGGCGTCATCTCGACACGCGCCTGAATAACCTCCGCTTCGATCCATATGGAGTGCATCGGCTTCAGCTTCCGGTCCGAAACCTTATTTGCTGTCCGAGGGCTGATATGCGAAGCGGGCTCCCGCCTAATTGCCGAAGAAGTGCCTGCCAGGTTCCGTGGAACGCCGATGGGCCTTCGCCCCTATGCGTCTGGCCATCACACCTTGATAGCAGGGCTCCAGTTGTGCGGCAGCAAACGATCGATGTCGGAGTACTTTGTGGCCGCTAGACGATCGCAATAATATTTATAAAACAATAGGTTAATGGCCAATAACTACTCCCACTCGATTATCAACACGCCCATTTTCTCCTTCAAATTCATGCGGTTATCCTTAGCGCTCAGCCCGACACCATGAAAAATACCATGCTGAAGTAATCCAAGAAGAACTGGGTCTTTGTGCTAAAGAGTTCATGATTAACCGCTCCGCCCGATCAACCTTGCTTTAGCAAGCAATATCAACCACTTGATAAAATATAGCATTCCGCTATATTTAGGATCCATGAGTACTGTGCGTTACAGTCGCAGAGCAGCCAGGGGCATGCGTAAACTGCCCGCAAAGGTTGCCGACCAATTTCGCACGGCATTTGAGGAAATAGGTGACAACCGCGGCCATTGGCAAATCAAAAAATTGGCTGGACGAGAAGGCTACCGTCTGCGGATTGGCGATTATCGCGGTATTTACAAGATTGAAGGTGTACAGGTGACAGTCCTTGTGTTGGATGTTGGCCCACGTGGGGGTATCTACAAATGAGTACACAGATAATTGAAAACAATGGCGAGGCCGAATATGCGGTGGTACCAATTGCCGACTACCGGCTGCTCATCGAAAAGGCAGAGATGCTGGATGATGTAGCGGCTTTTGATAAGGCGCTGGCCAGCTTGGCCGCAGGCGAGGATGAACTGGTGCCGCCAGATATCGTTGATTCGTTGCTGGCCAATGTGAACCCGGTGAAAGTTTGGCGTGAGTACCGGGGCATGTCGCAAACCACTCTGGGTGAGGCCGCAGGGCTGTCACAGGCGTACATTGCTCAGATTGAGACTGGCGCGCGCGAGGGAAGGATTGATGCCTTCAAGTCGATTGCCAATGCGTTACAGGTAGACATCGACGATCTGGTGTAGGGCCGATAGCAAAGAGCAAAAAATCGTGGAGACAAGCTGAGCACAATGTCAGCATGCGCCGGTAAACACCATTACCGGGTCAAAATCCATCAAATACGGTCACTCCCACTCAATCGTCGCCGGCGGCTTCCCCGAGATGTCATAGGTCACGCGCGAGATGCCGCTGATCTCGTTGATGATGCGGTTCGACACGGTTTCGAGAAGTTCATAGGGCAGGTGCGCCCAGCGGGCGGTCATGAAGTCCACGGTCTGCACGGCGCGCAGGGCAATCACGTACTCGTAGCGGCGCGCGTCACCGACCACGCCCACGGATTTGACGGGCAGGAAGACGGCAAAGGCCTGGCTGGTCTTCTCGTACCAGCCGGCGCGACGCAGCTCTTCGATGTAGATCGCATCGGCGCGGCGCAGCAGGTCGGCGTACTCGCGTCGTACCTCGCCGAGGATACGCACACCGAGCCCCGGTCCCGGGAAGGGGTGGCGGAACACCATGTCGTGGGGCAGGCCGAGCTCGAGACCGATCTGGCGCACCTCGTCCTTGAACAGTTCGCGCAGGGGTTCGACGAGCTCGAGGGCCATGTCCTCGGGTAGACCGCCGACATTGTGGTGGGACTTGATGACGTGGGCCTTGCCTGTCTTGGCGCCTGCGGACTCGATCACGTCCGGGTAGATCGTGCCCTGGGCCAGCCAGCGCACGTCTTCGAGCTTTGCCGCCTCGTCGTCGAAGATCTCGATAAAGGTGTTGCCGATGATCTTGCGCTTCTGCTCTGGATCCGCCACCCCGGCCAGGCTCTCGAGGAAGCGCGCCTCGGCGTCGGCGCGGATGACGCGAACGCCCATGTTGCGCGCGAACATGTCCATCACCTGATCGCCCTCGTTCAGGCGCAGCAGGCCGTTGTCGACGAACACACAGGTAAGCTGGTCGCCGATCGCCCGGTGCAGCAGCGCGGCGACGACGGAGGAATCAACACCGCCGGACAGCCCAAGGAGCACGTGATCATCCCCCACCTGCTCGCGGACCCGCTCGATGGCATCTTCGACGATGCGCGCCGGCGTCCAGAGTGCCTCGCAGCCGCAGATGTCGAGGACGAAACGCTCGAGCATGCGCCTGCCCTGCAGCGTGTGCGTCACCTCGGGGTGGAACTGGATCCCGAACCAGGGCCGGCTCTCGTGGGCCATGGCGGCGATCGGGCAGGATTCGGTCTGGGCGGTGCAGACGAAGCCTTCGGGCAGCGCCGTGACCTTGTCTCCGTGGCTCATCCACACGTCGAGGAGCCCGGCGCCGTCGTCTCCGAGGTGGTCTCGGATGTCGTGGAAGAATCGGTCGTCACCGCGCCGGCGGATCTGGGCATAGCCGAATTCGCTGGTCGGCGAACCCTCGACGGCACCACCGAGCTGCACGGCCATGGTCTGCATGCCATAGCAGATACCAAGCAATGGCAAGTCCCCGCGCAAGAGACATTCCGGCGCACGCGGGGAACCGTCCACGACGACGGACTCGGGACCGCCCGACAGAATGACGCCGCTGGGCTTGAAAGCGGCGATCTCGTCCTCGGCGATGTCCCAGGCGCGGATCTCCGAATACACGCCGATCTCGCGAACGCGCCTTGCGATAAGCTGCGTGTACTGGGAACCGAAATCCAGGATCAGGATACGGCTGGCATGGATATCGGTCATCGACGTGCTCTGTCTTGAGGCTGGCGGCCAGTCAGGGAGGGGGCGCTAGCGGATGGGCTAGCTGACGGGATAGTTCGGCGCTTCCTTCGTGATTGAAACGTCGTGCACATGCGACTCGGTCATACCCGCCAGCGACACGCGCACGAATTTCGGTCGCGAGCGCATGGTTTCGATATCCGGACTGCCTGTGTAGCCCATAGCCGAGCGCAGACCGCCCATGAGCTGGTGGATAATCGCCGAGGCCGGGCCCTTGTAGGGCACGCGACCTTCAATGCCTTCGGGGACGAGCTTCTCCGTCCCCTGGCTCGAGTCCTGAAAGTAACGGTCCGACGAACCCTGCTTGCCGGCCATGGCCGACAGCGAACCCATGCCACGATAGGACTTGTAGGTACGTCCCTGGTACAGCTCGACCTCGCCCGGAGCTTCCTCTGTGCCCGCAAACATGCTGCCCATCATCACGGAATGCGCGCCCGCCGCGATTGCCTTGGCAATGTCGCCCGAGAAGCGGATACCACCGTCGGCTATCACGGGAATATCGTGCTTGCCGGACAGCGCCGCGACGGCCTCGGCGATGGCAGTGACCTGGGGCACCCCCACGCCCGTAACGACGCGCGTTGTACAGATGGACCCGGGACCGATGCCGACCTTCACGGCGTCGACGCCGACCTCGGCGAGGGCGAGAGCCGCCTCACCGGTGGCAACGTTGCCAGCGATCACCTGGAGATCGGGATAGCTGCCCTTGATCATGCGCACGCGCTCGATGACGTTGCGTGAGTGACCGTGCGCCGTGTCGACGACGAGCACATCGACGCCGGCGGCGACGAGCGCCGCCACGCGATCTTCCGTGTCGGGACTCGTACCCACGGACGCCCCGACGCGCAGGCGACCATAGCGATCCTTGCAGGCACTGGGGAAGCTCTCGGCCTTGTCAAAGTCCTTCACGGTGATCAGACCGCGCAGATCGAAGCGATCGTTCACAACCAGGATCTTCTCGATGCGGTGCTGATGCAGCAGGCGCTGCACCTCGGCGAGGTCGGCGCCCTCCTCCACGGTGACCAGCTTGTCGCGTGGCGTCATGATCGACGACACGGGCTTGTCGAGCTCCGTTTCGAAGCGGCGGTCACGGGCCGTGACGATACCGACCAGGTCATCGCCATCGAGCACGGGAAGCCCCGAAATGCCGGCGGCCGCGGTCAGCTGGATGAGTTCGCCGATCGTGGCGGTCTTCTGGATCGTGATCGGATCCTTGACCATGCCGCTCTCGTACTTCTTGACCTTCAGAACCTCGGCCGCCTGATCGGCAATGCCCATGCTCTTGTGGATGATGCCGATGCCACCCTCCTGCGCCATCGCGATCGCAAGGCGCGACTCGGTCACCGTGTCCATGGCCGCAGAAACCAGGGGCAGATTGAGGTCGATATCCCGCGTAAGGCGGGTCCTGATCGACACGTCCGTTGCAACCACCTCGGAGTAACCCGGCAGCAGCAGTACGTCGTCAAAAGTGAGGGCTTCCTGGTCTATTCGCAGCATGGGCAGGCCTCGCATCGGCGTCGGGGGCGTCCCGATTTGGTCGGGATGAGTGAGTCCCTCCGCAGAGCTACGCCAGCGGATGGCAATCGGGTTCATCGCCCAGGGGAAAGCGTGCAATTATAAAGCGCCTTGACGCGCTAGTCAGTAAGGACCTTTGCTCCCGCCCATGACCCAAAGCAGCGAATCGCGCCCCGCACTGAGTCCCTCAGAGCTCAATCGTGAGGCACGCACGCTCCTCGAGAGCCACTTCGACTTCGTCTGGGTTGAGGGCGAGGTGTCCAACTTTGCGCGTCCGGCCTCGGGGCACTGGTACTTCAGCCTCAAGGATGACCGCGCCCAGGTCCGCTGCGCCATGTTCCGCAACCGCAACCAGCGCCTGCGTCACGTACCGAAGAACGGCGACCAGGTACGCCTGCGGGCGCGCGTATCACTATACGAAGGGCGCGGGGAGTTTCAGCTCATCGGAGAATTTCTGGAACCCGCCGGCGCCGGTGCGCTCCAGGCCCGCTTCGAAGCGCTGCGCGACCGCCTGCGCGCCGAGGGGCTGTTCGACGGCGAGCGCAAGCGCGCGCTGCCCGCGGAGGTCCGGCACCTTGCGGTGGTGAGCTCGCCCAGCGGGGCGGCGCTTCAGGACATCCTTCAGGTCCTGCAGCGCCGCAACCCCTCGATCCGGGTCACGGTCCTCGCCGCGTCCGTACAGGGAGAGGCTGCCGCCGGCGAGCTGCGCCGTGCCGTAGAGCGTGCCAACCGCCTCGCCGCCCTTCGACCGGACTGCGACTTCGACGCGCTGATCGTTGCCCGTGGCGGCGGCTCCCTGGAGGACCTCTGGGCCTTCAACGACGAGGCACTGGCCCGCACGATCGCCGCCAGCAAACTGCCCGTCGTTGTCGGGGTCGGTCATGAAGTCGATGTGACCATCGCGGATTTCGCCGCGGACCAGCGCGCGCCGACGCCCTCCGCCGCCGCCGAAATCCTCAGCGAGGACCGCGAGGAGCAGTTGCGGCGCCTGAGCGCGCTGCGGCAGCAGCTGCGGCGGGGTTTTCGCCAGAACATTCGTCGCGGTCAGCTCCGGATTCATAGCCTCGCCGCGCGGCTGCGCCACCCCGGCGAGCGCCTGCGCGAACAGTCGCAGCGTCTCGACGACGCCGATCTGCGCCTGCGCAGCGCGCTCCGGCGCCGCCTGCAGCAGTCAGGGCAGCAGCACGCTGCACTGAAGCGACGTCTGCGCGCCCGCTCGCCCCTGCGAGGCATCGACAGTGCGCGCAGACAAATGCAGGCGTCAAAGCGAGGACTGGAGGGCGCTGCCAGGCGGCGCCTCGAGCGCGAACGGGCCGTGCTGCGCCGATACCGGGAACTGCTCGACAGTCTCAATCCTCTGGCAATTCTCACGCGCGGCTACGCGATTCTGAGCGACGAGCAGGGGCGCGCGCTGCGCGACGCCGGCGAGGCCGCAGCGGGTCAGCAGCTGCGTGCTCGGCTGGCGCAGGGGGAGCTGAGCCTCGAGGTGCTCAAAACGAAGACTGAGGAGCCGTAGCCCGGGGAGGCGTCAATACTTGGCTGGAAGCCGCGTGTTGATGATGATGTGGCGGCCTTCGAAGCGGATGTACTCGCCGATCGTGAGGTCCTTGAGAATGCGCGCGACCATCTCGCGCGAGGCACCGACGCGGTCGGCGATATCCTGCTGGGTCAGTTTTTCGCCGATGTACAGCGTGCCGTCACCACGCTCTTCGGACAGGTCCATGAGCACGTTGGCCACGCGCCCGTAGACGTCCTGCAGGGCGAGGCTCTTCACGTCCTGTGTCAGCTTGCGAACACGCGACGCGAGATTGGCGATCAGCTTGACGGAAATGCTCGGATGCTGCTCGAGAACCCGGTTGAAATCGTCCTTGAAGATAATGCAGAAATGGCTCTTCTCGACGGTTCTCACCGATGCCGAACGCGTCGAGTCATCAAGCAGGGCCAGCTCGCCAAAATAGTCGCCGGCGCCCTGCGTATTCATGATGAACTCTTTGCCGTTCTTGTCGCTGCAGTACACCTTAACCTTGCCACTTTCGATCACGTACAGCGAATCGGCCGGGTCATTTTCATGAATGACCACGGTGTTCTTGGGAAAGGAACGGTGTGTGCTGCTTTCCGAGAGCGCGGACAGTTCGTCCTCCGAGAGGCCCTGGAAAATCTCAACCTGCTGCAACATGGAGTCTGCTTCGACCACCTGCGCACTTGCCAGAATCGCGTCATGGTAACGCAAAGCCCCGGCCGTAGGCATCCGTTAATCGGCAAAAACGCCGCCGGCGGCCAATTCCCCGGCAGGCCTCGATGCGCTGCATGCGTTCCCCGGCGTCGCAGGGCTGGCTATACTCGGCGTTGATGAAAGCGAGCACGGGCTATGAAGCGACCTCCGCCGCGACCGCATCCACGGCAGCACCCTTGAACGCTTCGGCAGCAGAATCGGCGGCAGACAGTGTTTCGCAGGGGCCCGCGGGTGAAGGAGCGCTGGCCGCGGTACTCGAGCGCCTCGATTGGTTTGCCGATGCACACCCCGCTGAGCTCGAAGGCCTGGAAGGCGATGCGCTAGGGGACTGGCACGCGCTGCGTCGCTGCGCGACTCAGCTGGCCCCGCTGCTTGGCGACCCCGCCACGGACCGGCACGAGATGCGCAACGTCGTCAGCGCGCTGCGCGGCTACGCTGAAATGCTCCGGGAGTCTCTCGTTGATACGGCCTCGCCGCTGACGGCGCTGCTCGACGCTGTTCTGCGGACCAGCGCAGCCGCGGCGCCCGAGCTCACACCGGAAGCCGCCGCGGCAAGCACCGCTTCTGCTCCGCAGTCCGCCGCTCAGGCTGCGGACATAGGCGCGGATATCGAGCCCGGCTTTATCCTCGCCGTCGACGATCGCGAAGAGAATCGCGAACTGCTGGCGCGCTACCTCACGCGCAGCGGCCACTTCGTGGTCACGGCCTCCGGAGGCGAGGAAGCGCTCGACATGCTGGCCAACGCCGACGTTGACGTGGTGCTGCTCGACCGCATGATGCCCGCGATGGACGGCCGCGAGGTGCTGCGCCGGATCAAGGCCGAGCCACGGCTGCGCGCGACACCGGTGATCATGATCTCCGGCGAGCAGGACATGGAAGGCATCGTCGAATGCATCGAGGCCGGCGCCGACGATTACCTGTTCAAACCCTTCAACCCGGTGCTTCTGCGCGCGCGCATCAAGGCCGGCATCGAACGCAAGCGATGGCACGACCGCGAGGCCCTCTACCGCGAACAGCTCGAGCGCAACGAGCGCTTCATCCGCGCGACCTTCGGGCGCTACCTGTCCGACGATATTGTTACGGAGATCCTTGAGCGGCCCGAGGGGCTTGAGCTTGGCGGCGACCTGCGCGAAGTCACGATCATGATGTCGGACATCCGCGGCTTCACCACGCTGACGGAGCAGCTTCCGGCGAAGCGCGTGGTCACCATGCTCAATCGCTATCTCGGTGCGATGACGGAAATCATCCTCAGTTTTGGCGGCACGATCGATGAGTTCCTCGGGGACGCGATCCTCGCGGTATTCGGCGCCCCGCGCCGCCACCACGACGACGCCGACCGCGCCGCTCGCTGCGCGCTGGCAATGCAGGCTGCAATGGTCGGGATCAACCGCGCCAATGAAGCGGAGGACCTCCCCGTGCTGGCCATGGGCATCGCGCTCAACACGGGCAAGGTAATCGCCGGCAACATCGGCTCCGAACGGCGCAGCAAGTACGGCTTTGTGGGTCACGCCATGAACGTAACCTCGCGCATCGAGGACGTCGCCGGGCGCGGCGAGACGCTGATCGCGGACTCAACGCGACGCGCCCTTGGCGGCGCTTACGCTTTTGGCGAGCAACGCCTGATCGACGCACCGGGGATCGACGAGAAGCTACGCGTGCACGCGCTGCTGGGAGAAGACTCGTGACCGCTCCCGCGCGCCTGCTGCTGGTCGAGGACAACGAGCTCAACCGCGACATGCTCAGCCGTCGCCTGGGGCGGGCGGGCTTTGCGACGACGATAGCCGAGGACGGCGAGCAGGCCCTGCGCAAGCTCGCCGAAGAACGCCCCGAGCTGGTGCTTTTGGACATGAATCTGCCCGTCATCGACGGCTGGACTGTCTGCCAGCGCGTGCGCGCCGATGCGGAGCTTGCCGGCACGCCGATCATTGCGCTGACCGCCCACGCGATGGCCGAGGATCGCAACCGTGCGCTGTCCGCCGGCTGTGACGACTACGCTACGAAGCCGATCGACTTTCCTGCCCTTCTGGAGAAGATCCGCCGCCTCCTCGCTTCATGAGCCTGCGCCGCCGCCTCATCCTGTCCCTGCTGACGATCCTCGTCCTGTTCGCGATCAATGTGGGCACGCACTTCTGGGGCAGCTATGCGCGAAGCGAAAGTATGGTCGCCTACCGCCAGGCGGTGAGTGCCGGACAGCTGACCACGGAGCTCGCCAAGCAGCTCGAGGATCAGCGTCAGAAGATTCTCGTGCTGGCGACGCTACGCGACAACACGGGAGACCGCCTCGCCGAAGACGACCAGCGCACGGCCATCAACGGTATCCGCAGCACGCGCGACTCTGTCGCATCGCTGGGGCGCATGGTCAGCGACGTGACGACCGTACAGTTCGAGCGCCTGCGCGACAGCAGCGAACGTCTGCTTCAGGGCTGGGAAGATTTCTACAGCAACTACAACGACTCGACCTGGGAGTCCGACGTCGACGACCCGATTCCCTACCTCGAAGCAAGTCAGCGCCTGAAGGAGCTCGAACAGCGCCAGGCGTTCATCGCGGTACAGCGCGCCAACGTGATCGACCGCACGATCGCACTCACGGACCGTATCACCGTACTTGGCTTTATCACCTCGATCTTTCTCACCGCGAGTCTCGGCTACTTTCTCGTGCGCTACACCAACGACAACCTGAAGCGCCTCAAGCGGGGCACGCAGCGCCTCGGCGCCGGCGAGCTGGACTATCGCATCGAGGATATCGACGACGAGGGCGAACTCGGCGACCTCGCGGCGGCGTTCAACTCCATGTCCGAAAAACTTCGCCACGCCATCGACGACGAAAAACGTGCCAAGCGCGACGCCGATGACGCCAACCAGGCCAAGTCACGTTTCCTCGCCAACGTGTCGCATGAGCTGCGCACGCCGCTCAACGCGATCATTGGCTACAGCGAGATGCTCCACGATGAACTCGGCGACGAGGGTGAGCTCGACCGCGGCCAGTTCCGCTCCGATCTCGACAAGATCGTCCTGTCGGGCCGACAGCTCCTGGCACTGATCGACGACATACTCGACCTGTCCAAGATCGAGACCGGCAAGATGACGCTAAATCGCGAAGAATTCGACCCCGCCGAGGCGCTGCGCCTCGTTCTCGACGGCCTCGATCCGCTGCTCCGCCGCAACGGCAACCGCCTGGACTGCAGCGGACTGGAGGCACTGCCGCTCTTGTTCAACGACGCGGTCAAATTCCGCCAGATCGCAGTCAACCTGATCAGTAATGCCACCAAGTTCACCCGCGACGGCCTGATCACCGTTCGCGCCCATCACGACGCAGAGACGCAGACGCTGATCTTTTCCGTGAGCGACACGGGCATCGGCATGAGCGCAAG
Organism: Halieaceae bacterium; assembly: GCA_036351355.1. Lineage (GTDB taxonomy): Bacteria > Pseudomonadota > Gammaproteobacteria > Pseudomonadales > Halieaceae > Congregibacter. The sequence goes on from JAZBOX010000159.1 coordinate 15,378, forward strand.
GGAGCAGGCGCACATCTTCGAAGCCTTCGTGCAGGCGGACGATCGCACCAGTCAGGAATACGGGGGTAGCGGCCTCGGCCTGGCAATCAGCCGCGATTTCTGTGAGCTTATGGGCGGCAGTATCGACGTCGAAAGCTCGCCCGGCGTGGGCTCGACCTTTACGGTTCGCCTTCCGGCTGACCCAGTGTCAGTTCCCGAAGCCGCCTGAGCGCTTGTTCGCGCTTGTCGAGATCGTCCTCGAGAATGGTGTTCCTCCGCTCGAGATCGGCGATGTGTCGATCCATCAGCACGAAGGATTCCAGCGCCTGCTGCATAAGCACGATCGCGTGGTGCTTGTTGCCCTGCGGCTCTCTTGCCTGCAGGCTCACATAGGCGGCGGTGGCAGCTTCCACGTCGTAGAAGGGGCTGCTCGGGAGCATGCTCGCGTAGGCCACGGCGATATCCGCTTCCCACTGCGCCAGCGGCTCCTTTTCGAGACGGCGATAGCGCTGAAAATACTGCACGGCCTCCACGTAATCGCCCTCGGCGAGCGTCTGCATGCCACGCTCGAGGAAGGTCCGGTCCTGCGCCTCCTCGGCTTCGCAGGCACAGTTCGCCGTCTCGGCGGGGAGATTGAGCGTAAGCTCGACCTCGCTCGGGTCGCGAGCCATCACGGGGGCTTCCGGCGGGGCATCGGTCGCGGTACAGGCCACCAGCCCGCCGAGTACGCCGAACATGAGCAGCCGGCGGCCACCGCGGCGAACGTTCGGCCGCATATCAGACAGGCGCAATAGGCGCACGGATCGCCTACTCGGGCCGCATGTGCGGAAAGAGCAGCACATCGCGTATCGATGCCGAGTCCGTCAGCAGCATCACCAGGCGGTCGATGCCGATGCCCTCACCAACCGTCGGCGGCATGCCGTATTCGAGGGCGCGCACGTAGTCCGCGTCGTAATGCATTGCCTCGTCGTCTCCCGCATCCTTCTGCGCGACCTGATCGAGGAAACGCTGCGCCTGGTCTTCCGCATCATTCAGTTCGCTGAATCCGTTGGCGAGCTCGCGGCCCGCTACAAAGAATTCGAAACGATCGGTGACGAAGGGATCTTCGTCATTGCGGCGTGAAAGCGGCGACACCTCCGTCGGATAGGCCGTAATGAACGTCGGCTGCTGCAGCCGGTGCTCGGCGGTCTTTTCGAAGACCTCGAGCTGGAGCTTTCCAAGACCCCAGGCCGCCTGTACCTCGATGCCAAGCTCCGCGCAGACGCCCGCGGCGCTCTCGCGATCAGCGAGGCGAGCCATGTCCAGCTCCGGGTTGTAGTGCTCGATCGCTTCGAGCACGGTCATGCGCGCAAAGGGTGTTGAAAAATCGTAGTCTTCGCCCTGGTAGCGAACCACCTGCGTCCCGAGCACGCTGTCAGCGAGACCGCGCAGCAGCGCCTCGGTCAGATCCATGGCATCGCGGTAATCAGCGTAGGCCCAGTAGAACTCGAGCATGGTGAACTCGGGATTGTGGCGCGTGGACAGACCCTCGTTGCGGAAATTGCGGTTGATTTCGTAAACGCGCTCGAAGCCACCTACGGTCAGCCGCTTCAGGTACAGCTCCGGGGCGATGCGAAGATACATCTCGAGGTCAAGGGCGTTGTGATGCGTCACGAAGGGTCGCGCCGCCGCACCGCCGGGTATCGGCTGCATCATGGGGGTTTCCACCTCCATAAAGCCGCGGCCGTCCATGAAGTCACGGATGTAACTGATGATGCGCGAACGGCGCCGGAACACCTCGCGCGAATCCGCATTCACGATCAGGTCGACATAGCGCTGGCGGTAGCGCAGCTCCTGATCCGCAAGACCGTGATACTTGTCGGGAAGCGGACGCAGCGCCTTGGTCAGCAGGCGCGCCTCCTCCATGTTGATGTAGAGGTCGCCCTTGCCCGAGCGCTGCAGCGTACCGCGCGCAGCGACGATGTCACCGAGGTCCCAGCTCTTGATATCTCCGAGCGTTGCCTCGTCGAGGCCCTTGCGATCGATGTAGAGCTGGATCTGACCATCGCCGTCCTGAATCAGCAAAAAGGCACCGCGATTTCGGATCAGGCGTCCGGCAACGGCAAAGGGCAGACTCTGTTCGGCGAGCGAGGCCTTGTCGGCGTCGGCGTAGTCACGCTGAAGCTCGCCGGCCGTGGCGCTGCGGCGGAAGTCGTTGGGAAAGGGGTTTCCGCGCTCGCGCAGCTGCGCGAGCTTGCCGCGGCGCTCGGCAACCAGCTTGTTCTCGTCGACCGCGGCGCCTTCGCCCTCGGTCCGTTCGCTCCCGTTACTCATACCTAGAGGCCGCTCTTCAGCGAGGCTTCGATGAACTCGTCGAGGCCACCATCGAGCACTGCCTGCGTATTGCTGGTTTCAGTGCCCGTGCGCAGATCCTTGATCCGCGACGAGTCGAGAACATAGGAGCGAATCTGCGAGCCCCAGCCGATGTCCGCCTTGTTGTCTTCCATCGCCTGCTTTTCCTCGTTGCGCTTGAGCACTTCCATCTCGTAGAGCTTGGCGCGCAGCAGCTTCATCGCGTTGTCCTTGTTCTGATGCTGCGAGCGTTCGGTCTGGCACTGCACCACGATGCCAGAGGGGTTGTGCGTGAGCCGCACCGCCGAATCGGTCTTGTTCACGTGCTGGCCCCCGGCGCCGGAGGCGCGGTAGGTGTCCACGCGCAGATCCGCCGGATTGATCTCGATCTCGATGTTGTCGTCGATCTCCGGCGATACAAAAACCGAGGCGAAGGACGTGTGACGGCGATTGCCCGAGTCAAAAGGCGACTTGCGCACCAGACGGTGCACCCCGGTTTCCGTGCGCAGCCAGCCGAAGGCGTACTCGCCACTGAATTTGATCGTCGCGCTCTTGATCCCGGCAACCTCACCGGCGGAGACCTCGATGAGCTCGGTCTGGAAATCATGCGCCTCGCCCCAGCGAAGATACATGCGCAGCATCATCTCGGCCCAGTCCTGAGCCTCTGTGCCACCGGACCCTGCCTGGATATCAAGGAAGGCGTTATTCGCGTCCATCTCACCGCTGAACATGCGGCGGAACTCGAGTTCCTCGAGGACGCGGGTGAGCTGCGCGATTTCGCCTTCGATATCCGCGAGGGCATCGGCATCGTCCTCCTCGGCGGCCATGTCGACCAGGTCGGCAAGGTCCGCGGCCCCGCTTTCGAGTGTGTCTATGGAGGAAACAATGGCTTCGAGCGATGAGCGCTCGCGCCCGAGTTCCTGGGCGCGCTCCGGCTTATCCCAGACCGAAGGTTCGGCCAGTTCGAGTTCTACCTCAGAAAGTCTTTCACGCCGATTATCGACGTCAAAGATACCCCCTCAGCACGGACGTGCGTGCCTCGATATCCTTGATCGCCTGCAGCAGGGGATTGACTTCCAACATCTTCGTGCAGCCTCTGAAAAAGACGCCCATTCTAACCCAGTCGATGACGGCGGAAGAACCGGGAGCACGGCATAAGCGCCGGCCGGAAACCGGCTTCGAAGCGAGAAGAAGCTACAAACGGTTGAGCAGAAGGCCGATCAGCATCACCTGCGGAACGGTGACGAGCGGCAGGCACAGCGCTATGGCCCAGCTGCGCGTGGTGTCCCGGATGGACATGATTTCCGTGTAGTCCGTCGCCACGCCCGCCATGAGGAAGGTAAAGCTGTTGCCGGGTGCGCTCGCCCGATTCATAAGGTCGGCGGCGATCGGCGTCGCCCCCTCGGAGCAGACCTCAATCACCGTGGCCGCCAGCAGCGTCAGCCACAGGCCACCGACGCTGGCGCCGAACCAGGTGGCGTAGCTTTCCGTAGGCATGAGCGCGCGGATCGCCGCCGCCAGCAGCAGACCAAAAAGCGCCCAGCGCAGTACCACGCGCGAACCGCGCAGGCCTTCCATCAGCAGCGCCCGCGTACCGGCGGCGCTGAAGGACCAGCCGGCGCGGTAGTCTCGCCAAAGGCTGGCCGCGTCTGCCGTGTCGGCCAGCGATTCCCGCGCCGGGTTATCGCGTAGCAGGCCACCGGCCACCAGGCGATCGAAGATCAGACCGGTGACCACCCCGATCAGCAGTGAAAGCGCGATGAACAGCAGCGTCCACCACACGCCGATGAGACCGAAGAGAATCAGCGTCAACGACAGCGAGTTCCAGGGACTGGCAAGAAGAAAGGCCATGACCTGCCCCGTCGATGCCCCGCGCTCGTAGAGCTTCATGCCCACGGCGAGAATGCCGTGACTGCACAGGTCGAGAAAAACGCCGGCAAGGGTCGCCCGGAACATGCCCCCGAGGCCGGCGCGCCGACCGAGCACGGCGACCACGAGGTCGCGTGGCACACCGGCGAGCAGGCCAACAAACAGTACGCCCAGCGCGAGGCCCCACCACATGCGGCCGAGGAGCTCGCTGACGGACGCCACAAAGACGCCGGCGGCGCCGTCGGGATCGAGGCCGACCGGTAGATTGGCGAGCACAAGGCTGATTGCGACCCCGGCGATCGAGCCCAGCAGCAGCCAGTCGCGGCGCGCGGGCGCATCGCAGCAGGCGTGCTGATCCTCTGCCGGCGTGTGCTCGTGGGCCCGGGCGCTGTGGCAGCAACTACCGCCCGCGGCATCATTTAGCGCGTTTTCCATAGCTTAGATGATAACCAACTGGCGAAAACTTCGCTGCCACCCTCGCACCACCCGCGCAGAGCTTGCCTGCCGGGCCTCGAACGCGCTGCGTCAGGCCGGTTCCAGTTGTTCGACAAGCAACTGAAGACGCCGCACGCCGCGATATTCGTTCACATCAAGTCGGTAGGCGAGACTGAGCCTGCGAGCGCTGTCATCGGGCCAGCGCTGCGTATCCACGGAAAACGCGATCGCCTCAAGGGGCTGCGGCACACCGGGATAGGCCAGCGACAGCTTGAGATGGCGCTCGCCGACGAGGCGCTGCGACAGCACCTCGAATTCACCGTCGAACAGCGGCTCGGGAAAATGCTGGCCCCAGGGTCCGGCGCGGCGCAGCGCCTCGGCTATGGCAAGATCGAAGTCGGCAGCTTCGAGGGCGCCGTCGGTCTCGAGGACCGGCTCGAGCTCCGCCGCACCCGCCACGGCGGTAACCGCGCAGAAAGCCTCGACGAAGGCATCGAAATGGGCGCGCGGAAGCGACAGTCCTGCGGCCATCGCATGACCGCCGAAGCGTTCGATCAGGCCCGGATTCTCCGTGGCCACGCGATCGAGAAGATCGCGAAGATGCAGACCGGCGAGCCCCCGACCGGAGCCCTTGAGCATGCCCTCCCCCGTATCGGCGAAGGCGATCACCGGCCGGTGATAGCGCTCCTTGATGCGCGACGCGAGAATACCCACCACGCCCTGATGCCAGTCTTCGTTAAACAGCACCAGCGCGGGAGGCAGGCGCGCCCGATCGACTTCGATACCCTCGAGCGCACGCAGCGCCTGATCCTCCATGTCCTGACCGATGCGCCGACGCTCGCGATTCATCGAGTCGAGAACAAGCGCCATTTCGCGCGCGCGCTGCGGATCCTCGCAGAGCAGGCACTCGATGCCGATGGCCATGTCGTCGAGGCGACCTGCGGCGTTGAGCCGCGGCCCGACGGCAAAACCGAGGTCTGCGGCCACGAGCTGCCGCGGGTCACGGCCAGCCACGGACAGCAGCGCCGCGATGCCGGGCCGGGCCTGGCCGCGGCGCATGCGCGCGAGTCCGCCCTCGACAAGGATCCGGTTGTTGCGATCGAGGGGCACGACATCGGCCACCGTGCCCAGCGCAACGAGATCGAGGTAGGTCGCCAGATTGGGTTCGGCAATGCCTCGCGCCGCGAACCACCCCGCCTCGCGCAGGCGCGCACGCAGCTGAAGCAGGAGGTAGAACATCACGCCGACGCCGGCCAGCGCCTTGCTCGGAAAGGGACAGCCTTCCTGGTTCGGGTTCAGGATCACCTGCGCCTCGGGAAGGCGGCTGCCGGGCAGGTGATGGTCCGTCACCACGACGTCGATGCCCCGCGCCTTCGCCGCCGCGACACCGTCGATGGAGGAAATACCGTTGTCCACGGTAATGATCAGCCGCGGCGCGCGCGGCTGTGCGAGCTCGACGATCTCGGGTGTCAGCCCGTAGCCGTACTCGAAGCGGTTGGGCACCAGATAGTCGACGTTCGCCGCGCCCATGCGTCGCAACGCATCTAGGCCCATGGCGACGCTGGTCGCGCCATCGGCGTCGAAGTCCCCCACGATAAGGATTCTCTCACCCGCCTCGATCGCGCGGTGGACGCGCTCGGCCGCGGCATCGATGTTCTTCATGGTCGCGGGCGGGATCAGCCGGTCGGGTCGCAACTCCAGCTCCGCCGCGCTGCTGACGCCACGCGCCGCGTAGACCCGCGCAAGCAGCGGCGGCAGGTGACCGAGATCCGGCGCCGGTGGAACGGGTCGCCGCCGCAGGCTGCGCGCGAATCCGCTCAATCAGGCCCCGAGGTGCGACGCCATGAATCGCTGGACGCCAGCGAGATCGTTGGGCAGCACGTCGAAGTGTTCGCTGCGCTCGAAGAGATCGGCGAGATGCGCGGGCAGCGGTGCTTCCGTGCCCACGCCCGCGACGCGGATCGCGTCGGGAAACTTCGCCGGATGCGCCGTGGCGAGCGTGACCCAGGGCACGCCGCGAGGCTCGCTCCTGGCCGCACGGCGCGCCGCAGTCACGCCGATGGCACTGTGCGGGTCGAGGAGATAGGCACAACGTCCCCACACCTCAGCAATGCAGGCCAGCGTGGCCTCGTCGTCTACGCGCTCGCTGAGGAAGCGCTCGCGAGCACCACGGAGGGCCTCCGGGGACAGCTCGATAGCGCCGTGGCCAAAGCGCTCCATCAGGTCGGCTACGGCCCCGGCATCGCGATCGTAGAGGTCGAACATCAGGCGCTCGAAGTTACTCGACACGCTGATATCCATGCTCGGCGACAGTGTCTTGTGGAGCTCGCTGCGCTCGTAGCTACCGCTGCTGAGCAGGCGGTGAAGCACGTCATTGCGATTCGTCGCGATCATCAGGCGATCGACGGGAAGGCCCATGCGCGCCGCCAGATAGCCGGCGAAGATATCGCCGAAGTTGCCCGTCGGCACCGAATAGGATGCGGCTCGGTGCGGCGCACCGAGCGCCAGGCCAGCGTAGAAGTAATACACCACCTGCGCCATGATCCGCGCCCAGTTGATCGAATTGACCGCCACGAGACGACGACCGTCGGGCAGGAAGGACTGGTCGCGGAAGGACGCCTTCACCATGTCCTGGCAGTCATCGAAGCTGCCCTCGATGGCGAGGTTGTGAACGATGGGTCCGCTCAGCGTCGTCATCTGCCGCCGCTGCACCGGCGAGACGCGCTCGTGCGGATGGAGGATAAAGATGTCGACGTTCGCGCAGTCGCGGCATCCGGCGATCGCCGCCGAGCCCGTGTCTCCCGAGGTTGCGCCCATGATCACGATCTTCTCGCGGCGACGCTCGAGCACCGCATCGAGGAGGCGTCCGAGCAGCTGCAGGGCAAAATCATTGAAGGCCAGCGTCGGGCCATGAAACAGCTCAAGGACCCACTGATCGCGGGACAGCTGCACGAGGGGCGCTATGGCGTCGTGGCGGAAGGCGGCATAGCTCTCGTCCACCAGCGCGCGCAGTTCCTGCGGATCGAAGCATTCGCCGACGAAGGGCTGCAGCAACTGCGCCGCCAGCTCCGGGTAGTCCAGCTCGCGCATCGCCTCGAGCGCCTCCGCGTCGTAGTGCGGCAGCGATGAGGGCACGTAGAGACCGCCATCGCTGGCAAGACCGGCAAGCAGCACGTCCTCGAAGCCGAGTTCGGGCGCCTGCCCCCGGGTACTCAGGTAGCGGATCGGCTCGGCGAGCGCTGTCGCGGCAAGCTCAGGCATCGGCCCTACTCATCGTCTTCAGTTTCGACACGGATCATGTGCGGCCCGTCGCGCACCGCCGATATCCCGGAGATCGCGGCCGCGGCGCGGCGCATCGCGTCCTCGCGCGCAACGTCGGTGAGCACGACTACCGTTACGGCTTCGCCCCGGGCCTTAGGAGGTTTCTGGATCAGCGCCTCGATGCTGATGCCCTCGGCACCGAGGCAGCGAGCAAGCTCGGACATGACGCCGGGGCGATCCTCTACCTTGAGGCGCAGGTACCAGGCCGTGCGCACGGCTTCCATGGACAGGACTGCGGGCTGTCTGAGTTGCGACAGCGGCTCGCCGAGACAGGCGATGCCCCCATCGCCGGCGCGAGCCAGATCTACCAGGTCGGCGACCACGGCGGAGGCCGTGGGGAAGCGCCCGGCGCCGGCGCCGGAGCTCAGCACGGGACCGACCGCATGGCCGGCGAGTTCCACTGCATTGAGCACGCCGTCGACGTTCGCGAGCAGGCAACGCTTCGGAAGCAGCGTCGGGTGCACGCGCAGCTCCACGCCCTCGGCATGCTGCCTGGCGATACCGAGATGCTTGATGCGATAGCCGAGCTCCGCGGCAAAGGCGAGATCCTCGGCACTGACGCGGCTGATCCCCTCGCAGTACACGGCGGAAAAGTTCAGCGGCATGGCGAAAGCGATCGAAGCCAGGATCGTCAGCTTGTGCGCCGCATCGATGCCCTCGACGTCAAAGGTCGGGTCGGCCTCGGCGTATCCGAGCTCCTGCGCCTCGCCGAGCACGGACTCGAAGGAGCGGCCGGCGGCACTCATCTCCGTGAGGATAAAGTTACCGGTGCCGTTGATGATGCCGCGCAGTCTGTCCACGCGATTCGCGGCGAGACCTTCGCGCAGGCTCTTCAGGATTGGTATGCCGCCGGCGACGGCCGCCTCGCACAGCAGGCTGACACCGCGCTTTTCGGCCAGGGCCAGCAACTCGTTGCCGTGCTCGGCGATGAGCGCCTTGTTGGCCGTGACCACCGACTTGCCCGCATCGATCGCCGCTTCGACGAGTTCGCGCGCGAGGTCCGTACCGCCGATGCATTCGACAAGGACATCGACATCGTCGGCCCTCGCCACCTCGAGCAGGTCGCGGTGCACAGGAACGGAGCCGCTGTGGCAGTCATCGCGATCGCGCCGCGCGCCGATCCGCGTGAGCAGAAGTTCGCGACCGGCACGCCGGGTCAGCAGCTCGCCTTCGCCGAGCAGCAGATCGATGGTGCCACCGCCGACGGTTCCATTACCGCAGACGCCGATGCGAAGGGCGGCTTTTGATTCAGGCAGCAAGGAGACCGTCCTCCCGGAACATGCGTTTGATACTGCGTAGCGCCTGCCGCGTACGGTGCTCATTCTCGATCAGGCCGAAGCGTACGTAGCCCTCTCCGTATTCCCCGAAGCCCACGCCCGGTGATACCGCCACCTTGGCGTCGCGCAGCAGTTTCTTGCTGAATTCGAGCGACCCCATCTCGCCATAGGCGTCGGGTATGCGCGCCCATACGAACATCGTCGCCGCGGGAGGATCGACGAACCAGCCGGCGGCGTTGAGCCCCTCGCAGAGCACATCGCGACGCTGCCGATACATCGCGTTGATCGTGCTTACGCAGGACTGATCGCCCTCCAGCGCAGCGATAGCCGCGACCTGCACCGGCGTGAACATGCCGTAGTCGAGGTAGGACTTCATTCTCGCCAGTGCGGCGACCAGCGTCTCGTTGCCGCAGCAGAAGCCGATGCGCCAGCCGGGCATGTTGTAGCTCTTGGAAAGACTGAAGAACTCAACGGCGAGCTCGCGCGCGCCCTCGACCTGCAGGATCGACGGCGCCACGTAGCCATCGAAGCAGAGATCGGCGTAGGCCAGATCCTGAATCACCCAGATCTGATGCTCACGCGCGATCTCGATCACCTTCTCGAAGAAAGGCAGTTCAACGCACTGCGTCGTCGGGTTGGCCGGATAGTTCAGAACCAGCATCTTCGGGCGCGGCCAGCTGTTGCGGATCGCGCTTTCGAGCTCGTCGAAGAACTCGGATTCACTGCTGCCAACGGGTACGTGGCGTATATCAGCGCCGGAGATCACGAAGCCGTAGGGGTGGATCGGGTAGGACGGATTCGGCACCAGAATCGCGTCACCAGGGCCTGTGGTCGCGAGCGCCAGGTGCGCCAGACCCTCTTTGGAACCGAGCGTCACGATGGCCTCGCGCTCGGGATCCAGCTCGACGTCGTAGCGCCGGCGGTACCAGTCGCAGATCGCCTTGCGCAGGCGCGGAATACCCTTGGACTGCGAATAGCGGTGCGTATCGCCACGCCGCGCCGTCTCCACGAGCTTATCGACGATGTGCGCCGGCGTAGGCTGATCCGGGTTGCCCATCCCGAAATCGATGATGTCCTCACCCGCCGTACGCGCCTGCTGCTTCAGCTCACCGATGATGCTGAAGACATAGGGGGGCAGGCGCTGTATGCGCTGAAACTGATCTTCCATGGTCTAATAGACGGTCGAATAGGGGGTCGGATCAATGGCCGAACGAGGGGGCGGCGGACGCCGCCCTCAGTTGACACCAAGCAGCGTGGCGAGATCGTCGGCACTCTTGTAGCCGGGAATCATCTCACCGCTGGGCATCACGATCGCCGGCGTGCCGCGCACACCGAGCTCCTGGCCAAGGGCAAACTGCTCGGCTACGGGATTGCCCGGGCAGACGTTCTCGGGCAGCTCTTCGCGGTTCTTGAGGCGCGTGAGCGTGCCCTGGCGGTCATCGGCGCACCAGGCGCTGGCAAGCTGGCGGAAACCGGGCGAACCAATGCCCTGGCGCGGATAGGCAAGATAGCGCACCTCGATGCCCCGGCGATTGAGCTCGGGCACTTCCTTATGCAGCTTCTGGCAATAGAAGCAGGAGACGTCCGTGAACACCGTCAGGTGGGCGAGCGTCTCGCCCTTGGCCGGGAAAATGATCTTCTTGTCATCGGGAATCGCGTCAACCGCCGCCTGGCGCGCCACGGAGCGCTGCTGCTCGGCGATGTTCACGAAGCCTTCGGCGCCGACGCTGAACAGATCGCCAAGAATGAAAAAGTCGCCTTCCTCGGTGACATAAAGCTGCGGACCCTGTTCAAGCTGGACGCGGTACATGCCCGGCATCCGACTCCGGCTGATCGATTCGACGGGAAGGTCGACGGCGGGAGCGCCGAGCACCGCCCGCAGACGCTTCTCCACGGCCGGATCAACGGCATCGCCATCCTGAGCGAGAGCCGCAGGCAGCGACGTGACGAACAGCGCAGCAAGCAACAGCGCGGCGGTTCTGATCGGAGCGCGGCAAGCCGCGGCAAGCCTTGCGCCGACGGCGAACGCGGCAGCGGACACGGTCGTGATGGATGCTGAGGCGGCCTCGGGGTCGGCCAGGCCGTTGGCCCGGGGCTTTACCTGAGACTCGGCCTGAGACTCGGCCTGAGACTTGAATTCGGAATGTATCGCTTTCATCGCTGTTGTCTTCGCTGTTGTCTTCGCTGCTGTCGCCGCTGGCGTCTTCACGTCCGCAGGCCGGCGCTGAACCCTTCTGGATTTCAACCGGACTAAGGATGATCAGCGGTCGCCGCTCGACTGTGAACATGTCGGTGTGTGAAATAGGGATAGATGATACCAGCGTCGCGGAGTTCCCTCAGCCGCGTGGATGGTGTTTTTCATGGAGGTCACGCAGCC
>JAZBOX010000160.1:0-2890 GCA_036351355.1 Halieaceae bacterium
AGGCCCCGCTGAACCTGCGCGACGCCTGGTCCTCGTGGAACGGCTTCAAGTTCGCCGACTACTACTACGACGCGGGCTACGAGTACTTCTGCATCCGCAACACCTGCGGCACCTACGACATCTGCCCGATGCAGAAGTACCTCATCGAGGGCCCCGACGCGATGGCCATGCTCAATCGCATGGTCACGCGCGACGTGAGCAAGCTGCGCGTCGACCGCGTGACCTACTGCTGCTGGTGCACGGACTCGGGGCGCATGATCGACGACGGCACGATCTTCCGCCTGGGTGAAGAGCGCTACATGCTCACCTGCGGCAGCCCCTGCCTGGCCTGGCTGCGCAAGAGCGCCCTCGGCTTCGAGGAACTCACCATCCGCGAGTACACGGAAGACCTCGCCGCCCTGTCGCTACAGGGGCCGACGAGCTTCGCCGTTCTCAAGCGCATGGGTTTTGAGCAGGTCGCTGAACTGAAGCCTTTCGGGATCACGCGCGTGCCCTTCGACGGCACCGAGCTGATGATCTCGCGCACGGGCTTCACCGGCGACCTCGGCTACGAACTGTGGATCGACGCGGACCATGCCCTGGCGCTCTGGGACGCGCTTTACACCGCTGGCGAGGATTACGGGATACAGCCCTATGGCGAAGCGGCAACCAACATGGCGCGCCTCGAAGCGGGCTTCCTGATGCCCTACATGGAGTTCAATGAGGCGCTCAAGACCGTCAACTTCGAATTCGACCACACGCCCCTCGAGCTGGGCCTCGACTGGATCGTCGACTTCAGGAAGCCGCATTTCAATGGCCGCAGGGCTCTGCTGGAACAACAGCAAAAAGGCCTGAAGCGAAGGCTTCTGAAGCTGGATATCGAGGGGAACAAGACCACGGAGGGCTCGATCCTTTACAACAACGAGGCCTGCAGCCACGAAATCGGCTACATCACTTCAGCCATGTGGTCCCCGGCGGTGAAGGCCAATATCGCCTTTGCCGTTGTGGAAACAAGGGCGCTCGGCGGCGAGATCTGGGCGGAGATCTATCACTACAAGGAACTCCGCCCGATCCGCAAGATGGCCCTGTGCACGATCCGGGACAAGCCCTTCTGGGTACACCCACGGTCGCGGCAGACGCCGCCGGGGCTCACCTAGACGATTTCCACCAGCGGGGCGGGCGTTACACGCGGCGGCTACGGGCGCGGCTGTCTCGGACGGCACCTCAGACGGCACCGGTGTCGACCACACGGCGGAACATGCGATGATTGAGGCACCTCCCCCGCGCTCGGAGTCCACTTCGCGTGCTCAGGCACTTCGCACTTGTCTTGTTTGTGACAACCCTGGCATGCGCCGGGGCGACGGCCTTCAATGACGCTCGGCAACTCGATCCGGAAGACCGCAGCGGGAACTGGTCCACCGGCGTGGCCTACAGCTGGCAGACCTCGATCTACGCTGGTGAGAAGGACCGCACGGACTTCATGCCCACGTTCGTCTACACGGGCGAGCGGCTGTTTCTCGACACTACGGACTTCGGCTGGCACGCCGTCGATAACGAGCGCTGGCAGCTCGACGTCTTCGGCAGCTACTTCATTCAGGGATACAACGACCACACGTTCTTCAGCGCCACGGGCGAGGTGCGCGATGAGGATGACCCGCTCAAGGGCATGGAGCGCAAGAATACCTTCGAGGGCGCCGTTGAGCTGACGCGCAAGACCTCTCTGGGCCGCTTCGGCGTGGAGTTTCGCCACGACGTTACCGGCATGCACGATGGTGCGGAGCTACGCCTGAACTGGGCCCGCGTGCTGCGCAGTGGACCCTGGCAGATCGAGCCCTGGGCCCAGTATCGCTACCTGTCGTCGGAAAAGGCCGACTATTACTTCGGTGTCCGTGAAGACGAGGCCACGGCGGTGCGCCCGGTCTTCGAAGTCGGCGGCAGCTCCGCCTGGGCGGCCGGCCTCGCCGCGCGCTACACGGCATGGCGACAGCATCATTTTGCGGCCAACCTCTCCTACCAGAGCTTTTCCGGTGAGATTCTTGAGAGCCCCGTCATTGCCGACACGACGGTGGCTCGAATCGACCTGAGCTACCGCTACGAATTCGATGACCTGCGCCTGCCGCGCCGGGGCGATGACTTCAACTTTTTCAGCAACAATCGCAACGCTACGATGCTGCGCGTCGCCTATGGTTGTACGACGGCGACAAAATTCAACGCGATCCTGCGCGGCGAATTCAACTGCGACGGCGGTGGAGGCAGCAGGCTGCTGAGCGTCTACAGCTCCCGTCAGCTGACGGAAACGCTCTTCACGCTGCCCATCGAGGGCTGGCTGTCTGCGGGCTTGGCCTATCGCGACGAGAACGGCCAGCAGGACAACTTCCTCGAGGGCGTCCTCGCCTACAAGGCGCTGTTTCGGCGCTTTCCCTGGTCACAGCGGGTTGAAACGCGCATTGGTCTCGGCCATGGATTCTCCTACGCCGGCAGCGTGCCGGCGCTGGAGCAGCAGAAAGCCGAGGAAAAGAACCGGCGCAAAAGCCGCCTGCTGCACTACCTGGAATTCAGCCTCGACGTCTCCACCGGCGACCTGCTCGGAGTCGACAGCCTGCGCAATCTCTTTTTCGGTTTCTACGTGCATCACCGTTCGGGCATCTTTGCCAACGCGGACATCTACGACAATGTCTACGGCGGCACGAATGTGAACGCGCTGTACTTCGAGTGGGAGTTCGGCTCCTGAGGAGGCGTCTCAGGCGGAGGAAAACGACGGCGGTGCCGCCTGCGGACGCTCCCCTTCGATCTCCTTCCGCCACTCGCTCAGGTTCATGCCGATGGCCATGAAGCCGAGAATCCACAGGGCTTCATCCCAGCTGTAGATCCAGTGGCCGCGCCAGGCCCAGTAAGCGGCGATTCCCCAGAG
>JAZBOX010000161.1:0-3118 GCA_036351355.1 Halieaceae bacterium
AAGAGACATTGCAGTTTCGACGACAATCGGCAGCGATAGTCGATGGAGCGTGCGCTGGAAGGCCGTGCGCAGCGAGCTGTAGTTATAACGTGCGCATGCTTCCGGGCGACGCGCAGAAGACCCACTCATCGCTGCTGCAGCGCGTGGAGCACGCCGTCAACAAATAGGAGCGCCGCTTGGAAGAGGCGGCGTGCCCCGCCCGTCGTCTTCTCGCGAAGGCTGCGAGGAGGCACAGCCCCCGCCGCCCCTCAGGAAGGCGGGGATGTCGGCGCTACCGACCGCCGAGCAGCAGTATCCGCCGCAGTCCGTAGAACAGAGCTAGTCGCGAAAGCGCTCCTCAGAACACCCCTCAATTCCCATTGCGTATTCGCCTCAAGAGATGCTGGACCAGATTCTCGCCCGCCGCGCGCGCTCGACCGAGTCGACCTCAACCGGTGTGAATTCGAACTGCCCCGACGCCTTGAGATCCCCGTCCACAAACACCTCGCCGTAGGCGCCGAGATCGCTGTTGCGCGTCACCACGACCCACAGCGTATCGCCGGGAACTACGGGCTCGCGGAACCGCGCCCGTTTCACCTCGGTCAGCGAGAACTGTTGGTCACCGCCATCCGCCACGACGCGCGCGGAGAGCTGCGCAACGATCTCACCCAGCAGCGAGCCGGGCATGAGCGGTCGCCGCGGGAAGTGATCGGCGAACTGCGGCGCGTCCGTGGGCACGAGGGTTTGTGCCTCGATCCGCTCGCCGGGCTGCTCTGCGACAATCTCGTCAATGAGCAGCTCCGGCGGCACGAACACGTCGTCCCTGGTGTGCGTGGCCTCGGCGACCATGAGCGCCTCGAGATCGTGCATCGAAGCCTCGGGATCGGTGAGCGTCTCCAGCCGCGCGAGGAAGCCCATCACCTTCTCCGCGGTTAGGATCGGTTTCCCGTCGATCTTCACGTTTCCGGTGAAGCGCACGCTGTCCCCACGAAGCTGATCGATCTCCGCGTTGAGCTGCAGCAGCGAGCCCTGAGGCGCAGGCGCCAGCAGCCTTAAGTGCGGAACCATGACGACCAGCAATCGCCGCTTGTGCTCGGTGGCCTCGGCGATGAGCCACGCCGCCGCTTGCCCCACCGCCTCGAATACCAGCATTGGCAGCATGCAACCCGCAGGCCCATAGACCCGCGGAGCCTGTGCCTCGCCCGGCGAGACGCGATGAAATGCCCGCAGACGATCCCCGGGCATCAGCGTCTCGATTCCATCGACGAAGTTGAACTGCACACCTTGCTCCGCGTCGTGAACCGCAGCCGTCCCGAGAATACAGTCGACGGTGCCGGCTGCGATGACTTATCCCTGACCGAAACAGCGCTTGTTCATGAGCGCCGCAAACCGCGCCCAGGTTCTGAGTTCCACCTCGCCGTCGGCGCCCTCCACGAGCGCCGTCTGCGGGAGCGGCGCGTCGGTGATTCAGGTGTCCCCTCACTGCTTTGACCACAGGCCCGCTCCACGGAAAACCACCCGTGAGCCATCGGGGGCCGTTGCCGGGCTCGAACTTTCGCGGCAGAAACAGCCGCTCTGCGTCCTGTCTCTGCACGAACCCCACCACGCGCGCGACCTACCCCATGTCCGCGCCGATGCCTATCACCTGCTGCAAGCGCATCATCCCTCTCGGACGCTGATCGCCCCTTTGCGAAAACCGCTGTACCTGATCCGTACCCGATTTTGACGTTTACAAACGCTAGCTTGCCGTTGGCGGGTGCTGGCTCCAACGCC
Organism: Halieaceae bacterium; assembly: GCA_036351355.1. Classification (GTDB taxonomy): domain Bacteria; phylum Pseudomonadota; class Gammaproteobacteria; order Pseudomonadales; family Halieaceae; genus Congregibacter. The sequence goes on from JAZBOX010000161.1 coordinate 1,753, forward strand.
CAGCGAGGTCCCGGGTCCGTCCCACATACTTCCGGTGCCCGCCGAGCGCCTCCACCGCGAGGTCGCGTCAATTGTAGTCGAGGGATCTCACCCCCGTCTTGTCGGTATTCTCCCCTAAACGGTGAGCGGCCGCTGATCGAGCCAACAGGCACCCGGCCAGGCCCGCGACGGCTCGTCTGGGCCGCCCCGATACACCCAGCCGACTGCCCTCGTGCCTACTGTCGGCGTTCCTCTACCGGTTCTCGCTTCCCCCGGACCCGCTCCCGTATCGATGCGCGGGATGCGCTCTGGGCGGCTAATCGACGACCTGGCAGGTGATCTCGAGCGCACCGCCTTCGGCTGGCACGACGACCAGTAGCTCGTCTTCGGCACAAAAGACCATCATCCGGCCTTCGTTGTCATAGTTCGCGAAGGGCTCGTTATAGGTATCGTCCGGGATATCACCCTTGGGATTGTTGTAGCCGTTTTGGCCACCGGCCGCGAGGAGGCTGGGGCTGAATCCGACGGCGATCGCGGCGATCGCGGCGAGTAGCAGGTTCTTGTCTGACATGGCCAAAACCTCGAATCGGCCAACCCGACCGTAGTCGGGCCGGCAGGCGAAACACCGACAGCATGTCTCTACCGAGGAGAGACGGACGGCCCCGTCGCGCTTGCTCATCAATGTTGCGTTCTTGATCCGTTCCGGCGGGCTCGCATTGGCTGCCAACCACCCTCCATGGCCTCTCTAGAGAATCACAGTGAGGGAAAGATCTCATTGAAGTCCATCACGGGGCGCCGGGACGAATCACGACCTTTTGACCGAGGGCAGGGAAAGGTTCGCTATTTCGGACAGTGCCCAACCCGCCCGCCTCCCAGCCCTATTGCCGCGGGCGGATTGGCGCAAGACGGGTCCATGGCAGCCGCTCGACGGGAGGCGCCGAACGACCAGAGCCACGGCCGCTCGGACGCGAAGCGGGGCTCCATTCGACCGAGCGTCCCAGTCCGTGGACGGCCCAGCAGCATCCCGACCTTCGCTCTCACCCTCGATCAGCGCGATCACCAAGTCGGGGGCCGCTACCCCTGCGTGGATATCCTGCCCGCTGAAGACTGTTGAGTTAATCCGCTGCTTGTTGCCGTCGCCGATTGCGCGACGCGTTAGACAGAAAGCGGGACTGGCAGCTGTGGGTCGGCTGCCGTCTCCGAGGCCCAAGGTTGAGGTTGGAGAGTTTCAGCCTGGACCCCGGCGTTACGGGCCGGTGCTCAGTGGCCGCTTAGTAGAAGCTCGAGCTGCGCTCCAAAGCCGTCACCCGCAGCCGCCAGCTTTCGGGCGAGTTCGACGCGACTCCTGGTGATCCCGACCGCCACCCTCACAGGCACTTCCCGGCCA
>JAZBOX010000162.1:0-6714 GCA_036351355.1 Halieaceae bacterium
CCGCCCCCAGCTCCGAGTCTGCGTAGGCCTGACCGCTTGGGCCTTTGCGCCTTGTTTTTGTTCCTGCTGTTGCCGTCGCCCTGCCGAGCTCTCAATCGGGCACTGCCAAAGGGACGTGTGGTACTGGGGGGTGTATTTGAGGGTACCGATCGCCATGGATGGCGATCGTAAGCCAGCCATGGATGGCAGTCCCTTGGCGTCCCTCAAGTACACCCCCAGTGCCGCGCGGCCCGTGCTACGAAGTCCAGAGCACCCCGTGACCAGAGCTACGAAATCCAGAGCGGCTACTCACAGATCAAACCGCCGCCTTCAGCGCCTCCGCACGATCCGTCTTCTCCCAGGTAAAGTCCGTATCCTCACGCCCGAAGTGACCATAGGAAGCCGTCTTGCGGTAAATCGGGCGCTTCAGGTCGAGCATTTCGATGAGCCCTTTCGGTCGCAGGTCGAAGTGCTCGCGGATCAGTTCGCCGATGCGCGCGTCGTCGACGCGGCCCGTGCCGAAGGTATTGACCGAGATCGACGTCGGCTCCGCCACGCCGATCGCGTAGGAGACCTGGATCTCACAACGCTCCGCGAGGCCGGCGGCGACGATGTTCTTGGCCACGTAGCGGCCTGCATAGGCCGCCGAGCGGTCGACCTTCGACGGGTCCTTGCCCGAGAAGGCGCCGCCGCCGTGGCGGGCCATGCCGCCGTAGGTGTCGACGATGATCTTGCGGCCCGTGAGACCGCAGTCGCCGACCGGGCCGCCGATGATGAACTGGCCCGTCGGGTTGATGTGGTAGCGCGTGCCCTCGTGGAGCCACTCTTCGGGGAGCACCGGGCGGATGACGTGCTCCATCACCGCCTCGTGAATTTCGCCCTGGGTGACGTCGGCATCGTGCTGCGTCGACAGCACCACAGCGTCGATGGCCACCGGCTTGCCGTTGTCGTAGCGCAGCGTGACCTGGCTCTTGGCGTCGGGGCGCAGCCACGGCAGGGCGCCGCTCTTGCGCACATCGCGCGTGCGCTCCATGAGCCTGTGAGCGTAATAGATCGGTGCCGGCATCAGCACCTCGGTCTCGTTGCTCGCGTAGCCGAACATCAGGCCCTGGTCGCCCGCGCCCTGCTCCTTGTCGTCGGCTTCATCGACGCCCATGGCGATGTCATGGGACTGCTTGCCGATGGCGTTGAGCACGGCGCAGGAGGCACCGTCGAAACCCACGTCAGAGCTGGTGTAGCCGATGTCCAGGACCACGTCGCGAACGATGTCCTCGAGGTCGACATAGGTGCTGGTGGTGACTTCTCCCGCCACGACGACCATGCCGGTCTTCACGAGCGTCTCGACGGCGACGCGCGCATTGGCGTCATCCTTGAGGATGTGGTCGAGAATCGCATCAGAAATCTGATCCGCCATCTTGTCCGGATGCCCCTCGGAGACAGATTCCGAGGTGAAGATGCCGTAATCGCTCATACAGTTTCCTTTACAACGTTATCGGTGGCGGCGCCGAAGAGGCGCAGCTGCAGGGTGAAGCCATTGCGCTGGCCGAGGTAGCTGCTGGCGAGATCGCGCAGCCCGGCCTCGGCGGCCCATTTTTCGAGCGCCTCGGGGGCGAAGCCAAGCCACAGGTCGCCGCAACTCTCGCGCGCCCAGCCCTGCTGGTGTTCGCAAAGCTCTGTGACCAGCAGCACGCCGCCGGGCGCCAGCGCCTCGGCGGCCTCGCGCAGCGTCGCCGCCGGCTGCGGTGTGTGGTGCAGGACCATGTTCAGCACTGCGAGGTCGGCGCCGATCTTGCCCAGGCGCTCGTGGCTCGTATCGCCGAGGATGAATTCGATGTTACCGAGGCCGCACTCTGCCGCCGTCGCTGCCGCGCGTTCGAGCATGGCTTCGGCGTTGTCCAGCGCGATCACCTGATCGAAGTGACGGCTCAGGTAAGGCAGCAGCCAGCCGTCGCCGGGGCCGATCTCGAGCGCGGTGCCGCCCTTTGCTGCCAGCGAGTCGAGGGCACTCTCCACCGCCCCGCGGTAGCGCTCCGGCGCGGCAATGAGGTCGCGCTGACTGACGAAGCGCTCGGCGTTGTCGCGAAAGAAGTCGCGCGAGTTGGCTTCTCGCTGGCGCTGCAGCCCGGTCTGGCGCTCGCGCGTCGAAGCATCGAGCACCAGTGAGTCGGCTGCCGCGAAGAGCGCCTGACGCAGCGCCGCTGCCGGATCGTCACCGGGGCTCTCGTTGCGCCGGTAAAAGATGTGGTTTCCGTCGCGTTGGCTGCCGAGCAGGCCAACGGTGCTCATGAGCTTGAGGTGATGACTGAGGGCCGGCTGGCGCACGCCCAGCACTTCGCACAGCTCGCCCACCCCCATGGCGTCCTGCCGCAGCACGCGCAGGATGCGCAGGCGTAGCGGATCCGCGCAGGCCTTGCACAGGCTGGCGAGGCACAGGCTCTCGAGCTCTTCGTCGCCGGCGTCGCGTTGCGGCCCTGAACCGGCATCGCGCTCAGGGTCGGGCTCGGAAGGGGATAGCGGTTGGGTGAGGGCGGCGTTCATCGGGCGCCGATTCTAGCAGGCGCCAGGGCTATATCAAAGAAATTTGATATAGATCCGCAGGCTTCTATTGTCCTGCGGTTCGGCTTCGCGCGACAATGCGCGCCTTTTTTGCCACCCGTCCCGGGACTCGCCATGACCAGCCGCAGTGATCTTGCCAACGCTATCCGTGTACTCGCCATGGATGCGGTACAGAAAGCCAACAGCGGCCACCCCGGGGCGCCGATGGGGATGGCCGATATTGCCGAAGTGCTGTGGAACGACTTTCTGCGCCACAATCCCGCAAACCCGGACTGGGTGAATCGCGACCGCTTTGTACTCAGCAACGGCCACGGGTCGATGTTGATTTATTCGCTGCTGCATCTCTCGGGCTACGACCTGCCAATGGACGAGTTGCGCAACTTCCGCCAGCTTCACAGCAGGACGCCGGGGCACCCGGAGTACGGCTATGCGCCCGGGGTTGAAACCACCACCGGCCCCCTCGGCCAGGGTCTGGCCAACGCTGTCGGCATGGCTCTTGCGGAGCGCATCCTAGCGGCCCGCTTCAATCGCCCCGAGCACGAGCTCGTCGATCACTATACCTACGTGTTCGTCGGTGATGGCTGCCTGATGGAGGGTATTTCCCACGAAGTATGCTCGCTCGCGGGCACCCTCGGCCTTGGCAAGCTGGTCGTTTTCTACGACGACAACGGCATATCCATCGACGGTGAGGTCGAAGGCTGGTTCAGCGACGATACCGCCGCTCGCTTCGCCGCCTACGGCTGGCACGTTGTAGACGGTGTCGACGGGCACGATCCCGAGGCGATTCGCGAAGCCACGCAGGAGGCGCGCACGGAACACGATCGACCGACAATCATCGTCTGCCGTACGGTGATCGGCCGCGGGGCCCCCAACAAGCAGGGCACGGCCGCGACGCACGGAGCGCCCCTGGGCGCCGAGGAAATCGAGGCGACGCGCGCGGTGCTCGACTGGCCCCACGAGCCTTTCACAATCCCCGAAGACATCTACGCGGCCTGGGACGCCCGCGAGCGTGGCGCCGCGGCAGAGGCGGCCTGGAACGAGCGCTTCGGCGCCTATCGCGACGCCTATCCCGAGCTCGCGGCGGAGTTCGCGCGGCGGATGGCCGGCGAGCTACCCGAGGCCTTTGCGACCGCGGCGGCGGCTTGGATCGAACAGTGCCAGGCCGAGGGCGCCGCCCTGGCCTCGCGCAAGGCGTCGCTGAATACCATCAACGCGCTGGCGCCCGTGCTGCCCGAGCTGCTCGGCGGCTCCGCCGACCTCGCCGGTTCGAATCTCACCTTTGGCTCCGCCTCGCGCGCCGTATCGGCAGAAAACGCCGATGGCAACTACATCTATTACGGCGTTCGTGAATTCGGCATGAGCGCGATCATGAACGGCCTCGCGCTCCACGGCGGATTTATTCCCTACGGCGGTACCTTCCTGATCTTCATGGAGTACGCACGCAACGCCGTGCGCATGGCCGCGCTGATGCGCCAGCGCTGCATCTTTGTTTATACGCACGACTCCATCGGTCTCGGCGAGGACGGCCCGACGCACCAGCCCGTAGAACAGCTCACGGCGCTGCGCGCGACGCCCAATCTGCGCACCTGGCGACCCTGCGACGCGGTGGAAACCGCCGTGGCCTGGAAGGCGGCAATCGAGTACAGCGATGGGCCGAGCGCGCTGGTGTTCTCACGCCAGGGTCTGCCGCATCAACAGCGCAGTGCGCAGCAGCTCGCCGCCATCGAGCGCGGTGCTTACGTGCTGATCGACTGCGACGGCGCGCCGGAGCTGATCCTGATCGCCACGGGTTCGGAGGTCGCGCTGGCCTGCGCCGCGGCGGAGCAGCTCGCGGGTACGCGCGTGCGCGTGGTCTCCATGCCCTGTGCCGAGGTCTTTGAAGCCCAGGATGCAGCCTGGCGCGAGGCCGTGCTGCCCAGCGACTGCCTCGCCCGCGTGGCCATCGAGGCGGCTCACCCGGACTACTGGTACAAGTACGTGGGGCTCGACGGTCGCGTCGTCGGCATGAGCAGCTTCGGTGAATCGGCCCCGGCAGCGGACTTGTTCGAGGCCTTCGGCTTCACCGTGGACCACGTGCTCGCCTGCGCCCGCGAGGTGCTCGAGGCGCCATAGGCGGTGCTGCGCCTCGCCATCAACGGCTTCGGCCGGATCGGGCGCACGCTGCTGCGCGCCCTGCAGGAAAGCCCGCATCGCGATGCCCTCGAAGTGGTGGCGATCAACGAGCTCGCCGATGCAGCCACCGTGGCCCATCTGACCCGCTACGATTCCACCCACGGCCGCTTTCCCGGCCGCGTCGAGCTGCTGGGCGATGATCGGCTGCGTGTGAGCGGCACCGGCGGCGTTCGCGACAAGCGCCTGCTGCGCAGCGCCGCGATCGCCGATATCGACTGGGCGGAGATCGGCGTGGACCTGGTCCTCGAGTGCTCGGGCGCCTTCAGCGACCGCGCGACCGCCGAACAGCACCTCAAATCCGGAGCGCGGCGTGTGCTGTTCTCGCAGCCGGCTGAGCCCGACGTCGACGCCACCATCGTCTACGGGGTCAATCACGAACAGCTGTCGAGCGAGCACCGCATCGTGTCAGCCGCATCCTGCACGACCAATGGCATCGTGCCCCTCATCGTTGCCCTCGATGCGGCCTTCGGCATCGAAAGCGGCACGATCACGACGATTCATTCGGCGATGAACGACCAGCCCGTGCTCGATGCCTACCACAACACGGATCTGCGCAAGACGCGCGCGGCAGGCCAGTCGATCATTCCCGTCGACACGGGACTCGCGCGCGGTGTCGAGCGCATCCTTCCGGCCCTCGGAAGCCGCTTTACTGCTCAGGCGCTGCGCGTGCCGACGCTCAACGTGTCGGCCATGGATCTGACCGTTGTGGTCCGGCGCGAGGTCGCGGCAGAAGAGGTCAACGCGGCGTTGGTCGAGGCCTCGCAGCGGGACTTCGACGGCGTGCTCGGCTATACGGACGAGCCGCTGGCCTCCTGCGATTTCAATCGCGATCCGCGTTCGAGTATCGTCGACGCCTGCCAGACGCGAGTCAGCGGCGGTCGCCTGGTCAAGGTACTCACCTGGTTCGATAACGAGTGGGGCTATGCGAACCGCATGCTCGACGTCGCGCGCTACTGGGGCTCGCTGGACCGCTGAGCGCCGCAGATCCGGGCGCGCCCGGAACGCGCCAGACAGGCGCAGGAGTCAAGGCCACCCGCGTGGTGAGTCAGGAGGCAGAAAATGTCAGCAACGTACAAGGTAATGGAAGACTTCGATCTCGCCGGGCAGCGCGTGCTGATTCGCGAGGATCTCAACGTGCCGCTCAAGGACGGCGAGGTCAGCTCCGACGCGCGCATACGCGCTGCGCTGCCGACGATCGAGGCCGCGCTCGAGCGCGGCGCGCGCGTGCTGCTCATGTCGCACCTCGGGCGTCCCACCGAGGGCGAATTTGATCCGGCCTTTTCCATGGAGCCCGTCGCCCGCCACCTCGGCCGGCTACTGGGTCGCGAGCTGCCCGTGATCAGCGACTGGCGCGAGGGCGTTGACCTGGCAGACGGCGAGATCGGCCTGCTCGAAAACGTCCGCTTCAATGCGGGTGAGAAGAGCAACGACGAGGCGCTCGCCCGCGCCTACGCCGGGCTCTGCGACCTCTTCGTGATGGATGCCTTCGGCACTGCGCATCGCGCCCAGGCCTCCACGCACGGCGTAGCGCGCTACGCGCCGAAGGCCTGCGCCGGACCGCTGCTGGCGGCCGAGCTCGAGGCGCTCGAGCGTGCCCTCGCCGCGCCGGCGCGGCCACTGGTCGCCATCGTCGGCGGTGCCAAGGTCTCCTCCAAGCTCGCCGTGCTCGATGCGCTGTCCGAGAAGGTCGACCAGCTGGTGGTCGGCGGCGGTATCGCCAACACCTTTCTCGCCGCCCAGGGCGTTGCCGTCGGTAAGTCGCTGCACGAACATGATCTGATCGAGGCAGCGCAAAAGATCGCCGCCAAGACCGACATCCCCCTGCCCAGCGACGTGGTCGTCGCGCGCGAGATCAGCGACGATGCGGCGGCGCGTACCTGCCCCGTGGGCGAGGTGGAGGCCGACGAGATGATCCTCGATATCGGTCCGCAGTCCGCTGCCGCCATGGCCGAAGTGCTCGCCGGCGCCGGAACGATCCTGTGGAATGGTCCCGTGGGCGTGTTCGAG
>JAZBOX010000163.1:0-2241 GCA_036351355.1 Halieaceae bacterium
GTCCAGCCTGAGTCCCCCAAGATGAGCGACAACACCAGCGACAACACGGACGACAGCGACACGCTCGAGCCCACGGACAGTGAAACCATCCTGCTGGCTCTCGACCAGATCAGTCAGACCATCGACGTGATGACCAGCGTCGTCGGCCGCCTGCGCCACTTCGTGGAAGAACAGGAAACGTCCCGCGAGGCAGAGCTGCGCGAGGCCATGCGACCCGATCGGGTGCTGCACTAGCATCGGGCGCAGGGCAGACGTTCGCCGCTCACTTCGGCTCGTTCATGCGGATTTCTGAGCGCCGTTAGCGGACCTGCTCGAGGGTCTCCCTGAATACATCCACGGGCTTCATCACGCGCGCGGGCATTTGATATAGAATGGTAGGTCTGCCCAGCGCCAATGGCCGTACTTGTCGGGCACCCTTCTTCGAGCCCGGACCTTCCATGACCGCACTCAGCGACTCACTTCAGCCCGCTGCCGACCGCACGGCGATCGGCCTGTCGCTGCTGTGCGCGGCGCACTGCCTGCTCCTTCCCATCGCCGTTGCCTTCTCGCCAACGATCGCCGGACTGGGTATCGACGACGAGACCGTTCACCTGTGGATGCTTTTCGGAGTCGTTCCGATCAGTGCCTTTGCGCTTTTTACCGGTTGCATGAAGCATCGACACTTCTCGATTCTGGCGCTCGGCCTCGTCGGAGTATTTCTTCTGGGCCTGGCCGCGGTACTGGGCGTGGAGACGCTGGGAACGACCAGCGAGAAGGCAATGACGCTGTCCGGTGCCAGCCTCCTGGCGCTGAGCCATCTGCGCAACTTCCGAGCCTGCCAAAGCAGCAGCGAATGCGCCTGTTCGGGCGCCGCTGCGCCCGAAGAGACCGCGGGTAGCGCGCCGTCAGACGACTGAGCAGCATCGCGTTACGGCGCAGCGCAGCCCTCGAACAGCGCCTCCACCTGCGAGCGCGCATCGAGCGCTCTGGCGGCAACGGTTACCTCATCTACGCTAATGACCTCGGCACCGTTTGCCGCCATCAGGCGGTAGTTTGCCGCGCCCTGTCGCTCGGCGCGGAAATCGCCGAAGCTGGTCTCGATACCGACCGCGGCCAGTTCCGCGTCGAGCTCCGGCTTGCCGCTTCCCAGACCAAGCCACGCCGTGATCCGGCTCAGGTCCACGCCGGCCGCGCGCAGCCTGGCAACGTCTCTCATTGAACCAATACCCGTCGAGATCATGGCTTCGGGCAGACGCTGGTGCACAGCAATGGCCTCTTCAATCGTGTAGGTGATCAGCACCACGCGATCGCTTGCGTCGTTTGCCTCCACCACCGTGGCGATCTCATCGAAGCTGGCAGGGGCCTTGCGATCGATCTGCGCGAAGCCACGGCCGTCGAGCGCTTCGAGGGCATCGGCGAGCGTCGGTACGGGTTCCCCCGTGTCTTTCCCGTTAACGTCCACGAGCGTCAGCGAAGAGAGCGCCGCATAGGGGAGGTCCGCCACCGCGCCCCGGCCCGTTGTTGTCCGGTCGAGCGTGTCGTCGTGCATGAGGATCAGAACGCCGTCCCTGGTGCGCGCAACATCGATCTCGAGGAACAGCGCGCCGTCGGCCAGCGAGGCATCGATTGCAGCAAGACTGTTCTCGGCCGCTCCCCGGCGATCTCCGGCACGATGCGCCTGCAGCAGCGTCACGTCGAACTCGCGCGCACAGTCAAAAAGTGCGGGCAGCGCGATGCCGACAGCACCCGGTACCGTTGAAGCCCCGGGCGCGGGAGCATCGCGCGGAGCTTCTCTGCAGGCGCTGACGCCGACAGCAAGCACGAACAACGAAACAAGACTACGGTGGCTAAATGACATAAGCGGAGCTACCTCGGGTTCGGATCGCGCGTTGGCGACGCTGCTTTCGGCATCCGGTGCGGCATCAAGTCACGGCGCTCCTTCGATGAGCGCAGGTCGAGACTTCACGGTGAAAGCGCGATTACCCTGCACACGCTGAGGCGTGAACCGGTCGCGATTATCGAAAAATACGACTGGACCCCGTGTAAACCCAGAACTACGCTGCTCCGCGTCAACTGCATTGGACACCCAGGAGCACACATGCGCAGCAAAATTCAACGACATTCACGATTCATCGCCCCCGCCATCGTTTTGGCTGGTGCCTCCTTCCTCATGCTACCGCTCGCGGCCACGGCTGCACAGCAGGTCGCAGACAACCACGCGTCCGATCACGAGCACCACCACGCCGCCGACGGGCACGACAA
>JAZBOX010000164.1:0-13380 GCA_036351355.1 Halieaceae bacterium
CTGGAGCAAACAGGTGGTGCTGTCGCTGTTTGCCGGCATCTGGCTGGGATTTTTCGTTCTCGAGGGCTTCAATCCCCTCGCCGGCCTGACCGCCGCTCTGGATGGCGTGGTCAACGTATTCAGCGATGCCGGCGATGCGAAGGTACTGATCTTCACGCTGCTGATCGGCTCGCTTATCGCCACCATCGAGCACTCGGGCGGGGTCCGCGGCTTCGTGCACGTTCTCGAGTCGCGACGCTGGGTGCATACGGGCACACGCGCGCAGCTGCTGGCCTGGTGCATCGGCCTGGTGATCTTTATCGAGTCGAACATCACGCTGCTCGTCGCCGGCGCGGTGTGCCGCCCGCTCTTCGATCGCTACCGCGTGTCCCGCGAGAAACTCGCCTACCTGATTGACGCCACCTCGGCGCCGGTCTGCGCGATGATTCCGCTGAATGCCTGGGGCGCGGTCATCATCGGTCTGATTGCGAGCAGCGGCGTCGACAAGCCGCTGCCGCTGTTCATAGCCTCGATTCCCTACAATCTGTACGCCATCGTCGCGATCCTGCTAGCGTTGCTGGTCATCGTCCGGAACATCAACATCGGACCAATGAAAGCGGCCGAAGAGCGGACCGCAGGCGGTGAGCTGTTATGGCCCACGTCCATGCCGCTGGTCGACACCTCCGCCGAAGAAGTGGAAGACAATGGCGAGCCGCCGTCCGCGGCGTTCATGGTGATTCCGATCGTTGTGATGATCGGGATGATGCCCGTCGGCCTGTCGGTAACGGGCGGCGGCAAGCTGATCGAGGGCTCCGGATCCACCTCGATACTCTGGTCGGTCAGCGCGGCGATCCTGACCTCGTGGATCATGCTGCTGGCGACGCGCCGCAGCAGCGTTAACGAGTTGATGCGCGTGTTCATGGCCGGCGCGGGCAAGCTGCTACCAATCTCGATCATCCTGCTGCTCGCCCTGACCCTTGGCGATGTAGCCCGCCTCCTGCAAACCGGGCCCTACGTGGCCGCTATCGCCGGGGCGGCTGTTCCGGGATTCCTGCTCGCGCCGCTCATCTTTCTGGTTTCAGCCTTTATCGCCTTCTCCGTGGGCTCGAGCTGGGGCACCTTCGCGATCATGATTCCGATCGCCCTGCCGATTGCGGCAACGCTCGATCTGCCGATGCCTCTGCTGCTCGGCGCGGCGATTTCCGGGGCGATCTTTGGTGACCATGCCTCACCGATCAGCGATACGACGGTAGTGGCATCCATGGCCTCGGCCAGTGATCACATCGATCACGTACGTACGCAGATACCCTACGCGCTCCTCGCCGCCGGCATCGCCAGCATCGGTTTTCTGCTGCTATCGCTTTTTACCTGAGTCGGTCGCGGATCGAACTGAGGCGCGTCAAAGAAACAGGTCGCCAACGCGCTCCGCCAGCGGTTTTACGTCGGGCTTGGCCCGATTGCTGAGCACGATGACCGTCAGTCGCTGCTCCGGGAACTGCTGCATGAAGTTGCGAAATCCCGAAGTACTGCCGCTGTGGTGGTAGCGCAGGTGGCCGCGATAGCGATCGATACGCCAGCCGAGGCCGTAGTCTTCGAGTGACGGGGTCAGCATCTGCTCGCGGACCTCGCGCGGCAGAATCGCGTCGGTGTACAGCGCCTGATCCCAGCGGTAGAGATCATCCAGCGATGAGTACACACCACCGTCGCCGAGGACGGCGCTGTACAGGCTCTGGTCGGTCTCGCGGACACCCGAATCATCGACCGTATAGCCGAGCGCTCGCCGCGGCACCTCATTGCGACCGGCGACAAAGGCCACGGTGTTGCGCATCTCGAGAGGCGCAAAGATGTGATCATGGAGAAAGTCCGGGAACTCCCGCCCCGTCAGCTTCTCGACCACCATCGCAAGCACGGCGTAGCCGGAGTTGCTGTAGCGGTATTCGCTGCCCGCTTCGAAGTAGGCGCTTTCCGCACGGGCCATCATCTCCAGTACATCGGCGTCATGAACCTGCTCGGTGGCACCTTCGGGTACGAGGGGCTCGTAGTCCGGGAGGCCTGACTGGTGCTGCAGCAGATGACGTATCGTGATGCCTTCGGCGTAGGCGCTGAACTCGGGGAAAACGCTGCTCAGTTGCGTATCGAGGGACAGGCTCCCCTCCTCCACCAGCAGCATGATCGCCGTCGCCGTGAACTGCTTGGTAATCGACGCGAGACGAAAGTTGGTGACCGCTTCGACCGGACTTCCGGTCTCGAGGTTGGCGCTGCCATAGCTGCGCTCAAGGAGCTTCTCACCATCTCGAATCACCAGCACTGCGGCTCCGGGCGTATCGGCTCCGCGATAGTCAGCGAACAGTGCGTCGACCCGAGCACCGGGATCGGGCGCGCATCCGGCGACCATCAGCAAGGCAAACAAGACTGCCGACGCCGCCTGCATCGACCGCAGTGCCACCGGCCGTGGTACGGCTTGCGCCGAGGACCGTGGGCCGAGAGCCCCGAATATCATTTCAGCGCCAGCCGCCAGCTTACTCGTTCTCGTAGCGGAAGAACGCGGCCATCGCGCGGTAAAGCGTATAGACATCAATCTTGGCGCTGACTGCGTAGGTTGAATGGATCGAGAGCAGCGGCACGCCGTAGTCGATCACGTTCATGTTGCGGCGCGACAGGGAATTGCCGATCGTGCCACCGCGGGCGCGGCCCTTGTAAGTCGCGATCTGCCAGGGCACGCCCGCGGCGTCGAGGTAGGCGCGATTCCAGGCAATGAATTCCGAATTCGCGTTGAACCCGCCGCCGTAGAGCTTGAGATTGACCCCGTGGCCCAGGCGCGGCGCGTTGCCCGCCTCCCAAACGCCGGGATACGTGGGGTGAACGCCCGGGTTCACGTCGGACGAGACGACATGGGTTCGCGCCAGGGCGCGGCGGAGGTCGACGTCGCGGTAGGCATCGCCGCGCTGTCGATACATGAGCTCAGCCATGAGGTCGACAAGATAATCCGAGTTTGAACCCGTGTTGTTGACGTTGCCGACCTCCTCATTGTCGACGAGAAACGCCATCACCGTTTGCTTCGGCGCGGTCTGATCGAGCAGTGCCCGCAGCGCCGTGTAGGACGACAGGCGGTCATCCTGACCATAGCTGGCGATCATGCTTCGATCGAAGCCCACATCGCGGGGCTTGATCGCCGGAACGATTGCAAGCTCGGCGGATGCCAGATCTTCGGGCACGATCGCGTACTCGCTCTCCAGATAGGCGAGCACCGCCTCGCTCACGGACTCATTGGCTTCGGCCTGCAACGCGACCACGGGGTCTAGTTCCTCGTTCATGATCACGTCACGGTTCTTGCGGTCGCGATAATCCTGGTCGACATGCGGCGACAGGTCGGGGATGACAAAAACCGGATCATCAGCTTCCAGGCCAATGGAAATCTGCTGGCGGGAACCGTCAGTCCTGTCCACGTGGCCGACAAGAGCCAACGGGAGGTTCACCCATTGATAGTTCTTGATGCCGCCGTGCCGGTAGGTCTGGAACAGGGCAAAACCTTCCTTGTCGTAAACGGGGCGCCCCTTGAGCTCAAGGCGAGGCGAGTCGATGTGGGCGCCTACAACGCGAAAGCCTCCGCTCATGGGCTCCGAACCGATCACCATCAGCGTGATCGTACGATCTCGATTGATGTCGTAGTAGCGAGCGCCCGGGGACAGCGGGCTGGCCGCCTCCAGTGGCCTGAAGCCCGCGGCCCGGGCGATTCGCCTTGCCTCCTCCACGAAACTCAGCTCCGTGAGCGCAGACGCCATGAAACCCTTGTAGTCTTCGGCGAAGGCAGTGACCGCAGCGCGATCGGCAGGCGCCATTGACTGCCACGGCGTCAGCGTGTCGGTATCGGCGGCCACTACGGGCATGGACAAGACCGCTGTTAAAGTCAGGAAACAACGTGCCGAGCGTGCAAGGGCTCGGAGCGGAGGATTCAGTTTCGAAGGCACTATGGACTCCGGCAGATCTGGGGTGAGCCGGGATCAAAACATGCCGCGAGCGCAGGGGCAACGCCAGGCACGGCCCGTCGGGGCAGTTCCTTCTTGAATGCAAGGGGAGGCTATCAGTGCAGTCATGCGGCTTGCTGTTGTAAGGAGTCAAGGACTGCACGCCGGGGGCGAATCAGCACGGCGCGAACCCCATAGACTGCGCCGCAACGGAAGCACGACGTCGGCCGCGGCATGACCGGCGAAGTCGCAGCTGATCACCTATACTCCCGCATCGCCAACGGACACCCTGGCACCGGCATCACCCGATGCCCGAATAAATCACTGAATTGGGAAGCACAGCAAAGATGAAGCGAATGACCGACTCGTTTTCCCGAGCCGCCGCCCTGTGTGTGGCGCTTCTTGCAACACAGCCCGCCGCCATCGCGGCCGAGGACGAGGACCGCGCCTTTTTCGACGGCATCGAAGCGCGCAACGTGGGGCCCTTCCGCGGCGGGCGGGCGACCGTTGCCAAGGGCGTGGCCGACAACCCCTTCCGCTATTACATGGGCACAACGGGCGGCGTCTGGCGCACGGACAATGCCGGCGCCAGCTGGGAGCCGATCTCCGACGATGACTTCGGCAGCTCCAGCGTAGGCGCCATCGCCGTCGCGCCCTCGGACTCGAACGTCGTATACGTCGGCATGGGCGAATCGCCCTTCCGCAACATCGCTTCTTCGCAGGGAGACGGCCTGTACAAGTCCACCGATGGCGGTGATCACTGGTCGCACATCGGCTTCGAGAACGTCCGCCAGTTCGGCGAGATTCGCGTGCACCCCGACAACGCCGACGTGGTCTGGGTCGCGGCCCAGGGCAACGCCTATGCGCCGGGCGATGACGGCGGGGTCTACAAGAGCGAGGATGGCGGCAAGAGCTGGCGCCGCGTTCTGGCACCGGAAAACAGCACCACCGGCGCCGTCGACCTCGCCCTGGACATGAGCAATCCACGCATTCTCTACGCCGCCATGTGGGACAACCAGCGCACGGCCTGGGAACTGCGGTCGGGCGGCCCCGGCAGCGGCATCTGGCGCTCGCGTGACGGCGGTGAAAACTGGGAGCGCCTGAGCGACGGCCTGCCCGAAGGCATGGGCAAGATCGGTGTAGCCGCATCCCCCGCACAAAAGGGTCGCGTGTGGGCGATCATCGAAGGCGAAGACGACAAAGGCGGCCTCTACCGCTCCGACGACGGCGGCGACAGCTGGCAGCAGGTGAACAAGGAACGCATCCTGCGCGCCCGCTCCTGGTACTACATGCACATTTTTGCCGATCCCAAGGACGGCGATACGGTCTACGTGCTCAACGCACCGTTCATGAAGTCCATCGATGGCGGCAAGACTTTCAGTCGCGTGGCCACGCCCCACGGCGACAACCACTATCTGTGGATCAACCCGAACAACTCCGAGTGGATGGTCAACGCCAACGACGGCGGCGCCAACGTGTCCTTCGACGGCGGCGCGAGCTGGTCGCGGCAGGATAACCAGCCCACGGCGCAGTTCTACCGCGTGAATACGGACAACCAGTTCGAGTACCGCATCTACGGCGGCCAGCAGGACAACTCCACCGTCGCCATTCGCAGCCGCTCGCGCGACGGCAGCATCGGCCGCGATGACTGGGAGGTCCACGGCGGCTGCGAGAGCGCCTACGTGGCAATGGATCCCGATAATCCGCGCTACACCTACGCCGGCTGCTACCTCGGTCTCATCGACGAGTTCGACACGCAGACGCGCACCAGCCGCTCGGTGAAGGCCTACGAGGAAACGGGCCTCGGCCTGCTGGCCCGCGATGCCAAGTACCGTTTCAACTGGAACGCGCCGATCCACGTGTCCGTGCACAACCCGGAAGTCATCTACCACGGCGGCAACGTGCTGCTGAAGTCCAGCAACCGCGGCTTTGACTGGGTCGAAGCCAGCCCCGACCTCACGCGCAACGAGGACGACAAGCAGGGCAAGGGCTCCGGACCCTACACGAACGAGAACATCGAGCAGTACAACACCATTTTCTCCTTCGCCGAGAGCCCCCACGATGCCGACGTGCTCTGGGTCGGAAGCGACGACGGCCTTGTCCACGTGACCCGCGATGGCGGCGAAAACTGGGAAGACGTCACTCCTCGTGGCGTCGGCCGCGGACTCATCAACGCCATCGAAGTGTCGCCGCACGACCCCGCAACGGCCTACGTGGTCGTCATGAAGTACAAGGAAGGCGACCAGAAGCCGTACGTTTACAAGACCACCAACTACGGCAGCAGCTGGCGCTCAATCAGCGCAGGCCTGCCCACGGAACACTTCGCGCGCGTGCTGCGCGAGGACCCGGAACGACCCAACCTGCTCTACGTGGGCATGGAGCGCGGCCTGTACATCTCCTTCGATGGCGGTGACAGCTGGCACGACTTTCAGCTCAACCTGCCCGTCGTGCCGATCACGGACCTGATGCTGCGCCAGAAGGATCTCGTGCTCGCCACGCAGGGCCGCGCCTTCTGGGTCGTCGACGACATCAGCCCGCTGCGCCAGTACACCCCCGAGCAGGAAGAGGCCGCGCGTCATCTGTACACACCGACGCTCGCCTACCGCCTGGCCCCCACGGAGGGCCGCTCCGGCGGCGGTGAGAGCGTGGCCCCCAGTGCGCCCGAAGGTGCGGTGCTGTACTACAGCCTCGCCGAAGCACCCGACCTCAAGGAGCACACGCTCAAGCTGGACATCCTCAACGCGGATGGTGAGCTAGTCCGCAGCATGAGCAGCGACGCGAAACAGGGTGCCGAAGGCGGCTCCGTGAAAGGCAAGTACGCCCTGCCGGCGCAGGAAGGGGTGAATCGCGTCGTCTGGGATATCCGCCGCGATCCGGTCACCGAGCTCGACTACGACGTCGTCTTCGGAGCCAGCGGCGGCAGCAAGTCCGTCAGCGGCTATCACCTGGCTCCCGGCGACTACACGGTACGCTTGAGCCTGGGCGATAGCGTGGTGGAAGAGAGCCTCACGGTGCGCTGGGACCCGATCAACGAGTACGACAGCAGCGCAATTGCAGAGCAGCAGGCAGTACTGAAGGAGACCTTCGAAATGCTCGACGGCCTGTACCAGCGCGTTGGCAGCCTGCAGGCGGTGCAGGAGCAGCTCAAGCTGCGCAAGTCGCTGGCCGAGAAGGCCGGCAACGACGACATCGCCGAGCAGGCCGAAGCGCTCCTCGAACAGCTGGAAGAATGGCAGCGCGCGGTGACCACGCCCGACCGCGAGACCTTCCAGGACGTGCTCAACTTCCATCCGCGCGTGGACAGCTTCCTGGTGAACTTCTACGAGCAGGTGGACAGGGCCATCCTTGGACTCACGGAAGGGCAGCGTCGTCGCCTGAGCGATCTGCGACCGATGTGGGAAGAGGCGATTGCCGGCTGGGATTCGCTCGTCGAGGAGGCGATACCGGCCTTCAACGCCAGCGCGGGCCCCGCACTCACCATCCCTGACTGGAACTGAGGGCCAAGCTGGGGACGAGCACAAGCGCCCTGGAAAAACCCCGATAAAAAAAGGGCCGCGTGCACAACACGCGGCCCTTTTTTTGTCAGTCTTTCGTGAGTCTTTCGTGAGTCTTTCGTCGATCTTTGTCGTTTGGTCGGGCTAGCAGGATTTGAACCTACGACCCCTTCACCCCCAGTGAAGTGCGCTACCAGACTGCGCTATAGCCCGATGGGTTCCGGCATCGCCGGGAGGCCGCATTATACGGAAGCCTGCGCGCCCCGCAATGCGCGTAGCTGCTGATTTCCATGGAATATGCCCGGCACTGTCGCTCGCGACAGCGCACAGCCAGCCGCGCTTCTGCCCTTCAAGGATGGCAGCCACGACCGGCCGCCCAATCGGGGGCTAACGGGTACCAGGCTTGAGGAGTTCGAGGAGCTCTTCGAGGTCTTCGATCGTTTCCTGGATCACGGCAGCAATCTGCGAGGGATGGATACTGCCGGTCTTCTCGTCGGACATGCGCTGTCGGGCGCCGCCGATCGTGTAGCCCTCGTCGTAGAGCAGCGAGCGTATCTGGCGGATCGTGAGGACGTCTTCACGCTGGTAATAGCGACGATTGCCGCGGCGCTTCACCGGCTTCAGCTGCGGAAACTCCTGCTCCCAGTAGCGCAGGACGTGCGGCTTCACGGCACAGAGCTCGCTGACTTCACCGATCGTGAAGTAGCGCTTGCCGGGAATGGCCGGGAGCTCGTTATTGTGGCTTGGTTCCAGCATAGGCCTCTACCCTGGCTTTCAGCTTCTGACCTGGCCGGAAGGTTACCACCCGACGAGCGGAAATCGGGATTTCCTCTCCCGTTTTTGGGTTACGCCCGGGACGCTGGTTCTTGTCGCGCAGATCGAAGTTGCCGAAGCCCGACAGCTTCACCTGCTCGTTGTTCTCGAGACAGACGCGGATCTCTTCAAAGAACAGCTCGACGATTTCCTTGGCCTCACGCTTGTTGAGGCCCAGTTCCTCGAACAGGCGTTCAGCCATCTCCGACTTGGTGAGCGCGCTCATGCCAATCCGCCCTGCCCGCGGGCGTCACGCTAATCAGCCGCGCAGCTCCGCATTGAATTTTTCTGCCAACGAATCAACGACTTGCTGAACACATCGATTGACCTCGTCATCATCAAGGGTGCGCGATTGGTCCTGAAAAGTCAAACCTAGAGCGACACTTTTCCTAAGCGGATCAATGCCTTTGCCCTGATACACGTCAAAAAGCGTTAACTCCGGCACATAAGTGCCTGCCGCCTCACGAACAGCCTGCAGCAGGTCTCCGACGCTGAGCTGCTCGTCGACGATCAGGGCCAGGTCCCGACGCAGTGCCGGGAAGCGCGATACGGGCTCGAAATTCGGCAGACGGCGCTCGAGGAGTTCGTCGAGATCGATCTCGGCAACGAATACGGGCCGGTCGAAGTCGAGCACCTTCTGCAAATTCGGATGAAGCGCAGCGAGATACCCGAAGCGACGACCGTCGCGCTCGAGCATCGCAGTCTGCCCGGGGTGCATGCCCGCACGTTCTCCTGCAACAAAGCGCGTATCGGCCAGCATGCCGGCGCGGTCGAGAAGCGCTTCGACATCGCCCTTGAGGTCATGAAAGTCGACTTCGCGTGTCGTCGATGCCCAGGACTCGGGCTCGACGGGCCCCGTGGCCAGTATCGCCAGACCGGCGGTCTGGCGCAGTCCCTCGGCGGAGTTCACGAAACGCAGGCCACTCTCGAACAGGCGAACGCGACTCTGCTGGCGCGCCCGGTTATACCCGGCGCTACGCAGCAGTCCCGCTACCAGCGAACTGCGCATGACCGCGTACTCGGGGGAAATGGGATTGCTCAGGCGAACGGGCTCGATCGCGGGATCGAGGCGGGCCTGGAGTTCGCTATCGATAAAGCTGTAGCTCACGGCCTCATCAAAGCCGCGCGCCAGGAGCACGCGGCGCAGTTCACGGAGGCCGAGTCGCCCCTCGGGACGCGCCGGCAGCGCAAGATCCGCGTGAATCCGCGTGGCCGGCAAGTGGTTGTACCCGTAAACGCGCGCAAGCTCCTCGAGGAGGTCGGCCTCAATGGCAAGGTCGAAGCGCCAGCTTGGCGCGGCGCAGTGCCAGCCGTCGGCGTACGCTTCGACGGTCATCCCCAGCCCGCGCAGGATGCGCCCAACCTCGTCATCGGCGATGGCGACACCGAGCAGGCGCTCGATACGCTCGCGGCGCAAAACGATTGGCTTCGCCTGCGGAAGCTGGTCTTCGTCGACGGCTTCAACGATGGGTCCGGCGCGTCCCCCTACGATATCGAGGAGCAGCGCGGTGGCACGCTCCATCGCCCGGCGCTGCAGCGCGTGATCCACGCCGCGCTCGAAGCGATGCGAAGAGTCCGTATGCAGACCGAAGGAGCGGGCCTGCCCTGCGAGGGGAACGGGCGCAAAGAACGCCGCCTCGAGCAAAAGGCGCGTGCTGCCTTCGCCGACGGCCGACGCCGCGCCGCCCATGATGCCCGCGAGGGCAATGGGCCCCTCGCGATCGGCAATCACCAGGTTGTCGGGACGCAGATCGATATTCTGATCGTTCAGCAGTTCAAGCGATTCGCCCGCCTCGGCCGTGCGCACCACGATACCGCCGCTGAGCTTGTCGAGATCGAAGGCGTGCATCGGCTGGCCGAGTTCGAGAAGCAGGTAATTGGTGATATCGACGGCGGCATCGATGCTGCGCAGGCCGCAACGGCGCAGCTTTTCCTGCAGCCACAGGGGGCTCGGGCGGCTGAGATCAACGCCATCGATCACGCGGCACAGATAGCGCGGGCAGCGATCGCCGGCGCGAAGTTCGACGGGAAAAACCGTATCGATCGAGGGTTCAACCGGCTTCACGGGCGGGACGCACCGCGCCACGTCGTTGAGCAGGGCAACCTCACGGGCGATGCCGGCGATGCTCAGGCAGTCGCCGCGGTTGGGCGTGAGTCCGATCTCGATAGTGACATCGTCGAGACCGAGGCAGGCGCGCAGATCCTCGCCGACCGGCGCGTCAGCGGGCAGCTCCATCAGGCCCGAGTTGTCATCGGACAGGCCGAGTTCGGCCGCGGCGCAGAGCATGCCCTGCGATTCGACGCCACGCAGCTTCGCCTTCTTGATGCGGAAGTCATCGGGAAGCGTAGCTCCGACCACGGCCAGCGGCGCTCGCAGGCCCACGCGCGCGTTCGGCGCGCCGCAGACGATCTGCAGCGCCTCGTCGCCGCCGGCGTTCACGCGACACACGCGCAGCTTATCCGCATTCGGATGCGGGTCGGCCTCGATGATTTCACCGACAACCACGCCCTCGAAGGCTCCGGCGACGGGTTCGATAGCATCGACCTCGAGACCGGCCATAGTGATCTGGTGGGCCAGCGCTTCGCTGTCGAGCGCCGGATTGACCCATTCGCGCAGCCACTTCTCGTTGAACTTCATGAAATCACTCCTGCGGGACGGATCGTCAGAACTGCGACAGGAAGCGCAGGTCGTTATCGAAGAACAGGCGCAGGTCGTTCACGCCGTAGCGCAGCATGGCGAGACGCTCAACACCCATACCGAAAGCGAAGCCGGCGAAGCGCTCCGGATCGATCTTCGACATCTCGAAGACGCGGGGGTGGACCATGCCGCAGCCCATGACTTCGAGCCAGCCCGTCTGGCTGCACACGCGGCAGCCCGCGCCGCCGCAGTGCACGCACTGGATGTCGACCTCGGCGCCGGGTTCCACGAAGGGGAAATAGGACGGTCGAAAGCGCACGGCGAAGTCGCGCTCGAAGAACACGTGAAGGAACTCCTCGATCAGTCCCTTGAGGTCAGCGAGGCTCGACTGCTCGTCGATCAGCAACCCCTCGACCTGATGGAACATGGGTGTGTGCGTGAGATCCGAGTCGCAGCGATAGACGCGACCCGGGCAGATGATGCGCAGCGGTGGCTCCGCCTGCTCCATCACGCGCACCTGAACCGGCGAGGTGTGCGTGCGCAGCACCGTTCTCGCATCCACGAAGAAGGTGTCGTGCTCGGCGCGCGCCGGATGCTCGGGGGGGAAGTTCAGCGCCTCGAAGTTGTAGTAGTCGTCCTCGACCTCGGGCCCGTCGGCCACGCTGAAGCCGGCGGCACCGAAAAAATCCTCGATGCGTTCAATGGTACGCGTCACCGGGTGCAGATGACCGCAATGGCCCCGACGCCCGGGCAGGGTCACATCGACAGCCTCAGCGGCAAGACGCTCATTGACCGCCGCTTCCTCGAGGAGCGCTCGACGCTGGCCGATCAGCTCCTGCAACTCCTGCTTGACGACGTTGATGCGGGCACCGGCGGCGGGACGCTCTTCCGGCGACAGCGATCCGAGGCCCTTGAGCAACGCCGTGAGCGCCCCCTTCTTGCCAAGGTAGTCCACGCGCACACCCTCCAGGGCCTGCACCGTGTCGGCCGCGGCAATCGCCTCGCGCCCCTTGCCGGCGAGTTCTTCGAGCTGTTCCATGGTCATCCGTCTTCCCGGGTCATGGGGCCTCATTCAACGGGCACCCAAGAAAAAAGGGAAAGAGCCAGGCCCTTTCCCTTCGGTTTTCCGTGTTGCAAGCGAGCCGCGCGAGCGGCGGGGTAGGCTCAGGCAGCGAGCGCTGCTTTCGCTTGCTCCACGATCGCTGCAAAAGCACGCTTATCGTGCACGGCCAGATCGGCAAGCACTCGGCGGTCGAGGCCGATGTCGGCTTTCTTCAGGCCATTGATCAGGCGGCTGTAGGTAAGACCGTTGCTGCGCGACTGGGCGTTGATGCGCGTAATCCACAGCGCACGGAACTGGCGCTTGCGCTGGCGACGATCACGGTAAGCGTACTGACCGGCCTTGGTGACGGCCTGCTTGGCGACACGGAAAACGCGCGAGCGCGCCCCGTAGTAACCCTTGGCCTGCTTCAGAATTTTCTTGTGTCGACGGTGCGCGACGACACCACGTTTTACGCGAGGCATATTCTTCTCCTGTCCTTGTCGTCGACTTACTTCGCCCGCAGCATGCGGTCGATCAGCACTTTGTCGCTGGCGTGGATCATTGAGGTCCCACGCAGCTGGCGCTTACGCTTCGTCGTCATCTTGGTCAGGATGTGGCTCTTGTAGGCGCTCTTGCGCTTGTAGCCACCCGCGGTCTTCTTGAAGCGCTTGGCGGCGCCGCTGTGAATTTTTGCTCTAGGCATATCTGTTACTCCGCATTGATCACCGCCGGCAGCGCTGCTGCGACGATGAACCTCTCCTTCGAAGACGAATCCCCGCGACTGCCTCTATGCAGCAACGGGAAACCCAGGGCATTCACGGGCCGCTAGTTCTTCCGTTTTTTCGGCGCAATCACCATGGTCATCTGCCGGCCTTCCATCTTTGGAAACTGCTCGACACTACCGAGCTCCGCCAGGTCGGCTTCCACTCGCTTGAGCAGTTCCAAGCCGATTTCCTGGTGGGCCATTTCGCGTCCGCGGAAGCGGAGCGTGACCTTGGCCTTGTCGCCACTTTCGAGGAAACGCGTCAGGTTGCGTAGCTTGACCTGATAGTCTCCCTCTTCCGTCCCTGGACGAAACTTCATTTCCTTGAGCTGCGTTCTACGCTGATTCTTTTTCTGAGCATTCTTCTGCTTTTTGGCTTCGAAGACATGCTTGCCGTAGTCCATGAGCTTGCACACCACGGGATCGGACTGATCCGCTATGAGCACAAGGTCCATGGAGGCGGACTCAGCGGCTGCGCGTGCCTCTGCCATCGAGACAATGCCCACCTGCTCTCCGTCGGCACCTATCAGGCGACAACGGTCCGCCGTGATTTCGTCGTTGGTCAGGGCGCGCTTGCCCTTACCGGTATCCTTGCTGATCGCTCTTCTCCACTACGGCGCCCGCGGCTCGGGCCTTCTAAAATAGCTCGGTCGTTAATGGCTCGGTCTTTCGAAAACAGCCCGAGC
>JAZBOX010000165.1:0-3410 GCA_036351355.1 Halieaceae bacterium
ATCTGGACTGGCGAAATTGACCCCTGCTTGCACCAGAATCACGTGTTCGCCGTACGTCCGCAGCGCGTTTCTTCGGAGTGGTTGAACCTTTGGACGTCGGGGGAAGGGGCCAAGGCGTTCTTTGAGAGCCGAGCGAAGCAGTCCACAAACCTCGCTTCGATCTCGGCCACCAACCTGAAGGAGTTGCCGGTCCCGGTCCCCCCCGCTGCGGAACAGGACTCGATCGTCGAACACGCGCGAGAGGAACTTGAGAAGATTGGCCTGTTCGAGTCCGGGACGCTAACGACGATGAGCCTGCTGCGCGAACGCCGCGAAGCAGTGATCGCGGCCGCGGTTACTGGGCAGCTCGATGTGGAGGTGGCGTGATGCATGTCGAGACGCTGCAGCTCACCAACATGCGCGCCATCGAGACGGCGGAGCTACGCTTCTCGCCGGGATTCAATCTGCTCGTAGGCGTCAATGGCGTCGGCAAGACGACTGTGCTCGATGCGCTGGCCTACTGTCTCTCGGGCGCCGTCCGCGAAGTAAATGCACTCCGCTCCGCACAACGTGAGCCGACGGGTCAGGATATCCGCGTCGGCGCAGCCGCATTGACGCTCGAATGCGACATGGTGATTGATGGGAAGACCTACGCGTATCTGGTACACCAGCCCCGGAGCGACGCGGCCGTTGCCCATTCCGGCGAGGGCAAGCCGCGTGAGCAGGTGCACGAGCTTGAACCCAAGAGAGAGTTTCTCCGGGAGAGCCCTCCACAAGCGAGCGACAAGGCACCATCAGGGCGACCCCTGGCGGTACTCTTCTCCACGCGTCGCGCCGCGGCCGGGCGAAGCGAAACCAAACAACGACGCGCGTCAGGAGGGTGGGCAGCCGGTTTTGCAGGCGCGCTAAGCGACCGAGAGTTGGCGCTCACGGAGCTCGCGGAGTGGATACGGGTGCAGCAGACGCTTCAGGCCGAGCGAACCGAGTCTGCGCAGGTCCTCGAAGCGTTCGAAGCTGTGACGCGACGTTTTCTGCCCGGCTATCAGAACCTCCGAGTCTCAGATTCCGCATTCAGCAGTGCGTTCAGCGATGAGTTCGGCGGTCACCGCCTGTTGATCGACCACGGGCAAACAGAAACCGTGCGCGTCGACTCCGGTGCCCTTTCCGACACTGAGTCGGCTCAGCTGCAGCATGCAATCAAGTGGACCGAAGACTGGCTCGCTTTGAATTGGACTGCGGATGGGCCCGAGGGCAGCAGCCCGAATGCTGCCGACGAAGCTCGAAAGCAGGCCCGAAAGCAAAAGCTCGAGGAGGCTATAGAGAGGTTTCTGCCGACCTGTCGCCGTTTGCGCCCAGATCAAGACGGAAATCCCGATGCACTCATCGACCTCCTCCCAACAACTCTGCTCGTTGAGCAACTGTCAGACGGTGAACGCGGGGCATTGTCCCTTGTTCTTGACCTCACACGCCGCCTCGCTCAGGCAAACCCACATCTCGCCGACCCGGCTGCTGAAGCCGAAGCTGTCGTGCTGGTCGACGAGATTGACCTTCACCTGCACCCGCGATGGCAAAGAGAGGTTATCCACAACCTCACCGCGGCCTTTCCGAAGTGCCAGTTCATCGCGACGACCCACTCGCCACAGGTAATCAGCGAGGTTCCGCATGATCGGGTCCAGATTATTACCCCCGAGGGCGTGTACTCACCGGATCACTCCTACGGCATCGACGCCAGTCGAGTGCTCGAAGAACTGATGGACGCAAGGGCTCGGCCTAAGGCTATCGAAGAGAAGCTGAATGAGATCGCCCAACTCTCTCGCCCCGAAACAATTGGCCAGGCCCGCGATGCGCTAGGTGAGCTGGCCGAGCAGTTGGAGCTCGGCGAGAACGACCCCGAGATCACGCGCCTGCGGACCCTCCTCGACTTCATGGAGGGCGAGCCATGATGGAAATCGCGAAAAACAGCGAGCCGAATAGCCTCACCGAGCACCGCGCAGCCGCGTACAGCGACTACGACAACTATGCCGAGAAGGACGAGCTGCGGGTATCGCTCGTGGGCGAGCAGCAAGGGATCTGTTGCTACTGCATGGGACGGATTCGAGCAGACACGAACCATATGAAGATTGAGCACTGGCAATGCCAGGACCGTTTCCCAGAACGCCAACTCGACTACGGAAATCTTCTCGGTGCTTGTAACGGAGGCGAAGGCAAGCCAGGGAAGATGCAGCACTGCGACACCCGCAAGGGCAACGCCGACCTCAAGTGGAGCCCGGCAGATCCGATGCACGCCATTGCCGAACGTGTCGCCTACCTGACGGACGGGACGATAGATTCGGCCGACGGCGAGTTCCGTGAGCAGCTGAACGAGGTACTCAACCTAAACCTGCCGGTACTCAAGAACAACAGGAAGGGCGTGATCGATGGTCTCATGGAGTGGTGGAAGCGAGAGAAGGCACGACTGAAAGGGCCGGTGCCCAAGACCACGCTGGAGCGCGAGTTAGCCGCGCGCTTAGAGGGCGGCGAGCTGGCGCCCTACACCGGCGTGGCCGTCTGGTGGCTGAGCGTGCGTCTCACGAGGTTGTCATGAGAGAGCGCCGCTCCGAGGCCGCGTTCGAGTCGGTAATCGAGAGTCAGCTCATCGGCGAAGGATACGTCGCCGTGGACCGTAAGGCCTTCGACCGGGAGCGCGCAATCTTCCCGTCTGTCGTACTCGACTTCATCCGCGAAACGCAGCCGAAGACCTGGGCGCGCCTTGAGGCATTGCACGGCGAAAGGACGGGCGAGCAGGTGCTCACCGATCTGTGCAAGTGGATGGACGCCCACGGCTCCCTGGCAACTCTGCGTCATGGCTTCAAGTGCTACGGGCGCAAGCTGCACCTGGCCTTCTTCAAGGCCGCGCACGGGCTGAACCCGGAGCTCGAGGAGAGCTACGCAGCGAACAGGGTCGGCATCACTCGCCAGCTCCGCTATTCGACCCGCTCCGAGAACTCGCTCGACGTCGTGCTCAGTCTCAACGGCGTGCCACTCATGACGTTGGAGCTCAAGAACCCGATGACCGGCCAGACCGTCGAGCATGCGCGCCGGCAGTACATGACGGACCGCGACCCCAGGGAGCCGATCTTCGAGTTCAAGCGACGCACCCTCGTTCACTTCGCGGTGGACACCGAGCTTGTATTGATGACGACGCGGCTCGCCGGAAACGCTACTTACTTCCTGCCTTTCAACAAGGGCCTCGAAGGCGGAGCCGGCAACCCGCCGGACCCGGAGGGCCGCTCCTACCGTACCGGGTATTTGTGGGAGGAGGTCCTTGAGCGTGACTCGTTCCTCGACCTCGTCGCACGATTTATCCACCTCCAGCTCGACGAAAAGCGCGACGATCAGGGGAGGAAAGTTAAGAAGGAGACGATGATTTTCCCGCGTTACCACCAGCTGCA
>JAZBOX010000166.1:0-11927 GCA_036351355.1 Halieaceae bacterium
GAGGCGACCGTCGCATCCGGTAGTATCTGGACGGCGAGCTATGCAGCGGCGGCCAATGGGATTTCTGCGAACGGCGAGCCGGAGCAAGGCAACGTGCTGAAGCTGGCCCGGCGCGAGGTGTACGATGGTTTGTGACTGTCTGCCTCACGGCGAGAATTGCGCATGTACTTAGACAGCCTCCGAGCTGGAGCCAGAGAGATCCCCAATGAGCCAATTCCGATTTCGAGTCGCAGGGGCCGCGCCCAGCTCGTCCTTCCTGCTCGCCTGCCTGCTCTGTGCCACACCAGCCCTGGCGCAGCTCGAAGGCGCCGATCTCGAGGCTGTTCGCGATTCGGTGCGCGAGACCTTCAATCCATCACGTGCGGGAATTTTTTACGCAGCGTCGATCAACTTTGCCGTGCAGCCCGATATCGCAACGGCCAACTTCAGTATCGACGGTCTCGAGGGCCAGGGCGCGAATGACCCTGAGCTGGTCAACAGTCGTATTCCTGTGCGCCTTGAACTCGATCTCGGCCGTGACGATATGAAGGGCTTTTTGCAGGGAACGATCGGCTATCAGGATCTGTCCGTGGGCTTTCCCTTTTTTTCGGACGGCTCCGATGTCGTGCAGATTGACTGGCGCAGCCGTGGCATCGATCTCGGCGGGGGGATCGAATACGCCGTGAACGATTACTGGACGCTGATGCCCAGCGCCAACGTGGGCGTGGCCGATCTTCGCAACAAGGCCGACTACGGCGACAGTGTGCTTGGGTCGATCTTTCAGCCCGTGTTCGAGGGCATTATCTTCGACTGGGAGACCAATGCATGGATCGCCGGCGCCGCCCTCGGCGCACGCTACGAGCGGCAGTACGACGGTTTTCGCGTGCGCAGCCAGCTGAGCGCGTCTGCCAACCACATCCGTTCCTTCGATGAGTCGAGCGATGACATAAGCATTCGCGACACGGCTTCTGCGCTGGATATCGAGGTGAACACCGTGCACCCGATCGGCCAGCTTGCCGAGACTCCCGTAGAGCTCGTGACCATCCTCGGAGCGACCAGCCTGGTCGGCGACGCCCGCGGCGAGCTGGGCTTTGACGAGTTTTTCGAATTCGGCCTGGCCCTGCAGTTCGATATTTCGCGCTTCGATTTTCCGATTGGCGACTTCCGAATTGGCGCGATAGCGATTACCGGTAAGGATGTTTCCGGCTGGTCGTTGGTGATCGGCCGGGGCATCTAAGCGAGGCATTGGAGCGAGGCGATGTTTGAGGGCCGCAGGCTGCTTATCGCCACGATGCACGCCAAGGAGCAGGCCATCGCGCCGGTGCTCGAGGCGGAGCTCGGCGTTTCCTGCACAACCCCCGAGAATCTCGATACGGATCTGCTCGGCACCTTCACCGGCGAGATCGAGCGCACCCTGGACCCCGTAGCGGCGGCGCGCGAGAAGTGCCGGCGAGCTATGGATGCCACGGGACTGGATCTTGCCGTTGCCAGCGAGGGCTCCTTTGGCCCGCATCCTGTGATGGTGTTCGTGCCGGGCGGCGAGGAACTGCTGGTGCTGGTGGATCGCGCCGACGATCTCGAGCTGGTCGTGCGCGATGTGAGTGCGGCGACGAACTTCGCCACGGCGGAGCTTCGAGAAGAATCCGAGCTTCAGTCCTTCGCCGAGAAGGCGCAGTTCCCGGGTCATGCGCTGATCCTGCGCAAGGCGCGCGACAGCGCCGAGGATATCCACAAGGGTATTCACGATCGCGGCGAACTGCTGCGGGTGTTCCGTGACCTCAGGTCACGCTACGAATCCGTGTTCGTGGAGACCGACATGCGCGCAAAGCACAATCCCACGCGCATGGCGGCGATTGGCGCTGCCGCACGCAAGCTGGCCGAGCTGGCGAAGTCTCCCTGTCCCCAGTGCGGTGCACCGGGGTTCACCATCACCGATGTGATTCGCGGTCTGCCCTGTGAGCTTTGCGGCCTGCCCACGAATGGTATATCCCGCAACGTGTTGAGTTGCGGGCGCTGCGCTTACACGGAGGATGTTCGCCATCCCAACGGCAAGACCGCCGAAGATCCCATGTACTGCGAGTTCTGCAATCCCTGAAGGGTATCGGCGCGATACGCCACTCACGCGGACGGCGCTGCTTTCCAGTCCACTTGTCTGGCTTCCTGCCCCGCTTCCCAGCGCGGCAATTTGAACATCACCCGGGCAAACAGGCCGCTGTCGAGCCAGTACTGCAGCCAGCGTTGCAGCGCCGGATAGGGCGCCGCGTCGAACCAGCTGCGGTCGACCATGGCGAACTGGCGGATGAAGGGGAATAGGGCGATATCGGTGAAGCCGGACCGAGCGCCCGAGATCCAGCCCTGTTCCCGCAGGCGTTGCTCCAGCGTCGCCAACTGCCCCGCGTTCTGATCGCGGTACCAGTGCGCTGAATGCTCCGGATAGCGGTCGGCATATTTGTAGCGATCCAGGAAGGCCTTGAACTCGCCGTCGTTGCGCTCGACAAGAAGCGCAGTTGCGTCGGCTGTGGCCATCCAGCGTTCGGGATCGTTCTGCGCCAGGGCCCAGCGCATCACTTCAAGACTCTCATCGATCACGCGGCCGTCCGGCAGCACGAGGACGGGAACCGTGCCCTTGGGAGAACACCGGAGCATTTCCGGAGGCTTGTCGCGCAGCAGTACTTCACGCAGCTCTACGGGGATGTCCGCGTAAGCCAGCGCCATGCGCGCGCGGATCGCGTAGGGACAGCGGCGGAAAGAGTAGAGGACCGGCGCCGCCTGCTTCGTCGCGCTGTCGGCCATCGCCTCGTTCAGTAGCTGATGCGTTCGCCCTCGAGGGGCGGCGTATGCTTCGGCAGGCGTAGCGCATTCACACGCTGCTCGAGCGCATAGCCCATCGCGAGCAGCCGGGCCTCGCTGAAGGCCGGCCCCAAAAAGGAGATCGTCACCGGCAGGCCGCGGCCCGTGAAGCCCACGGGCACGATCAGGTCGGGAAAGCCCGAGAGGTTGGCCAGGGTCACCGGTGACTCGTTGGAGCCCGGCGCCACACCGCCGCTGCGATCGCGCTCGATCAGACGCGCAGGGTTGCCCTGCGTCGGGTACACGATGGCATCGAGCTCGTTGCTTGTCATCACGCCGGCAATCGTGTCGCGGATCAGCGGCAGCGCGTGCTGCTTCACGGCCTGGTATTCCGCGCCGTCGAGACCTGTCGCCTTCACTTCCTTGAGCATCAGCGCCCAGCGCGAGGGATTGGGAATACTGCCATCGTCCTGCGGCGCCGTGAGCTTCATCGCCGCGGCGATCAGGCCGTCAAGGTCCTTCGGATAGGCCGGGCCCGTTGTCGCCAGGTAGTCAGAAATCTGTGCCTTGAATTCCGGATAGCGGATCACGCGGTAGAACTCGTTGCGCGCTTCCATCAGCCACTTGGGGAACTCGATATCGACGATTTCGGCACCGGCGTCGCGCATGCTTTGCAGCGCCGCCTCGATGGCCCAGTCGACTTCGGCATTCTGCTCCATGAACACGCGCGCCACGCCGATTTTCCTGCCCTTGAGGCCATCGGCGTCGAGGGCCGCAAGATAGTCTACGGGCGGCTGGCCCTCGGCCTTTTCTGTGCTCGCATCGGCGGGGTCCTGGCCTGCCATGACCTGCAGCGCGAGCGCGATGTCCTCGACGCTGCGCGCCATCGGCCCCACGGTGTCGAAGGACAGCGCCAGCGGTATCACGCCGTCGCGGCTGACCAGGCCGTGCGTGGTCTTCATGCCGACGATTCCGTTGGCCGATGAGGGCATGCGTACGGAGCCGCCCGTGTCCGTGCCGAGGCCGATGCTCGCGAAGGCCGCCGCGACCGCCGCGCCGCTGCCGCCGGAGGAACCGGCCGGGCTGCGCCCGAGATGGTGCGGATTCAGGATCGGACCGCCGAGCGAACTGTTGGCGTCGCCCGAGGCGAATTCGCTGAGATTGGTCTTGGCGATCACGATGGCGCCCGCCTCGCGCAGCCTTTGGATCACGAAGGCGTCGTCTGGTGGCAGGCTGCCGCGAAGCAGGAAGGAGCCCGAGGTCGTCGCCATGTCCGCCGTGTCGATGTTGTCCTTGACCACGATGGGAATGCCGTGAAGCGGCGACCGGCGCCCGCTACTCTCGCGCTCGCGATCGAGTTCGCGCGCGCGCTCGAGGGCCTTCGGGTTCACCAGGATCACGGAGTTCAGCGTCGGCCCCTGCTGGTCGTAGGCCTCGATGCGCGCCAGGAAGCCCTCGACCAGCGCTTCGGAGCTGAGTGCTCCGGCATCGATGGCGGCGTTGATCTCGCGCACCGTCGCGGTGGCAAGATCGAGCTGCGCAGCACTTGCACCGGGGTTAAGGCCAAGCAGCAGCAGGACGAAAGAAGATAAAACGAGATTGCGACAACAGCGGCGGGCAAGCGTTGGCATGAATACTCCGAGGCGTTGAACAAATAGACGGACTTGCAGAGCCCCGAAGCATACGCGAGGCGCCCTCGAAGCCGAAACGCTATGCAGCGCTCGCAAGCACGCATCGACTTTGAAGCGACGCAAGCGCCGCGCCTCGCTGCCCGCTTCTGTGCCTGTCCTCGACCCTGCCCATCTGTGCCTGTCCTCGACCCTGACTCGACCCTGATCCCAGCTCTGTCCCAGGCCCTTGACCTTGGCCAGCGGCGATGCCTCAATCCGGGCCCGTCCCGAAACTGCGAGACCTGCTCCTGATGCCTCGATTCTTGCTGCTGCGCTGCCTTTCCCCGCTGCTCGCCCTGTTACTTGTCCAGAGCCACGCCCTGGCCCGGCCCGAGGTCACCGAGGGCGACTTCGTGATCGAGGACTTCGCCTTCGAGACCGGCGGCAGCCTCGATCTGCGCCAGCACTACCGCACGCTCGGTACGCTCAAGCGCGATGCCGCCGGTAGCGCGACTAATGCGGTGCTGGTAATGCACGGCACCACGGGCAGCGGCGCGGGCTTTCTGAGCGACACCTTTGCCGGCGTGCTCTTCGAGGAGGGTGGACTGCTCGATGCCTCCGAGTACTACATCATCCTCACCGATGCGATCGGTCACGGCGACTCGAGCAAGCCCAGCGACGGCCTGCGCGGCGACTTTCCGACCTACACCTACGACGACATGGTTCGCGCGCAGTACCGGCTGCTGACGGAACACCTGGGTGTGGACCACCTGCGCCTGGTGACGGGCACGTCGATGGGCGGCATGTTTTCCTGGGTCTGGGGTTATACCTACCCCGACTTCATGGATGCGCTCATGCCCCTGGCCAGCCTTCCTGTGGAGATCGCCGGGCGCAACCGCATGCTGCGCAAGATGATCATCGACGCCGTGAAGGACGATCCGCAGTGGAATGGAGGTGCCTACGAGGCGCAGCCGCCAGGCCTGCGCGAGGCGCTGTACCCGCTGATCGTGATGACCTCGAGTCCGCTGCTGTTCCAGACGCTGGCGCCGACGCGCGAGGCTGCCGAGGAACTCCTCGCCGCGCGCGTGACCCGCTACTACAACGCGATGGATGCCAACGACATGGTCTGGGCCTTCGATTCATCGCGCTTCTACAACCCGCAGCCGCACCTCGAGAAGATTCGCGCACCGCTGGTCGCGATCAACTCGGCCGACGACCAGGTCAACCCACCGGAGCTTGGCATTCTCAAGCGCGAGATCGAGCGCGTGCCACAGGGCGAGGCCGTGGTGCTGCCGATCACGCCGCTCACCGTGGGCCACAGCACGCACTCGCGACCGAGCATCTGGGGGCCCTATCTTGCGCGCCTGCTCGAGCGCAGCGGTGACCCGGCGCCGGAAGCAAACCCGCTGCTGTTACAGCCCGAAGACGCCGCGTGGACGGCAGAGGCGCCCGAGCGCTTTCGTGCGCGTTTTCGCACGACCGAGGGCGCTTTCGAGATCACCGTGCATCGCGACTGGGCGCCGCGCGGCGCCGACCGCTTCTATAACCTGGTGCGTCACGGTTTCTACGACGGCGTGACCATCAACCGCGTCGTCGAAGGCTTCATCGCGCAGTTCGGACTCAACGGTGACCCGGCTGTGACCGCGGCTTGGCGCGCGCAGGCCTTCGAGGACGATCCCGTAGAGAGCAGCAACACGCGCGGTCGCATCGCCTTCGCCACCACCGGCCCCGATACGCGAAATACGCAGGCGTACATCAACCTCGTCGACAATACGCGCCTCGATGCGGACGGCTTCGCGCCCTTCGGCGAGGTCACGACGGGCATGGACGTGGTCGAGCGCCTGTATTCGCTGCACGGCGAGAACGCCGGCGGTGGCATGCGCGGCGGGCGTCAGGGGCCGATCGAGGACGGCGGTACGGCGTATCTTGAGGCCAATTACCCGCTGCTCGACGTGATTCTCGAAGCCGAGGTCCTCGGCGGCTGATCGCCCGGCGACCGCCCTGGACAGACCGTCATCAACCCCCAAGGAAACCCATCATGATCACCAACCGCTACCGGCTTGCCTGCCTCGCGCTCGCGGCCTTGCTGTGTGCGCTGCCGCTGCGAGCAGCAGAGGGTGACTTTGCCGCCATCCGCGCCGCCGTCTTCGACTACTTCGACGGCATCAACGAAGTCAGTCGCGAGCGTCTCGAACGGGCCTTCGACGCGAGCGCTGAACTGAAGAACGTCGGCGATGACGGCAGGATCGTCGCCCAGCCCATCGCCGAGGTCATCGAGCGCTGGATGCAGAAGGCGCCGGCCGTGCGGCGTGGGGAGATCCTGTCGATCGACGTGACCGACGGCGAAATCGCGCGCGTGGTCTTTGACTACAACGGCGACTACATCGACTTTCTTACCCTGGCCCGCGTTCAGGGCCAGTGGAAAATCATCGACAAGGTATTCGTGACGCGTTGATCGCCGCGCTCAGGCGTCCGCCGGGAGCGTCTCGTCGGGAACCACGTTTTCCGGCTTGTCGCTTGCATGGCGCAGCGCATGCCCTGGGAAGAGCACGCGCCGGATGTCCTGTGCCACATAGTAGAGCGTCGGCACGAGGAACAGCGTGACCGCCGTGGAGAAGAAGATGCCGAAGGCGACGGAGGTCGCCATCGGCTTGACGAACTGCGCCTGAATCGACGTCTCGAGCTGTATCGGCAGCAGGCCGATGAAGGTGGTGAGCGAGGTGAGCAGCACGGCGCGGAAGCGCGAGGGGCCGGCCTCGAGCACGGCCTCGCGCCAGGGGTGCCCTTCCTCGATGTAGTGGTTGATGAAGTCGACCATCACCAGGCTGTCGTTCACGACCACGCCGATCAGGCCGATGATCCCGATCGCCGAGAGAATGCTTATGTCCATACCGAGGATCAGGTGGCCGAGGAAGGCACCGGTGATCCCAAAGGGAATCACGGCCATGATCAGCAGCGGCTCGATGTAGCTCTTCAGCGGAATCGCCAGCGCCGCGTAGATCATCACCAGTACGAGGACGGCGCCGATGGCGAGACCCTGCGAGGTATCGCGCTGCTCCTCGACCTCTCCGGAGACGGCGTAGCGCACGAGCGGATGCCGCGACAGGATCTCCGGCAGCATGCGCTCCTCGACCACCGCCATCACCGCGCTTGAGGAGGTCAGGGACTTGTTGATGTCCGCCTGAACGTTCACCACGCGCGAGAGGTCGATGCGATTGATCACGCTGAGCCCGGTCTGCTCGCGCGCCCGCCCGACCACGGAAAAGGGCGCGCGGTTGCCGTCGGGCAGGCTGATCCACAGCGAGTGCAGGCTCTCGAGGCGGCTTCGCTCCTCGGCGGGCAGACGCACGTACACGCGCACCTCGTCGCGTCCGCGCTGCACGCGCTGGACTTCGGCACCGAAGAAGGCCTGGCGGACCTGGCGCGCGAGCTCGCCGCCGGTCAGCCCAAGCGCCTCGCCCTCGGGCGTGACGCTGATGTTGAGTTCGCGGCCTCCGGCATTGAAGGTGTCGCGAATATCGCGCACGCCGTCGATCTGCGCGAGCTGCAGCTTGAGCTCGGCGGCCGCCTGGCGCAGCTGCGTGAGGTCGCGACCGCGCAGCTGGATGTCGATGGGCACACCGCCGGGGCCGGCGGCAGCATCGATGCGGAAGGAGCGCGCACCGTTGAGCGGGCCGAGCGCCTCGCGCAGCCACTGGCCGAGCTGTACGGAGGTGATGTCGCGCTCCTCGCTGACGATGAGCTCGACCTGCACCTGCGCCTGCGTGTCCGACTCCGACAGCACCTGCAGCGTCTTGATGACATCGCGGTCCTGGCCGTCGGCCTCGCGGAAGCGCTCGTTCATCACCTCGGCGGCGGCGGCAATGCGTTCCGCGTACTCGTGCGTGACCTGCCAGGGTGTGCCCTGGGGCATGTCGAGGGTGATGTTCAGCGAGTCCGAGGGCACGTTGGGGAAGAACACCACGCGCAGCATGCCCGAGGGAATCAGCGCGAAGCACACGATCAGGCCGGCGAGGAACACGGCCACGGTGGTGTAGCGGTTGCTGACGGCGATGTTCAGGGCGCGGCGATAGGGACCGCGGGCAAAGGTGACCAGCGCGTTGGAGATGCGCTGCTGTGTACGTCGTGCCAGGTTCAGCTTGTCGCCGGGCTTCGGCACCTTGATATGACGCAGGTGCGCGGGCAGCACGAGCTTGGTCTCGATCAGCGAGAACAGCACGCAGAAGATCACCACCCAGCCGAGCTGCGACAGGATGCGCGCGAAGCCTTCGGTCAGGAACAGGCTGGGACCGAAGGCCACGCAAGTGGTCAGCGCACCGAAGACCGTGGCGGTGGTGACTCGCTGCACGCCGCCGACCACGCTGCGCAAGCCGTCGCCATCGCGTTCGAGGCGCGCGTAGGCGCTCTCGGCGGTGACGATGGCGTCGTCCACGAGCAGACCCAGTACCAGGATGAAGCCGAATACGGACAGCAGGTTGATCGATACGGGGAGCGAGAAGATCTCCAGCGTGGCCAGGCACCCGAGTACGGCGAAGGGCAGGCCGAGGACCACCCAGAAGGCCAGCGACAGGTCGAGGAAGAGGGCCAGGGCAATAACGACGAGGATGCCGCCCTGCGCCGCGTTGCGCAGCATCAGGTCGATGCGCCCGCGCAGGATGCGGCTGGAATCGCTCCAGCTGGTGATGTTGACCCCCTCGGGGAGCTCCGCCTGCTTCTTTTCCACGTAGTCGCGGATCAGCGAAGTGATCTCGAGAACGTTCTGATCGCCGACGCGCTCGATGTTGAAGGTGAGGGCCGGTGCGCCGTTGATCAGGCTGAGTACGGGCTGCTCCTCGAAGCCGTCGCGCACCGTCGCCACGTCGCCCACGCGGATGCGCGTGCCGTCGGGGCGGCTGATCAGCGTGAGCTGCTCGAATTCCTTGCCGACGTAGGCCTGCGCCGTGGAGCGCAGGGTGATGGCGCCGCCATCGGTGCGCATCTGGCCTCCCGGGAGATCCTGCGAGCGCGTCTGAATCGCGCGCACCACGTCATCGAAGCTGAGGTTGTAGCGGCGCAGCTTCTCGTCCGACAGCTCGATGGAGATCTCGTAGTCCTGCTCGCCGAGAAGGCTGATTTCGCTGATGTTGCCAAGCGCGAGAATTTCCTCGCGGATCTGCTCGCTCAGTTCCTTGAGCTTGCGCTTCTCGATATCGCCGAAGAGGCTGACGCGGATCGCGCGGCTCGAGGTTTCGATTTCCTCCACGATCGGCTTCTCGGCGTCCGCAGGGAAGGAGACGATGCCGTCGACGCGCACCTTGGCCAGGTTGACCGCGCGGCTGAGATCCACGCCGGGTTCCATCTGTACCGTGACGATGCCGACGCTTTCGCGCGCCTCGCTGCGGATCTCCTTGATGCCGACGATGTCGCGGATGGCTTCCTCGACGCGCAGGATGATGCCGCGCTCGACTTCCTCCGGCGAGCTGCCGGGGTAGGGTACGGTGACCGTGAAGGTCTCCGAGGGAAAGGTGGGGAACACTTCCTTGTCCATGGTCTGCAGGGCACCGAGCCCGGCAAGCACCACGATCAGCAGCAGCAGGTTGGCTGCGACGGGATTCTGCGCCATCCAGGCGACGGGCCCGGACATGTTCACGCCGTTCTGTTCCTCAGCCATTGCGCAGTGCCACTTCCATGCCCTCGAACATCAGGTCGAGGCGCGTGCTCACCACGCGCTCGCCGCTGCTGAGCCCGCTTATCACAAGGGCGCCGCCGTCGCTGATGCGCCCGACCTCGACGCTGCGGCGCACGAGTTTGCCGTCCTCGAAGAGGAAGACGTCGTCATCGCCGTGCAGCGCGGCCTGCGGAATGACGACGGAATTGGCGACGGTGCCACCGAAGATCTCCGTACGCACGAACTGGCCGAAGCGCAGCGGCGAGCCGTGGCGCTCGCCGTCGAGGGGATTGTCGACTTCGACCACCACGGAAAAGACCCGCGTCTGCGCATCGAGGCGGGCCTCGACGCGCTTGACGCGTCCGGTCCATTCGCCGATGACACTGGCATCGCTGCTGACCACGCGCACCTCGTCGTGGCGGCCGGCGTCGATGAAGGCGATGTCCTGCGGCGGTATCGACAGACGGATCTCGGCGCTGTCGGCGCCGAGGATCCGGCCGAGGCGCGTGCCTATGGTGATGAACTGGCCCTCTTCGACGGCCTGCTCGTCGATCACGGCGCGGTAGGGCGCGCTGATCTCCGTATTGGCCAGGTCGCGCTCGGCGCGGGCGATGCGCGCCTCGGCTGCCGCGACTGTGGCTTCGGCCTCATCGACGCGCGCCGCCTGGCGCAGGGCCTTGGCGTCGGCCAGAGCCAGGCGCGCGCTGGTCAGCGACTGGCGCGCCTCGGCGAGCGCGAGACGGTAGTCCGTATCGTCGATGCGTAGCAGCAGCGTGCCGGCCTCGACCACCTCGCCGGGCTCGAAGCTGTCGGCTTTCCACAGGATGCGCCCGCCGACCTGTGCTGCGAGATCGAGTTGACGGCGCGCGGCCACGTTGCCGTAGGCCACAACGGTAACGGGCACGTCGCGCAGTTCGATCAGCTGGGCGTCGACGATTGGCAGCGGTACTTCGACCTGTCGCGACTCGATCTGGGGCTTGTTTCTGACCATCACCACGGCGATCACCGCAGCCACGGCAATGATGGCGATAGGACGTAGCAGTTTCAGGACACGAGGCATGGGTACAGCCTAGGTAAAACAAACGGAGAGCTTACGCAACGCATGGCCGACTGTCTCTGCCTACTTTGGTAACTAAGGTCACGAATCAGCGCTTCTACGACGCACGGTCGGTTTTCCGTCGCGCTTCGCGGCGGCCTGTGCGCAGGGCTGGCCGCTCGCGTCGCGTCTTGTAATAGTACGCCGCCTCGAGTCTCAGTTTTGGGGGAAAACGCATGTTGAACAGGCACGCCGTCGGGGACCGCTTCATGAACGCTGTCGGGGCTTCCACAATGGCATTCGGGATGACTTCGATGATGGCTTACACGACGAGATTGGCGAAGGTGCCGGCGAAGGTGCCGGCGATGGTTATTGCGGCGGGTATTGCGATGGTTCTGGCGACGGCCCCGGGTGCCGTGCGGGCCGACGAGCTCAGCGACCTGCGTGCGCGCAATGCGCAGCTCGAGGCGACCGTCGAGGAACTCACGCTGCAGCTCGCCGACGCGGTCAAGGAGCGCCGTCGCCTCGAGGCGCAGCTCGCCGAGGCGCTGGCTGCTGCTGAAGCTGCGGCTGTGGCGGCGAATGAGTCCGTTGCTGCGGCGGTCGAAGCCAGTGCTGCGGTGGAATCCAGGCTCGAGGACGTCGAGGTAGCGCCGGCGCCCGACGCAGCACCCGCGGCCGTGGAGCCGTCGAGTCTCGCTACGGCAGCGGCGGCAGCGCCCGAAGCGGAGCGCGTCGCGCGCTCGACGCTGGCCGGC
Source organism: Halieaceae bacterium (assembly GCA_036351355.1). Classification (GTDB taxonomy): domain Bacteria; phylum Pseudomonadota; class Gammaproteobacteria; order Pseudomonadales; family Halieaceae; genus Congregibacter. The sequence continues at coordinate 11,821 of JAZBOX010000166.1, forward strand.
TGTAACGTTAGCGAGGCCCTGGCGGGCTACGACGGCAAACGCGCCGGCAACGAGGCATTAGCCGCATGGCTGAAGACCGGCAATAACCTTGAGCGCTGCACCCGCGA
>JAZBOX010000167.1:0-12779 GCA_036351355.1 Halieaceae bacterium
CAGGCAACGGGAACCGTCGCCGAAATTCTCGGCCCGCGTGAGATCCGGCGCGATCACGGTACACGCCTGTTTCGCTTTCGCGGCGATCTTGAGCAGGAGCTGAATCACTACCATCCACGCGGTGCCGAGATCATCCGCGCCTTCGTTGCCGGGGTGAACGCACGCATCGACGAGGTGAACGAAGATCTGGATTCGCTGCCGCTGCCCTTCCGCCTCCTCGGCATCCAGCCGAAGCGATGGACGCCCGAGGTGGTTATTTCGCGGCACCAGGGACTGCTTGGGAATATCGGCAGCGAACTCGACACCGCCCGTGCGGTCTGCGAACTCGGGGCCGATAAGGTGCGCGAGTTGGCTTACTTCCATCCCCACGAGCCCGATCTGACGCTGCATAAGCCCGTGGACTGCGAAGCCCTGTCCGAGGACATCCTCGCGCTCTACAACGCCTACCGCCGCCCCGTCGACTTTTACCCCGAGGATGTCGTGCCCGAGCATCGCGCCAGCACTGCGGCCTTCGAGAGTGCCTTCGCCGACCTGCGCCGCGATCGCGCAACGCTCGCGGAGCACGACCAGGAGGACATCGGCAGCAACAACTGGGTGGTCAGTGGCTCGAGAACGCAGGATGGGTACCCGATGATGGTCAATGATCCGCACCGTCGCCAGGCAATCCCGTCGCTGCGCTACTGGGTGCACCTCGTCGGGCCCGGCTGGAACGTCATCGGCGGGGGCGAGCCGGAGATCCCCGGTGTTTCCATCGGCCACAACGAATACGGTGCCTGGGGCCTGACCGTGTTCGGCACCGATGGCGAGGATCTCTACGTCTACGAAACCGACCCGGACAATCCCGATCGCTATCGCTATGACGGCGCCTGGGAGTCGATGCGCATCATTCGCGAGACCATCCCCGTACGCGGTGCCGCGGCCGAAGAGGTGACGCTCAAGTACACGCGTCATGGTCCCGTGGTCTTCGAGGATCGCGAACGCGGACTGGCTTACGCCCTGCGCCCGGCCTGGATGGAAGCGGGCGGCGCCCCCTATCTCGCCTCGCTGCGCATGGATCAGGCGCGTAACTGGGAAGAATTCCGCGATGCCTGCGCCTACTCCAATATCCCTGGCGAGAACATGATTTGGGCCGATCGCGAGGGCAATATCGGCTGGCAGGCGGTGGGGATCGCGCCGATCCGGCGTAACTTCTCCGGCATGGTGCCGGTTCCGGGCGACGGTCGCTTCGAGTGGGACGGCTACCTCCCGATCAAGGCGAAGCCGCACGAGTACAACCCGGCGCGCGGCTGGATCGAAACCTCGAACAGCAATTACACCGCCCCGGACTATCCCTATCTCGATGCCATCGGCTACACCTGGTCCGCGCCGTTTCGCTGGGCGCGGGGCAGCGAGGTGCTCGATGGCGGCCGCAAGTTCAATCTGCAGGACATGGTTGCGCTGCAGCACGACTACCTGTCGATCCCCGCGCGGACGCTTGTCCCGCTGCTGGTACCGATCGCGTCCGACGAGCCGCTCGCCGAACTCGCGCGACAGCGCCTGCTGCAATGGGACCATGTGCTCGACGCCGACTCGGTCGAAGCGGGGATTTATGTGGCCTTCGAGCGCAAGCTGCTGGAAGCCATGCAGGCTCTCAAGGTCGGCGAGGCGGCCCGTCCCTATCTTCGCGTGGGTATGAAGCGGACCATCGACTTTTTGCTGGCACCCGATGGTGATTTCGGCCGCGACCCCATTGCCGGTCGCGACGCCCTCGTCGTCGACGCCCTCGAATCCGCCGTGGCCGAGCTGCGCGAGCGCTTCGGTCCGAGCATGGCGGGCTGGCGCTACGGGCAGGCCGCGTACAAGCACGCGACGATCCGGCACCCGCTGTCGCCGGCGGTCAATGCGGCGATGCGCGAGCGCCTCGACGTCGGTCCCGTTCCACGCGGCGGCAACGGTTTTACCCTTGGCAACACGGGAAGCAGCGACAATCAGGTATCCGGAGCGTCCTTTCGCATCTTCATTGATACGCGCAACTGGGACGCGACGCTGGGCATGAACGCCCCGGGGCAGGTCGGTGACCCGGACAGTCCGCTCTACGACAACCTGTTCGAATTGTGGGCGAAGGACCGCGTTTTCCCGGCCTTCTACTCAAGGTCGAAGATCGAATCGGTTCTGTTTGAAAAGCTGGATATCCAGCCGGCGCGGGGTGGACCGTGAAGGAGGAACCCCGCTTGGACGCTGTCGCCCCGGGGATTGATCGATGGAGTTGACCTGGATCGGTGTCGCGCTGGTCTTTGGCCTTGCGGCGAAAAAGCTCGGCCAGGCCCCGCTGCTGGGATTCCTGCTGGCGGGATTCTTTCTCGCCGCGATGGGCATACGGCCCGGGCCGACGCTCGAGGAGCTGGCCAACGTCGGTGTGCTGCTATTGCTCTTTGCGATCGGGCTGAAGCTCGACCTGCCGTCCTTGCTTCGGCCGCACATCTTCGTCGCCTCGCTGCTGCACACGGCGGCGATGGTGCTGGTGGCGGGCGCTGTGCTGTATCTGCCCGTTGCCCTGGCGATCGGGCCCTTTGCCGGTCTCTCGATCGAGGCGATTGCCGTTCTCGGTCTGTTCACGGCTTTTTCAAGCACGCTGTTCGTGATCAAGATCCTCGAGGAGCGCGACAACATGAGCGCGCTCTACGGCCGCGTGATCATCGGCTTCCTGGTAATGCAGGATCTGGTGGCCGTGGGCCTGCTCGCGGTTTCCAAGGGGGTGATCCCCAGCCCCTGGGCCATCGCGCTCCTCGGTCTCATACCGCTGCGACCCCTTATCGCCCGCGTTCTGGACTGGTGTGGACACCGCGAACTGCTGGTGCTCGCCGGGCTCTCGCTGACCCTTGGCGGCGCCGCACTGTTCGATCTCGTCGGGCTAAAGGCTGATCTGGGTGCCCTGATTGCCGGGGCCCTGGTAAGCAAGGCGCCCAAGGCGAAGGAACTTGCGAATGTGTTGCTCGGGCTCAAGGACCTGCTGCTCGTGGGCTTTTTTCTCACCATCGGGCTTAACGGCCTGCCGACGCTCGACGGAGCTCTTGTTGCCGTGGCGCTGCTGGTCATTATCCCGCTGAAGGCCGCGCTCTTCGTGGCGGTGATGATGGGCTTCGGCCTGCGCGGACGCAGCGCGCTGCTCGCTACGCTCGGCCTCACGCCCTACAGCGAGTTCGGTCTGATCATTGCGGCCATGGCCGTATCCAAGGGGATTCTCGATCCGTCGTGGATCGTGATCCTAGCCGTCGCCATGGGGGTGAGCTTCGTGCCGCTGTCGGTACTGAATGCGCGGGCTTTTCGTCTGTATCGTCGGCTGCGAGCGCGATTGAATGCGCTCGAACGCAGCCGCTTGATCGAGCCCGAGCGTACCGTTCCCGTGACCGATGCCACGGCGTTGGTTTTCGGTATGGGGCGCGTCGGTACCACCGCCTACGACGCGATCCGCGAGCAGCTGGGTAACACGGTAGTAGCTTTTGACGTCGATTCCGAGGTCGTTGAAGCGCAGCAGGCGGCGGGACGTCGTGTCTACGAGGAAAGCGCTACCGATGCAGACTTCTGGGAGCGTCTCAGCGTTGATCGGGAGCAGGTGCATCTCATCGTACTTGCGCTGCACAGTCACGCGGAGAATCTCGCCGCGATCGAGCAGCTCCGTCTCGAGGGTTTTGCGGGGTATGTGGCGGCCACGGCCTGGTTCGATGACGAGGTCGACGCACTTCGCGAGCACGGCGTGAACTTCATTCATCACCTGACGCGCGACGCCGGGCCCGCCCTTGCCAGCGCAGCGTTGAGTGCGGCGTATTCGCGCTGAGGCGCCCAAAAGCAACATGCCGAACGCGCGTACTGGGCAAGGACTTCGAAGAGGCGAATGCCGCCCTGGCGTCGCTGATTTGTCTGTTGGTTGTCGTCAGGTGGTGTTGTCGTCAAGTGGTAGCCAGTACGACTCGGCGCTTTTAGGATAGGCGCCTTTTTCACTGCGGCTCCTCGCCGCAATACTTCGGATACTCAGCAGGAGAAATCGACCATGCCGCGCATGCAGCTAGAGAACAGTTCATCCATCGTCACCGGCGGAGCGTCCGGTATCGGCGAGGCCGTAGCGCGACAGCTGGCTGACCTCGGCTCGACCGTCGTGATCGCCGATCTGAACGAAGAGGCGGGCTCGCGTATCGCGCGGGAGATCGGCGGGCATTTCGTGAGTTGCGACGTGACCAGCGTCGAAGATGTCGACGCGGTCGTTGCCAAGGCCTGCGAGGTGGGAACGCTTCGCGCCTGCGTGAATTCGGCGGGCATCGGTTCTCCCGGAAGAACGATCAATCGCGACAATCAGCCGCTGGCGCTGGACAAGTTCAGCGCCGTGATTCGCATCAACCTCATCGGCACCTTCAACATGCTCAGCCGCGCGGCTGCGGCGATGGCGCAGACCGAGCCCATGAATGAGGACGGCGCGCGCGGCGCGATAGTCAATCTGGCCTCCGTCGCCGCCTTCGACGGGCAGATCGGGCAGGCGTCCTACTCTGCATCCAAGGCCGGTGTCGCTGGCATGACCCTGCCGGTAGCGCGTGATCTGGCCGTGGCCGGTATCCGCGTGAACACCGTTGCGCCCGGTCTCATCGATACGCCGATCTACGGTCATGGGCCCGAGTCCGAAGCCTTCAAGGCCCACCTCGGGCAGTCCGTGCTGTTTCCCCGTCGTCTTGGCAGTGGTGAAGAGCTTGCCTACGCGGTCATCGAGTGCATCACCAACCCCTACATGAACGCCGAAGTGATCCGCCTCGACGGCGGCATTCGCATGCCGCCCAAGTGACCCCGTCCTGGTGCGGACAGCGCCCACGAAAGCAAAAGGGGGCGGCCCGAATAACGCAGCGGAGTGATTGCATGAACAGTCGTGTTGTATCCGTGTTACCCGGTCTGTGCTTCTCTGCCTGCCTCGGTCTTTTCGGCGCGGAGGCTGTGGCGCAGGCCCCGGATCTCTGCCTGACGGCCGAGCGTTGCGCGACGGAGCGTGCGGCGCTGGCGGGCGCTGACCGCGGGGAGTCCACCAGCGCGCTGGCGGGTCGCCAGACGCGCTTCTACTGGATGAATCGCGTCAACATGGCATCGCTGGTCATGCTCGCGGAGCAGGGCGTTATCCCCGAGGCGCTCACGGCGAGCATCGCTGATGGCATTCGCTATGCGATGGCGCAGGCCCAGGACCCCGCAGGTCGCCGACCCAGCGACGTGATGCAGCTCGAGAAGATCATCATGGAGCGGGCGGGCGCCGATGCCACCTTCGTGCACTCGGGGCGAAGCCGTCAGGATATGTATGCGACGATCCGTTCAATGCAGCTGCGCCAGCAACTGCTCGACGTGTTCGAAACGCTCGGCGGTGTGCGTGCACTGATCCTCGAAATTGCCGACGAGAATACGGAAACCTTCGTGCCCGCCTATACCAACGGTGTTCAGGCCCAGCCGATCACCTACGCGCATTACCTGTCGGCTTTCGCCGACTCCTTTGCTCGCGATGCCGAGCGTCTTGTACAGGCCTATGCGCGCCTCAATCGCAGTGCCATGGGCACGGCCGTGCTCGCGAACTCGAGCTGGCCCATGGACCGCGAGCGCCTCGCCGAACTGCTCGGATTTCCCGCCGTGATCGAGAACGCCTACGACGCGGGCCAGGTATCGCCGATGGACGTGCAGTTCGAGGTCGCCTCGCTGCTGGCCAACATCGCCCTGCGCGTGGGCGCCATGCTCGAGGATATCCACGTCCAGTATCACCAGATACGGCCCTGGCTGCTGCTCGATTCATCGACCACCTATGCCTCAAGCTCGATGCCGCAGAAGCGCAACCCGGGCATCCTGATGAACGCCAGACAGGCGGCGTCGGATGTCGTGGCCTCGCTGCAGGAGGTCACGCTGCGCGCTCACAACGTGACGCCTGGTATGACTGACTACAAGGAGAGCTTCAGCACCTCGGGTATAAACGTGGAGAGTGTGGAGATGCTTGAACGCTTCGCCGGCGTCCTGCGTGCGCTGCGCATCGATGCGGACCGTGCGCTGGCTGAACTCGAGGCCGAATGGACCACGTCCATGAATACCGCCGAGGCGATGCAGCGCCTGCACGGCACGCCCTTTCGCGTCGGTCACAGTTTTGCCAGCGAGATCGTCACCCTGGCGCGCGCCGAGGGCTACACGCCGATGGATTTTCCCTACGAACAGGCGGCAGGCATCTATCGCCGGGTGGCCACCCGATACGGCATCGACGAGACGGTTCTGCCGCTTACCGAGGACGAGTTTCGTGCATCCGTATCTCCGCGCGACATGGTGATGACGCGCCAGGGCACGGGAAGCCCGGCGCCGCCGGAGGTTCGGCGGATGCTCGAGCGTGCGTCGAGGCAGCTGGCCGACGATGATGACTGGCTCGCTGGGCGCACGCAGGCGCTGTCTGCGGCGGAAGCGCTGCTCAACCGCGTGTTCGTCGCTTATCTGCCGGAGTGAGGTAATCGTTTGATGCGAGACAAGTGCCGTGTCTTCCCGTGTGCGCTTCTGTGCGCTTTGTCGCTGCTACTGACACCCTTGGCCGGCCGCGCCGCCGAGGCCCCGCGTGTTGATGCGTCGCGACTCAACGAGACGATGAGTGCGATGAAGGCTTTTGGAGCGATGCCCGGTGGCGGCTCGGCGCGCGTCGCCTACAGCGAGGCAAACCTCGATGCTCTGCGTTATGTCGAAGCGCTGATGAAGGAGGCGGGTCTATCAACGCGCATCGATGCGGCGGGCAACCTGGTCGGTACGCGCCCGGGCCTGGAGTCGGAGCTCAAGCCGCTGATGGCGGGCTCGCATATCGATACGGTGCCCAATGGCGGGCACTACGACGGCGTCGTCGGTTCGATGGCAGCGGTTGAAGTCGCGCGCACGCTGCATGACCGCGGTATCGAACTGCGCCACCCCGTCGAGTTCATCATCTGGTCGAACGAGGAGGGCGGCAAGAACGGCAGTCGCGCGATGGGCGGCCTGGTATCGCCGCAGGAGTTCGACCTGCCGAGCCTCGGCGAGCGAAGGCTGGGAGAAGGCATGCGTTTTCTCGGCGGCGATCCCGGGGCCCTGGCTTCCGTCGCACGCGGACCGGGAGATGCGGCTGCGTACCTGGAGCTGCACATCGAGCAGGGAGCCATTCTTGATCAGCGCGATATCGACATTGGCGTCGTTCAGGGCATTGTTGGCATCCGGCGCTGGAATATCAGCGTTGAGGGAATGACGAATCACGCCGGAACGACGCCCATGGATCAGCGCCGCGACGCGCTGTACGTCGCCTCGCGTCTGGTCACGCTGATCCGGGACGAGATCACCCGCGTTCCTGGGTCGCAGGTCGGTACCGTCGGGCGTATCGAGGCCTTTCCCGGCGCACCAAACGTGATTCCGGGAAAGGCGACGCTGAGCCTTGAGATCCGCGATCTGTCGATGGAGAGGATAGGCCAGTTTTTCGATGCGATCCGCGTCGCCGCCGACGACCTGGCCCGGGAGACGTCGACGACGATTCGCTTCGAGCAGTTCTACGAATCACTGGCAGCGCCGACCGATGAGCACCTACAGGCCATGGTCGCTGACAGCGCGGAAGCCCTGGGTCTGTCGACTTTGTACATGCCTTCCGGTGCCGGGCACGACGCGCAAAGCCTGGCGGCAATCTGTCCGCTCGGGATGATTTTCGTGCCGAGCGACGGGGGCATCAGTCACTCTCCCGAGGAGTACACGTCTCCGGCAGCTATCGCCAACGGTGCCGATGTGCTGCTCGCTGTTTTGTTGAGGGCGGATGCCGCGATCGACTAGAACATCGCCTTGCAGCCTTCTTCTGCGTAGCCGTCTTCACCTTCAAGGAAAGCCGGTAATGCGAGGCTGCGTGAGCTACTCTGCGGATCAAGTTTCCTCGTGTCACCAGCCGAGGCCGGGCGCGAGGAGCGCACGGAAACATGCAGCGAGGGTGTTGCCATGAAGCTCCTGAATCAATTTTTTTTGCCGGCGTTACTGACGTTAGTCGCCGGTATGAGCGCCGCAGCCGCGGAAATCACCGTGCTCACCGGCGGTCATCTCATCGACGTTACGACGGGCGGCGTGCTTGAGGATTCCGTCGTGGTGATCGAGGGCGATCGTATTCGCGAGGTTGGATCACGTGACTCTGTTGCCATTGCCGATGATGTCCGCCGGATTGACATGTCCGGGCGCTGGCTGATTCCGGGTCTGATGAACATGCACGTTCATCCGGGTCTGATTCTCCCGGGCAAACTCGCTGCTGAACTCGCCAACGAGACCGATGCGGCACTGTCTCTGCGCATGGCGCACGCCGTGCGCGGCATGCTGCAGGCGGGCGTTACCACCATTCGGATCCCTGGCGATCGGCGCCATGCCGATCTGGCCCTCGCCCGATCCATCGAGCGCGGAGAATCCGACGGGCCGCGAATTTTTTCTTCGGGGATGCCGCTGGTGATCACCGGTGGTCACGGTTCCGAGGCCGGAGTGCTCTACGCCGACGGGCCCGATGAACTGGTCAAGGCGGCGCGACAGCAGATCAGCCTTGGCGCCTCCTGGGTGAAAATCCTGATCTCCGGAGGCATCGCTACGCAGGGTGGCGGCCTCGGTGAAGCACTGATGACACCCGAGGAAATCGCCGCCGTCATCGATGCCGCGCATCGCTTCGGCGCAAAGGTCGCAGCCCATTCGGGTTCCCCAGCGGCGACGAGCGTCGCGGTGGATGCGGGGGTCGACAGTATCGAGCACGGTTACATGCTCGACCGCGCAACGCTGCGCAAGATGAAGCAGGCGGGCACCTGGCTGGTTCCGACGATCGTGGTGAGCCAGCCGGCGACCGAGGAGTTTTTTGAGCGCATCGGCTCGCCGCCGTGGTATCTGGAACGCCGCGCATCGGCAGGGAAACTGCACTGGGAGGCGCTGCGCATGGCGATCGAGGAGGGCGTAAAGATTGCGTTGGGCACAGACGGACTGCCGCAGGAGCCTGCTCAGGGTACAAACTGGATGGTACGCGAGGCCGAGTATTACGTTGAAGCGGGGATGACACCATTGGAGGCGCTGCAATCGGCGACGATCGCGACGGCGGCGATGCTCGAGGCCAGCGCGGACATCGGTACGCTGGAGCCGGGCAAATACGCCGACATCGTCGCGCTTCGCGCTAATCCGCTTGCTGACATCGGTGCGCTGCGCCAGCTCGATTTCGTTATGAAAGAAGGTGTCGTTTATCGCGATGACCGCTAGCGTTTCTGGCGGCGGTTCTTCACTCAAGTCGAAGCTGGCCGAAGCGGAAAATGAGGTTTTTCAGGCGCCACCGTGGACATACTTTTTGGTCGGCGTGTATGCGGCGCGACGACTACTCATCGAATACCAACTTGCGCGACAGCAGAAAGTTGAAGCACATCCCGACGATGCCGCCCAGCCATACGCCGGCAAGAGGGATCAGCGCCTGCCAGAGTCGCGACAGCGCCATCTGCTCGGCGAAAAAAATCACCAGTGAGTAAATGCCGAGATTGATCAGGCCCCCGGTGAGGTGGACGCTGATGAATCGTGCGAATTCGTCCGCCACGTGACGATCATTGCTGACGTGGCGGAAGGTGAAGTTGCGATTCAGGAAGTAGCCCACGAGCAGGCCTGCGCTGTAGGAGAGCAGACGCGCCGTGTAGTTGTTGAATCCGGTCTGGTCCTTGAGCAGATACAGCAGACTGATATCGATCGCGGCCATCGCGACGCCAACGCAGGCAAAACGGAAGAACGCCGCGCGTGGGCGCGAGGAAAGCAGCGTCCGCCTGATCGCGCTCTTGCTTGTCACTGGCGACCGTGACCGGCCGGAAGATTCATTCATGGGCGCGTAAGCCGGATGGCGCATTCAGCCCGTCCGCGCCGGGCGCGGTGGTGGCATGCCTCTGGCGGTCGACAAGGAATCCGTTATCACTCGAGGGGCCCGCGAGTCTAACAAAGGTCAGCAGCGATTCCCGACTGCGTCGCAACGGCCAGATGAGCAAGAAGTGCTGGTCGGCGGGAGCAGCTTGCGCCCGGCGTCGGTCACGCCGGGCGAGCCTGCTACCATCAAGGCGACGAAGACCTTGGGTTGCGGCGTATCTTGTCGCATGAGCGACAGGTACGCGCAGGATTTGCAGTGGAGCCTGCTCCGGGCAGCCTTCAATCACAGCGCATGGTTTGAATGGACAAGCTGATAGCAACACAGCGAGAGAAGTTCTCTGATCCTCTGATGACGGCTGAAGGCAAGCCGCGCGCCCAGGTGGCCATGGTGGGACTGCGCACCTTGTGGTTCTGTACTGGGACCCTTTGCAACCTGAGTTGCGAGAACTGCTACATCGAGTCGACACCGACCAACGATCGTCTGCTCTACCTCTCGCTGGATGAGGTGACTCGTTATCTTGACGAAATAGAGACGCTGAGGCTGCCGACGCGGGAAATTGGAGTCACCGGCGGGGAGCCGTTCATGAACCCGCAGATCATCGAGATTCTCGAGGCGGCCCTGCTTCGCGGCTTCGATGTGCTGGTGCTGACCAACGCGATGCGGCCGATGATGAAACTGCAGCAGCCTCTTCTGCAGCTTCACGAGCGTTTCGGGTCCCGGCTTACAGTGCGTGTGTCTCTCGATCACTACCGTGAGGAGATGCATGAACGCGAACGTGGCCCGCGATCATGGAAGCCGACTATTCAAGGTCTTCGGTGGCTGTCCCATCGGAGTTTTTGCGTCCACGTTGCTGGCCGTATGCGCTGGGGCGAAAGTGAGGCGGCGATGCGCCGGGGATATGCGGAGCTTTTTGCGAGTAATGGGATTGCTGTCGATCACACAGACAAACAGGCCCTGGTGCTGTTTCCGGAGATGGGGCCCGGCCGCGAGGTCCCGGAAATCAGCACGGCATGCTGGGACATTCTCGGCCTGAATCCCGCCGATATCATGTGTGCAACATCGCGCATGGTGGTCAAGCATCGCGGTGCCGATGAGCCCTGCGTTGCAGCGTGCACGCTCCTGCCCTACGAGCCGGAGTTCAACCTTGCGCGGACCCTTGCGGAATCCCTTGGCCCGATCTCTTTGAACCATGAACACTGCGCCCGATTCTGCGTGCTCGGCGGAGGCAGTTGCAGCTGAGAGTTGGGGTTGGTCGGGAATGCGCGGGTCAGTTCAGCAAAGCCATCGGCTCATCCAGATGGAGTCGTCCTCCGCGAAGCCGGCGCGGCCATAGAAAGCCCTAACCCGCGTATTGTGCGACTCGGTCTCCAGGAAAATCCGCACAAACCCTCGTTGCCGACAATCATCGAGGATGTGCTCGAGAAAACGGCGGCCGTTTCCCTTGCCGCGTGCCCGTACGTATAGCTCGTCGATCAACGCCTCGCGTCCGCCCGATTCGAGACTGTAGCCCCAGGTGACCACGGCGTAGGCCTCCGTCGGCGCAGGCATCTTCCATACGACGCCGTACTCGTCGGACTCGAGTAGCGCAGGAAGGCTGCTCCGTAGACGATGCGGATCGTACTCGTGCTGGTCGATGCGGCAGAACTCCTCGATCAGCTGCAGCAGCCAGTCCAGATCCCCCGGCGTCGCGCGTTCTGGTTTTTGCCACTCCAAAGTTACGCTTTCCTGTTCAGGACCGCTGAGCCAGGGCACTCGCTTGCTGTGAGCAGCTGTCCGTCGCGGCGGGTACCCGACGGAAGCGCCGCGCCCCGCGAGTTCGACGATATGCCGGGGGCGCGATCATGGTCGGGCTAGACGTCAATGCCGCCACAACCGGGGATGACAAGGACGGGGTCGATGACCGTGTGGGCCACGAAATATCCAATCAGTGCCCCGCAGACGAAAACGGCGGCTGCAAAGGCCCAGTAGACGCGCTGCTGCCGTTGCAGGGATTTCAGTCGCTTGTCGAGAGCTTCCCGCTGGCGATGGAGCTCGACGTCGCTGCTTTGTGTGTCGACCATGGACCCAAGTTTAATGGAACGCGGGGCGATGCCGCTGGAATTCTCGGGGCGGTTCACTGCCGGGCCTCGCGGGTGGGCGGAAGGAGGTGGGAAACGGTTGCAGTACGCCGATGCTCGCACGCACTGCGGGGAATCGCGCGACTGCGTTAAGCTAGCTGCGAAAGGCAGGTGCGCCCGCCTGATCAAAAGACTCCACGGCCAGCAAATGTCATGAGCCAACGCGAAACATGATGGGGGAATCAGCTCCGGTACGAAGAGCGCTGCTCTGTCCGGACAGTCCTGTCTCCGATGCGGCGCTTGCAGCGGTGGCTCACATGCCCACGGCAAGTCTGCCGGTCCTTATGGCGCCCGGCTTTGCGGCAAGGCTTGATGATCGCGACTTCATGCGCATTGCTGTACTCCTCGCGCACAAGAGCTTCAGCGAGGGGGGGTGCCCTATCGGCGCGGTGATCATCGACAGCGAGTCGCGGATCATCGTGGGCAAGGGACACAACACCCTGGTGCAGGACGATGACCCCTACAACCACGGCGAAACCGCCGCAATCCGTGATGCGGGTCGCATGGATTTCAGTCGCACAACGCTGTTCACGTCGCTCAGCCCCTGCGATGTCTGCGCTTCACTGCTGCATATGCGCGGGTTTGCCCGCGTCGTCGTAGGTGATGTCACTAACGCTTCGGGAAACGAGGTATGGCTGCGAGGCAAGGGGCTGCGCGTGGATATTCTCGAAGACCAGCAGGGCATCGCGCTGTATCAGCGCTACCGATCCGAGCGTCCCGCGCTCGATGCAGAGGACTGGAAAGGCGTTGCGGCGGTCAAAGTGAGCCGATGATGCTATCCG
>JAZBOX010000168.1:0-17587 GCA_036351355.1 Halieaceae bacterium
CACCCACCAGCCTGGCGTCGCAGAACAGCCCTGAGCCGCGTAAGCCGGGCTGACGCTAGTCAGCCTGGCGTCGCAGAAAAGCAGGTATGTCGAAGTAATCCTCACCCAGCTTTTCGGCCGTTGCGCCACCACCACGCGTTGTACGGCGCTGCGGGGGCCGGTCGTAGTCGGCGTAATCCGGCACGCCCGCGGCCATTACCGGCTCTGCCGGTTCTCTGCGCTCGCCGCGATCATCCGCCTCGACACGCTCCGGGCGCTCGACGCGCGCCGTGCGCGGCGTATCGACGACCTGCAGCCGTGCGCGCGTGACCGCGTTACCGAGACCCGTGGCGACCACGGTGACGCGCAGTTCGTCCTGCAGGTCCGGATCGATAACCGTTCCCACAACCACCGTGGCCTCTTCGGAGGCGAACTCTTCGATGGTGTCACCCACCTCCGAAAACTCGCCCAGTGAAAGATCGAGCCCGGCGGTGATGTTGACCAGAATGCCGCGAGCACCCTCGAGGTCGATGTCATCGAGGAGCGGGCTGTTGATGGCGCGCTCGGCTGCTTCGCGCGCCCGGTTCTCGCCGCGTGAGCTTCCCGTGCCCATCATGGCCATTCCCATTTCGGACATCACCGTGCGTACATCCGCGAAGTCGACATTGATCATGCCGGGGCGAATGATGAGATCGGCGATCCCCTGAACCGCCCCCAACAGTACATCATTCGCCTCCTTGAAGGCATCGAGCAGGCTGGTATTTTTCCCCAAAACCTCCAGCAGTTTTTCGTTCGGAATCGTAATTAGAGAGTCGACGTGCTGCTGAAGTTCCCCGAGGCCTGCCTCGGCGATCGCCTGGCGCTTGCGGCCCTCGAAACTGAAGGGGCGTGTGACCACGGCCACCGTGAGAATACCCATTTCCCGCGCGATCTCGGCAACGATGGGTGCACCGCCGGTGCCCGTACCGCCACCCATGCCGGCGGTGATGAAAACCATGTCGGCGCCGCGCAGCGATTCGGCGATGCGCTCGCGATCTTCCATGGCCGCCGCGCGACCGATTTCCGGATTGGCGCCCGCGCCGAGACCCTTGGTGATTTCACCGCCGAGCTGGAGCACGGTGGGCGACTCAACGTCGGACAGCGCCTGCGCATCCGTATTGGCGCAGATGAAGTCCACACCGTCCACGGAATTCTCGATCATGTGCTTCACGGCGTTGCCGCCGCCCCCGCCCACTCCGATCACCTTGATCACGGCGCTCTGCGGTACGTTATCCACCAGTTCGAACATAGCTTCCTTCCCCTTGGTTGATGGCCGCCTCGCGGCAGCCTTCCTCTTCACACACTAAAAACTCTCGCGCAGCCACTGCAGCGTGCGCGACCACCAGCTCTCTCGCGTCAGACCCGCGCGTCCGCGCTCCCCGCCTCCCGTATGCCGGGCGCCGTAGAGCAGCAGGCCCACGGCGGTGGAATAAACGGGGTTGCGTACAACATCGGCGAGGCCGTCGATGCTCGCCGGGTAGCCGACGCGCACGGGCATATGAAAAATCTCTTCGGCAAGCTCAACGGCACCTTCCATCTTTGAGGTGCCACCGGTGAGCACGATCCCCGACGGGATCAGGTCCTCGAAGCCGGAGCGGCGCAGCTCACCCTGAATCAGCGTGAACAGCTCGTCGTAGCGCGGCTCGACCACTTCGGCGAGCGACTGGCGCGATAGGTCCCGCGGCGGACGATCGCCGACGCTGGGCACCTTGATTGTCTGGTCCGCACCGGCCAGCTGCGTCAGCGCACAGGCGTAGCGGATCTTGATCTCCTCGGCGTGCTGCGACGGTGTGCGCAAAGCCATGGCAATGTCGTTGGTCACCTGGTCCCCGGCGATCGGAATCACACCGGTATGGCGGATCGATCCCTCGGTGAAGATGGCGATATCCGTGGTACCGCCACCGATATCCACCAGGCAGACGCCGAGTTCACGCTCGTCATCGGTCAGCACGGAATAGCTGGATGCGAGCTGCTCGAGGATGATGTCCTCGACATCGAGGCCGCAGCGACGAATGCACTTCTCGATGTTCTGCGCCGCATTCACCGCGCAGGTGACGAGGTGGACCTTGGCTTCAAGACGCACGCCGGACATACCCTGGGGTTCCTTGATCCCCTCCTGGTTGTCGATCACGTACTCCTGCGGCAGAACGTGCAGAACCTTCTGATCCGCCGGTATGGCCACGGCGCGGGCGGCGTCGAGAACGCGCTCCAGATCGAGTTCCGCCACCTCCTGATCCTTGATGGCGACGATGCCGTGCGAATTCAGGCTGCGGATATGCGAACCGGCGATGCCGACATATACCGAATGAATCTGACAACCGGCCATCAGTTCGGCCTCGTCGACAGCGCGCTGGATCGACTGCACCGTCGACTCGATGTTGACCACCACGCCCTTTTTCATGCCCTTGGACGGATGCGAGCCGATGCCGACGATCTCGATGCTGCCGTCGGGCGCAAGCTCGCCGACGATCGCCACCACCTTCGAGGTGCCAATATCGAGCCCGACAATCATGCGCCTGTCCTTCGCCCCTGCCATCGATCGCCTACCTGTCCAATACCGTTTCACTCAAGGCCGCAAGCTGCTCGACCTCTTCGAAGGCGACGGCCGCCCCCGTCTCGTAGCGCAGGTCCACGCGTGCCACGGCGGCGTCCGCCTGCGCCAGCTGCTCGCGCCACAGGCGCAGGAAACGCTGCAGGCGAAGCCGGAAATCGCGGTCCCCGAGCTGCAGACTCACGCCGTTGGCGAGGGTCACGCTGAGCTGGCGAAAGTCGTCCTCGACCAGGGCAACGGGCACCAGGTCGAGGGAAGCGAGGTCGAGGCGCAGACGACGGTAGTGCGTCATCAGGCGCGCCGCGCTGCCCTCGGGACCGCGGATCTGCGGCAGGTCTGACCAGCGCGCTGCGTCGTCCACCTCGATGACGCGCGCCTCGTGATTGAGAAAAGCCGTGTCACCCCAGCGCGCAATCGGCACCTGCTCCAAGACGCGCACCTCGAGCGTCCCCGGAAAGCGTCGGCGCAGCTCCGCGCGATAAACCCAGGGCATGGCCTCGAGGCGCTCGCGCAGTCGAGCAAGGTCGAGGAATATGAGGCCCGCATCGAGCTCGTCGGCGAGGGCTTCGCGCACGGCGGCGTGACGCAGGTTCTCGAGCTTGCCGGCCACGACGATGCGCTCCACGGGCAGCGCACGAAGCGCCTCCAGGCCGAGCAGAATCACGGCGATCACGGCAGCCACGCCAAGCAGCAGAACACCGCGCTGGGCCAGATCGGCAGCCACACTGGCCACGCGGCGAAGGTCCGGACGCTCGCGGCGCGTGCGACGATTGCGGCGTCTTGCGCTCATCGCGACACCTCTGCGCCGCGGGTACGCGTCCACGAACGCCACAGAATCTCCTCGACCAGCTCGGGCAGGCTCAGACCCGCGGCCCGCGCCGCCATGGGTACGAGACTGTGATCGGTCATGCCCGGCACCGTGTTGACCTCAAGCAGCTGAAACATGTCGTCGCTGTCGCGTATCAGATCCACGCGCCCCCAGATCTCGCCCTGCACCGCGTCGAAGGCGTGCAGCACCAGCTCACAGAGCTCGCGCTCGTCACGCTCGTTGAGGCCGCAGGGAATGTGATAGCGCGTGGCGTCCGAGTGGTATTTCGCCTCGTAGTCGTAGAACAGGCTCGCCGCCTGTACACGTATCGGCGGCAGGCAGCGCTCGCCGAGCACCGCCACGGTGTACTCGGGACCGTCGACAAAGCGCTCGGCGATTACCGTGGCGTCGTGCGCAAGCGCGAGCTCGAGAGCGGCGGCGGGGTCGCTATTGCTGTCGACGCGACTCATGCCCAGGCTCGAGCCCTCGCGCGCCGGTTTCAGGAAAAGTGCGCCCCAGAGCTCCACCAGCGCCTCGACCTCATCGGGCGTGGCGACCACCTCGAAATCGGCCGTGGGCAGCCCCATCGCAAGCCACAGGCGCTTGCAGCGCAGCTTGTCCATGGCCAGGGCAGAGCCGAGCACCCCGCTGCCGGTGCCGACGATACCCAGGCTCTCGAGCAGGCCCTGCGTTACACCGTCCTCGCCCCCGGCACCGTGCTGCATGTTGAAGGCCAGCTCCACGCCGTCGAGCTTCTGCCACCAGCGATCCTCACCCGTGTCGATGACCTTCGGCGCATAGCCGGTCTGTTCAAGAGCTTCGATCACCGTGCGCGCGCCGGCGATCGACACGTCGCGCTCACCGGAGCGACCGCCGAAAAGCACGGCGATCGACAGTTGCGAGAGCAGCTCGCGGTGCGCGTTCACTGTTCGCCCTCCTCGTCGCGCAGCCGCTGGGCGAGGCGACCGATATCACCGGCGCCCTGAGTGATCAGCACGTCGCCATCGCGCAGCTGGTCGGCGAGCAAGCCATCGAGTTCGGCAAGGTCACCCACGTAGAGCGGGTCGACGGCAGCGCGCTGGCGTATCGAGCGCGCCAGGGCGCGGCTGTCGGCGCCGGCCACGGCCTGTTCGCCGGCGGCGTAGACCTCGAGGAGCAGCAGGTGGTCGACCTGCGACAGCACGGCAACGAAATCATCGTAGAGATCGCGCGTGCGCGTGAAACGGTGCGGCTGGTACAACATCACCAGACGCTGACCGGGGAAAGCCTGGCGCGCCGATTCCAGCGTCGCCGCGACCTCGGTCGGGTGGTGTCCATAGTCGTCAACAAGCGTCACGCGGCGTCCGCCAATGCGCTGATCCGTATAGACGGAGAAGCGTCGGCCCACGCCGCTGAAGCTGGCGAGCGTGTCGCGGATCACCGCATCGTCGATACCCTGATCCGTGGCCACGGCGATCGCCGCTGCGGCGTTGAGCACGTTGTGCCGTCCCGGCATGTTCAGAGTGATGTCCAGCGTGTCATGCCCGTCGGGCCGCGCGAGGCGGAAGCGGCTCTGCAGGCCAGCGGGCGTGAAATCGAGGATGCGGTAGTCCGCGGCCTGCGAGAAGCCGTAGGCCAGCAGCGGTCTGCCCAGATCCTCGCGCAGCGACGCGAGCACCGGGTCGTCCAAGCAGAGCACGGCAAGTCCGTAGAAGGGCAGGTTGTGCAGGAACTCCACGAAGGTCTGACGCAGGCGCGTAAAGTCGCCGCCGTAGGTATCCATGTGGTCGGCTTCGATATTGGTGACCACCGTGACCATCGGCTGCAGGTGCAGAAAAGAGGCATCGCTCTCGTCGGCCTCGGCGATCAGAAAGCGACCTGCGCCGAGGCGCGCATGGCTGCCCGTGCTGTTCACCCGTCCCCCGATCACAAAGGTCGGATCGAGATCCGCCGCAGCGAACAGGGCAGCGATGAGGCTGGTGGTGGAAGTCTTGCCGTGCGTGCCGGCCACGGCGATCCCGTAGCGGTGCCGCATCAGCTCGGCGAGCATCTCGGCGCGGCGCACGACGGGGATTCGCTGGTCGCGCGCGGCGAGGAGTTCGGCGTTGTCCGCACCCACCGCACTCGAGATCACCACCACATCGGCTCCGCGAACTGCAGCGGCGTCGTGACCGATGAAAATCGTCACACCCTGCCCTGCAAGGCGCTGCGTCACGCTGCCCTCGCGCAGATCCGAACCACTGACCTCGTAGCCGAGATTGACCAGCACCTCGGCGATACCACTCATGCCGCTGCCGCCCACGCCAACCATGTGGATGCGACGCACGCGACGCATCTCCGCCGGTGTGCTGCTGACGCTGCGCGTCGAAGCATTGGGCGCAGCGCTCACGACATCATCTCCTCGGCGCAGTCAGCGATATCCCTCGTGGCCGTGGGACGGGCACAGGCAAGGGCCGCCGCGGCCATGGCCACAAGCTCCTGCGGCTTGTCCAGGAGACGGCGAAGCAGGCCCTCGAGATCGCCGGACAGCTGCGCCTGCGGCAGCAACAGACCCGCGCGGGCCTCAACGAGGAAGCGCGCGTTGGCGGTCTGGTGATCGTCGATGGCCCCGGGCAGCGGCACCAGGACGGCGGGTCGCCCGGTGACGGCGAGCTCGGCGACGGTCAGCGCGCCCGCGCGGCAGATGACGAGATCCGCCCAGGCGTAGGCCTCCGCCATGTCCTCGACGTAGGGCAGCACGTCGCAGCTTACGGAGGGGATCGACTCGTAGGCGTTCTGAACCGGCGTCGCATGCTGTACGCCGCATTGATGGCGCCAGACGCAGGCCGCGCCGAGGCGCTCTGCTACCGCCGGCACGGCGTCGTTGAGCGCCTTCGCTCCAAGACTGCCGCCTAGGACCAGCACCTGCAGAGGCCGTGTCCCGTCCCAGGTGACGGGGTGATCGGAGGCCACGGATACGAGGTCCTCGCGGACGGGGTTACCGAGGTAGCGCGCATCGCGGTGCGCGGCCAGCACGCCCGGGAATCCGGTGGTCACGCAGCGGGCAAAGCGCGCGAGCGCGCGGTTGGCGCTGCCGGCAACGGCGTTCTGCTCCTGCAGCAGCAGCGGACGACCGAGGAAGCGCGCCGCGAGCGCCGCGGGCACGGAGGCATAGCCGCCGAGCCCCACCACCAGCCGCGGCCGGTAGCGCAGCACCAGCAGAGCCGCCAGCACAAAGGACACAGCGAGCAGCACGAGCGCGACGAGCTGGTCAATAAGGCCTTTTCCGCGCAGCCCACGCATCGGCAGCGTGTGCAGCGGCAGGCCGGCCTCGGGCACGACACGCGCCTCCAGACCGCGCCGCGTACCCACCCAGCGCGGCGCATAGCCGCGCTCGCGCAGCGCCGTGGCCAGGGCGAGGGCCGGATACACGTGGCCACCCGTCCCGCCCGCAAGCACAAAAACGCAGCCCGACATACTCATGAGGCGGACCTGCGCTTCGGCTGATCGGCGTCAGCGGCAATGCGCAGCACCATGCCCAGAAGGCCGCAGCAGGTGATAAGGCTCGAGCCGCCGTAGCTGACCAGCGGCAGCGTGAGCCCCTTCGTCGGCAGCAGGCCCGAACTTACGCCCATGTTGACGAAGGCCTGGCCCGAGAACATCAGCGCGACCCCGAAGCAGACGTAGGCGGCGAAGGCGTCGCGGCGGGACAGCGCGGCGCGGCCGAGCAGGAATACGCGCAGCACGAGCGCCAGGAACAGCAGAATGAGAGCCAGTGCGCCGACAAGGCCCGTCTCCTCGGCCCAGATCGAAAATACGAAGTCCGTGTGCGCCTCGGGCAGATAGAACAGCTTCTGCACGCTATTACCCAGGCCAACGCCCAGCCACTCACCGCGGCCAAAGGCGATCAGCGACTGAATGAGCTGGAAGCCGGCGCCGTAGGGATCGGCCCAGGGGTCCGTGTAGGCGATGAGGCGCTGCAGGCGGTAGGGCGCCGCCTGAATCAGGAACACGCCGAGCAGCCCCGTGGCGATCACGATCAGGCCGAGATGGGCGAGTCGCATACCGGCAAGGAAAAGCATGCCGAAGGCCGTCGCCAGCAGGATCACCGCGGCACCGAAGTCGGGCTCTGCGAGCAGCAGCACGGCGACGAGACCGAGCACCAGCAGCGGGCGCAGGAAACCCTGCCAGCTTTCCTGCAGCAGCTTGCCCTGCCGCGTGATATAGCCCGACAGGAAAAGTATCATCGCCGCCTTCGCAAGCTCCGATGGCTGCAGCGTCAGTGGCCCGAGCGCGAGCCAGCGCTGTGAGCCGTTGACGTTGCGCCCGACGCCGGGCACGAGCACGAG
Organism: Halieaceae bacterium; assembly: GCA_036351355.1. Lineage (GTDB taxonomy): Bacteria > Pseudomonadota > Gammaproteobacteria > Pseudomonadales > Halieaceae > Congregibacter. The sequence continues at coordinate 7,685 of JAZBOX010000168.1, forward strand.
AATCAGCAGCAGACTCGACAGCAGCAGCCATAGCCAGGCGCTGCGGTACCAGAATGCCGTCGGCGTGGCATAGGCGAGCACGCCGGCGCATGCGGCGAGCAGCAGGTAGACCACGTGGCGCTGGCTGTGGTGCCACATGTTGCCGTAGGTCGCCTCGGCGTAGCCCACGGACGCCGAGCTGATCACCACGAGCCCGATGGCCATCAGCGCCGCAGCCAGTACCAGCAGCGTCGGGTCCGGCATCCGCGTGGCGTTCGTCGCTGCGCTGCTCATGCGGCCAGCACCTCGCGTACTTCGCTGCGGAAAGCGTCGCCACGCGCCGCATAGCTTGCAAACTGGTCGAAGCTCGCACAGGCCGGCGACAGCAGCACCGTGTGCCCCGGCCGCGCCAGCTCCGCGGCGCGGCGAACCGCGGCGGCGAGCACACCTGGCGCTTCGATCGGCGCCGCGCCGGCGAGTGCTTCCGCAAGCAGCGGTGCAGACTCGCCGATCAGCAGCACAACATCGCAGAACTCCTGCACGGGGCCGCGCAGGGCTCGATAATCGCCGGCCTTGTCGCGGCCGCCGGCGATCAGCAGCAAGCGGCGCGATCGACCGAGGCCTTCGACCGCGGCAACGGTGGCGGCCACGTTGGTGGCCTTCGAGTCGTTCACCCACTCCACACCATCGCGCTCCGCCACGAGTTCGCAGCGGTGCGGAAGCCCTCCGTACGCGTGCAGCGCGCGCAGCATGGCATCGATGGGCAGGCCAGCGGCGTGCCCGATCGCCAGCGCCGCGAGCGCATTCGCAAGGTTATGGCGTCCCGGCAGCGGCAGCTCGGATACGGGCATCAGGCAGTCGAAGCCACGCGCAAGATAAGTCTCACCGCCCTCTTCGCGCAGGCCGAAGCCGTCGAGCTCGGGTTCGCGCAGGCGCCAGCTGATCTGCCGGCGCCCTCCGGCGATCGGCGGAATCGTGAGCGGATCGTCGGCGTGATAGATCACGCTGCTACAGCCGGCAAAGATGCGGTGCTTGGCCTGGTGATAGCGCGGCATGCTGCCGTGGCGATCGAGATGATCGGGAGTGACGTTGAGCACCGTGGCGACGGCCAGGCCGAGCTCCCCGGCGCGTTCGAGCTGGAAGCTCGACAGTTCAAGCACGTAGAGCTCCGCCCCTTCGTCGAGCAGATCCAGCGCCGGCGTGCCGAGATTGCCGCCCACCCCGACGCGCAGGCCCGCCTCCACAGCCATGGCACCGACGAGGTCGGTCACGGTGGATTTGGCATTCGATCCGGTGATGCCGACCACCGGCGCACGCGCCTCGGCCATGAACAGGTCGATGTCACCGCGCAGCGAGGCGCCCGCGGCGACCGCCTCCTGAAGCCAGGGCTCGGCGGGATTGATTCCGGGACTGACGATCAGCTCTCCGGCCGTATTGAGCACTTCCTGCGGCACGGCACCGGTCAGCAGGCCGACGCCGGGGATCTCCGCCAGCAGCTGCTCGCGGCACGGGGGCGCATCGCGTGTATCGAATACGCAGAAGTCCTCGCCGCGGCGCGCGAGGTAGCGCGCGACGGACAGCCCGGTCGCGCCGAGGCCGACGACCACCTTGCGCTGCGTGCTGCTGATGAGATCTGACATCGTCATCTCTCCCGTCAACGCAGCTTCAGCGTGGCCAGGCCGAAGAGCACCAGCATCACGGTGATGATCCAGAAACGCACGATCACGCGCGGCTCGGGCCAGCCCTTCAGTTCATAGTGATGGTGGATCGGCGCCATGCGGAACAGGCGACGCCCGGTCAACTTGAAGGAGGCCACCTGCAGAATCACCGAGACGGTTTCGAGGACGAAGATCCCGCCCATGATGAAGAACACGATCTCGTGACGCGTGATCACGGCAACGGTGCCGAGGGCCGCTCCAAGGGCAAGGGCACCGACGTCGCCCATGAAGACCTGTGCCGGATAGGTGTTGAACCACAGAAAGCCGAGCCCTGAACCGGCAATCGCGCCGCAGAACACGGCGAGCTCGCCACTACCTGCGATGTAGGGGATCTGCAGGTACTCGGCAAAGTTGATGTTGCCCGTCAGGTAGGCGATCAGTCCCAGGGCGGTGCCGACCAGCACCGTGGGCAGGATCGCCAGGCCGTCGAGGCCGTCGGTGAGATTGACGGCATTGCTTGCGCCCACGATCACGAAGTAGGCGAGGACCACGAACAGCGGCCCGATGCTGAGCGCGAAATCCTTGAAGAAGGGCAGGTGCAGCTGCGTGGTGACGGCGGACTCGGAGTCAAAGTACAGGAAGAGCGCGGCGCCGAGGCCGGCCAGGGATTGCCAGAAATACTTCCAGCGCGCCGGCAGCCCGCGCGGATTGCGCTCGACCACCTTGCGATAGTCATCTACCCAGCCCACGGCGCCAAAAGCTGCGGTGACCAGCAGCGCCGTCCACACGTAAGCGTTGGACAGATCGCCCCAGAGCAGCGTGCTCACGGCAATCGCGACCAGGATCAGGGCCCCGCCCATCGTCGGCGTGCCGCTCTTGCCGAGGTGCGTCTGTGGACCGTCGCTGCGCACGGCCTGGCCGACCTGGTAATAGGACAGGCGTCGGATCATGATCGGACCGACGATCAGCGAGATTGCCAGCGCCGTTCCCGCGGCGAGAATGCCGCGCAGCGTCAGGTACTGAAAGACGCGGAAGCCCGACTCGAACTGGGCGAAATACTCCGCCAGCAGCATCAGCATGAGCGATCCCCTTCGGCGGCGGCGCACAGATCGGCGATCACCGTCTCCATGGCGGCGCCGCGCGAGCCCTTGACCAGGATGCGGTCGCTGCGGAGCAGCAGCTCGGACAGGTGGGGGGCGAGATCCTCACGACCTGAAAACAGCTCGGCGCCATCGCCAAAGGCCTCGACGGCCGGCGCCAGCGCCGCACCGACGCCCACGAAGGTGTCGATACCCGCCTCTCGCGCCCGCCTTCCCATCTGCGCATGCAGCGCGGCGGCATCGCTGCCGAGCTCGAGCATTTCACCGAGAATGAGACAGCGACGGCCCTCGCGGTCAGCGAGGAAGTCGATCGCGGCGCGAACGGAGCCGGGATTGGCGTTGTAGCTGTCGTCGATGAGCACCGTGCCGTCGGCCAGTCGCCGGTGCTGCAGGCGCCCGGCCTCGCCCTCGGCACGGGCAATCCCCGCAGCGATCGCATCGATCTCGAGCCCCGCCGCGTACGCCAGGGCCGCAGCCACGAGCGCATTGGAAACATTGTGGCGCCCGGGCAGCGGAAGCTTCACGGAGCGCGTTGCGTCACCGACATGCAGCTCGAAGGCACTGCCCTCGGCACCGAGGTCGTCGATCGCCGACGCATGAACGTCTGCGCCGGCCAACAGCGACCAGGTCACGATGCGCGCACCCGTTACCGCGATGCGTTCGCGCCAGAGTTCCATGTAGGTTGAGTCGAGGCCTAGGACAGCGACCGCGTCGCCGTCGAGGCCGTCGTAGATCTCGGCCTTGATCCGGGCAACATCGTCGACGCTGCCGAATCCGTCGAGGTGCGCCTCCATCGCGTTGAGCACGGCGCTGACGCGCGGACGCGCGAGCTCGCAGAGCCGGGCCACGTCACCGCGGCCCGTTGCCCCCATCTCGACCACGGCGAATTGCACGTCGTCGGCGAGGCGAGTGAGGGTCAACGGCACGCCGATCTCATTGTTGTAGTTGCCGCGCGTAGCCACCGTCGGCGCTGCTTCCTCGAAGATCGCGCGACAGATGTTCTTTACCGAGGTCTTGCCGCAGCTTCCGGTAATCGCAAGCACGCAACCGCCAAAGGCGTCGCGATTGCGGCGCGCGATCTCCGTCAGCGCGGCGAGACTGTCCTCGACCACGATGCAGGGTATCGACGCCTCGACGGCACGCTGCGTGAGCGCAGCCACGGCGCCGCGCTCGGCGGCGTCAGACACGTAGTCGTGGCCGTCGACGCGCTCGCCCGTCACGGCGACGAAGAGATCGCCGACCTCGACGCGGCGCGAGTCGATGGCCGCGCCGTGGATCAGCAGCGGCCTGCCCTCATAGGCAGCACCGACACCGGCCGCCAGCTTCGCCAGATCGAGCGCCGCCATCATGCCGCCACCCCCTCGAGGAGCTCGCGCGCAACGGCAAGATCGCTGAACGGCGCGCGCCGGCCGGCGATCTCCTGGTAGGTCTCGTGACCCTTGCCGGCGATCAGTACGCAGTCATCGGCATCGGCGCGTTCAAGAGCCGCGCGGATCGCCTCGCGCCGATCCACGCAGCGCTCGAAAGGGATATGCATCGCTGCGGCAATCTCGTCGACGATGGCGGCCGGGTCCTCGCTGCGAGGGTTGTCGCTAGTGACCACGGCATAGTCGGCAGCCGCGCTCACGGCCTCGGCCATGAGCGCACGCTTGCCCCGATCGCGATCGCCGCCGCAGCCGAAGACCGCGATCAGGCGCCCCGGGCACTGCGCGCGCAGCGTCTCCAGTGCCTTGGCGAGGGCGTCGGGCGTATGCGCGTAGTCAACCACCACCAGCGGCGCCGCTGGCAGGCGCAGGGGCTCCATGCGGCCCGGCGCAGGCCGCAATGACGCTGCGGCCTCGACGACGTCATCGAAGGGCATGCCCGCCTCGAGCGCCGCAGCGAGCGCCGCGAGCAGATTCGAAACATTGAAACTCCCAACGAGGGGCGTGCGCACCAGACCATCGCCCCAGGGGCTGCTCAGACGGAAACGCAGGCCCTTCTCGCTCGCTTCCACGCGGCTGGCACGCAGCTCGCAGCCCTGCTCCTGCAGCCCGTAGCGCAGGACGCGGACCTCGTCGCGAATGCGATCGACAAGGCCGGCGCAGAACGCATCGTCGGCGTTGAGGATCGCGGCGCGCAGCGAGGGAAAGGCAAGCAGTTCGGCCTTGGCATCGCCATAAGCCCGCATGTCGCCGTGATAGTCGAGGTGGTCGCGACTGAGATTGGTGAACACGGCCGTGTCCACGTCCAGCGCGTCGAGACGACCCTGCGCCAGCGCATGCGACGAGGCCTCCATCGCCACGAAGGGCAGCGCCTGCTGTGCCCAGCTCGCCAGCTGTCGCTGCAGACTCACGGCATCGGGGGTGGTATGGCGGGACTCGGCGACGCCGCCATCGATCGACGCGCCGAGCGTACCGATGGCACCGCAGCCGTAACCGCAGGCGCGCAGGAGCTGGGCCAGCAGCTGGCACACGGTGGTCTTGCCGTTGGTCCCGGTGATCGCCGTGATGTGCATCTTGCGAGCGGGATAGCCATAGCAGCGCGCCGCGAGCTCACCGAGGCGATCGCGCAGACCGGGCACCACTACGACGGGCAGCGCCGGATCGGGCAGCTCGCGCTCCACGAGCGCAGCAACGGCGCCGGCGGCGCGCGCCTCGCCAATGCGGTCGTGGCCATCACTGACGGCGCCGCGCAGGGCTACAAAGACATCGCCCGCGCGCAGGTCGCGGCTGTCCTGGCTGAGACCGCTCAGAGCAATCGATGCGAGGTCTGCCGGAAGCATCGCCTCCGGGAGCAGCTCGCCGAGCCTGCGCGGAAAGACGGTCATTCCCCGCCCTCCGTGGCGGCAACCGCCAACACCTGCGTCTGCGCATCGTCCTCGGGCGCATCGAGCTGCGGCGGCACACCGAGCAGCCGCAGCGACTCGCCGGCAACGCGGGCGAACACGGGAGCCGCCGCCGCACCGCCGCCGTAACTATCGCCCTTGGGTCGATCGAGCACGACCACGGTGACAAAGCGCGGATCGTCGACGGGAGCGAGGCCGGCAAAGAGCGCCACGTATTGATCGTCGAGGTAGCCGCCGGCGCCGACCTTGTGCACTGTTCCGGTCTTGCCTCCGACGGGATACCCGCTGACGCGTGCGCGGCGAGCGGTCCCGTGCTCACCGGTGACGGCCTCGAGCACGGTGCGAACCTCGCGCGCCACGTCCTCGCTGATCACCCGCTGTCCGCGGCGCGCGAGATCGCTGCGGTGCAGCAGTGTGACCTCGGGAAGCAGACCGCCGCTGGCAAAGACCGCGTAGGCCCTGGCGAGCTGCAGCGGCGTCGCCGTCAATCCGTAGCCGAAGGCCAACGTCACCTTTTCGATCTCGCGCCAGCGCGGCCGCTGGGGCAACAGGCCCGCACTTTCGCCCGGAAAGCCCGTCGCCGTCGGCTGACCAAGACCGAAGCGCTGAAACACCTCCCAGATCGGCTCGTGGCCCAGATCGAGGGCGACCTTGGTGACGCCGACCTGGCTCGACTTCTCGATGACCCTGGACAGGGTGATCTCTCCGTAATTGCGCGGATCGGGGAGCACCTTGCGCCCGACGCGAATACGACCGGGACTGGTGTCGATCAGCGTCTCAGTGGTGTAGCGCCCGCTCTCCAGGGCTGCCACCAGGGTCAGCGGCTTCATCGTGGAACCCGGCTCGAACACATCCGTGAGCACGCGGTTGCGCGTCTCGCCCATGCTCACATCGCTGCGGTTGTTGGGGTTGAAATCGGGATAGCTGACGCTGGCGAGAACCTCGCCGGTGTGCGCGTCGAGGGTGACGATCACGCCCGCCTCGGCGCCGGTCACGGTCACGGCGCGGTGCAGCTCGCGATGCTGCAGATACTGCAGCCGCAGATCGATCGACAGCTGCAGCTGACGCCCGGGCCGGGCCTCCTCGACCACGCCGATATCGCGCACGGCGTCACCGCGCAGGTCCTTGATATAGCGCTTGCGGCCCGGGTGACCGCGCAGCCAGTCGTCGTAGGCCAGTTCGAGACCGGCCACGCCTCGGCCGTCGACATTGGTCATACCGACCAGCTGCGCCACGACTTCACCGGCCGGATAGAAGCGGCGGTATTCGCGCTGGGCACGCACACCGGACACGTTCAGGGCGAGCACCGCCCGCGCGCGGTCCGGCTCGAGATGGCGCTCGAGGTACATGAACTGTTTGCCCGCGTAGTGATCGAGGCGCTGACGAAGCTCCGCCTCGCTGGCGCCGAGCGCAGCGGCAAGCTCATCGAGGCGCTCGCTATCGGCGAGCAGCTGCGGGTTTGCCCACAGCGAAATCACTGGCGTACTGATCGCCAGCGGCTCGCCGCGACGATCGGTAATCAAACCGCGATAGGCCGGCAGCTCCGCCGTGCGCACCATGCGCATGGCACCCTGCTTGCGCAGGAACTCAGCACCGTGATCCGTATCCAGCACCTGCAGCATGACGACGCGCCCGATGAGGGCTGCAAACAGCAGCACGAGCAGGGCCAGCACGAACCAGCTGCGCCAGACGAGATTGCTGCCCGCCGCGCGCTTCATGGTTTCACCAGGCGCAGCTGCTGCGCCGAGGGCGTCACCAGGTCGAGGACCGATCCGGCCTCTGCGGCAACGCGATGATGCGAGGACCAGGTCCCCTCTTCCAGCAGCAGGCGGCTGTACTCTTCCTCGAGGTACCAGCGCTGACCTTCGAGGGTCTGCAGCTCGGCGTAGGCCGCGCGCACGCGATGCGTGCTGGCGATGATGGCGAAGGCCGTCAGCAGGGCCACGAAAGCCAGGATGAACACCATGACAAGGCTGCGCGTGACCATCAGGCCACACGCTCCGCGCAGCGCATGATCGCGCTGCGCGCCCTCGGATTCAGCGTAATCTCTCCCGCCGTCGCCCGCTGCGCCTTACCAACGAGACGCAGGGGAGGCGGCGGCAGATCGCTGTCGCGCAGCGGTATGCCGCGCGGCGCCGGCGTCGGGCGACTCATGCGTCGAAGATACTGCTTTACGCGCCGGTCCTCGAGGGAGTGAAAGCTGATCACCACGAGGCGGGCACCGGCGCGCAGTAACGGCAACGCTGCTTCAAGGAGCTCGTCGAGATCGTCGAGCTCGCGATTGACGCGGATGCGTATCGCCTGGAATGCACGCGTCGCAGGGTGATGGTGCTTCTCCCAGCGCGGATGCGCTTCGCTGACCACAGCGGCGAGCTGCGCCGTGCGCGTGATCGGCGCTGCATCGCGCGCGCGACCGAGCGCCGCGGCGATGCGCCGCGCATAGCGCTCTTCGCCGTAGTCGCGGAGCACGGTCTCGATCTCGGAGACCTCGGCGCGCCCGAGCCACTCGGCGGCGGACTCGCCGCGACTGCGGTCCATGCGCATGTCCAGGGGGCCATCGCGCAGAAAACTGAAACCGCGCTCGGCGACGTCGAGCTGTGGACTCGATACGCCGAGATCGAGGAGCAGTCCATCGATGGCATCGACGCCGAGGCGCGCGAGGATGGCCGGGAGTTCGGCAAAGGAGCCGCGCACGAAGGAAAAACGCGGATCGGCGCCGGCGAGCTCGAGCGCCTCGCGCTCGGCCTCCTCGTCCTTGTCCACGGCAATCAAACGCCCGTCCGCGTCGAGGCGTGACAGGATTTCGCGACTGTGCCCGCCGCGTCCGAAGGTGCCGTCGACATATACGCCGGCGGGGTTGCCTACCAGCGCGTCGACCGCCTCGTGCAACAGAACCGTGTCGTGTCGGGGCGCCATCTACAGGGGCAGGCTGAGCAGTTCATCGGGGAGCGGCAAATCGGAGCCGACGTCCTCGAGGGCACGATCGCGCTCCTCGATCCATTGTTCTTCACTCCACAGCTCAAGCTTGTTGCCCTGCCCGACGAGCACGAGCTTCTTCTCCATTTTCGCGTACTCGCGCAGCGAGGGCGGCAGCAGCATGCGGCCGTTGGCGTCGAGCTGGATGTCGGTGGCGTAGCCGAGCGTGAGCCGCTGAAAGCGCTTCACGTGGGGGTTGAGCGAAGGCAGCGACTGCAGCTTCTTCTCGATGTCTTCCCAGGCGGGCAGGGGATAGATGGTCAGGCAGGGGGACTGCGTATCGATCGTCACGACGATTTCACCGCCGCATTGCTCCAACAGGGGCTCACGCTGACGCGCGGGGATCGCCAGGCGCCCCTTCGCGTCCATATTGATGTGCTGGACCCCACGAAACACGTAAGCGTTCCCCTCCCTACGCGGCTACCCCTCGCTGTTTCCCGCTATCGTCGGTCACTCCCACATGCCCCACTAATAGCCAGAAATTGCCAGAAATATCCACAAATCACCACTTGGCGACACTATAGGTCCGCGCGAAACGGGCCGTCAAGGGAGCGGCGGCCGAAAAATCGAGGTATTTCAGGGGTTTGGAGGCGGTTCAGGAGACCTCGGGCGACGAAATCCGAGATTTTCCCTGAGCACAAAGAAGCTGAAAAACAGCTGAATAGAGGCGCAACCTAAGCAGTTACTTTAAGTTTAAGGCCGACAAAATCTTCACACGAGGATTTTTAGTCAAATTCCGTCTAACCCCGCGACCGGGGCAGCGCGAACTTCGGAGCAGGAGCAGTCCAGGCCGAGGCGAAGTGTCGGGCGTTCGCGCAGGGAGCGTATCGACTGACCAGCGACCGCAGCGAATGCCCGGCGCTCTGCCGCGAATAACCCTTGGCGCCAGGGCCCCGTTCCCGCACGCCGCGCCGCGATCGTTCCAGTCGCTGGTCTTCGACACGCTCCTTCCACGACCCCGACACGTCGCGCTCGAGGCCGGCGCGAGACTCAAGAGCAGAAGCAACCCACGCATCGCGCACCGCAGAGACCGAGGAAAAGTGTCGGGCGTTCGCGCAGGGAGCGCGTCGAATGACCAGCGACCGCAGCGAATGCCCGGCGCTTTGCCGGGAATTACGCTCGCGACCCTCGTCCGACGGTGCCTTGTTCCAGCGCACCGCGTCGGGGCGCACATACGAGGGAAGGAAGGTGAGAGAGGTGAGAAAAAAGATGGAGTCGGCCGATAAGCCGGGTTCTGTCGAGGACGATCATTCATCTGGGACGAACGTCACCGTTCGCCTCAAGCGACCTACCCGAATCCACTGCGGGCCACAGCGTGCGGATTCCTATTTGGTCTTGCTCCAGGTGGGGTTTACCATCGCCG
>JAZBOX010000169.1:0-16369 GCA_036351355.1 Halieaceae bacterium
CGTGAATCGTGTCTGCCATTGAAGCCTCAAAGAGGGGTATCGCCTCCTCGAAGCGCCGCTGAAAGTAAAGCTGGTCAGCGAGCCGCAACTGCAGTTCGAAGGAGCGGGGATCCACAATGCCGACGCGGACGACATTGCGGCGACGCAGTTCGGAGAAGAAGCTCAATTCGCGGCCTAGATCGCCCTGCCTGTCACTTCGCTGCAGGTGCTGTCCAGCGGGCGCCACTCGTTGGGGACGGGGTTGTTGTTGCAGATCAAGTTGAGAACCTTCTGACGGTTCTCGTCGTTCATGCGCTGTGCCCGCAGCTTGAGTGATTGGGTGGTTTCATTGTCTGCGTAGGTCCTGAATAACGGTTCATCAAGCGCAAAATAGAGGTCAAAACCCTTGTCTATCGCTTGCGCGAGGTGGTCTTCGAACGCACTGCGATCGCCCTGAACCGCGGCGAGCTGCGCGCGGGCAAAGTATTGCCAAGCGTGGGCCCCCAGCACTTCTTCCGATTCGTCAATCGTGTTTTTAATCGTGGCGCCGAGCGACTTCGCCTTCTCGGTTTCACCCATGCGCTCGCGCAGATCTACCAGCGCCATACTGTCGATCCAGCCGCCATTGGATACGACCAGAGGGCCGTTTGCCGTATCGACCAGCGAGGCCTCGTACAGCCTGCGCGCCTCTTCGTGCTCTCCCTGAAAATACAGCTGCCTTGCCAGCTCTACCTGTAATTCCAGCGACTGCGGGTCCTTTTCGAGAAGGTCTTTGAAGGCCAGTTCCGCATCGTTTGAGCGACCCAGCCAGTCGTAGGCATAGGCTCTCAGGTCTCTGTCGATGCGTAAGGACTCCTCTTCAAGTCCATAGCGCGCCAGCAGGCGGACGAGTCGCACGTTGACCAGAAGGTCTTCGGCATCGAGTGCATAGGCCTGGAGAAGATGTCTGACTTCATCTTCGGGCTGCTGGATGGCGAAGTGGATCTGCGCGAAGGCCACGTGGCTTGCCCAGGGTGACTGCTCGGCAATCGACTCGGCAATACCGATTGCGCGTTCGGGTTCGCTGACAGAAATTGATGCCACAGCATTGAGTCTTGCGATCACAGAAAGCGGATCTATTTCCAGAAGGCTCTCGCGCGCGGCCTGCGCTTCCTTGATACGGCCCGTGGAGGCCAGCGCGTTTACACGCCAGTTCAACGGATCTACGTAGTTTGGTCGTATCGCGATGGCACGGTTTGCATAGGCAACGAGCGCCTCATCATCCTGATTGATGCTCGCAAGCAGGGTTTTGGCTGCCCACACCTCAGCGATATCGCCATCGATGGCTTCGGCAGCTCTTATTTGCTCTCCGGCGCGCTCGTTCACCTCGGCTACGGGTAAGTCGCCGTAGCTGCTGGAGGAGTTTGTGAGTAGCGCAATGCCGATGGCGAGCTGCGCCCTGGCCGGTGCGAAATTGGGATCCAGGCGGACGGACTTCTCGAGTTCGCGAACGCCCTCGGTGATCGCCTGTTTTCCGCGCTTATTGATCAATGCGCGGCCTTTGAGAAAGGCTTCATACGCGGGCGTATTGCTCGTTCCCGCTACTTTCGTGTTTTCGGTCAGGGCGAGCTCAGCCCGCAAGGCATCGGCGATGGCACGGGAAATCTCATCCTGAATCGCAAACACATCCTCCAACTCGCGATCGTATGTCTCGGACCACAGGTGATAGCCGTTATCCGCCTCGATCAGCTGTGCCGTGATGCGCAGGCGCGTGCCAGCCTTGCGTACGGAGCCCTCGAGTACGTGCTGCACTTTCAGCAGTTCGGCGATCTCGCTGATGTCGCGGTTATCGCCCTTGAACTGGAAGGAGGAGGTGCGGGCGGCAACGCGCAGCTGGGGAATCTGCGCGAGCACGTTGAGCAATTCTTCCGAGATGCCGTCGGAGAAGTACTCCTGCTCGGGGTCGGAGGACAAATTGACGAAGGGCAGCACGGCGATGGACTTTTCGCCGGGTTCAAAGTCGCTTGGCGCCTGCGGACCGCTGGCGTCCATCGCGTCGGTGGCGGCGACCGGCGTATTGAGCGACGTGGGGTCGGGGTCAGGCAGACGGCTGTCCCAGTACAGATACGCCACCACGCCCAGGAGCAGCACGATGATGGTGATATCGAGCTTGCGCCGCGTCTGCTGTACCACCGAGCTGCCGGCCTCGACCGCTGATTCCAGCCGGATGCCCTCGGGTGTCAGCTCGAACACCCAGGCGAAGATCAGTGCCGGAATCGCGCCGACCACGAGCACAAACAACAGCGCCTTCATGACCCAGTCCGGCGCGCCGATGTTTTCCATCACCACATCGGCGACCTGGATCAACAGCCAGGCCGTGACCGTATAGGCGATGCCGACTCGTACCACGTTGCGGCGACGTAATTCCGAGAAGAAGCTCATGGGAACGCTCAGCGATGCGTGGCGACTACGATAACAAGAGGCTTTCACGCTCACCAGTGGGCGAGCGGTGCTTCTTGCCATCGCGGTGCGTCAACTTTCCGTGGCTTTGCGGTATGGTGCGATCCTCGTAATTCGATGCCGCTGGTAATTGCCCATGAGCGAAGTTTCGCGTGTGTTTCCTCGTCTTTCGACCTGTGCCCTGATCCTGGCGCTCGCCGCCGGCGCGGTCGCCTGCTCGCGCCAGGAGTCCTCCACGCTGGCGCCTGCGGCCGCTAGCAAGGGCGCGGAAAGCGCGGAGCTCGCGCGCCTGAAGGCGAGGGCTCAGAAGGTGACCATCATCCGCGACGACTACGGGGTGCCCCACATCTATGCTGAAACCGATGCCGACGCGGTCTTTGGTCTGCTCTATGCGCAGGCCGAGGACGACTTTCCGCGCGTAGAGCGCAACTACTACTGGGCCATCGGACGCCTCGCCGAAGCCGAGGGCGAAGGCGCGCTGTTCAGCGATCTGCGCGCACGACTGTACATGAGCACGGAGGAGGCGAAGGCCGCCTACGAGGCTTCGCCCGACTGGCTCAAGGCGCTCTGCGACGCCTTCGCCGACGGCCTCAACTATTACCTCGCGACGCATCCGCAGGTGACTCCGAAAGTCATCGAGCAGTTCGAGCCGTGGATGCCGATGTTCTTTTTTGAGGGCTCGATCGGTGGCGATATCGAGCAGATACCGCTGGGCGGTATCGCCGACTTCTACGGCCGTGGCGCGCCCGTTCCCGACCGTTTCGCCTCACTCACGGCAGATCTGCCCGATGATGAGCCACGCGGTTCCAACGGCTTTGCGATTTCCGGTGAGCACACGCGCTCGGGCGACGCGATGCTGCTGATCAACCCGCACACCTCCTTTTACTTTCGGGGCGAGGTTCATGTGGTCAGCGAGGAGGGCCTCAACGCCTACGGCGCCGTGACCTGGGGTCAGTTCTTTGTCTACCAGGGTTTCAATGAAAACACGGGCTGGATGCACACCTCGACGGGCGTGGACTTCATGGACGAGTTCGTTGAGGACGTCGCCGAGCAGGATGGCAAGCTGATGTACCGCTACGGTGATGAGCTGAGGCCCGTGGAGGTCGGCGAAGTCACGCTGCGCTACAAGGACGGCGACGGCTACTCGGAGCGAACCTTCCCCACCTACCGCACACATCACGGTCCGATCACGCACGAGCTCGACGGGCGCTGGGTGGCGACGAAGATCAACTGGGATCCAGTCAACGCACTGCAGCAGTCCTACGTTCGCAGCAAGCAGGATGGGCACGAGGGTTTTCGCGAGATGATGGACATCCGCACCAACTCCTCCAACAACACCGTGTACGCTGACTCCAGCGGTAACATCGCTTACTACCACGGTAACTTCGTGCCGCGCCGCGATCCGAGCTTCGACTATTCGCAACCGGTGGACGGCAGCGATCCGGCCACGGATTGGCAGGGGCTGCACTCGGTCGATGAGATCGTGACGCTGCTGAACCCGGAAAACGGCTGGATCCAGAACTGCAACTCGACGCCCTTCACCGCGGCTGCGCAGTTCAGCCCGAAGCGCGAGGACTACCCGGTCTACATGGCGCCCGAGGCGGAGAATTTCCGCGGTATCCACGCAGTGCGCGTTCTCGATGGTGTGTCCGATCTGACGTTGGACAGGCTCATCGAACTGGCCTACGACCCGCAGCTTCCAGGCTTTGAAACTCTGGTCCCCGGTCTGCTCGAGGCCTACGACGCCAGCGAGGATGCGGACCCGTCGCTGGCCGGGCCCATCGATACGCTGCGCGACTGGGACTTCCGGGTCAGCACCGACTCCGTGGCCATGACCCTCGCGCATTTCTACGGCTCGCGCTATCGCGAAGTCGGAGAGCGCCCCGAGGGCCTCAGCCCGATGGAAACGATCGACTACTTCGGCAGCGAGTCTCCCCCTGCGGAGCGGCTGCGCGTGTTCAATGAGACCATCGCCATGCTCGAGGAAGACTTCGGCCGCTGGGAACTGCCCTGGGGCGAGGTCAATCGCTTTCAGCGCCTGACCGGCGACATCGAGCAACCACACGACGACGCCGCGCCGAGCCTGCCCGTGGGCATGGCGTCCGGTCGCTGGGGCGCACTCGCCTCCTACGGGGCGCGACGTTTCCCGGGCACGAAGAAGCTTTACGGCAGCTCGGGCAACAGCTTCGTCGCGGTCGTTGAGTTCGGTGATCGGGTCAGGGCCAAGACCCTGCTTGCCGGCGGCCAGAGCGGAGATCCTGCTTCGCCGCACTTTGATGATCAGGCCGAGCGCTACGTGAATCGCCAGTTCAAGGACGTCGCCTACTACCGCGAAGACGTAGACGCGCGCGCAGTCAGCACCTATCACCCGGGTGAACAGGCGAAGGCCGCTGCGGCGGCGAATTAGCACGTCGCGCGGGCTCTGAGAAAGCTGCTGGACCTGCCGGCGGCTTTCGTGCGTACATAGGTTCGTACACGCCATCCCCCGGGTGCATTGCTGATGGCATCGCAGGATCCGACACCGATAGCAGAACACGAGCCGTTTCCCGCCGACAGCACTGTGTCGGCTTCCGAGGGCTCGCGTCCCGATCACATCAAGGGCATTGCCCGCCGTGGGGGCATGGCAAAGCTCACCCCCACGCTGCGTGCCCTCGCCCTGGCCTCGCAGACCGCCTATGCGGTCGCGCCGCAACTGACCACTCGCTATGTGATGCGTCATTTCATGCGCCCGCGGCGCAAGCCGGGCTATGACTATCGCGCTCAGCTTCCAACCGGCGCCGAACGTCTGCAGTTACCCTATCGTGGACTGAAGCTCACGGGCTGGCGCTGGGGCGACGGCGGGCCGTCACTGCTGCTGGTTCATGGCTGGGAGGATCATTCGGGCAGCATGCTCGGCTTCGTCGAGCCGCTGCTCGGTCTCGGATATCGCGTTTACGCTTTCGATGCGCTCGGGCACGGACTGTCGCCGAGAGTGCCGACGCATCTGCTCGATTTCAGCCTCGCTGTCGAAGCGATAAAACGAGCCCATGGGCCCTTCGAGAGCGTGGTGGCGCACTCCTTTGGCGCGGCGGCCACCTGCCTGTCGCTCGCCCGCGCGCCGGAGCTGCGGCCGCAGAAAATGACCCTGATATCCCCGATGCAGGGCATCGATCAGCATCTCGACGTGTTCAGGGATATAGCGCTACTGTCATCGGAGCGTGCGGAGCGACTGCGCCGTATGCTCGCCGACCAATTGGGCATGCCCACGGAGCAGATTTGCGCGCTCCGCGCCATCCGCGATCTGGACATCCCCGGACTGGTCATTCACGACCGCCACGACCGCGTGATCCCCCACGATGGCGGCGAGAGATTTGCCAGGGAATGGCGCGGTGCGCGCTTCATCAGCACGCAGCGACTTGGACACCGTCGGGTGCTTCGCTGTCCCAATGTGCTGGAAGAGGTTCTGAGCCACCACCGGCCGGCCTGAGTGCCCGCCCGCGGAGCGTCGGTCAGCGCTCGACGACTTCGCCCCAGCGCTCCAGCTGCCCCTCGCCCTCGATCGCCGTCGCCGCGCGGATTCGCGCCAGCGGGCCGACCACGCTGACGATCATGCGTTCGGGGTGCAGGTATCGACGCGCGGCCGTTCGAACGTCCTCGGCACTCACAGCTCGCACGCGGTCGGGATAGGACGCGGATCGATCATGGCTTCCGTACTTCAGCCATTCCTCCGCGTAGGCCTGCGCCGCGTCCAGACCCGTCGCGTAGCGCCGTGCATACAGTCCGTCGACGAGCGCACCGCGAGCAACGAAGAGTTCGTCGTCGCTGGGGAGCTCTTCGCGCATGCGCTCGAGCTCGCGGAAGGAGATGTCCACCAGCAGTCGTACCGCTTCGGGTCGACCGTAGGTGCGCAGACTGTAGGCTCCGGGGCCTCGAACGCCTGGCTCGAGGAAGGAACTGTTGTCGTTGGTCAGGCCGCGTCGTTCGCGCGAGTTGCGCAGCAGGCGCGAATCGAGGTGATAGGCACCAAGGATATAGTCCATAACGTGCAGGGCGGCTTCGTCGGCTTCGGTCACCACCGGCAACTCGTGACCAATCACCACCCAGCCCTGGTCGCGGTTTACGTCCTTTAGGAAGAGCTGTCGCGGCGACCGCGTGGCGAGGTCCGGGAAGCTCTGCGGCGATGCCTCAAAATCACCGGCTGGAAGTTCCTCCAGCGCGGCGCTCAGCTCGCGTCGGGCGAGCGCCGCGTCGAAGTCGCCGGCAAAGGCGACGGTGATATTGCCTCCGCGAAAGGCCTCCGCATGCAGCGCTCGCACGACACCGGGCTCTGCCAGGCCATCGCGGCGGAACGGGTGGCTGGCGAAAAGCGCGTCCTCGAACTGAGCAATGGCGCCGTCAAGCGAATAGGCATAGTCGATGCCGCTCTCGGGCGTACTGCTGGCGCGCGACGGTCCCGAGGCTTCCATCGCGTCGAAGCGCGGCGCGATGAGCGTGTCGGCGAGCAGTTCCAGTGCATCGCCGGCGTGCTCGACGGGGACGTCGAGGGAGATCGCGGTCATTTCATGGCCGCTGCTGACGTTGTAGTCGGCGAAGAGTTCTTTGAGGCGGTTGGCGAAGGCGCCGCTCGCCATCTCCGCGGGGCCGCGTCGCAGAGCTGCGGCGAGCACTTCTGCGGCCCCGGCGGCGCCGTGGCCGCTGCCAACACCGATATACGCGGTGATCGTCGCCAGCGGCGCGCGGTGGTCCTCGGCGACATAGGCTGTGAGGCCATTGGCGAGGACGTGCTGCATTCCCGCAGGGTCCGGGCGCTCGAAGGTCGCGGCGGGGAGCTGCATGTTCTTCGGATGGGTGTAGTCCTGGGCGCCTGCGCCGATGGCCAGCAGGGCCATCACGCATCCCGCAGTGGTTGCGCCGCGCAGTGTTTGTCGCAGCTTCATGGCATGACCTCCGCGGCCGCCATGCTTCGGGGCCGCGCGATACCCACGCTGCGGTTATCTGCGATGAAATAGCTGCGGGCGAGGCGGGCGATGTCTGCGGCGGTGGCCTTGTCGCGGGCCTCGAGGTAGGCCGGTAGCGTTTTCCAGCTGTCCATGGTCTGGAAGTGGCCAATCTGGAAGGCGAGGGCGCTGGCGTCGCGCGCGGTCCGATACCAGTCTATACGCAGCCGGCGCTGGGCTTTTTCCAGCTCCGTCGTCGAGGGAGCTGTCCCAAGGCCGGTGAGCACGCGTTCGAGGAGCTTTTCGGCAGCTGTGATGCCTGCGGCGTCGCTCAGCACCAGTTCGAAGTTGATCGTTGCCGGTACGCCGAAACGGTCTGTGTGCACGACGCGCGTGTTGACCTTCGCGCGGGCGTCGAGGCCCTCGGCGCCAATGGCGTCGACGAGCCGCTCCGCGGCAATTTCGCCGAGAACATCAAAGATCGGCCGGTCGGGGTGGCCGACGGCGGGAATCAGGTAGCGGTGTTCCACGCGGGGCTCGATCTCATCATTGCGGTAGATGAGGCGCCGCTCCGCCGCTGGTCGCGGCTCGACGGCGGGTGTGCGCGTCGGCTCCGGCGCCCGCTCCATCCAGCCGAAGTAGTGCTCGACGTGGGGCACCATGTCCTCGAGGCTGACGCCGCCGATCAGCACGATCGTGCTGTTGTTCACGACGAAGTATTCCTCGTAGAGCGCGCGCTGTGAATGGCGCGTGTACTCGTAGAAATCCGTTGGGTAGCCCTCGGGCCAGAACACGGGATGCACGACGCCCGCCAGCGCGTTCATCTGCTCGTAGTAGGGGGTTGTCGGCGAATTGAGGTCGCCGAGGCGCTGCTCCACGAGGATCATGCGCTCCTGGTCGAACTCGCGGAAAACCGTATTGCGCATGCGGTCAGCCTCGAGGCGGAAAAACAGGTCAATGCGCTCTACGGGCAGGTTGATATCGAACTTCATGTATTCCTGCTCGGTGGTCGCCGTCAGCCCCGTGCCGCCGTAGGCCTGATACCAGCGATTGATCGCGCCACTTTCGCGGAAGCGCGTCGACGCCTTTTCGAGGCGAGCGAGCTCCTCGCGCAGTTCGCGCATGCGCGGGGTCTCGTTGATATGGCGATAGTCATCGAGGGCTCCGCGCTGGCGGATATCGTTGCGTGCGCGATTCTTCTCGGCGATCAGTTCGGCCTCGACGGCCATCATCCGTTCGCGGATAGGCTGTTCCTGGCCCCAGTCCGTAGTGCCGAGGCTCGGTGTGCCCTTGAACATGAGGTGTTCCTGAAAGTGGGCGGCGCCGAGCAGGCCAGGCGTCTCGTGGATCGCACCCATGTCGGTGAATATCTTCGCCTCGACGCGCGAATCCCCCGGGCGTTCGAGCACCAGCAGGCGCAGGCCATTCTCAAAAACATGTTCCCGGATCGGCAGGTCGTAGGGCCCGGCCGCCACCCACTGCGGTGACAGGAGGCTTGCGCCGAGTGTGGCGAGGATGAAAGCGGTTGCCCGCAGCTGCTTCTTGCGTCCGCAGGCGCGGACTTCAGAAAAGAGGCTCAAGACGTACTCCGGTGCGGATCCTGGACTGCGGAGCCTAGGAAGCCGACGCGAAAGCTGTCAAGGGACCGCGACGGCGCGACAAGCACGGATCTGTCACCTATGATCCGGGCGACGCACAGCAGTCTGGATCTGACCCATGACAAAGAATCGGAATCTCACCCGCCGCGATGTGATTCAGGCCGCCGCGGTCCTCGGCGCTGCGGCTTCAATCCCCGGAATTGCTGTCGCCAGCGAAGGCAGTTCGAGCCCCAGCGCCTATGACGACATGCTGGTGATCGACGCACTGTGCTTCGGACGCAACTGGGACGATGAAGCCTTCGCAGCGCTTCGCGCCGCGAATTACTCCGGTATCGTCGAGAGCCTGCCGCGACGTGACCTGCAGACTGCGATCGACGCCCTGGTCGAGTGGCAGCAGCGCGCCGAGGCGCACAGCGACGCCGTTCTTATCGCGCGCGAGGCGGCGGACTTCCGCCGCGCGCAGCAGAGCGGCCGCACGGCGGTGCTGATGAATTTTCAGGACACGACGATGTTCGAGGGCGAACTGGCCAATGTTGACGCGCTGTACGCCCTCGGCATGCGCTCCTGCCAGCTCACCTACAATGCGCGCAACCTCGTCGGCGACGGCTGCCTCGAGCGCACAAACGCCGGTCTATCGGACTTCGGCGTAGCGCTGGTAGATCGCCTCAACGAAGTCGGGGTGATGATCGACCTGTCGCACTGCGGCCCGCAGACGACGCTCGAGGGCATCGAGTTTTCGAAGGGCCCCGTGGCGATCACGCACACGATGTGCGACGCCGTACGTCCGGGCCATCCGCGTGCCAAGAGCGACGAGCTGATCCGGCGCTGCGCGGAGAAGGGCGGGGTGATCGGCAT
Organism: Halieaceae bacterium; assembly: GCA_036351355.1. Taxonomy (GTDB): domain Bacteria; phylum Pseudomonadota; class Gammaproteobacteria; order Pseudomonadales; family Halieaceae; genus Congregibacter. The sequence goes on from JAZBOX010000169.1 coordinate 9,788, forward strand.
GATTGCCCTGGGCTATTTCGTCGGCCCCGACCCCGGTGGCGAGACCGGCATCGAGGACTACGCCGACCACATCGAGCACGCGGTCAACGTCGCCGGTATCGAGAGCGTCGGCATCTCGACGGACTTTCCTCCGCAGGGCATCTCACCCTGGGCGACCTACGATGAGTGGTATGTCCCGCGTACGCGCTCTTTCAAGCCAAGCTACGAGCTGCGCTGGCCGCCGTGGATACCCGAACTCGACGGCCCGGACCGCTACCGCAAGCTGATGACCGTGCTCGAAGGCCGCGGCTGGAAAAGTCGCGATATCGAGCGACTCTACGGCCTGAACTGGATGCGACTGTTCGGCGACATCATCGGCTGACCTGGGCCTGCGCCGCTGCTCAGCCCCGCGCTTCCGCTGCGCTGCTCAGCCCCACAGCGCGCGTGAGGGCAGGCCGACGCTGCCGCCGGCGCCATAGTGCAGACCATTCTCGATATCGCAGCCCAGCAGCAGCGGTCCGTCGATATCGACGAAGCGGCAAAACTGGCCGATCACGTAGCTTGGCGCCATCGACAGCGAGGTGCCGGTCATGTTGCCGACCATCAGCTGCATGCCGGCTTCCCTGGCTGCGTTCACCAGCGCAAGACCCTCGGTGAGGCCTCCACACTTGTCGAGTTTGATATTGAGCACGTCGTAGCGCCGGGCGGCGGCTTCGAATTCGCCGAGGTGAAGGCAGGATTCGTCGGCGCCCAGCGCTACGGGCGATGAGAATCCTTCGAGCGCTTCGTCGCCACCCCGCGCAAGCGGTTGCTCAATCATGTTGACGCGCAGTGCCTCGCAGTGGGGCAGGTAGGACTGCAACTCGTTGAAACTCCAGGCCTGATTGGCGTCGACCACGAGTTCCGCGTCGGGCCGCGCCGCGCGCACGGCGGCGAGGCGTTCCATCGGGTCCTCGCTCCCCAGCTTGATCTTGAGGTGGGGAAATTGCACAGCTTCCGCAGCCATCTCGGCCATCCGCTGCGGGCTGTCGATGCTGATCGTGAATACGGTAATCAGCTCGCGCGGTTCGATATCCAGGAGTTGCCAGATGCGCTTGTTTTCGCGCTTCGCCCGCAGGTCCCAGTACGCACAGTCGAGCGCATTGCGCGCCCCGCAGGGCGGCAGGAGTTCCTGGATCCTGTCGGTGCTGAGCCTCGCGTCGATCTGTCCGGCGACGGCCTCGAGATCGTCTGCCATCGACGCGGCAGTCTCGTTCAGGTAGTAGGTGCCCACCGTCTCACCGTGCCCCCGGTAATCGCCGTCGCTTAGCGTCACTCGCACCGTCTCGGTGCTATTGAAAACGTGCCCGCTGATCACGAAGGGCCGATGCAGCACGTAGGGCACGATCTCGATGGACATCTTCATCGTGTTCTGTTTCCTTGCAAGGAGTCAGGAGGCGACGCGGAGCAGTTCGTCGATCAGCGCGCCAGTGCCGGTCAGCATCGGGTCGACACAGGGCAGTCCATGGCGCTCACCGACCTGGGCGAGGTAGGCATCACGTTGCGTTGCCGCGAGATTCATCGTGTTCACGCTGATGCCGATGCAGCGGATCGCCGGATTGGTGAGGCGGCCGAGATCCAGCGTGCGCTCGATGAGCTCAGCGATGTCGGGGAGGGCAAAGCCCGGCCATCCTTCGATCTCTGTGCGTCCGGCCGCATGGCAGACCACGAAGGCGTCGGGCTGCGAACCCAGCAGCAGGCCGTGGCTCACAGCGGCGTAGCCGGGGTGAAACAGGCTTCCCTGGCCTTCGATCACGTCCCAGTGATCGTCGTCGTTCGCCGGCGACAGCGCTTCCGCGGCGCCGGAGATGAAATCGGCGACCACGGCGTCGATAGGGATGCCGCTGCCCGCAATCATGATGCCGGTCTGGCCCGTGGCCCTGAAGTCAACCTTCAGACCGCGCTCGCGCATGTAGCGCTCGAGCGCCAGCGCCGTGTATTTCTTGCCGAGGGCGCAGTCCGTGCCCACCGTGAGCAGGCGTTTCCCGGGTCGCCGTCGCCCCGTGCCCACGGGCAGGCCGGCCGGTGCCTTGCGCACGTCGATGAGTCTTGCGCCACCCGCGCTCGCGGCGTCGACGAGGCTTGGGATGCTCGCGAGGGGCGCGTGCAGCCCTGCCACCACATCGATGCCGGTGCGGGCGGCTGCGCATAGGCTGTCGATCCAGGCCTCGGGCAAACTGCCACCGACGAGCGCGGTCCCAATAAGCAGCGAGCCGACACCGGCGTCGCATGCGGACGCGATGTCCATGTCGGGCAGGCCAAGATCAAGTGCCGAGTTCGAAAGCCTAAGCTGTCCGGCGCAGCATTCGCGACGCCAGTCGACGAGTCCCTGGGCGGTTTTGGCGTAGGTCGGCCGCGCCTCGTCGCCGACGAACAGCAGATAGGGCGCCCTTATTTCAACGTTTTGCATATTTCGAAGTGGTCTGCCGGCGCGGTGGCGTCAGCCGAAGGCGTCGAAGACGGCACGGTTGTCGTGGATGATGCGCTGCGTGATCTCCGGATCGGGTTCGCGGCTCCAGTTGCCGAGTTCGAAGGAACCACCGAGGAGGATTTCGCCGCGGCGCGAAAACATGTAGGTGACATCGCTGCCGCCGCCAACGGTGAGATAGTCGACGGCGGGATCCGGGGGCAGGAAAACCAGCTGGCCTTTGGCCGGTTGCAGTTCCTCGTCGTCGAAGAGTGCCTTGGCGCCTAGCCCCGTGCAGTTGAAGATCGTAGCTTCCTTCAAAGCAAGGATCTCGTCGAGGTGGCCGAAGTCGCGGGCGACGAAGGCCCCGCCGGCAATAAAGAAGTCGTTGCTGACCCGGCGCAGAAACATTGCCGGCTCGATGAGCATCGTGACCGTCTGCTTCACATGGCGCGCCGGGAATGGGTGCTCGCCGGGTGCCAGGTCGCGGACGGAGGTGAACAGTTCGGGCATTTCGCGCAGGTAGTAGCCGCCTTCCTGCGGCTCGTCGGAAAGGTAATAGTTCTCGACGAAGGACACCCCATAGTCAGCACCCACGAGGTTCTGGTATGCGTGGTGCGAGATGCGCGAGGCGTACTTGTACTGTGCGATGAATGCCTCGCTGGCGACGTCTTCGTCGAACACGGAGGTGGGCGCCCACTGCCCGCCGCCGACGTTCGATACGCTGTGGCGCGAGGGTGCTCGCGAGTAGATCGTGACCCGCCAGCCTGCCTGCTGCAGCAGACGGGCCGTGGTCAGACCCATGATCCCGGCGCCGATGACCGCTGCGTCGCCGACGGGCAGGCCTGTGGCCTGCTGTACCGCCAGGGCCGACGATCCCCAGGCAAGTGTGATACCTCCGCCGCCGTGGCCGTAGTTGTGAATGATGTCCTTGGCATCGAAGCGCTCGCGCCGAACCACGAAGCCCGAGGGTCGGAAGGGGCGGTGCCCGACAATTTCGCGAACGATCCGGTCTTCTGAGATGCGCGGCGCTGTGAAGGGTCGCCGCGACAGCGGCCGCTGGTAGCGCGGCGCAGGCGCCTGCGTCGTACAGCCGGGGAGCGCGGCCAGGGCGGCAGCGCCGGCGCTACCGCCAATAATGGCTAGCGCGCGACGGCGGTGCGTGTCGACGGGAGCGTCGAAAGAAGTGTCGAGGGATGTGTCGATGGGCATGCTGAAGACCTGTCCCCGTTAGCGCTGTGCGGCGAGCGTGTCGTCGATGAACTTCACCCAGGCCGGATTTTTCTCGAAGGTTTCTTCGTCCCACACGGCGAGCAGGTCCGCGCGCGCTTCGTCTTCAGGCACGCCTTCGCGCAGTACGCGGTAGAGAAAGGTGAAGGCCGAGGCGCGAAAGTTCGCAAAGCAGTGCACCAGCGTCTTGCGATCGCCGCGGGCGTCCATCACTGCAAAGAACAGCTCGAGGTCCTCCTGCGATGGCTGCTGGAAATCCACGGGGATGTTCACGTAGTTCATCCCCGCGCTCATCATCGCATAGGGCTCCTCGGCATTGCGCTCCGGGTCGGCGATGGCGAGGTTGACCACGAAGTCCACGCCCTCAGCCTGCAGCGACGGTATCTGCGCGGGGTAAATCTGACCCGAGGTCAGCAGGCTTTCCGAGATCCGATGGAAATTGCGCACACTGTCCAGCGAGGGGTCGTCGCGATCCTGACTCTGTGCGCTCGAGTGGGCCGACGTGGCGGCCAGTAGGACGCCCACAACAAGGAATCGAAGGGCGAGGGAGAATCTCGAGGGGACAATGCGCTTGTTCATTTCGGGCTGCCTGTGACTATCTTTGGGGCGGTACCGCTGCGAGTCCCGAATCATACACATGCCGGTTCCGCAGCGTCTGCCGTTCGGGCCTCGCGGCGGCTGAGGATGAAGCGCGGCGGGCCTCAGACCAGACTATCGATCATCATTTCCACAATGGCGGCGGCTGCCCAGGTCAGCGGCGGCAGCACGATATATAGGAGAATCCGCCGCACGCCGGCGAGGTCCAGCGGCCAGCCCGGCGCCTGGGCGACGCGTTCGCGCATGTCGAGGATTGTGTCCATGTCGCGCAGCGTCGCCGGCGGCACGGTGCCAAGATTGCGATCGGCCATCGCTTCGAGGCGGTCATCGAGGTCGCGAAGTATGGCTTCGCGGCGTTCGCTGATTCGGCGGCGGATACCGCGCAGGGGAAGGGTGACGATTCCGACCATGCTGATCACGGACAAGGCCGCGCCAATCCACGACGCCTCGGCGACCGGCCGGCTTTCACCGATGACTAGCAGAACATACGCGCAAAGGGTGCCGATGATGAACAGCGCGGGTCTGAGCGCGGCAGTGCCGAAGCCCGCGTGGCGTGACGGTCTGAGCAGATCGGGTTCGGCAACGGCACCGAGGCGCGAAAACACCAATGCATTGATGATCAGCTTGACCACCGTCATGTGCATGAAAATCCAGAGCATCATGGTGCCGCCGATCTGCGGCAGCATGATGGCGATTGGTAGCAGGTGGTGGCCCAGCAGGTAGGAATGCGCGATACCCAGAATGACGCCCATGAGCAGCGTCAAGCGGACCTGTCCCGGCGTGGCGCGCACCAGACCGCGAGCGAGGCATTCGCGGGCCTCTCCATCGATTGACAGCACGGGTCCGAGTTCGCGCAGGTCATTCGCGGCACCGTAGAACACGGGAGCCGCGGCGCCGGTGATGATCGCGATACTGACGCTGAAAAACAGGGCGGATACGAGAACGCCCCGCTGCTGCGACGGGTCCATGTCAAGCGCGAAGTAGGGCAGCACCATGATGCCAAAGAGCAGTAAGCCCCAGGCAGCGCCGAAGGCCCAGGTCGGAAGCCGACTGCGGCGCAACAGGCGGAGAATAGGCAGCTCCGCGCTTGCCGCTAACCGCAGCGACTCATCGTCGATCTCCAATAGGAATCAGCTTCCGAAGGCGTAGGGTCCGCCGCGCTCGATCGCCCGCTTGTAGGCGTCGCGCTGGTGGATGCGTTCGAGAAAATCCCGGAGCTCGGGGAAGCTTTCGAGACTGTACAGCCGCGTCGCTATTTGTGGAATGAAGGACAGCTGTATGTCCGCAGCGCTGAACTCGTTGTCGACGAACCAGTCCTGCCCCTCGAGCGCCCGGTTCATGAAGCCCAGGTGGTTGTCGAGTTCGCTGTTGATGCGCGGCTGCAAGGCCTCACCGCCGTCGGGCAGGCGACTGGTGTACAGCTTCAGCATCAGCGGAAGAATGGCGCTGCCTTCCGCGTAGTGCATCCACTGCAGGTAATCCTCGTGGGCGCGCGTTCCGGGAATGGGAGCCAGCTGACCGTCGCCGTAGTGGCGCACGATGTAGTCAATGATGGCGCCCGATTCGATAATCGTGTTGTCCCCATCGGTAATCACTGGTGACTTGCCCAAAGGATGAACGTCAAGGAGTTCCTGCGGTGCCAGGTTGGTGTTGCTGTCGCGCTGATAGTTGCGGATTTCGTAGTCGACCCCGAGTTCTTCGAGCAGCCACAGCACGCGCTGCGAGCGGGAGTTGTTGAGGTGGTGAACAATGAGCATGGGCTTCTCTCTGCTAGTGACGTCTCGCCAAGCGGCCAATCAGCCGTGTCGGCGCGAGCCGCCGGTATCTACTCGGAACGGTTTTTACTGTCTGCAGGGTGCTCGTAGATCACCCGCCCCTCAAACAGCGTCAGCATCACGCGCGTATCGGCGATGCTCGCGATGTCCGGGCTCTGCGCCTCAATGAGCGGTCCGTATGCTGCGAAGGTATCTTTCAGCGATAGTCGTGACTACCGGAGAGTATAGGTCAGGCGGCACAGCCCTCTTGCCGCGCCCGAAAAAGTCGCGCCGACCGCGGCGCATCAATCGGTGGCGGGGCTGTCGAACCACGCCTGCGGATCCTCGAGCCATCCGCGCAGCGTTGTCCAGGCCTCCGCGCTGTCGAGGGCGTCGAGACGCTCCGTCAGCATGACCTCGAGGAGCGTGTAGCCGGCGAGGTAGGAGCCCACCTCGTGGGCGAAGGCGAAGAGGGCGCGGGGACTGGCGATGAGGGCCTCGCCCTGCAGCCGGTTGATCGCCTCGGCATCGGAGAGCTGGCCGTCCTCGTGATCGCGGATGATCGAGGGCACCGTC
>JAZBOX010000170.1:0-3155 GCA_036351355.1 Halieaceae bacterium
CGCCAAGGCTCATGTCCTCATAGGCAAAGCCGGGCGTTACCGCCTCGCTGATCAGCCCGTAGCCCGTTCTGCCGCTCCTGAGCCGCGATGCTTTCCAGATGCCGCCCGGCACCGTGAGCTGCAGGCGCTGGCCCCGGGTCGGGTCCGGGCCCATGGTCACGGTCTCGAGGCGACCGTCGGGATGGATGAGGAAGTAGTCGATCGGGTCGCCGATGTGGAAGTAGTGGACGATGTCGGAGCGGTTGCGGTGGAAGTGACCGACCGGGCCTTCGGCGGTCAGCAGATAGAAGATCGAGGTCATGCTGAAGCGCTCGCCGAAACCTTCGTCGACGCGCGGCTTGCCCGTCGCTTCAAAGGTCCGCCGAAAGAAGCCGCCCTCGACGTGCCCCTCGAGCCCCAGCGCCTCGATCACTTCGGAGGCGCTGGGTGGATTGTCCTGAGCATCGATACCTGTGCTCATACTCATGAGCAGGACAGCTGCGGCTGCGACAGCGCGGCGCGGGTCGCGCACGGATAGGGATCTGACCAAGGTTTCATCCTGTTTGCGGTAGATGGTGTTCGTGCCAGTGTTGCGCGATGTCCACGCGCCGGCACAGCCAGACGTCGTCGTGGGCGAGCACGTGGTCGAGGAAGCGTTGCAGCGCCCGGAAGCGCCCCGGGCGACCGATAAGGCGACAGTGAAGGCCCACGTTCATGAGCTTCGGCTGATCGCTGCCTTCGGCGTAGAGCACGTCGAAGGCGTCGCGCAGATAGTTCAGAAACTGCTCACCGCTGTTAAATCCCTGGGCGCTGGCGAAGCGCATGTCGTTGCAGTCGAGCGTGTAGGGGATGACCAGGTGTGGCCTTTCGGGGCCATCGATCCAGTAGGGCAGGTCGTCCGCGTAGGAGTCCGAGTCGTACAGGAAACCGCCCTGCTCAAGCAGCAGTCGGCGCGTGTTCGGGCTGTCCCGACCCGTGTACCAGCCCAATGGGCGCTCGCCGACGACCTCCGTATGCCACTCGATGGCGCGGCGCATGTGCTCGCGTTCGGTCTCGATGGAGAGCTGCTGATAGCTGATCCAGCGCAGACCGTGGCAGGCAATCTCCCAGTCGGCTTCGCGCATGGCGGCCACGGCGTCCGGGTTGCGCGCAAGCGCCATGCTCACGCCGAATACCGTGACCGGGACGTCGAGCGCCGTGAACAGGCGATGCAGGCGCCAGAAACCCGCGCGGCTGCCGTATTCGTAGATCGACTCCATGCTCATGTGGCGGTCGGGGAAGGCGCTGGCGCCGATGATCTCGGAAAGAAAGGTTTCCGAAGCTGCGTCGCCATGCAGCACACAGTTCTCGCCGCCTTCCTCGTAATTGACCACGAACTGCACGGCGATGCGGCTGCCGCGGGGGAAATCGAAGCGGGGAGGGCGGCGTCCGTAGCCGACCAGGTCGCGCGGGTAGTGGTCCTCGCCACGTCGGTCGGAGCTCACCGGGCCCGCCCTGCTGTCGTCGATCGACACCTTCATTCCCCGCTCTCGCTGATCGCCTCCAAGCATGCCCGGCGGATCGAGGCGGCTCAAGCACCGGCGCATCGCAAACGCAGTCGACCCATTGCACCCACGGGGTGCGCGAGCGCACCAGCGTGGCGCACCCGTTCGCGGCTTTCCGGGCGTGTGCGGGCTTCCGGGCCTCCGGCGGAGCGCGTAAGATTTGCCGCTCGCGCCCGGTCCCAAAGGAAGCCCCATCCAATGGCAGACACGCCTCAGCAGTCATCCGCCGCTGGAGACGACAGGGCAACGGCAGCCCCTGCCCGGCGCCCGCGTTTGCCGCGCTGCCTGTTTGTGCTCTTTTTCCTGCTTGGTGCGACGCTGCCCGCGCGGGCAGCACTGCCGCAGGCGGGGTCACTCGCTGAAGCCGGGAGCTGGTTCGAGGCGTTCAAGGCCTCGGCCACGGACGGGGAGTTGTACCGCTTTCTCTACGCCATGCCCAAGGGAGGCGATCTCCACAACCACCTGTCGGGATCGATACGGTCCGAGTGGTTTTACGATCTTGCCCTCGCGCAGGCTGAGCGAGGCTACCGCTTCTACACCCGCGTTCGCATCAACAACTGTCGCCCCTACGGCGGCAATGCCTTCGGCCCTTCGCCCTATCTGCTGATGTTCGTCAACATCCAGAAGAGCCGCTACGACACGCTCAGCGATTGCGAGAAGGGCGAGTTCGAAGCCCTGGAGGCGCTGAACGAGCAGCAGCGCGAGGCCTGGATGAACAGCCTGCGTCTCGACAAGGCGCACGAAGGACGCGACGAATTCTTCCAGACCCACTGGCAGCGCATGGGCGATCTCTACTCGAACCCCTACCTCGCTGCCGACGCCCTGGTGCTGAATATGCAGGCCTTTGCGCGCGAAGGTCTGCAGTATCTCGAGAGCATGATTGGCGTGCTCGGCTTCATCGACCCTGCGGGCGAAACGATGGCGCCGGATGCGGTCGCCGAGATCTATCGACGCCGCCTCGCCGAGGACGATGCGCTCGCGACCGGTGTGGAAGTGCGCCTGCAGGTGGCTGTGCTGCGCTTTGCGCCCAATGCTGAAGAGGCGATGCGCGTGCTCTATGACTTCGTGTCCCGCAACCGCGATCTCTTCGTCGCCGTCAATCTCGTCGGCCGCGAGGACAACGACAAGGGCCACCCGCTGCGCTTTCTCGATACGCTGCGCGACCTGCGCCGCCAGTACCACGGCGTGCGGCTGTCGATTCACGCCGGGGAAGTCGATGAACCGAACGCCCACGTACGCGACACGCTGCTGCTCGGCGCGGACCGCATCGGCCACGGCGTCAACCTGATCAGCGATCCCGATACGATGCTGCTCATGCGCCACGGCCCCTACCTGGTGGAGATCAACCTCGTATCCAATCTTCTGCTCGAGTATGTCGGTGACTACTCCGAACATCCCTTCCCCGAGTATCTGCGCACCGGTATTCCCGTGGCGCTGTCGACGGACGACCGCGGCATGTGGGACAGCAATCTCACCGATGAGTTCTTTGTCGCGGTGAAGGAGTTCAACCTCAGCTGGGACGAGCTGCTGCTGCTCGCTCGCAACTCCCTCGCACACTCCTTCGCGCCTGCGGCGCTGCGCGAATCAATGCTTGAGCGCCTCGATGCCCGCTTGGAAGCCTTCGCCAGGCAG
>JAZBOX010000171.1:0-2055 GCA_036351355.1 Halieaceae bacterium
GATGAGCCGCGCCGATATCGTGAAACTGTCGAATGAGGATCTCGGCTGGCTCGACCCGACCGATCGCCTGCGGTCGGAGCGGATGCGCGCGATCCTCGACCGAGGACTCAAAATTGGACTCGTCACGCGTGGAAACGCCGGCGCGCTGGCCGTCAGGCAAGGCGGTCTCGAAGTCGCCGCGCCCGCTCGGCCCGTCTCGGTTGTCGACACGGTCGGGGCGGGCGACACGTTCAACGCCGGGTTCCTTGCGCGGCTGCACGCGCTCGGCGCGCTTGGCAGAGACGCGCTCGAGGTGCCGGACGAAATGGTTCTGTGCGCTGCGCTTGAAGTTCGATCTGAGCCACCACCAGATCCATGGCTGAATCCGGAGCTCGATGATCGCCCTGTACCGCGATGCCCATAGGTGCGCTCGCAGAACGACGCGTAGCGGAGCACTCTAATCGGCTGCGGCCTTCGCGAAGCCGTCGCCGTCCTCGCCGCGCAGTACCCGCAGCACGGCCTCCTGTTTCCTCTGCGCCAACATGCGCCGCTGACACGGCGCGGCGGGCTCGCCGTCGCCAGCGTGATGGGCGCGCTCCGTCAAGCCCGCCTTGCTGCTCCATTCGTCCGTCATGGCTCCTCCTCTCAGGAGCCGCATAAGCCCAGATCAGTGTCTCACCAAACCGTACACCGGGGAACAGCAGACAGACGGTCGGCTCAGCCTCGGTCATGGCGGCGCATTGCGTCTCGGCGCGCCCGTTGTTCCAGAGGATTACCGGAGGGATAGGCGCGTGCGCGGCGTCGAGCAGTACGGCGCCATGCATCTTTCCCGACAGTCCCACGGCGCGCGCCGCGGCGCGCGTCTCGGGCGGCAGGCCGCGCACGGCAGCGCAGATGGCGAGCCACCAGCGCTCGCAGTGCTGTTCGCTGGCGCCGGGAAAAGGATGGCCGATCGACAATGGCGCGGCGGCGGAGGCGACCACCACGGCAGCCTCATCGATCACACAAGCCTTGACCGAAGAGGTGCCGAGATCGATGCCAAGATACACCTGACCAGTCCCTCGTTTCCAGCGGATGATCGCCCGGAGCGTGACGACCCTTAGCGGCGTCTATCGCTGCGCGGGCGCCGCGCGACGCGTCGTCCTAACTCGCCGACAGCTCCCGCCGCGTCGGCGATTGTGCGCCGGCGCGAGTCACCACGATCGCGGCCGCGGCCACGCCTTCGTCACCTGTTTGCACGGAGTCATGGTCCTGAGAGAGCTGGCCAAGGTAGCCGTCATCGCTTTGCACATGTGAGGTACGGTGTCTCGAGCGCCGGAGGCAGAGGAGCCCTGATGGCCCGGTTTCTCAGATAGGCTTCGGCGAGGGTGTTCTCTGCTGGCTCAGCATGATCCAGCATACCCCGTGCCCGGGCACTACGGGTTTCTCGTTCCTACGACGCCGACTACCTGCGCGCCTTCTTCGCCGAAGATCTCGGCGCGAAGACCCAGATCAAGCAGAACCCCACACGCAACGGGACCAAGGCCAGCGACTGGGCCCTCTACAAGGAGCGCCATCTCGTCGAGTGCTTCTTCAACAAGATCAAACGCTTCCGACGGATCGCCCTCCGCTGCGAAAAGACCGTCTCATCGTTCAGAACTTTCCTCGCCATCGCTTGCGCAATGGTCTGGATCGCTCAATGATGACGCCGCCTAAAGCGAGCAGCAGTCAGCTCTGGCCGTCGTCCCTGCCGCGCTTGACCACGCGGCCATGCTTTCCCATTCGAAGCACTGCTCAACTCATTCGCCGCTGCCTTGGCAGACCTCGATCTCCGCTTCAGAGCACGGCTTCAGCGATCGGACGTTATCGGGTACTCGTGGGTCGGCGAGTGAGCTTATTTGTATCGCACCTGCCTGCAGCCTGAGGAGCACTGGCACAACCAATCTGCTCGCCTTGAACGGGTATTTGATTGACCGTTCGTCAATTTCGGTTAATCCTTGATAGAACGTCAATGCTGGGAGCGGTTCATGGCTCGATATGGTTTGGTGGCGCTACTAATGAGCGTCCTTGCGATGGCGCCGATGTCCTTGGGGTTTA
>JAZBOX010000172.1:0-31768 GCA_036351355.1 Halieaceae bacterium
AGCTCGTCGTGGTTTTCGAAGAAACCGAGCTGACGTCGGGTTCGGTAGCGAATGCTGAAGGTGTAGCTGCCCGGGCCAGGGAGGAAGTCGTCGTTGCCCGTGTTGATGCGGATACCGTTTCCCATTCGCTCGGTGAACCAGGGTTCGGGCTGGCCGTCGCGCAGTACTTCGATCGGCTCGAAATCGATCACTACGCGGTTACCAAAGCGGTCGCGGTAACGGGTCGGAAAATCGCGGTAAATGCCGCGCCGGATGCGCTCCTGGTTTGAGCGCACCTCGATGGTCTCATTCACCAGCAGGCTGGCGTCGGACAGGATCCGCAGTTCGCTGTGATAGCGGATGATGCGCTCCTCGTCCTGGGCAAGGCCTGGTAGCGCGATGCTCAGCAGCAGCGTAAGGACGAGTCGTTTCATGCGCCCGGATTCCCGACTGCCACGCTGTCGCGATGCGAGCCCTCGGCCTGGTAGAACTCGGCCTGCCTGAAGCCCAGAACAGTGGCCACGATGAGGTCGGGAAAGGAGGCGATCTGCGTGTTCAGATCTCGCACGGCGCCGTTGTAGTAGCGGCGCGCGTACTGCAGCTGATCCTCGACCTCGACCAGGGTGTCGCTGAGCTGGGCAAAGTTCTGGTCGGCCTTCAGCTCGGGGTAATCCTCCTGCAGGACCAACAGCCGCGAGAGAAGCTTCTCAATATCGCCTTCGATCACGCCCAGCTTCGTCGGTCTCTGCTCGGCCATGGCATGCCCGCGCAGTGTGGTCACAGCCGCAAGAGTGGCCGACTCGTGCGCCGCGTAGGCCTTGACGGCGCTGACCAGATTTGGGATGAGATCGTGGCGCCGGGTGAGTTGCACATCAATGTCACTCCAGGCCGTAGACACCCGGTTGCGGCGCAACACCAAACGATTGTACGTCCAGATGATCCAGCCGACGGCGGATGCAGCAAGCAGTGCGATCAACCAGCCCATTGGGAGTGGAGTCCTTGTCGGATCGGATTGCTGCTTACTGTACCGGATGATTGCGAGGGGCATCGGGCGTTCTCCACTCAACGGATCGCGAAGAATCAGTCTGATGCTCCTGTGTGCCCCCGTGTATGATGAAGGGCACGCGCTGAGCAGCGTGCTTGCCGGGAGAGCACATTTGGAGAGCACATTGGAACGCGCCTCGAAAGTGCCTGGAAACGGCCTCGAAAAGGCCTGACGGGACAACTCGGCCAGAGCGCTCACTGGCGCAGCAGGCGACCGCGGCTCCGGATCTCACACATAGAATGAACAAGCCCGCAAAAGCCCTGATCGCCACGCTGTTGGCGACGTTGACTGCCGTCGTCGGCGCCGTCTACCTGAGCACCTACCACCCCGCCGCCGTCGAAGCCGTGCCGGTCCACAATTCCGATCGCACGCCGGTGCTGCGCGCCGGGCAAACGCTGCGCATTCTCAGCTGGAACGTGCAGTTCATGGCTGGCAACAGTAACAACCACTTTTTCTACGATGACGGCCCAGACCCGTGGCCCGATGCGGAGACCGTCGCCGAGGTCACGCAGCGGGTAGCCGCCTTTATCGCCGAGCAGGACCCGGACCTGGTGCTGTTGCAGGAAGTCGACGACCTTGCAGCGCGCACTCACATGCAGGACCAGAGCGACGCGCTTCTAAGCTACCTTCCACAGTATTCGGCGCACGTAGAGACCTTCTACTGGAAGGCCGCCTACGTGCCCCACCCCTCGATTCGTGGGCGCGTCGGCATGAAGCTGCTGGTGCTGTCGAAGTACCGCCTGGGCGCGGCAACGCGGCATGCGCTGTCACCGATCACGAGCGACGATATCCTCACCCGCCAGTTCAACCTCAAGCGCGCGATGCTCGAGGTGCACATGCCCGTCGACGGCGCGCAGGACCTGGTACTCATCAATACGCACCTGAGCGCCTTTGCCCAGGGCAGCGACACGATGCTGCGACAGATTGCCGAGGTCCGTGAACGCCTGGAAGATCTGACGGTGGAGACGCCGTGGGTACTCGCGGGCGATTTCAATCTGCTGCCGAGCGAGGAAGCACTGCTGGCGAAGGCGGAACTGCGTTCGCATTACAACCCGCAGGGCACGGAGCTTCAGCCGCTGATAAGTCGCTACCCATCGCTGCCCGCACTCACCGACACGCAGGCGGACCCCGAGCGCTGGTACACCTACATGCCTCCCTCGGACCCGCAGCGCCGGCCCGACCGCACGATCGACTACATCTTCCACTCGCCGCGGATCGAGCGGATCGACGGCCGGGTGCTGGGCGGCGAGGCGAGGCGTCTGTCCGACCACCTGCCGCTGCTGATCGAGCTCAAACTCTGAGCGCGGACTCCGGGGATCGCGCGCTACCGCTCCAGGGCCAGATCGCGGTCGTCCCGGACGCCTTGATCCAACGCTGCAGGCTTGCTTTCATCGGCCTCCCGCTGATCGATCAGGAAAGAAAATGCGCTTTCACACGCTGCTACTTGCTGCTCTGGCCCTGAACGTTTCCCCCGTCGCAAGCGCGCAGGAGGACGCCGAAACCGGCGCTCGCGTTTTCCACCCTGAAGACGTCTTCCGCCTCGAATACGCGGCCGACCCGCAGATCTCAGCCGACGGATCGACGATTGCCTATGTTCGCCGAAGCGCCGACATCATGGTGGATCGGTTCCGCGGGGCGCTGTGGCTCGTCGACGTGAAAACAGGGGATCACAGCCCGCTTGTGGCCGACGACGGCAGCTATTCGAGCCCGCGGTGGTCGCCGGACGACGACCGGCTCGCCTTCCTCAGCAGCGACGGTGGCCAACACCAGATCAACGTTCACTGGCTGGCCAGCGGGCGCAGCGCGGTGATCGCCAGGCTGACGGAGCGCCCCGCGCACCTGAGCTGGTCGCCGGACGGCCGCTGGCTCGCCTTCACGATGCAGGTAGCCGCAGCGCGCGAGCCGCTGGCCAGGGCGCCGGCTAAACCGGAAGGGGCAAGCTGGGCCGAGCCGGTGAAGCTCATCGACACGGTGCGCTACAAGCGCGACGGCAGCGGCTTTGTTGAGCCGGCGCATCGACACGTGTTCGTAGTACCGGCCGACGGCGGCGCACCGCGGCAGCTGACCAGCGGCGAGTTCGACCACACCGGTCCGCTGTCCTGGGGGCCTGCCAGCAGCCGGATCTATTTTTCGGCCAATCGCCACGCCGACTGGGAATACGAGTCCATCGAGGGCGATATCTTTTCCGTGGACGTGGCGGACGGACGCCTCGAGCAGATCACCGACTTCCCGGGGCGCGAGGCGCAGCCGGCTGTGTCCCCGAACGGGCGCCGCATCGCCTACGTGAAGGCCAGCGATGCCAGGCAGCCCTATCGCCGCGGCGTCCTCGAGGTGATCAATGTCGATGGAACGGACCGGCGCGCCCTGACCCGAGACCTGGACCGATCGGTGAACGACCCGACCTGGGCCGAGGACGGCAGCGCGATCTACGTGCATTACGACGACCGCGCCGTGCGCAAGGTCGCGCGCGTCGCCACCAGCGGCAGCCGGGAAGTGCTTGCCGAGAGTCTTGGCGGCTCGACGATCGGCCGCCCCTACACGAGCGGCGCCTGGTCCGTGGCCGCCGATGGCTCCCTCGCCTTCACGCGCGGCTCTGCCCATCGCCCTGCAGACCTCTGGGTGCGATCAGGAGGTAGCGAGCGACAGCTAACGAGCCTCAACGAGGAACTGCTGCAGCATCGCGACCTCGGCGAGGTGCATGAAATCGTTTACGAGTCGGGCTTCGACGGCCTGGAGATCCAGGGCTGGTACATCACGCCGCCGGGCTATGACCCATCGAAAAGCTACCCCGCGATCCTGGAGATCCACGGCGGCCCGCACCTCTCCTACGGGCCCAACTTCGCCGCCGAGCTACAGCTAATGGCCGCTCGGGGCTATGTCGTTTTCTACGACAACCATCGCGGCAGCACCTCCTACGGCGAGGAGTTCGCCCTCAAGCTCCAGTACAAGTACTCGAGCGAGGAGGACTTTGCCGACCATATGGCCGGCCTCGATGCGCTGGTTGAGCGCGGCATCGCCGACCCCGACCGGCTCTTCATCACCGGAGGCTCCGCCGGCGGCATTGCCACGGCCTATGCCATCGGCCTGACCGACCGCTTTCGCGCCGCGGCCGTCGCCAAGCCCGTGATCAACTGGGTATCGAAGGTGCTCACCGCCGACAGCTACGTCTACCAGATACCGAACCAGTTCCCGGGCACGCCCTGGGATGAGCTGGAGCACTACTGGAAGCGCTCACCGCTGTCGCTGGTCGGCAATGTCACCACACCAACGCTGCTGATCACCGGCGAAGAGGACCAGCGCACGCCGATCAGCGAAACCGAACAGTTTTATCAGGCGCTCAAGCTGCGCCGCGTGGACACGGTGATGATTCGCGTGCCGGGCAGCCCGCACGGCATCGCCGGTCGTCCGTCGCGTCTGATCGCAAAGGTGAACAACATCCTCGCGTGGTTCGAGAAGTACTCGGGACCCGGTTGAACACTCGGTAGCGGCTGATTGGCACACAGCCGCCTGTGCTAGCATCTGACCCCTGTGAGCCGTCGTTCAGGAGCCGCCTATGCCCCGCTCAGCCACGCCTTCAAGCGCCAGCGCGCCACCGAAAAAAGCAACAACGGCTTCGGCCCTGGCGCGTGCAGCGCTTGCGTGCCTAGGCCTTGCCATCCTCGCGGGCTGCGCTACGGGCCCCAAGCTGGTGGCGAATCGCGCACCGGGCTTCGATCTGGCGAACTATCAGACTTACAGCTACTACGACCCGCTGTCGACAGATGTGGGCAGCACGCGCTCCATCAGCAGCCAGCAGCTGATCGCGGCAACCAGCCGCGAACTCGAGGCTCGAGGCCTCCGCCGCGACGACCAGGACCCCGACCTCCTGGTCAACTTCCTCGTTGCCACCAAGGAAAAGATCGAGTCGCGCCCCACGGCCGGCCCCAGCATATATTACGGCCGCAGCCGTTACGGGACCTGGGGCGGCTACGGCATCGGCATCGGCAACACCACGGAAATCGTGCAGCGCACGGAAGGTACGCTGTCCGTTGACGTGGTGGACGCACAACGCGACGAGCTGGTCTGGGAGGGATCGGCGACGGGACGCGTCACCGACAGCATGCGCGAGAATCAGAACGCCGTCATCAACGCAGCCATTCGCGACATCTTCACGCAGTTCCCCTGAGCGTGCCGATGGGCTGGTTCTCGAAAAAGCAGGAATCCGAGGGCGTCAAGGTAAGCGCCGAGGCTGAAGCACCGCCGGCGATTGTCGAAGAAGAAATCGAAGCGGTCGACGAGGCCGACGAGGAGGAAATAGCGCGTCCGCCCACGCCCGCGGCGCTCGCCGATCTGTTTCTGGTTCTCGAGGAACACCTCACGGAAATCGAACTCGAGGAGCTCAGCGAGATCGTCGCGTCGATCCCGCAGCCGCCGCCGCTGGTCGATCGCCTGACGCGCGGCCTCGAGGACATGGAAGAACTGCGCGAAGCGATCCTTTCCAGCCCCACGCTCTCCGCCGAGGTCCTGCGCGTCGTCAACTCGGCGGCCTTCATGCTCAGAACACCGATTTCGAGTATCGAGCATGCCGTGACCTATCTCGGTGCCACCATGGTCAAGGGGCTCGTGGTGCAGAGTGCCGTTGCGCAGGTAATGTCCTTCGAGACCGACGTGCAGAAGGCCGCCTACATGCGCGTGTGGCGCTCCAGCATCATTGCCAGCGCTGCGGCGCACGCTTTTGCCGAAGCGCTGCGTTTCGAGCACCCCTCGGTCTTCGCCACCCGGGCTCTGCTGGCCAACGTGGGCGATCTCGCGCTGATCTCCGCGCGTCCGTCGATGGCCTCGATCTATGCCCCGCACAGCACGCTGCTTGCAAGGGTCGAGGAGCAGCAGGCCGAGATCATGGCCAACTCCGCGATCCTGAGCTCCTTGCTGGCCCGCGAGTGGAAGCTGCCAGAGGATCTGTTCACCGCACTGCGCTATTCGATAACGCCACTGTCCTGGCCTCCGGACCAGGAAACGCGCAGCGCGAAGGAGCAGCGCGAGGATGTGTTGCTCTACCTCGCCTGCCGCGTGGGCGATGCCATCGCCTACGGGGGCCTCAAGGAAATCGAGGAGTTCCGGATTCTCGGTGTCGAGTCGCTGGATTTCTTCTACCTGCCCGAGTACCTGCGACGCCTCGACCTTGGCGATCTCCTGCTCCTGCTGCAGGACCCGAACCGCAACCGCCGTATCCGCCAGACCGCCGAGAAATTCAGCGAAGAACTCTGAGATCGGGCGCATCACGGCCGCCCGTGCGATGGCCCGCCGGGGTACCTCCGTCCGAGCCGTTTCCTCCCTTCGTCGTATGTCCGTCACTGCCGTACTGGGCTAGCCTCCCAGCTGCTGACAGAAACGCGCGGCCGCGGGCTGCAAAGATTCCTGCACCGAGTTGATTTATCGCAAGGTCATGGCCTGCGAAGAGTCCTAGGCTGCTCGGCGCCATCAGGAAACCAACGCCTTCTCGGAGATGTGTGACATGCGAAGCTTATTTTTACTGACCTCAATGGCCCTCTCACTGGGACTGACGCTGGGACTTACCGCCGGCGCCAGCGCGCAGGAAGCCGAGGATGTGCGGATGATGCGCCTGGCCGAAGCCGCAGGCTGCGTAATCTGTCACAGCATCGGCTCGGGCTCGAAGGGTCCCTACGGGCTGAAGCCCATCGGCCCGGCCTGGGTCAAGGTCGCGCAGAAGTACCGCGACGACCCGGAGGCCGTGGCTACACTGACCACCATCGTGCTGGAGGGATCCAAGCCCGAAAACAGCCACTGGGAAGGAGAAATCTCTTCGGGCATGGGCATGCCCGCCAACAAGCTCGTGATCAACGATAATGATGCCGGGCAACTCGTGGCCTGGATACTCAACCTGGCTCGCTGATCCCGCGCTCTGGCGCCATTTCCGCCTCGACGCGAAATGGCGCCGCAGTGCATGCGATCAGGCGGGATGCCCCGCAGCGCCTTTAGATCTTTCCCAACGCACAGGGGCGACGCAACATGAAGCCTCAAAGGGCGCACGGCGACCTCGACGCAACGGCAGCTCCGACGCTGGCGCGATGGCATGAAATCGCACTTTCACAGGATGCTGCGGGCCTGCCGGACATCCTGAGCGAAAACTGCGTGTTTCTGTCTCCCGTGGTGCACACGCCCCAGGCGGGCCGCGATATCACCGTGCTCTACCTGACCGGTGCGATGCAGGTTTTCAACGAGAGCTTCCACTACACCCGGGAAGTCCTCGGCGGACACGATGCAATGCTTGAATTCGAGTGCACCGTCGACGGCATCCTGATCAACGGCATCGATATCATCAGCTTTGGTGATGACGGGCTTATCGAGGAGTTCCGCGTCATGGTTCGGCCGCTGAAGGCGATGCAACTGCTACACGGGAAAATGGCGGTGATGCTGGAGCAGCTGAAGGCGGGCGCCCACTAGTTCAGGTCGCCTCTTCAGGTCGCCACTTCAAATCGCAACTGCAACTCGCAACTCAAGCCCGCAACTTCAGCTAGCGACGCGTGATCGCAGGTAAACGCCCGCCGTCTTTTCGCCCATGGGCGTTGTCAACGCCAAACGATAGCCGAGCTTGTCGGCGATTCGTCGGGAAGGCAGGTTGCCGGGGTCGATCAGACAGAAGCTTCGTTCCGCGAAGCTCTGCCGGTCCAGCCAGTCGCAGGCCACACGCATCGCTTCCGTCGCCAATCCGCGACCGCTGTAGCGGGGGTGAATCACCCAGCCCGCCTCCGGCACGCTCGTATCGAAGCCGACCAGTCCCCGACGGAAATCCGCAAAGCCAATCTGGCCGATATAGGCCTCGGACTCGCGCTCCTCAACGGCCCAGTAGCCGAAGCCGAAAAAATCCCAGAGACCCGAGTAGCGCAGCAGGCGTAGCCACACATCCTGCGATGACGGCGCCTCGGGCAGGATAAAACGATAAACCTCGGGCTGTTGCCAGAGATCCGTCGCCGCTGCGTGATCATTGGCGCAGTGCCCGCGCAACCTGAGACGCTCGCTGAAGAGTTCGGGCACCAACCCCGCGTTCCTGCCTGTAGCGTCTGGCGTCACGCGACGCAGATCTTCAGCGTCAGCACGCCCTTGCCTCAGGCCGATTCACCGCGCTTCCACGGCAGCGAGAACTTCGGACGCCATACACCGAGAACAACGTTGATCACTGCCACGGCGAGGATCACCAGCGTTGACTTCCACTCGGACTCGGTCGTAAGCGCCAGCAGCGTCGGATCGAACTCGCCGATCAGCGCCTGTGCCGCGTTCTCAGCCTCTCTTCGCGCGGGCCCCTGAATCGCCACGAGCGTGCCCTCGAAGACCGATACGCCCAGCGCCAGCTTCATCCACACCCAGCCCTTGCTGTGAAAGGCATCGGTCCAGGCCATCGACAGCAGACCGGCCACGAGCACACCGGCGAGCGATGGGAACAGCACCCACTTGGCGATCAGGCCGAGTTGTATCCGAACGGCCGCGTAGGCCTCCAGGGACTCAACGGGAGGGAGGTTCTGCAGCAATATGAGTTGAACAAGCAGCGCCCCGGTGAGGCCGATGCTGCCGATCGTATGGACGAACTTGAGAAACTTGCGCATGCGGAGAAGCGTATCCCGTACGGCGGGCCAACGGCTTCGATCATAGCCATCGTGCGCACAGGAAAAAAGCGCGGCCGCCCCCGCGCTCGGGGGAGGACGGTATTAGTGTCGACATGAGTGTCGATACTGGTAGCGGCGCGGTTGAGTCCCGAGCCGCCGGATCAGCGCGCCTGGCTAGCCGAAGACGTACTCGCCCGGCGCATCGCGCAGCGGCTTGAGGCCCTTGCGCGTGGCACCCATGGCCGGTGGCGGCACCTTCTTGCTCGTGTGCTGGTCGACCCACGCATTCCATGCGGGCCACCAGGAGCCCGGGTGGATCGAATTCGACTCCATCCAGGTATCGGGATCCACGAACTTGCCGCCCGCCTTACGCGTGGCGATACGGTAACGTCGCCTCGGATGCTGCGGCCCGCTGACCACGCCGGCATTATGGCCGCCACTGGTCAGGGCAAAGGTGAGCTCGTTGCTGGTCAGACCGACCAGCTTGTATACGGACTTCCACGGCGCAACGTGGTCCGTCTCCGTCCCAAGCACGAACATCGGGACCTTGACGTCGGACATGGACACCACGCGGCGGCCGACGCGGAACTTGTTGGTCGCCAGCTCGTTGTTGAGGTAGAGCTTTTCGAGGTACTCCGTGTGCATCTGGTAGGGCATGCGCGTACCGTCGGCATTCCAGGACATCAGGTCGTTGAGCTGCGCCTGGTTGCCCATCAGGTAGCGGTCGACCATGCCCGCGTAGATCAGGTCTGAAGAGCGCAGGATCGAGAAGGCGCCACCCATGTTTTCACTGCCGAGATAGCCGCGCTTCCACATCAGCTTCTCGAGGAACGACAGCTGGCTCGGCGAGATGAAGCGGGTGATTTCCCCGGCCTCGCTGAAATCGGTCTGCGCTGCGAACAGAGAAATGCTCTGGAGACGGTCGTCACCGTCGCGGGCCATTGCGGCGGCGGCGATGGACAGGAGCGTACCGCCGATGCAGTAGCCCACGGCATGCACCTTTTGGCGCGGGCAGATATCGCTGACGGCTCCGAGCGCCGCCATGATGCCAAGCTCCACGTAATCCTCGAAGCTGACGTGCTTGTCTTCGCGAACCGGGTTCTTCCACGAAATAATGAAGACCGTTTTGCCCTGCTCCGTAAGGTACTTCACAAGGCTGTTCTTGGGCGAAAGATCAAGGATGTAGTACTTCATGATCCACGCGGGCGTGATCAGTACGGGCTCGGCGCCGACTTCCTTGGTGGCGGGCTTGTACTGGATCAGTTCGATCAGCGAGTTCTGGAACACCACCTTGCCGGGGGTGACCGCAAGATTCTCGCCGACGCGAAAAGCCTCGGCGTTCTCCGGCAGGCCATTGTTGAGCGCGTCGCGCATCTGGTCCTGTACGAAGAACTTGAGGCCGCGTCCGAGATTGCGTCCACGCTGTTTCCAGGTCGCCTTGAGCACCTCGGGATTGGTGAGCGGATAATTGGCAGGGGACAGCAGATCGAGCACCTGATCGGCGACGGCGTGGACCATCACTTCATGCTCGCTGCGCACGCCTTCAATGCCTATCGTGGCCTCTTTCACCCAGTCCTTGGTGGTCTGGTGCGCCTCGGCCAGCACATTGAACGGCCAGCGCCGCCAGTCGTCGGAGCTCATGCGCCGCTCAATGGCGCTGGCAGGCCCCTTGGCGTCCTTCTTGATGATCGACTGCAGGCTGTACAGCCCGAGGCGACCGAGCTTGGTCACGAAGCTCTGTACCAGCTGGGTGCGCTTCCCGGGAGAAATCGCCAGGTGCGAGATCCAGTCGAGAGTGGCGAGCGACAGCTCGAGAGGTGACATGCCCGAGGTCACCTGGGCAAGCATCGTGCGGAATTCGCGATCCATGATCGCGGCCTGGTTGCTGTCGACTACCTTGAGACTTGGTACACCACTCACTGCTTTTTCCTCGCTTCAGTTGCTGTCCGCGACGCGCGACAAAAACCGCGCCTGCCCCGGGCTAGTACATATGCTGGCCGCCGTTGATCGACAGCGTTGATCCGGTGATGAAGCCGGCTCCGTCGGCAACGAGAAACAGCACGCCACGGGCGATATCGTCGGCATCGCCGAGGCGGCCGACGGGAATCTTCGCCACAATTTTTTCCAGAACGTTCTCGGGCACCGCCTTTACCATGTCCGTAGCGACATAGCCCGGGGCGATGGCGTTCACCGTAATGCCCTTCGATGCACACTCCTGAGCGAGGGCCTTGGTGAACCCGTGGATACCGCTCTTGGCCGCAGCGTAGTTCACCTGACCGTACTGACCGGCCTGGCCGTTGATTGAGCCGATGTTCACGATGCGCCCGAAGCCGCGATCACGCATGCCATTGATGAGACAGCGCGTCACGTAGAAACAGGAGCCGAGATTGGTCCGCACAACGTCGTACCACTGTTCGTAGCTCATCTTGTGCATGGTGCCGTCGCGGGTGATACCGGCGTTATTAACCAGCACCTCGATCGGGCCCACCTCCGCCTCGATTCGAGCCACAGCTTCTTCGCAGGCGGGCAGACTGCCGACGTCGAACTTGTAAACGGGTATGCCCGTTGCTTCGCTGAACGCCCGGGCCTTTTCATCGTTTCCGCCATAGTTGGCGACAACGTTGTAGCCCTCCTTCTTCAACATCAGGCAGATGGCTTCGCCAATGCCACGCGTACCGCCGGTTACCAATGCCACTCGACTCATTACAGCAACTCCTTACTCGTTCGTAACGTTCGCTCGTATCGTTAATATGCGAAGAGTGTCGACGGTCACCTGCCGATTGAGGCTGCGGGACAGCCCCGCGCGATTCAAAGCCGTTTGTCACCGTAGGAAAAAGACGCCGGACACCGGGAAAAGAGTCACCTCAGGCACGCTCGAACATGCTCGCCGAAGGGTCTCTTGACCGCCGATCAGTATCGCTGCTTCGCCGCCGCAGACGCAGAGGACTTTAGTCGCAGGCGTCGCAGACCCATGGCCCATCGGCATTGGGCGGACCACAGGCTACGACCATGGTCTACACCCGATTCGCGCGCGTCGCTGTGCCCGGCGCGACCGACCTCTGGTATACTCGAATTCAACGCCCGTTGAAAGAGCGTGTCCACGGAGCAGCTACGAAGGGCTCGCGGACCCCTCGCTTGCGGTCGTAGCAGGATGTCGCCGTCCCCTTGGGGCGAAGCAGTCCCGACAGCAAGACCGGAGTTCATCCGGCACCCCAGGTAACCATCAGTGAACACCCCCGCCGGACGGCCAGACCTCCGGCGTCATTTGTGTTGTCCGCGATTTCGAGGGCCACACCTCACCAGGAGAGGAGTGAAAAGATGGATCTGAACGGGAAAGTTGTCGCGGTCACGGGCAGCGCCCAGGGCCTCGGATTTTGCATGGCGCGCGCGCTGGCCGAGGCCGGCGCCCAAATCGCCCTTATCGACCTGAACCGCGAAAAGCTCGAAGAGGCCGTCAACGGCATCGAGGCCATGGGCACGACCGCCAGGTCCTACGTCGCCAATGTCGCCAACGAGTCCGAAGTCGAACAGCTCTTCGCCGACATTGCTGCGGACTTCGGCGCGCTGCACGGCCTGATCACCAACGCCGGGGTGCTCCGTGACGGCCTTATGGTCAAGGCAAAGGACGGCGAAGTCACCGGCAAACTCAGCCTTTCCGCCTGGCAGACGGTCATCGACGTCAACCTGACCGGCGTATTTCTGTGCGCACGTGAGGCCGCGGCGAAGATGATCGAACTGGGCTGCGAAGGCGTGATTCTCAATATCTCCTCCGTATCGCGCGCCGGCAATATGGGCCAGAGCAACTACTCCGCCGCGAAGGCCGGCGTCGCTGCCATGACCGTGGTCTGGGCACGCGAACTGGCGCGCTACGGCATCCGCTGCATGGGCATAGCCCCAGGCTTCATCTCGACGGAGATGGTCGCGTCGATGAAACCCGAAGCTCTCGACAAGATGAAAGCGATGATCCCGCTGCGCCGCCTCGGAACGCCCGAGGAGATCGCACACACGGCGCGCTTCATCTTCGAAAACGACTATCTCACCGGGCGCATCATCGAGACCGACGGCGGCATCCGCCTCTAGGTCGAATGCCTCCGGAGGCACCGCCCCGGCGGGCTCATGGGCGCTCCGCTCTCACCACTCGCAACCGGCCTCGCGCGCGGGGCTATCCCCGGGGTGGTGGGGGCGGTCGCTTGCCGGCTCGATCACGCAGCAGCGCCGTGCGCAACAGCGCGGCGCGCTCCTCCCGCGGAAGTTCAGCGGCGAGGGCTGCCAGTTTGTCGTGCAGCAGCGCCTCGTAGCGGCCGCTGACACCTCGAAGCTCGGCCAGGGCGCGCGCCAGGCGCTCCCGGTCGAAGTCCTCCGCATCAGCGGCCTGCGCCACGGCAAGCTGGGCGCTGCGCAGTTCCTGCCGCAGGGGCCGCACCTCGGACAGCCGCTCGCGCATGCGCTGGCGAATAAGGCTGCGGGTTTCGGGACTCAACTCACGCGCCGCCCAGGCGACGGGGGGCGGCTCATGGCGACTGCGCTGCCAATCTCCGCCCAGGCCGAGGCGGCCGAGCACGATTCCGGCCATCAGCAGGTTGATCCCCGTAGAGACTACGAGGGCAAGCACGATCAGGCTGTGACGCGTCATTCGTCGCCCTCCCCCGCATTCAGCGCCGCGATCAGGCCGATCTGCGAATCCAGTACGATCTGCTCCTGTGCATCCCAGTCGGAATTCACCGCATCCACTCCGGCGACATCAACGGTGGCGCCAACGGCAATCCCGAGAAGCAGCGGCATCGCTGCAGCAAAGGCCGGTCGCCACCACAGCGATGGCATCGATGGCAGCAGCCAGTCGAGAACCTCCTGCAGCCGCGAGCGCGGCAGGCGCGCCATGATCCGTTCCGTGAGATCCGGAGACTGCATCACGTAGGCATCGAGAGCGACGTCGAGCTGTTGCGCAGCGTGCAGGGCCTCACGGGCCGCATTTGAAGCGGAAAGCAACGCCCGCATCGCATCGCGTTGCGACGTGGGCCAGTCCTCGGACCGACTGCCGTAGCGGTCAAGCAGCTCCGTGAATTCATCAATCTGCATGGTCGGCGTTAAGCTCCTTTTTCAGGGTGCGCCGCGCGCGGGCGAGCAGCGATTCGAGCGCATCGACGCTGAGCTCGAGTATTTCGGACGCTTCGCGGTTGGAGAAACCCTGGTAGTGACACAGGACAAGGGCACTGCGCTGGCGCTCGGGCAGCGCAGCGAGCAGGCTCTGCACGCGCCGCGCGAGACGCTCGCGCTCCTCCCGGTGAACGGGATTACCATCGGCGTTCTCGTCGGCACGATCGACCGGCGGATCACCGTGTCTGCAATTGCCCCTATCGCCGCCGGCATCAGCGCCAGGCTCGCGCTGCTGCCGACGCAACACGTCGATGCAGAG
The DNA here is from genome assembly GCA_036351355.1 of Halieaceae bacterium. GTDB lineage: Bacteria > Pseudomonadota > Gammaproteobacteria > Pseudomonadales > Halieaceae > Congregibacter. Next base: position 14,039 of record JAZBOX010000172.1, read on the forward strand.
ATTTCGGGCGATATTGTGCAGCCACGTCGTGAGTCGGGCGCGCCCGGGCTCGAAGCGCGCCGCTCGGGACCAGAGGCGAAGTAGCGTCTCCTGAACAACGTCCTCTGCCTGCGCGGGGTCCTGCAGCATTCGCCGCGCGAAGGCGAGGAGCGGACGCTGGTGCGATTGCACAAGGCGGCGAAAGGCATCGCGGTCACCCGCAGCCACCGCGCGCACCAGCGCCGATTCCTCATCGGGCTGCACGACTGCCGGGCTGGTCTAGGGCTTCGGCCCGGGACGACGTTCACGCCATTGCGCCCGCGCCGCGCGCTCTTCGTCGCGGTCGATGAAACCGTCCTCGTTGGCGTCTATACGCGCGAAGGCATGATCGAGGACCTCGTACTCGTACACCACGCCATCGCCGTCGGCATCCATCTCGGCGAACAGGCGCGCTGCGCGCTCGGTGGCCTTTGCCTGGCGCTCCTTCGCAGCCAGTTCCATTTCCTCTCGCGTGAGCTGTCCGTCGCCGTCCAGGTCGCCGTGCTCGAAGACATGCGCGGATGGCCCGCGCGTCCGCCGGGCAAACTCTTCGCGGCTGATCAGTCCGTCGCCGTCGCCATCAAGGCGCTGCATGCGCTTGCCGTGATCGGCGTGGGCCAGCGGTATCAGGCCTATGGCCAGCGCCAGGGTGGAAAGGGTCAGGGCTTTTCGCATCGTTACAACTCCTGGATAAGACGGGGGGCACCGCGCCCCACGTTCAGATCTCTTACGGTGCAGGGGTGCGAATCCGTCGCCGCTTGAGCGCGATCGCATACGATACTAGGCTCCCTACGTATCCGAGTTCGCGGCAACCGGAGCCCAGCCCATGCCCAGTGCTTCAAAGGTCGGCCCCGTGCGGTGGCGCCGGCGCCTCGAAGGCCTGCTGCTCCTGAGCGGAGGCCTTCTCCTCGCTTTCGGAATCGGCATCGTCGCCCTCGGCGAGATTCGTCGGGCCGAAGCCCTCGAAGCGCTGCCGGACATGCAGGACTGGTCAGCAGGAGCCAGGGCTCGCTACCTCGCCGCGATTTCCGAAGAACGCTCCGCGGAGCCCGCGTCGACACTCGGCAGCCTGCATATCGCGGCGATCGATCTTGAAGTTCCCGTATACGCCGACAGCTCGAGGCTGAACCTCGATCGCGGCGCGGCCGTCGTCGATGGCATGGCTTACCCTCACGAGCGCGGGCATATCGGCATCGCCGGGCACCGCGATGGCTACTTCCGCGCCCTCCGTGATCTCAGGAAGGGCGATCGCATCCACCTCGAAACCCTTCACGGCCGCCGCGTGTTCGTCGTCGATGAGCTGCGCATCGTAGATCCGGAGGACCTCAGCCTGCTGGCGGAGACTCGCGACCCGCGCCTCACGCTCGTAACCTGCTATCCCTTCAACTATGTTGGCAGCGCGCCGCAGCGCTATCTCGTGCGCGCCGGCCTGGCAAACGCCACCGGCGACGCCGGTACCGCGGCCCTGCCTCCGATGCAGGGCCACGACGAGAACTGACCCGAGGATCCAACGATGACACGCATCAAGCTGCTGATCACGCTCGCCCTTGCCTCAACGCTGTTCCTGGGCAGCGGTGCCCGGGCCCAGGGCGGCGCCCCCACCTGCGACGACCTGGTCTGGTCGGCGATGGTCCTCGCGGCAAATCCGGACATCCGCGAGGCCTGCCAGGGTGTGTACCAGCGCGGTGATGAACTCTACGCCAGGGTAGAAATCGAGCTCACACGCGTCCGCGGCAATCGCCTGAGTTTTCGCCCGCAGCACACCGATGGCAGCGAGGGTAAACCGCGCAGCATTACCGTACCGGGCACCTGGCGCGCCCGTATCGACGGTCGCGAGTACCGGGCCCGCGATCTCCTGCCCGGACAGCGTCTGAGCGTGTATATCCCCGAAGACCGCTTCGCGCTCGCCCTCGCCGATGAGCTCCGGGCGGGCGAAGCCCGCGACGCGGAGATTGAGCTCATCGCCATCGAAGAAGCTGAAGTGGTCAGCGCCATGCCGAAAACCGCCTCAGCGCTGCCAGCCATCCTTGCGGCCGGCGCGGCGCTGACGCTGCTGGGCCTCGCCCTCGCCATGCAGCGCCGCAGTGCGCGGCCGCTGCCGGCGCGCAAGTCGCAGCGCCACTGAATTGCCGTTCGCGGCCGCGTTTGCGCGGCTGTCGGCGTTGCTCTAGCATCTAGCGCCCGTTCAGGAGAGCTGTGGCATGTTTGAACGCAAAAGCAGCCGGCAGGACAGCAAACCAGACCCGGCGCCAAGAGAGGCCGACGCGCGCCCCGGTGAGAGCTCCGATGCGGGCCCCGCCGAGCGCATGGGTGCGGCTTTACACACCGGCAGTCAATCCAGCACAGGAGTACGCGCGATGATCGGATCGAAGGTCAAGGTCACCGGTGACATCGTCAGCGAGGAGGATCTCCTTGTCGAGGGTGAAGTCAACGGCACCATCACGCTCAGCGAGAACGAGCTGGTCATCGGCACTTCCGGGCGCGTAAAGGCCAACATCAGCGCGAAGACCGTGCGCATCGAAGGCGAGGTCAATGGCGACATCGAGGGCAACGAGCGCGTGGTGATCTGCGCTTCGGGCAACGTCGAGGGCAATGTCAGCTCGCCGCGGGTGATGCTCGAAGATGGCGGCCGCTTCAAGGGCAGCATCGACATGGGCGGCAAAGCCGCTGGCAGCAAGCCCGGCAACGGGCGCGACGGCAAGAACGCGCCAGGCAAGGCCGCCGACGTGAAGAGCATCGACTCGAGCGTTGACTCGAGCATGAACAAGGCTGGCTGACGCAGCTCATGGTCGGCCTGCCTGGCCGCAGCAGAGGGCGTGATCGCGGGCCGGCCGTAACGCTCAGCAGCCGTCTGTTGCCGGCGATGCTCGACGAAAAGCGCCTCGCCGCCGCCGGTACCGTCGGCATACTCGACTTCGGACGCGCCAACGGCGCGAGTCTCGAATTCTTCAACCAGTTTTCCTGCCGTCTCTGCGTACTCGATGCCGCGGCAAACCTGCGCAGCTGGGGCGATGGCATTGCCGCCCGCGAAGAACCTCCCTCACCGGCGCAAATGCAGCTGGAGCTGTCCAACCTGCTCGCTGCCATGGGCGGCCATCGCTACGATCTCGTGTTCCTTTGGGACACGATCAACCACCTGCCCGAGGTCGCCCTACCCGCCTTCGCCGCGCTGCTGCGACGCCATGTCAAACCGGATTTTCGCGGTCACGGCTTCCTCATGCACAAGCGCGGCGCGGCGCAGGAACTGCGCCAGCTGGGCCTGACGGGTCACGACCAGATCACCGTCCACAGCAGCGAGGCCATGGCCGTGTTCGCGCACAACCGACGCGTCGTCGACGACGCGCTCGGCCGCGAGCTTCGCATCGACCAGGGCGTTCTGCACGGCGACGGTCGCCTCGAATTTCTCATGATCAACGGAAACCGCTCCCGCACGTGATCAGACATCGCAAGCCAGATATCCGGCTCCTCATTATTTTTGTCGCAACCGCCGCCCTCGTTGCCTGCACCGGCGGCGAGTCCAATGTCGAGCGCGGCAACCGCGAGCAGGTGCTGCACATTGGCAACGGAACCGAGCCGCAGGGCCTCGATCCGCACGTGGTGACCGGCGTGCCCGAGAACACCCTCATTCGCGCCCTCTTCGAGGGTCTGGCGGTGAAGAACCCGTACACGCTCGAACCGGAGCCCGGCGTCGCCGAGCGCTGGGAGTTCAGTGACGATGGCCGCCAGATCACCTTCTTTATCAACCCGCAGGCGCGCTGGTCGAATGGTGATCCGGTAACCGCTGATGACTACGTATGGAGCTGGATGCGTGCCCTGCACCCGCAGACGGGCAATCTCTACGCGTACATGCTCTTTCCGGTGAAGAACGCCGAGGCCTTTTTCAAGGGCGACATCGAGGACTTCTCCGAGGTCGGCGTCGAGGCCGTGGACGCGACCACGCTGAAGGTGACGCTGAACGAGCCCACGCCCTACTTCCTGCAGCTCATGGACCACTACAGCACCTTTGCCGTTCACCGACCGACGATCGAGAAGCACGGCAAGTTCACCGACCGCTTCACCAAGTGGACGCGCGTCGGGAACATCGTGAGCAACGGTCCCTTCGTGCTCGAGGAATGGAAGCTCAACCGCCGCATTACCATGCGCAGGAGCGACACCTACTGGGATCGCGATCGCGTGCGCCTCGAGCGGATCGTGTTCTACCCAACGGAGAATGCCGTGAGCGAAGAGCGCGGCTTCCGCGCCGGTCAGCTGCACTACAGCTACACGCTGCCTCTCGACAAGATTCCCGTCTACCAGGCTATGGAGAACTCGCCGTACGTGCAGGCGCCGTACCTGGGTACCTACTACTATCTGCTGAACACGCAGCGTCCACCGCTTGACGACGTTCGCGTGCGTCGGGCGCTGTCGATGGCGATTGACCGCGACATGCTCACGCGGACGGTGATGCAGAACTCTGTGGTCCCTGCCTACAGCATCACGCCACCTGGCACGCTGGGCTATGAGCCACCGCGGACCTTTGACTTCGACCCCCGAGAGGCGCGCAGGCTACTCGCCGAGGCCGGCTACCCCGATGGCGAGGGCTGGCCGGGTGCCGAGGTCGTGTACAACACGCTCGAGGCGCACCGGAAGATTGCCGTGGCACTGCAGCAGATGTGGAAGGAGCACCTCAATATCGAGATCGAGCTCGCCAACCAGGAATGGAAGGTCTACCTCGACGCCGTGTCCACGATGAACTACGACATCGGACGTCGCGGCTGGATCGGCGACTACGTGGACCCGAACAACTTCCTCGACCTCTTCCTGAGCCGCGGCGGCAACAACAACACCGGCTTCATAGATCCCGTCTACGACGACCTGATCATGCGGCAGGCGCCGCAGGCGAAGAGCCGCGAGGAGCGCTACGCCATCTTTGCCGAGGCCGAGACACGTCTGATGCAGCAGATGCCGATCATTCCCATCTACACCTACACCAGCCGCCACCTGATCAAGCCCAGCGTCTGCGGAATGCCCGCGAACCTGATGGATTCGCTGAACTTCCGCTACGTCTACCTCGACCCGACGCGCACGAGCTTCGAGGAGCCCTGCGATCCGTGAACGCATCCCGGAGCAGAAGGTTTACCTCGACCCCGGAGCCGGTTCCCCCGACCGGCTATCGATGCCCATCCATCGAACAGGATCCTGAGCCATGTGGCGATTCCTAGCGGCCCGCCTACTGCAGGCGATCCCCGTCATCCTCGCGGTGATTACCGTGACCTTCTTTCTGGTGCGTATCGCCCCGGGCGGCCCCTTCGACAGCGAGAAGGCGGTCATCCCCGAGGTCAAGGCGGCGCTCGAGGCGCAGTACCGCCTCGACCAGCCGCTGCTCAGCCAGTACCTGGCCTACCTCGGTGATCTGGCGCAGGGAGACTTCGGCCCCTCCTTCAAATATCCGGGGCGCAGCGTCAATGAGCTGATCGGGGCCGGTCTTCCGGTCACGGCGGAACTCGGCCTGTATGCCCTGCTCATCGCCACACTCATCGGCGGACTCGCCGGTGTGATCGCCTCGCTGCGCCCCAATACGCCGCAGGACTACGTACCAATGGCGCTGGCGATGATCGGGATCTGCATGCCGACCTTTCTTCTCGGTCCGCTGCTGGTGCTGGTCTTCGGTATCCGCCTGGAGTGGCTGCCCGTGTCGGGCTGGGGCGACATTCCCGGTGACAAGATCCTGCCGAGCATCACGCTTGGAGCGGCCTATGCGGCCTACATCGCGCGCCTGTCACGGGCGGGTATGCTCGAGGTTCTGTCGCAGGATTACATTCGAACGGCACGGGCCAAGGGCCTCCCCGAATGGCAGGTCGTAGTGAAACACGCCCTGCGCGGCGGCCTGCTTCCGGTGATCTCCTTCCTCGGCCCCGCCTTCGCCGGCCTCCTCGCCGGCTCCTTCGTCGTCGAGACGATCTTTCAGATTCCGGGCCTCGGGCGCTTCTACGTGCAGGCCGCCTTCAACCGCGACTACACGATGATTCTCGGCACTACCGTGTTTCTGTCCACGCTGATCGTGCTGTTCAACCTGCTTTCAGACGTCGCCGCCGCCTGGCTCAACCCGCGCCTACGCCACCAGTTCGGGGGTGCCAAATGAGCCGCGACATGAACAGCACAGCGGACATGCTCACGGACATCAGCCAGGCCGAAGAGGGCCGCTCGCTGTGGCAGGACGCCTGGGCACGCCTGCGCAAGAACCACCTCGCCGTGCTCGGCCTTGCCGTGCTGGTATTCATGATCGTCATTGCCCTGCTCACGCCGTGGATCGCGCCCTACGCCTACGACGCGCAGAACCTCGACCTGGGCGCAACACCCCCGTCGGCGGCACACTGGCTGGGCACGGACATCTTCGGCCGCGACCTGCTCACGCAGATCATGTACGGGGGTCGCGTCTCGCTGGCCGTGGGCTTCATCGCCACGGCCGTCGCCCTGCTCATCGGCATCGGCTACGGCGCCATCGCGGGCTATGTGGGAGGGCGTACGGACGCCATCATGATGCGCCTCGTGGACATTCTCTATGCTCTGCCCTTCATGATCTTCATCGTGCTGCTGATGGTCGTCTTCGGGCGCAACATAATTCTGCTCTTCCTCGCCATCGGCGCCGTGGAGTGGCTGACGATGGCGCGCATCATGCGCGGCCAGGTGCAGTCCCTGCGCCAGCAGGAATTCGTCGAGGCCGCCGTATCCCTGGGACTGCCGGCCAGCACGATCATTCGCCGCCACCTCGTGCCCAACGCGCTCGGGCCGATCATCGTCTACACCACGCTGACGATTCCCAGCGTCATGCTTCTCGAGGCCTTCCTGAGCTTCCTCGGCCTCGGCATCCAGCCGCCGCAGACCTCCTGGGGCCTGCTCATCTCCTACGGTGCCGAAACCATGGAGGAGTATCCCTGGTTGCTGATCTACCCGGGGCTGACGCTCACGATCACCCTCTTCTCCCTCAACTTTCTCGGTGACGGCCTGCGCGATGCGCTGGACGTGCGCGGATCCAAGGACTAGGCATGGCTTTACTCGACGTCAAGGATCTCGCCGTCAGCTTCGTCACGCGCAATGGCGTCAATCGCGCCGTCGACGGCATCAGCTTCGGCGTGGAGTCGGGGAAGATCACAGCGATCATCGGTGAGTCCGGCTCCGGAAAATCCGTCGCCTGTTACAGCATGCTCGGCCTGATCCCCATGCCACCCGGGCGCATCGACGGCGGCTCGGCGGTCTTCGAGGGACAGGACCTGCTGCAACTGTCGGAATCTCAGCTGCGCAAGATCCGCGGCCGTGATGTGGCGATGATCTTTCAGGACCCGATGACCTGCCTGAACCCCTATATGCGCATCGGCGAGCAGATGATCGAGCCGCTGGTCTACCATCGCGCTTCGAGCAAGGCCGAGGCCATGGCCCGCGCCGTGGAACTGCTCGGCGAGGTCGGCATCCGCGATCCCGAATCCACGATCAACAACTACCCGCACGAGTTCTCCGGCGGTATGCGCCAGCGCGTGATGATCGCCATGGCGCTGATCAACGAGCCCAAGCTGCTGATCGCCGACGAGCCGACCACCGCCCTAGACGTCACCATTCAGGCCCAGATCCTCAAGCTGATTGCCGATCTGCAGAAGAAGCGCGATATCGGGGTGATCTTCATCTCCCACGACCTCGCCGTGGTCGCCGACATCGCCGACGAAATCGCGGTCATGCAGACGGGCAGGATCGTCGAGCGCGGCGACCGGACAGGAATCTTCGAGAACGCGCAGCACCCCTACACGCAGAAGCTGCTCGCGGCGATCCCCGCGGGCGGCAAGCAGAACGCCACGGCGCACGACGACACGCTGATCCGGGTGGAAAACCTCAAGACCTGGTTCGAGGTCGAAGGCAGCACGGTGAAGGCCGTCGATGACGTCAGCTTCGACATCCGCCGCGGCGAAGTCCTCGGCCTCGTGGGCGAGTCGGGCTCGGGGAAGTCCACGATCGGGCGCTCGATCCTGCGCCTGGTGCCGGTGACCGGAGGCTCCGTCACCTTCGACGGCACCGACGTCACCGCCCTCGAGGGCCGCGCCCTCAAGGACATGCGCCGGCGTATGCAGATGATATTCCAGGACCCCTTCGCTTCACTCAATCCGCGCATGACGGTCTTCGACACGCTCGCCGAGCCGCTGCTGCTCCACGGCATCGAGGACCGCAAGAGCGTTACCGGGGCCGTGTTGAAGCTGATGGACGACGTCGGCCTGATGCGCAGCGCCGTGCGCAAGTACCCCCACGAGTTCTCCGGCGGCCAGCGCCAGCGCATTGCCATCGGTCGTGCGCTGGCCACGCGGCCCGAATTTATTGTCGCCGACGAACCGGTATCGGCCCTCGACGTCACGATCCAGGCGCAGATCCTCGAACTTATGGAGGAGCTCGGACGCGAGTACGGGCTCACGATGCTCTTCGTCTCGCACGACCTCGGCGTGGTCAAGCACCTCGCCGACCGCATCATCGTGCTCTACGGCGGCCGCATCGTCGAAGAGGGCACGGGGGAACGCCTCTTCGCGGAGCCGCGCGAGGCCTACACGCAGCAGCTGCTTAGCGCGATTCCCGGCCGCAGCCTGCTCGAGGCGGGCTGAGCCGGCAGGAGCACAAGGCTCAGTAGGCGCCCTCCAGCGGATTGGGACCGCCGGCGTCGATCCAGGCGTCCAGCTCCGCTCCCAGCACGTGCAGCGGCACGGAGCGAAGCGACAGGATCTTGTCGTGGAAGTAGCGCTGATCGAAGTCCGTGCCGAGCAGGCCCTCGGCCCTGGCACGCTTCTCGCGGATGAGGATCTCACCCAGCTTGTAGGACAGCGCCTGCGCCGGCCAGGAGATGTAGCGGTCGACTTCCGTCGTGACCTCGTGCTGAGAAAGCGCCGCGTTCTCGCTGAGAAAATCCTGCGCCTCCTCGCGCGTCCAGCCGTACCAGTGCACGCCCGTATCGATCACCAGACGGCAGGCGCGCCACATCTCGTAGGTGAGCTGGCCGAAGCGCTCGTAGGGAGTACGATAAATACCGATCTGGCCTCCGAGCCACTCCGTGTAGAGGCCCCAGCCCTCGCCATAGCCCGAAAAATAGTTGCGCGCGCGGAACTCGGGCACCTCCCCCGGCGCCTCGCGCGAGATTGCCGCCTGCAGCGCGTGACCCGGCGCGCACTCGTGCAGCGTCAGCGCCGGCAGCGTGTACAGCGGCCGCGACTCGAGCTTGTAGGTATTCATCAGGCAGGCGTTCAGGCCGCCGCGCCCGCTCGTGTAGATCGGCGCAATGGACGCGGGCACGGGGTTGATCGCGAAGCGGCGCCGCGGCAGAAAGCCAAGCACCTCGGAAAGCTTGCCGTCCATGCGCTTGGCGACATAGGACGAAACGCCCATCAGCTCATCGGGCGTGCGCGCGTAGAACTGCGGGTCCGTGCGCAGAAACTCGAAGAACTCCGCCATGCTGCCCTCAAAGGCCAGCTCCTCGAGGATCGCCTCCATCTCGCGGCGAATCCGATCGACTTCCGAATGGCCGATCTGGTGGATTTCTTCCGGCGTCAGATCGAGGGTCGTGTACTTGCGGATCTGGTCGCGGTAGAAGGCCTCGCCATCGGGCAGTTCGCGCGCCGCCAGCGTCGTCGTCGCACCGGGCAGGTAAACCTCGCGCATGAAATCGAGAAGATCGCCGTAGGCCGGCACGATCGCCGTGGCGATCAGTTCGCGCGCCGCGCGCTGCAGTCGCTCGGCATCATCAGCGCTGATGCTCGGAGGCAGCTCCGCAAACGCCTCCCAGAAGGGGTTGTCTTCGCCGGGTAGAAGGTAGGGTTCAATCGACGCGTCACGCCCCGCAAGGCTGATCGCGGGCGGCGTATAGCCCCGCGCGAGGCCCGCAAGCATGTTCTCCCGGTGCTGCTCTATCACGCGCGGCACATCGCGCATGCGCCCGAGCTGGCGACGGTAGGCATCGAGGTCGCGGTAGCCGCCGTCACGCGGGTGGAAGCGGTTCCAGAAGAAGGTATCGGAGTTCAGCGGCGCCTCGTAGATGCGGTAGCGCACGTCGTCGATCTTCGTTTCGACGATCTGCCGGAACACGGCGGCGTTGATTGCTTCCTCGCGGCTGAGTTCCGTATCGTCGATCGTATCGAGCTCGGCGAGCACCTCCTCCCAGTAGGAGAGACGACGGGCATTCGCTGCAGCGCTGACATCGGGAAGGCGGGCCGCAGCGACCCACTCGCCGTTGGCATCGCGCTCGCGGCCCTCTTCCTGCTGTCGCCAGGCCCACTCGCGCTCGTACAGGTCGCGCAGGCGCTCATCGGCGCTCGTCGGCGCGTTCGCCGTTGCGCTGTCGGTGGCTTCGGGGCCCGACGCGCAGGCGCCCAGCAGCAGCACCAGCACGAGCGGCGCGAGTGATGAACGATGGATGTTTTTCATGGGAAACCTTCCTCCGGAGCCCGCGCGACAATACGTGAGCCCGGGCCGCGACTCAATTGATCCCCGATCGTGAGCGACCTATTCAACAGCGGGCGGTTTACACTGCATCACACGACGCACCAACAGAGAGTACGCCTTTCCATGCCGACCATCGGAACCCCCTTCACCGCCTCCGCCACCCGCGTTCTGCTCTGTGGTGCCGGCGAGCTGGGAAAAGAGGTCGTGATCGAGCTCAAGCGTCTGGGCATCGAGGTGATCGCCTGCGACCGCTACGAGAACGCGCCGGCGATGCAGGTGGCTGACCGCAGCCACGTATTCTCCATGCTCGACGGTGAGGCTCTCGAACGCGTGATCCGCGAGGAGAAGCCCGATTTCATCGTGCCGGAAATCGAGGCCATCGCCACGGAAACGCTGGTGCAGCTCGAAAAAGACGGCTTCTGCGTCGTGCCCTCGGCGCGCGCCGCGCGCCTGACCATGAACCGCGAGGGTATCCGTCGCCTCGTCGCAGAGACCCTCGGCATTCGAAGCTCGCCCTATCGCTTTGCCGACACGCGCGACGCCTTCATTGATGCCGTCGAGGCGCTGGGCTACCCCTGCGTGGTCAAGCCCATCATGAGTTCATCGGGAAAGGGGCAGAGCACGCTGCGTCGAGCGAGCGATCTCGACCGGGCCTGGGACTACGCGCAGGAAGGCGGCCGCGCTGGCGCCGGGCGCGTGATCGTCGAAGGCTGGATCGACTTCGACTACGAGATCACCCTCCTTACGGTGCGCCACATCGCTGGAGTCGACTTCTGCGCCCCCATCGGCCATCGCCAGGAAGACGGCGACTACCGCGAGTCCTGGCAGCCGCAGCCCATGGACGAAGCTGTGCTTCGCCAGTGCGAGGAAATCGCCGCGCAGGTTACCGGTGCCCTCGGCGGCAAGGGGCTTTTCGGCGTGGAGTTTTTCGTCAAGGGAAACGAGGTCTATTTCAGCGAGGTCTCGCCAAGGCCGCACGATACGGGAATGGTCACGCTGCGCTCGCAGGATCTGTCGGAGTTCGCCCTGCACGTGCGCGCCTTTCTCGGCCTGCCCGTGCCCGAAATCCGCCTGCGCAAGCCCTCGGCCTCGGCGGTCATCCTGCCCACGGGAAAATCGCGCGACATCCGCTACCACAACCTCGCCGCCGCCCTCGGCCAACCCGACACGGAGCTGCGCCTCTTCGGGAAGCCGTCGATCGAGGGCCGCCGGCGCATGGGCGTTGCCCTGGCCTCGGGCGATGACGTCGACGACGCCAGGGAAAAGGCGCGTCAGGCCGCCGCCGCGGTGCAGGTAGAGCTGCGATAAGGCGTCCCCTTGAACTCGTACGGCCGATCCCCATATACGCAGTGCGGGCGCTCGACGAGGCCCGTGACCTTGATATTGCTCACTGAGAGGATATGACAATGCGTAGCACGATCGACTTTTCCCCCCTTTACCACTCGGCCATCGGCTTTGACCGCATGGCGAGCCTGCTGGACACCGTGGCGCGCGACGCCAAGCCCAGCTATCCGCCCTACAACATCGAGCGTCTCGACGAGAACGACTACCGCATCACCATGGCGGTGGCCGGGTTTACGGAGTCTGACCTCGACATCACCAGCGAGCAGAACACGCTGGTCATCAGCGGGCGCCAGGAAGACGACAGCGAAGGCCGCAACTTCCTGCACCGCGGAATCGCGGCGCGCAACTTCGAACGCAAGTTCCAGCTCGCCGAGCATGTGCGCGTGCAGTCCGCACGGCTTGAGAACGGCCTGCTCCACGTGGATCTCGTACGCGAGATTCCCGAGGCCATGAAGCCGCGCCGGATCGCGATCGAAAGCGGCAGCGGCGGCAGCAAGCTGCTCGAGCGGGAAGCTGCCTGAGGCACGGCGGCCGGCGCGATCTGCGTCGGCTCGTGGAGTCACAGCTGACACGCTGATGGAAAGGGCCAGCATCTGCTGGCCCTTTTTTTAACACTCTTTTTTTGACACTGTTGTGAGCGCTTCCACTTCGGTGACCACCAGCCACCACGTCTGCGCGCGGTTGGGTCCCGCAGCGCTCGTCAGCGCGTGTGCGCCGCAGGCGCAGCTACGCGTTCAGCCGCCGGCAATCTCCCGGATCCGTCCCACCATCGCACGCAGACCGTTGCCGCGCGTGGGCGACAGATGCTGCATCAGGCCCAGCCTGTCGAAGTAGTCGTCAATGTCGAAGGCCAGCACGGCATCCGAAGCCTTGTTGTTATAGGCAGCGAGCACCACGGCTAGCAGACCCTTGACGATGAACGCGTCGCTGTCGGCCCGCAGCTGCAGGCGCCCGTCCTGCTCGCCGACGTCGATCCACACCTGGCTCTGGCAGCCGCGCACGAGACGGTCTTCCGTATGCAGGTCGGCGGGCAGCTCTGGCAACTCGCGACCCAGATCGATGATGTAGCGGTAGCGATCCTCCCAGCTATCGAAGAAGGACAGGTTCTCCACGATGTCATCGGAACTGATCGTCGTGCCGAACGGATTGGCTTCCGTGGGTTCAGTCATAGATAGAAAAAAGCGGTTGTTGCCAGGGTGACTCCGCGGGAGATCGGGGGCGCTGCGCACCCTCGTCGGCGCCGCGGGCCACCGTTCTGGGCCTCAGTAGAACATCCCGGTCTCGAGCTGCGCCTCTTCCGACATCATGTCGCGACTCCAGGGCGGATCGAAGACCAGATCGACTTTCACATCGCGCACGTTTGGAACCATGCGCAGCCGGTGCTCGACATCGCCGACGAGGACCGGCCCCATACCGCAGCCCGGGGCGGTCAGCGTCATGGCCACACGCACGCAGCCGCTATCGCTATCGATGTCGACGCCGTAGATCAGCCCCAGGTTGACAAGGTCGACAGGGATCTCGGGATCGAAGACGCTGCGCAGTGCCTGCCACAGCTGCTCTTCATCAATCCCGTTGCCCCGTGGCGCATCGAAGTGCAGCTCGAAGGGCTCGAGACCCAGCGCGTCGGCGTCCGTACCATCAATGCGCACCATGTTGCCGTTGTGCACAATCGTATAGTTGCCGCCGAGGCTCTGCGTGAGCGTGACAAAGGCATCGGCGGGCACCTCGACGGGGTCACCCACGGGCACCAGGCGACCCTGGACGGCCCGGCGCGTGGTCAGCAGCGTACGTTCCTGGGACGACATGATCAGCTTACGCTGAAGCTCTCGCCGCAGCCGCACTCGGCCACGACGTTGGGGTTGTTGAATCGCAGCACACGATTGATGCCCTCGCGAACGAGGTCCACCTCCGTGCCACGCAGAAAATCGACGGCCCCGGCATCGAGATAGACGCGCACACCGTTTTCCAGGGCAACGGCGGCGTCGTCGTCGGAGCCCCCGTCGACTTCCTCCATGACGTACTTGAAGCCCGTACAACCGCTCTCCTGCACACTGATGCGCACGGCGCTCTTGCCCGCGGCGTCAAGCTTGCGCCGGAAGTGTTCCGCCGCCGCGGACGTGACCCGCAGCGGCGTGGCCAGATCAAAGCTTTCTACAGTCATCGGTTTCCTACCTCTCTACCGCGGACATCCCGAAGATCACCGGGACTCAACGCGGTGCAAACAGCGCCTGGGCGCGACCGAGGGCCGCGAGGAGACGCTCGACGTCGTCGAAGTTGTTGTACATGCTGAACGATGCGCGCGCCGTACCCGGCAAATCAAGGCGCGCCATCAGCGGCTGGGCACAGTGGTGGCCCGTGCGAATGGCGATACCCTGCTCATCGAGCAGCATACCCACGTCCGCAGGGTGGCATCCCTGCAGCACAAAGCTGAAGATGCTCACGCTGTGGCGCGGATTGCCGACGCGCCTGAGGCCCGGTATTCGCGCGGCGCCCTCGATGAGCGCCGACAGCAGCGCGTCCTCGTGCTCCCCGGCCGCCTGACGGTCGATCCCCGCGAGGTAATCGATCGCCGCGGCGAGGCCGATGGCGCCGGCGATGTTCGGCGTTCCCGCCTCGAACCTGAAAGGCAGGCCGGCAAAGGTGGTACCTTCGAAGCTGACGCGATCGATCATCTCGCCACCGCCGAAGAAGGGCGGCATGGCTTCGAGGAGTTCGCGACGCCCCCACAGCGCGCCGATACCCGTCGGGCCGAAGAGCTTGTGCCCGGAAAAACAGTAGAAGTCGCAGCCCAGTGCCTGCACGTCGACGTTCCAGTGTCCGACCGCCTGCGCGCCGTCGACCATCAGCAGGGCGCCAACGGCGCGGCAGCGCTGCGCAATATCCGCGACCGGGTTGATCGTACCCATAGCGTTGGACACGTGATTCACGGCGACGAGGCGAACGCGCTCGTCGAGAAGATCGTCGAGGGCATCCAGGTCGAGGTCGGCATCTGCCGTGACCGGGATCGGCAGCACCTCGGCGCCGAGCTCGGCGGCAACGAGCTGCCAGGGCACGATATCCGAATGATGCTCGAGCTCCGACACCAGGATGCGGTCGCCCGCCCGCAGATTCGCACGACCCCAGCTGTAGGCCACCAGGTTGATGGCCTCCGTGCAGCCGCGGGTCCAGATCACCTGCTCGCTGCCCGGGCTGTTCAGAAAGCGCGCCACCGTGTCGCGCGCCGCCTCGAAGGCGCGCGTCGCACGATCCGACAGCGCGTGCGCGCCGCGGTGGACATTGGCGTTGTCGCAGCGATAGTAGTTGGCGATGGCGTCGATCACCGCGTTGGGCTTCTGCGTGGTCGCCGCGTTGTCGAGATATACCAACGGCTCGCCGTTGATCTGCTGGGCGAGAATCGGGAAATCGGCGCGAACGGCGTCGGCATCGAAGCACGGCTTTTCGATCGGCTGAAGCGACGTCACAGGATATGCCTCATCAGCGTCTCATCGCGCGCGAAACGGGCCGCCACGCGCGGCTTCAGGTAGGTGCGCAGCGCTTCGAGAGCCACGCCGTCGACGAGCTCGTTGATGAAGCCGAAGCTCAGCATCACCTCGGCCTCGTCGCGCGATACGCCGCGCGTGCGCAGGTAGTGGAGCGCCTCGGCATCGAGCTGGGCGACGGTAGCACCGTGGGCGCAGCTCACGTCATCGGCGTAGATCTCCAGCTCGGGCTTGGTGTTGACCTCTGCCTCTGTGCTCGTGAGCAGATTCTTGTTGGACAGCTCCGCGCGCGTCTTCTGGGCGTCGGGATGAATATGGATGCGACCATTGAAGACGGCGGTGGCGCGGTCGGCGATGATGCCGCGGAAGACCTCGTCACTGCTGCAATGCGGGACGGCGTGATCGATGGTCGTGTGGTAATCGATATGCTCGTCGCCGCGCGGCAGGTAGATGCCGTTGAGGTCTGCGTGGGCGCCGGGGCCGTCGTGGCGCAGATTCACGTCGATGCGCTTCAGGCTGCTGCCCAGGGCCAGATGAAAGCTTTCGAGGCGGGAGTCGCGGTCGAGCCTCGCGTGGACCGCGCCGATATGCACAGCCTCGCCCTCCTCCTCGTGGAGCCGGTAGTGGTCGAGATGCGCGCCGGGGCCAAGGCGCAGTTCGGTCACACCGCTGCAGAAGCTGGCCGCGGCGCCGCGCATGGCGACGAACTGCTCAACCAGCGTCGCATCGCTGTTGGCTCCGGCAAGCACGAGCAGCCGCTGACTCATGGCCACGGGTCCATCCGCCGCACGCAGCAGCCACAGAACATGCAGGGGCGCCGCGAGCCTGGCACCGTCGGCGAGATCCACGAATACGCCGTCGCGCAGGGTGGCGGTATTCAATGCAGCGAACTGGTGCTCGGAGGGGTCGAAGCAGCTGTCGAGGTATTCGGCTATGCGGTCCGCCTGCTCCGGCGAGGCCTCATCGAAGCGACAGACGCTGACGCCCTCGGCGCCGTCGAGCTGCGACAGGTCGGACAGCTCGCTCTGGAATACGCCATCGACGAAGACGAGGCGCGGGCCGCCGAAGCCTTCGCGCAGCGCCGCGGGAAGGGCATCGGGAGACGGTGCCGAGGGGTCGGCGAGTCGGTAATCGTCGCGCAGCGCCTGCAGACTGGTGTATTTCCAGTTCTCCGTGCGCCGCGTGGGCAGCGCCGCAGCGCCCCAGTGACTCACGCCGCGGGCCTGAATCGACTGCAGCCAGTGCGGGACGCGGCGACTGGCCTCGGCCAGCGGCTGTTTCATGAAGCTGGTCATGATGCGGCCCGGGCCACCGCGCCCTCGGCAGCCGGTTCTTCGTCGATGCCGGCCTCGCCAAGCCAGGCGTAGCCTTTGTCTTCGAGCTCGTGGGCGAGGTCACCATCGCCCGAGCGCACGATGCGCCCTCCGGCAAGCACGTGCACGTGATCGGGCTCCACGAAGTTGAGCAGGCGCTGGTAGTGGGTGACCAGCACGAAGGCGCGCTCGGGTGAGCGCATGGCGTTGACGCCCGACGCCACGACCTGCAGGGCGTCGATGTCGAGGCCGCTGTCGGTCTCGTCGAGAAGGCAGAGGCGCGGTTCGAGCAGCATCATCTGGATCAGCTCGTTGCGCTTCTTCTCGCCGCCGGAAAAGCCCTCGTTGACGCCGCGCTTGAGAAACTCGGCGGGAAGGTTGGCGGTCTTGCAGGCCTCGCGGGCGCGCTTCATGAAACTCACGGCATCCAGGGCCGCTTCGCCACGATGCTCACGGACGGCATCGACGGCGGCTTTGAGGAACTCCATGTTGCTGACGCCGGGGATTTCCACCGGGTACTGGAAGGCGAGGAAGAGCCCCGCGCGGGCACGCTCCTCCGTATCCATGGCCAGCAGGTCTTCGTCGCCGAAGCGGATGCGACCGTCGGTCACTTCGTAGCCGGGACGACCGGCGAGAATGTGCCCGAGCGTGCTCTTGCCCGAACCGTTGGGGCCCATGATGGCATGGACCTCGCCGGCGCGGATCTCGAGGTCGAGACCGCGAAGAATATCCTTGCCTTCGACGCGCGCGTGAAGATTTTCGATCGTTAACATCTGACTCGTTCTCCGGCGCGGGACCTTCGCTGCCCCGCGCTTAAATCGTGTATTGCTTGCGCTTGTGTTGCTGTGATCTTCGCCGGGGCCCCGGCCTCAGCCGACGGACCCCTCGAGGCTGACTTCGAGAAGCTTGCCCGCCTCCACCGCAAACTCCATGGGCAGCTCGCGGAACACCTCCTTGCAGAAGCCGTGGACGATGATCCCGAGCGCCTCCTCCTCGTCGAGTCCGCGCTGGTTGCAGTAGAAGATCTGGTCCTCGCCGACCTTCGAGGTCGACGCCTCATGCTCGACTTGGCTGGAGGTATTGCGGACTTCGATGTACGGGAAGGTATGGGCGCCGCATTTGTCGCCGATCAA
>JAZBOX010000173.1:0-5082 GCA_036351355.1 Halieaceae bacterium
CCATCGATGACGAAGCGGCGATCGTTCACTGTGCTACTGCTGATTGCATCGGCAACAGACTCCCGTTTCTTCAACCGGCGCGCAAATGCTAAGTTCTCAGGCAACGATTCGCGCCGGGACCAGCACCGACATGGTAAAGCGACCGATCCAGATGACCGCGCTTTGCGCCACGACTCTTGTTTTGCTCGCTGCGTGTGCAAGACAGGAGCGCTTCGTCACCTACGTTTGCGATGAGCCGCTGGAGGCCTACCTCGAGCTGGCTCGCGACAACATTGCCCGCGACTACGAGGTCGACCGCAGCCGGCAGGTGCTCAGCGTCTGCCCGGACAAGGGCTATCACCGTCGCTACACGTTCAGCTTCGAGCCCCGCGCCCTCGCGTCGCGTCAGAGCGCGCGGGCGACCGTTCGCGCGTCCTGGTGCGGCGAGATCAAGGCGCGCAGCGCCGCTGCGCAGTTGTCGTCGTCCGCATCTGCGCTAAGCTTTCGCTTTAACTACCCCTGGGCCACTTCGACGGGAAAGTACCCGCCCACGGAGTTCCGCCTCAACCGCAACGGGATGAAAGGCGGGTTCTTCGACGATATGCGCTGGAGCTGCCGGCTGGCGTCGGGCGATGGTGCTTCCGGGTAGCGGCTCGGCGGCGGGCGATCGCAGCGCCGCCTACGGCCAACAGGCAGTGAGTCGTTAAAACCCAATGGGCTTCGCGATCTGAACGGGCCCGCGACGCGAAGGCGAACGACAATGATCCGACGCGTGCCGATTCTGGCTATCGCAGTGGCGCTAACCGCCTGCTCCACCAATCTTATCGTTCCGGCCTACGATGCCAGACTCGACACCGCCGTGAGCTCTGCGCATACGGCGGCCGCAAAGATCACCGCCTGCATAGACCTCGGTCTGTGCGCGACAGCAGAATCTTTCGCGGAACAGGAGGCGAACTACATTGAGGCTATCGCCAATCTCAAAACCGCGGGCCTGATCGCTGGCTCCCTTCCGGCATCGAACGATACGGCGCGCGCCTCTCGAGAGGACCTGGTGTCCTTCGTCGACGGCTGCCGCGAGCAGCTCGTGTCACTCGCGCAGCTGCACCTTGCCGGCCAGACGAAGCCGGAGCTGGGAATGACGCAATCGGTCGATGTCAGCTGCGACCAGGCTCTGCGAGCGGCGCAGGCCATGAAACAAGGGGGCGACGATGACTGACTACGCAAGCTTCAACCCGACGAACGTCGACGAGTTTGTCGCCGCACTCACGGACGAGGTCAAGGTCCTGGGCAACAAGTGGTGGGAGACCAACAGCAGCATCGTGCCCGGTTATCTGCGGTCGCTCGCCGAGGCCACGCTGCAAACAGAAGTTGCCCTCGTCGAGGGAAAGATCGACTCGAGCACCGCGGACCAGGTATTCCGGATGCAGCAGGCGGCTTTTCGCCAGACCATGCGCTTCACCAAGTACATGACGCTTGTTCTGAGTCAGAAGGTCGTGGACGCGGTGTTCCGGCTCGTGGGCTGGGCGATCTACAACCGCGTGGGATTCAATTTTTTCCCCGAGCTTGTGAACATCGAATCCTGAATCCGAATGCCGTCGATAACTACGATGCCTTGACGACGGGTTCCGCCGTGCAGACAAGCCGACCCGACTGCCGACGGCATGAACAGCTGATTATTTTCCGGGCGCTCGTCGCAAATTTGTGAAATTTGTGCGAATCTCGAATGGCACTCCATGAACAGCAAGCCATAAGGGGCAGAGATGCGCGCTGCAATCTGTGTCTTCCTCATCGCCTTCGCCCCGTACGGGCTGGCCAATACGCCGCCTCCCGACATCGCGCAGGTTTATCCGGATGCGGCCATGTCGCAGAAGGAGTTCGTGGCTGCCTGCACCATTCTCGGGTTCAGCTTTCTGTGCTTTCTCATCGCCGTTGCGCTTCGCCGCTTCGCCGGCTTTTCCGATGAGAACGTCATCCGCATTCTCGCGCTCGTGTTGATTGTCTCCGGCACGCTGTTTCTGGTCGCCGTGGGCTACAGTGCTGAGCAGATCGCGCCGGCCCTCGGTCTGCTCGGCACCGTCGCAGGCTACATGCTCGGACGCGCGGATCGCGACGACAAATCTGAATCCAGGCCCGGAAAAAAGCCCGAAGGGTCATGATGTGGCGTAAATCCGGCCTCAGCGGAGCGTTCGCGGCACTGGCGACAATGGCCTGCTTCCTGGCGCCCTCGGTCGTGGCGCAAGGGATCGAAGACCGCGTTGTATTTGCTGATGCTGCTGAAGCCGGCGGCGTTCTTACCCGCAGCGAAATCTACTTGCTCAATCGCAGCGCGCAGAGCCTCGACTTCTACCTGTCGCTTGAAAACTCCGCCTGGCAGCGGTTCCGGATTGCTGAAGAAAAAGCGGCTCTGATCCGGGCGCGCGATGTCAAGGTGGCGATCGCCACGGCTCTCCTCGACGATACCGAGGGAGAGATCTCCGCCCCACGCCTTCCCCCGGCAAAGGTCAGGGAAGCCGGCACGGGGGACGGCGGTCTCTATCACTACGCGCCATTCGTCGGCTCTGAGCGGATCGAACTGTGCTGGAGCGTTGCCGCCGACCGCTGGATCGCCCAGCGCCCGCACGAGGGCGGCTGTTAGAACAGTAGCGGGGTCACCACCGAATCCTCCTCAGCTCTGAACGTGGCGCGCCACGTAGCGGAAACCTTCTTCCGCGGCGTCGCTGATCCCCTCGGAACCGAAGTCGTAGGCATCACGATAGCCCTGCTGGATGCAGTCGAGGCGCATCGCGGCGGTGCCGTGCGTTGCGTCTTCCGTGAAGCGTGATGGCCCCATGTCCTCCCAGGCTCGACCCACTCCCTGCAGATCGCTGCCACGCTCCTCCTGAAACCAGTAAAGATAGAAGCCCGCGAGGTAGTCAGCGTGGAGCTCGCGGCAGTAGACCGGATAGCGCTCCGTCAGGCGCAGATTGAGCGCCGTACGGAACTGCAGGACGTGGGCAAACTCGTGCGCGCAGATCGCCGCCACGGAAATACCCTTCTTGTCGATCTTGAGCTGCGCGGAGAGCAGGTTGCGCCCAAAGGCAATCGTCCCACCGGTGCCGTCCACCGCCGTGGCGCTGGTCGCAAAGGCATTCAGGTCTCGCCCGTCGTCGTAGTAGCCAAAGCCGGGGCGCTCACCGAAAGTCCGGGCCATGGAGACAAGCACACCGCCGAGATCGCGGTTGAATGATCGCGGTTGCCCGGAGCGCTGGTCGATCGTGCGCAGGAGCTCTGTGGGACTCAGCTTCTGACGGGGACGGTTGCCCGCCGAAGGACTCGCAAACATACCCCGCGCATCCGGGAGAATGCAGCAACCGGAGGACCCGGCATTGCCCTGGGCGAGACCCTGCAGCGGCTTCAGACAGGCCGCCGCGACCGCTGCCTCCAGCACCCGTCGGCGGGTGAATCGTGTCACTGGGAAATGCCCTGCACGGGTCCGAAGGCGCTGGGGCAGTAGCAGGGTGAGCCGACCAGGGCCTGATTGGCGAGGAAGCAACTGCCAACGTAGGTGACGCACTGCGTCGCGATCGAAGGCTGCTGCGGCTGCGCGCCGGCGGCCGTATTGCCGTTTACGCGCTGTGTATAGCCGTCCAGCCGCGATCCGAAGGGACCTGGGCAGTTGCAGAACTGACCGGCAGGAAAGCTCTGGTCCATCATGACGCAGGAGCTTCCCACCGTGGTGATGCATACAAGCTGCCCGGGATCGTCGGGCACGAATTCAGGCTCCGGGTCGGGGTAGTCGCCGCGCCCGTCAACGGGGTCCCGCGGCTCCTTGAAGACCCGATCGCGCTCCCGCCGGACGTCATCGTCACAGGCGTCGAAGTAACAGCCTTCGCCACCCGTGCCCTGCGCCGTCGCTGGCATGGACGGCAGGGCGATACCGAGGATCGCAAATGCCACGCCCGATACCGTTCGTAGAACCGCTGACTGTCGAATCATGATGCTTCGCCTTCGGGGCCGCCGCACTTGAAGATCCCTGCTGCGGAGTGTAGCGCAGATCACAAACAGGTCAGTGCGCTGAAAGCTATGGCGGTCGCAGGCTGTGTTCACCTCGATCACGATGAAATTCTGCGCCCGCTCGACCAGAAACAATCCGTCGCGAGGATTAGCAACTGATCTCTCTGCCGCAGCCTGACGTAGGCGACTAACAGCAATTCAAGCGGAGCAGGCCATCGATGTTCGGGTTATTCAACAAATCACCGCTCAAGAAATGGAAGAGCGAGCACAAGGATCTCCTCGAACGCGCCTTCACCGCGCAGAGAAACGGTGATATCCGCTCCTATTCGATGCTCACGGCTGAGGCCGAGGCTCTTCGAAAGAAGATCGAGGAACTCGAAGGCGAGCAGGCCGGGCAGGCCTAGGCGCAGACACCTGCGGGTCCTCGCCCGCACCGCCTGTCTCCACACCGCTTCCGACAGCACGAACTCCCCGCAGCATGCAGCAGACCCGGCAGCAGGATGGAGGCGTGGGCATCAATTGGCGCGCCTTCATTCCAAGCGCCCTGTTCGTGCTGGCCTTCTGCCTGATCGCCGTGGTTGCGCCGGAGGGTCTTGGGCGCCAGGTGGATCGGAGCTTCAGCTGGGCTGTTCGTTTCTTCGGGCTCTACTGGCAGCTGCTGATGCTCGCCACCTTTACCGTCAGCCTGGGGATTGCCGCGCATCCGGGCGCCGGTCGCATCCTCGGGGGTATCGCGAAGCCGCAGTTCGGGGCCTTCAAGTGGGTCTCGATGATCATGTGCACGCTGCTCGCCGGCGGCGGCGTGTTCTGGGCTGCCGGGGAGCCGATGGCGCATTTCCTCAGCCCACCTCCGCTCTTTGCGGACGTTGAGGCCGCCTCCCGGGACGCGGTTCCCTTTGCTCTGGCCCAGTCCTACCTGCACTGGGGTTTCCTGGCCTGGGCGATCCTCGGCAGCCTGAGCACCATCGTGCTGATGCACTACCACTACGATCGGGGCCTGCCGCTGGCCCCGCGCACGCTGCTGTACCCCGTGTTCGGCGAACGCGCGATCAGCGGCGCTCTGGGCGACATCGCAGATGCTGTCGCAGCGGTTGCGGTTCTTGCCGGCAC
>JAZBOX010000174.1:0-25106 GCA_036351355.1 Halieaceae bacterium
ACGCTTTCGCGTTCCCATGGCAGGGCGCGTTCGCGATCGCGCATCCCGCCCCACAGGTCGACGACGAGTTCGCCGTCGATTGCCACGGCGACGGCGGCACCGATCTCCCCGCGGGAGGAAAACTGGGCTTCGAAGGTCTCTCGGAGCTTTGCGAATGCGGGCTCGCAGTGGCCGCTGACTGTGTTGGTACTCATGGGGGGTCAGTCGAAATGCTTGGTTACGGAAAGCCCGAAGGTGCGCGGCGGGCCGTAGACGCGGAAACCGTTGCCGAACGATAGCTGGTTCACGCCCTGTATCACGTAGGACTCGTCGGTGATATTCCGGCCCCACAGGGCGAACTCGAGGCTGTCGCTGAGACTCCAGGTAGCACGCGCGTTGGTGACCGTGAAGCTGTCGGAGGCCAGCAGCGGATCATTCAGCGCGTCGCGGAAGACCTCGGCCTGATAGCGCGAATCGAGTGCCAGCTCCAACGACTGCGTCGAGGTTACTGTCATGCGATAGCGCAGATCGATGCTGAAAGAGAGCTCCGGCGCGTCCGGCAGTTCGTTGCCCGAGGGTACGAGCCCTTCGGGGCCGACGAAGGCTTCGATGTCCGTATCCAGCAGGCCGCCGCCGATCGTCGCTGAAAATCCCTCGAGCGCCGCCGGAAACCATCCAATTTGAAAATCCGCGCCCATGATCTCCGCGCCAGGAATATTGCCAAGGCGCTGTACGGGCAGGGCGCCGGAGTTGTCACGGATATAGGACTGCACGTCGTCGTAGTCGTAGAAAAACACGCTGGCTTCGTAGCGCAGCCCGGCGTCGACGAGCTGTCCCTTGATACCGAGTTCGTAGGCAAGCAGATTTTCAGGGTCGTAGGGCTGCAGCTGCTCCGGCTGCACCGCGACGCCGGTAAAGAAGCCGCCGCTCTTGGTGCCCTGGGCGGCGCTCAGGAACAGCATGGCGTCGTCCGCAAGCTGCCAGTTGAGGCCGAGGCGCCAGTCCACGCTGGTGTCGGAGATTTCATCGTCGACGGCGGCGAGGGTGACCGGCGGTGAGCCGAAAGGGGCCATGCTCAGGAAGCTCGCCGGAGCCAGGGAAACCAGGTCCTGCGTAAAGCCATCGTTCGATTTCTCTTCCTCACTGAGGCGCAGCCCCGCAACAAGGGTCCACGTGTCCGTCAGCGCATACTCGGCGTTTGCGAAGGCAGATACCGTGGTCGCGTCGATGTTGGCGGAGGAAAAAGTCGTGGTATTCACGATGTCCTGAAGCTCGCCCGCGTAAGTGGTCAGGATCTCGTCCCGCGAGTAGAACAGGCCGAGCTGCCAGATAAGGTCGGCTCCACCCCCGTCGAGGCGGAACTCCTGGGAAATCTGCTGCACGTCGTCGACGTTGTAAAAGTCCGTGATACGCGCCGGGCTGGCATCGACATCGGTGCCGTAGCTGCGTTCGAAATCGACATAGCCGGTCACGGAGCGAAAGGTCGCGAAAGGCAGTTCGTGATCGAGCACCAGCGTCACATTGGTCTGCTCCATTTCATAGGCGGGATCGATGGACCAGTCGCCGCGGAAGGGATCGCCATCGCCGTCCGTGTATCCCAGAAAGTTGCTGCAGGTCGGCAGGCCAGGGCAGTTGGGCTCGGTGGCTGTCGGCAGCAGGCCGAAGAACTCCGGTGCGCCGAGTTCCGAGTCGGCGCTCTGGTGTTCGAGCTTGAGCGAGACCTCCGTGAGGTCCGTCGGTCGCCAGCTCGCCCAGGCGCGGCCCATGACCACGTCGCGCTCACCGACGTCGCTGCCCGTCACACGGTTGTCCCAGTATCCCTCTCCCTGCGAAATCACCTTGCCGGCAAAGCGCAGCGCAAGGCGGTCGCTGACGGGAACATTCAGCATGCCTTCGACTTCGCCTGCTTCGTAGTTGCCGATTCCACCGGCGAGGCGTCCGCTCACGGCGTCGAAATCCGGTCGCGCGGTCATCACGTTGAGCGCGCCACCGGTGGCGTTGCGGCCGTAGACCGTGCCCTGCGGGCCCTTGAGCACTTCCATCTGCGCCAGGTCGAAGAAGTCGGAGCTGAGCAGCGCGAGGGAGCTCAGCGATACCTCGTCGACGTAGACACCGGTGCTCGGGTTATTGGCCGCGTTGAAGTCGTTAAGGCCTACCGCGCGAACGGTGATGATCGGCATGAGTCCCGGGAAGAACTCCTTGACCGCGGCATTCGGCGTGAACAGGGAAATGTCCGTGACCGCCGTAATCCGGCGGTCGCGGATTTCCTGCTCGTCGGCGACGCTGACCGCCAGCCCTACAGACAGTAGCGACTGTTCGCGCTTCTGCGCCGTGACCACCACTTCTTCGAGGGGTTTCGGTGCCTGGGCGAGGGCGTAGGGCGAAAGGGTCGCGGCGATGGCGAGCGTCAGGACGCAACGGGGGGAAGCGGGATGAAGGATGCGAGTGTGGTTCATGACGATTTCTCTGTTTTAGTTATGCGTATATATAAATACTAAACCGTAAAATTAAGAAATCAAGTGCCTTTGAAGTGGCGTGCTTTTCGGGTGGCGGCAGCGCGTGCCACGCGCGCCTGCCCTTTTGCATGCTTGGGGGTATCCCGGTCCTGCGGTACCGTAGCCGAATGCGGAACGAGGCCCAGACAGTGCAAGCAATCACCGGGGAAGCACCCAGTCGCGGGGCCCGGCGTCGGGAACTGATGGAAATTGCGGCGCGGATGATGAACCGCGACGGTGCGGCCTCGGTCACGCCCGCGGCGGTTGCGAAGGTCACGGGACTGACACGCAACGCACTCTATTACTACTACCGCGACAAGGAGTCGCTGCTGCTGAGCTGCTACCTCGCTGCGGCGGAGCATCAGTTTGCGGTCGCCGAGGCAGCGCGGAGCGACTCCGGGGCGCCCGAGGATCGTCTCGCACGGCTGGTCAATGATCTGCTCGCGCCTGATGTAGCGCTCGCGATCCTGCACGACCTGGATCTGCTGCCTGAATCGGACGCCGCGGTGGTGCGCGATCTGCAGTCGCGTACCGTGGCTGCTGTGGCCTCGATCTTCGAGGACGGGGCGAGCGATCAGAGTTTCCGGCCAGTGCCCGCAGCGACCGCCGCCCATGTGCTTCTGGGTATGGCCGATTGGGCGCGCCTCTGGCAGACCTGGGTGACACTGGGCGAGGAAGCTGGCGCTGCCGAGCCAGGCCCGCCGGGCGATGTGCGTGAAGCAATCCTGCGCAGCCTGCTGCATGGATTTACGGACACCCGCCTCGAGCTGCAGCGCCCCCCGGAGGTCAGCGAGCTCCTCGCCGAGCGTATCGACGTGCTCGATCGAGAGGCCGTGGGTGAACAGAAGCGTCTGGCCCTCCTCGGCATTGCCTCGCGCCTGTTCAACCTGCGCGGGATCGACGCCACGTCAATCGACGATATCGCTCGCGCCGCCGATGCCACCAAAGGTCTGATCTACAGCCACTTCCGAAACAAGGCCGCGCTCGTCGATGCCTGCTACGACCGCGCCTTCGATCTCTATGAGCGTTTCGCCGACGCTGCCGAGAGCGCAGGGGGCATCGGTGCCCTCGAGTCACTGGCCTGGCCGATGCACCTCTGCGCTCAGGCGCTGTTGTCACGCACGCCGCCGCTGATGCTCCAGGCCGGCGTGACGGCCCTGCCCCAGCGGCATCGCCGTCGCGCGATGGCGCTGGCCGCGCGCTTCCGTGGGGACATGACCGTCGCCATCGAAAACGGGTTGGCCAGCTCCGCGTCGATGGACTTCATCGAATTGTCTGCAGGCTCCTTTTTCTGGATCCCACGCTGGCACGAGGAGGCGGAGCAGATCGGTCCCTATGAACTCGGAGACCGGATCGTCGACCTGCTGGTCCATGGCGTTTTGAAACGCTAGCGAGGTCATTGAAGACACCGCTTATCGCGAGCATTCTGCTTTTCGCTTTTCAGCACGGGGGCCCTGGGTCATGAGCAATTCCGAGGCAGGTCCGGCAGGTAGCCTGCCGGCGTGGGTGTCCATAGACGACTGGGAAAAGCGCGGTCGATACGCGGAGCTGCTCGACCAGCGCATCTTTTACGTCGACGAAGCCGCTACGGAGGAGGAGCGTGGGACGATCCTCCTTGTTCACGGCTTTCCCACGTCGAGCTGGGACTGGTGGAAGATCTGGCCGGAGCTGAATCGTCATTACCGCCTCGTCGCTCCGGATCTGCTCGGCTTCGGCTTCAGCGCCAAGCCATCGCCGCACGACTACCGCATCATGGAGCAGGCTGACCTCTGCGAGGTGCTCGCTGAGTACCTCGGCCTGAATGAGTTTCATGTGCTCGCCCACGATTACGGTGACACCGTCGCCCAGGAGATGCTGGCGCGTCAGAACGAGGGCCTCGGCGTGGGGCGCTGGCGGTCCTGTCTGTTTCTGAATGGTGGCCTGTTTCCCGAGACTCATCGCGCGCGGCCCGTACAGAAACTCCTGCGCAGTCGCCTCGGCTTTCTCATCGGGCCGCTGATGACGCGGCGGAGCCTGCGCCGCTCCTTCGATACGATCTTCGGCGAGAGCAAGGCCTCGGATGCTGAAATAGACGCCTTTTTTACGCTTTTCGAGCGCGACGGCGGGCGCCGTAACCTGCACCGGCTGATTCCTTACATGAGTGACCGGATCGCCTGCCGCGATCGCTGGCTCACGGCGCTGACCCAAGCCGTGTGCCCGATCGGGCTGATCAACGGGAGTCTCGACCCCGTCAGCGGCGATCACATGGTTCGGCGCTTCGAGGAGCTGGCGGGCACGCAGCATTTCGTTCACCGACTTGCGCGCATCGGTCACTATCCGCATACGGAGGCGCCTCGCGAGGTGATCGAGGCTTATCGGTCCTTCCTGGCGTCGGTGGGCGCGGCCGCGTAGTCACGCGCGTAATCGCGCGCGCAGTCACGATAGCTTGACAGAAAGAGCCTGAAGATCGCGATTTCCATGCCGAAAAACACCAGAGCGAGTGCTGTCCGAGCACAGCTCGAGCAGCGCTTTGGCAACGTGCTCCGCTGCAATGCCCGCATAGCGGTCGAGCGGTCCGAGCAAAAACTTTCGCGCCAGGGGGTCGATGCTCTGCAGAAAGCTCTCCACGGGACGCCGCTCGCCGCGGCTTCCGAGCAGGAGGCCGGGCTGTGCAATGTCCAGGCAGCGAAACCCAATGGCATCGAGGTCACGCTCGACCTCGCCTTTTACGCGGGAGTAGTAGACAGCAGCCCTCGGATTGGCGCCCACGGCGGTGATCACCAGAAAGTGCTCCACACCCGCTCTGCGAGCCGCCGTCGCGTAGGCAATCACGGCATCGTGATCGACGGCATAGAAAGCCGCGCGGCTGCCTGCGCTGGCGATGGTGGTCCCGAGGGTGCACACGGCGGCATCGGCGCCTGGCAGCTCTAGGCCAGGCTCGAAGTCAGTGATGATCTCCTCGTGGCCGCTGCCCAGGGCGCGACGCGTGACCAGCACGGTCTCGTGGCCGCGATCGGATGCCTGCGCGAGCAGCCGGTTTCCAACGAGGCCCGAGGCCCCGGCGAGCAGCAGCTTCATCGGCCGGGCCCTCGAGCGCTGGAGACCTTATCCCGTTTGACCGCGCTTATCTGAAAGCCGTTTTCCTGATTCATGGTCCGCGTTGTTATACGACGTAACGGACGGCATCCTAGCAAGCTTCGTCACTGTCTGAGTCTGCTGCACGCAAAGCCATGCCCATCACATTTCTTCACTCTGCGGACTGGCAGATCGGCAAGGTATTCCGCTACGCCGACGAGGCGACGATGGCGCGGCTTCAGCAGGCCCGGCTCGAGGGTATCGACAGGATCGGGGATCTCGCCCGCGAGCGTGGAGCGAAGCACGTACTCGTGGCGGGCGATGTCTATGACACGCAGGATGTGAGCGATCGCCTCCTGCTACAGCCCGTGGAGCGCATGCGCGTTCACGGTGATGTGACCTGGCACCTGCTGCCCGGGAATCACGATCCGCACCGGCCCTTCGGCATCTGGGAGCGCCTGCGAAGCAGCGATCTGCCGGCGAATATCGTCTGCCACACGGCGGCCGAAGCGTGGGTCGATCACGATGCGCGGCTCGCGATCCTGCCGGCGCCGCTGCTGCATTACACGGGCCTGGAAGACCTTACGGCCTACATGGATAAGGCCGACACGCCCGATGGGTACTTTCGCATCGGCCTCGCGCATGGCTCGATTCGTGGCTTTGGCGCGAACGAGGAGGCGGCAGCGAACTTTATTGATCCGACTCGCACGGAGCGCGCAGGCCTTGACTATCTGGCCCTCGGAGACTGGCACGGGCGCAGGGAGATCTCACCGCGCGTGCACTACAGTGGAACGCATGAAGTCGACGGTTTCGAGGTCGACGGCGGTGGTCACTGCCTGCTGGTGTCTATTGCTGCACCCGGTGAGCTGCCGCAGGTCGAGGCGATCCGCACCGGTGAATTCCACTGGCACAAGCTGCGCGCGAACCTGAGCCGGCGCGAAGACGTGGACGCATTGGAGGCGCGCCTTCGAGGTCTCGCTCCAGGCTCCCTTTCGAAGCACCTGATTGATCTCGAAGTGAGCGGAGCGCTGTCGCTCGGCGATCTCGACTACTTTCGCGCACGCATCGAGACTGCCGTCGATGCTGCCTTCGCACTCCTGCGCGTGCGAGCGGCGGAACTTGTCAGCGAGCCCACGGACGATGATCTCGCCGAGTTCGGCGAGGGGGGCTATGTGCGCGCGGCTGCGGATGAGTTGATGCAACAGGCAACGGCCGATGCGCTGCCGGAGGCCGAGCGGCGACGGGCGAGGCTCGCGCTGCTGCGCCTATATCTTCTGTACCGCGGACTTTCTGGAGATGGCGACGCATGAAGATCCGGTCGATCAGGGTCAACCAGTGGGCAAATTTTTCGGCGCCCGCCGGCATCGAAGGACTCTCGAATGGGCTCAACGTGCTCGTCGCGCCCAATGAATCGGGCAAGAGCTCACTGGTTAGCGCGCTCCGCCACGCGCTGTTCAGCAAGCACAAGACCCAGGGAGGCCCGCTCAGACCTTTTATCAACCGCGGCTCCGAGGGCGCGCCCGTCGTCGAGGTGGGTTTCGAGGTGAACGGGGAACATTACACGGTCCGCAAGCGCTTCCTGCGCGGTAAGTATGCGCGGCTTCGGGCGCAGGGAAGCGCTATCGAGAAGCAGGCCGAGCCGGCCGAGGCCGCGTTGCAGGAGCTGCTCGGCTACGATCAGACCCGGCAGGGCATCCGCGACCGCGAAGCGCTGGGAATGTGGCCGATTCTCCTCGCCGAGCAGGGCGACACGCTGAGCCCCCTGAGCTTTCATCCTGGCGCCCAGGCAACAGTCCTCGGTGCGCTCGAGGAGACGGTGGGCAAGGTCATGGGCGGTGAGCAGGGGCGCGCGCTGCCCGCGCTCGTCAAGAAGGAGCTGGGCAGCTATCTGACGGTGGCGAGGGGTGCCCCGACGGGCAGGTACCGGGAAGTCGGCGAAGCGCTCGAGACGCTCCGCGCGGAGCTGGGCGAGCTGCGCGAGCGTGAGGCGGGCGTCGCGAAGGACCTCGAAGACTATCGTCGCTTGCAGAAGGAGCTGCGCGAACTTGCCGCGGACAGCGTGGCCCGCGACATGAGCGATGATCTGCGCGCTGCGCAGGAGCAGCTGCGGCAGCTCGCGGAGCTGGAACAGCGCATCGGTGAGGCGCAGACATTCCGCGATCGCGAGGCGCAGGCGCTCGAGGATATTGAACAGCGACTACGCGAGCGCGACGCACTCAAGCAGCGCCGCGAAGAACTCAACGCCGCGATTGCCAGGCAGACGCAGGTACTCAGCCGGGCCGATGAAGAGGAGCGTCGCCTGAAGTCGCTGTGGGACACGGCGCGCGAGCGCTACCGCGAGGCCAGCGATCGGCAGCGCCGGGCGAGCGTCGAGAATGAGCGTGCCAGGCGGCGGGCTTCGAGGGCTTCGCTGCTCGAGCGCCTTGAGCAGGCGAACAAGCGCCTGCAGCAGCTCGAGCAGCTGGAAAAGGAGGCCGGCGCTCTTCGCGCTTCGCTGGAGGGCAATCCTGTTACTCAGGAAGCGCTGGCGCATATCGAGGAACTCGGTCGCCGCGTTGAGTCCTCGCGAGCACGCCTGTCGAGTGCGGCAACGCTGGTCGATTTCGATCTCGAAGCCGGAACGCAGGGGCAGATCAGCGTCGACGATGGGCAGCCCGTGGATTCGGATGTTTCCCTGCAGGTGCTCTCGGAAGCCGTCATTCGGATTCAAGGGGTGGGTTCAATCACCGTCCGGCCGCAGCTGGATGATGCCGATGCCCTCGTGGATGCGCTCGAGGCTGCGGAAGAGGCACTTGTAGCCGCGCTGGGCGAGGTCGGAGCGCAAGACCTTGCCACGGCGCGATCGTCGGCGGAGCAGCGGTCGCGCCGGGCCGCCGATCTGCACTCGGTGACGCTGAGCCTCGAGGCGCTTGCGCCTGAAGACGCCGGAGGGACCGGTCAGCTCAGGCGTGATCGCGATCAGCTGGCGGCCAGCGTGGCGGCGCTCGGCGAAGCGAGGGATGACGAGCCTGACGCGCAGTCGGCGGAAGCGCTGTCACGAGCGAGCGAGGCTTGCGAGCAGGCCTTACGGGAGGCTCGCCTCGAGGCCGAGGCTGCGAGCATGCAGCGCGATGGCGCCCGCGATGCCTACGAGGCGTTTCGGGCCGAATCGGAGGCGCCACGCAGGGAGCTTCTGGAACTGCAGAGCACCGGGAAATCGCTGACAGAGCAGCTAGAGGGGATGCGTCCGGAGTCCGAACTCGAACAGGCACTTGGCGCGGCGAAAGAATCGCTCGCCGCTGCGGAAGATGAACTGGCGCAGCGAAGGGCGGGCCTCAAGGGCCTGTCCGCGGCTCAGCTGTCGGCCAAGGTCAAACGACTCGAAAACAGCTTGCATGTTCTCGGCGAGAGAAAGGAAAAGCTTACCCGCGACATCGCCAGCATCGAGGGTCGCCTATCGCGCGATGGCGGAGCGGGGCTGGGCGAACAGATCGCATCGAAGGAGCGCGACATCGAACTCATGCAGGTGGAGTTCGATCACTATCGCGAGGAGGCAGAGGTGCTGACAACGCTCGATGCCGTGCTCAGCCGGGCCGAGCGCGAGGCGCGGGACCGCTTCATGGGTCCGATCACACAGCGCGTGCTGCCTTATCTCGAGGTTCTCTTCCCCGATGCCGAGATCGAGATGGACGAGTCGCTCAGCGTCCGGGAGATCCGAAGAAGAGGCTGCGCAGCCAGCGATTTATCGCTGCTGTCGAAGGGCACGCAGGAGCAGATCAACATTCTGGTACGCATAGCGATCGCAGAACTGCTGGCCGAACAGGGTCGACCTTCGCTGTTGGTGCTTGACGATGCGATGGCCTTCGCCGATGACGATCGAACGGAAAAAATGCTCGACATCCTTACGATGGCAGCGGAGAAGATGCAGATACTTCTGCTGACCTGCCACGAGCAGACGTTCCGCCGCGCCGGCGGGACGCGCATCGAGATCATCGCCTATCCCGAATCCGAAGAGATGGCGACGGCCTGATGAGAGAGCGCTTAGCGCGAAGCGGCGGTGAGATGGCGAAAAGATCAACGCGAAAAAGCTACCGGGAAGCCACGAGGAAACCACGAGGAAACCACGAGAGAGGTACGAATGTGCCGCGAGCTGGCGCCTTACGAAGTACGATATGCGAAGACCCTGTGTACCCCGGAACGCCTTCGCATCGTGCTGGTAAAGGATTGATGGCATGAACCTCGAGAAATTTGAACGCTACCCGCTCACCTTTGGACCGACGCCGATCGAGCATCTTCCGCGCATGACCGATGCCCTCGGCGGCAAAGTGCAGATCTACGCCAAGCGCGATGATTGCAACTCGGGCCTTGCGCTGGGCGGTAACAAGCTGCGCAAGATGGAATACATCGTGCCGGACATCCTCGCGTCGGGCGCCGACACGCTGGTCTCTATCGGTGGTGTCCAGTCGAACCACACGCGCATGGTGGCAGCTGTGGCTGCCAAGCTCGGGCTCAAATGCCGCCTGGTGCAGGAGTCCTGGGTGCCGCACGAGGATGCGGTTTATGACCGCGTGGGAAATATTCTTCTGACGCGGCTGATGGGGGCGGATAGCCGTGTAACCGACGATGGCTTCGATATCGGTCTGCGCCAGAGCTGGGAAGACGCGCTGCAGGAGGTCCGCGATGCTGGCGGCAAACCCTACGCGATTCCCGCCGGAGCCTCCGTGCACCGACTCGGTGGGCTCGGCTACGTCGGCTTTGCCGAGGAGGTGCGCGCGCAGGAGGCCGAGCTGGGTTTCAGCTTCGACTACATCATTGTTTGCGTGGTCACGGGTTCCACGCAGGCCGGTATGGTGGTTGGCTTCGCGGCGGAGGATCGCGCGCAGCGCGTCATCGGCATCGATGCCTCGGGAACGCCGGAACAGACCTGGGCGCAGGTACGCGACATCGTCAACAACACGGCAGAGCTTGTCGAACTGGGCCGTGAGGTGCGCGACGAAGAAATCGTGATCAATCCCGACTATGCCTATCCCTGCTACGGCGTGCCGAGTGCAGAGACCAGCGAGGCGATCCGTTTTGCCGCGCGCACGGAGGCAATGATCACGGACCCGGTCTATGAAGGTAAGTCGATGCAGGGGCTGATGGATCTGGTGCAAAAGGGCTTTTTTCCCGAGGGATCGAGGGTGCTTTACGCGCATCTGGGGGGAGCTCCGGCGCTCAATGGCTATGCGTACACGTACCGCAACGGCTGATCCAAAGGCGACGCGTCGTCACGCTCTTGGCGACCTGCGCCCTTGAGTGTTAAAACAGCGCTCGGAGAGTCGGGGCTTGCGCAGGTGCATCAGGGCGCTCCTACGAGCGTGCATCACAAGGCCTCAGCAGCTCTTTCCTCGGCGACATCCCGGACTTCAACAGCGGGCGGCGGCAGTACGGTCTCCCACCGATCCATTATTGACTGTGAGACAGCCTCGTTATGCCACGATTCCTGACTCGTCCCTCCGCGGCGCTTTTCTCGGCCGTGCTGTATTGCTTCAGCTTCATCGCCTCGGCACAGACCTTGTCGCCCGAGCACATGGAACAACTCGAGTTCCGTCACATTGGCCCGATCGGCAACCGGGTTATTTCAGCGACGGGTATTCCCGGCGATCCGATGACCTACTACGTGGGCGCGGCCTCGGGCGGAATCTGGAAAACCACCGACGGCGGCCTCAACTGGAAGCCTGTATTCGATGGCGAACGCGTGCATTCGATCGGCGCCCTGGCGCTGGCGCCGAGCGATCCCGAGATCGTCTACGCGGGTACGGGCGAGTCCTACATCCGTTCGAACGTGTCGATCGGCAACGGTGTGTGGAAATCCACCGACGGCGGCGACAGCTGGACGCACCTCGGTCTCGACAACACGGCGCGTATCAGCCGTATTGTCGTGCATCCTAGCAAGCCGGAAGTGGTGTACGTCGCGGCCTTGGGTCACGGCTACACGCCGCAGCAGGAGCGCGGAATCTACAAGTCGACGGACGGCGGTGAGACCTGGGCGCAGGTGCTGCACGTCGATCAGAACACGGGTGCGTCTGACCTGGTCATGGATCCGCACAACCCGCGAATCCTGTTCGCCGGCATGTGGTCCCTGGAGCTGCGTCCATGGACGCGCCGCAGCGGCGGTCCCGGTGGCGGCGTCTACAAGTCGACGGACGCCGGCGAAAGCTGGACGCGGCTTGAAGGCAACGGGCTCCCCGAAGGTGAGGTCGGCAAAATCTCACTGGCGATGACAGCCGCGAAGCAGGGCCGGGTTTACGCGCTGATCGAGACGGGCGACGGGATCCCCCTGGACGGTGAGCCGACGAATACGGGCGAGCTGTGGCGCTCTGAGGATCACGGCAAGTCTTTCGCTCTGATCAGTCACGATCGCGACCTGACCGGTCGCGGCGCCTACTACACGCGCACCACGGCGTCGCCCGACAACGCCAATGAGCTGTACTTCTTCTCGGCGGCCTATGCGACCAGCATCGACGGCGGCAAGACCGCCACGCTGGCCGGACCGGGCGAGGCACCGAACTGGGATCATCACGATATGTGGGTCGACCCGAGCAACGGCGATCGCCAGATCGTTGTCGGCGACGGCGGGCTTTCCATCAGCGAAAACCGCGGCAAGTCCTGGCAGCGCGTGCAGCTCCCCGTCGCGCAGCTGTACCACGTGACCACCGATACGGAAGTGCCCTACAACGTCCTGACCAATCGCCAGGACGGTCCTTCGATGAAAGGGCCGAGTCGCAGCGGCGCGCAGAACTTTTTCGGCAGCTTTATCGGTACGGGGTTATGGCACGACGTCGGCGGTGGCGAGAGCGGTTTCGCCACGCCCGATCCCACGGATCCGAACATCATCTGGTCCAGTGCATCGGGCTTCGGTGCCCTCGGTGGCGTGGTCGTGCGCTACGACGAGCGTAACGGGCAGTTCCGCCAGGTCGAAGTGTGGCCCGAGCTCACGGCCGGCACGCCCGCTGCCGACGTCAAGTACCGTTTTCAGTGGACTTTCCCGCTGCTGATTTCGCCGCATGACCACAACACCGTCTACGTCGCCAGCCAGTTCGTGCACCGCACGACCAACGGCGGTCAGAGCTGGGAGGTGATCAGTCCCGATCTGAGCCTGAATGACGTCAGCAAGCAGCAGTTCTCAGGCGGTCTGACCGGCGACAACATCGGTGTGGAGTACGCCAACGTTGTCTACGCCCTCGAAGAGTCTCCGCTCAAGCCGGGACTGCTGTGGGCGGGCACCAACGACGGCCTTGTGCACATAAGCCGCGACGGTGGAGCGAACTGGACCAACATCACGGCGAACCTTCCGGACATGCCGACCTATGGCGCCGTTCGGAACATCGAAGCCTCCAGCTACGACGAGGGCACGGCTTATCTCACCGTCGACGCGCACGAGATGGGCAACTTCAAGCCCTACGTGTATGCGACAACGGACTATGGCAAGTCGTGGACGAAGATCATCTCGGGTATCGAGAGCAGTCCCCTCAGCTACGCACGGATGATCAAGGAGGACCCGATCAATCCCGACGTGCTGTACCTGGGCACGGAAAACGCCCTTTATTTCTCCCTGGACCGCGGACGGCGCTGGCAGTCGATGATGACCAACCTGCCGTCGAGCCCGATGTACTGGATGGATATCCCCGAGCATTTTAACGATCTGGTGGTGGGCACCTACGGCCGCGGTATCTGGATCCTCGACGACCTTACGCCGATCCAGCAGTTCAGCAACGAAGTGGCTTCTTCGAAGCTGCATCTTTTCGATCCCAAGGACGCGTTTCGCCTGCGCCCCGTATCGAGCGTGATGCAGTTCTTCAAGGAGGCCTCCTTCGGCGATGACCCGCCGGCCGGTACCTCGCTGCATTACTGGATGTCGGAGGAAATGGCCGATGAGATGGCCGCGGCGATGGAGGAGGGTGACGGGAACAAGGCCGACTCCTTGTCGCTGGTGATCAGGAACGAGGCGGGCGAGACCGTGCGCACCATCGAGCACGAGGGCAAGCCTGGCCTCAATCGCGTGTGGTGGGACTTCAAGGAAGATCCGACCACGGATCTGGTCCTGCGCACCAGACCGATCTATGCCGACTGGTTCCCGATGAAGGACGACGGCACGCGCGATTCGCCCGTCAAGCCGCTGTCGCTGATGGCGAGCCCCGGTGTCTACACAGTGACACTGAAGCTGGGGGATACGGAGCAGACGCAAAGCTTTGAGGTGCTCAAGGACCCCAATTCGACGGGAAGCGTTGCCGACATCCAGCAGCAGAAAGAGCTTCTCGACAAGATCCGCGAGGATTTCGAGGCGCTCTCGCTGGCGGTGAACGAGGCCGAGAAGCTGCGCCGGCAGATTCGCGACCTGATGCCGATGGTCGACGAGGACATGCGTGGTGAGCTGGCGACGCTCGATGACACGGTCACCGAGGTCGAGAATCGCATGCTGCAGCTCAAGCATACGGGCAAGGGTCAGGATGTGATCCGCCTGCCCGGCATGCTGATGGAAAAGCTCGCTTATCTCGCCTCAACGGTCGCCATCGCCGACTTTGCGCCGGCGGACCAGTATCTCGAGGTCTTCGACAAACTCCACGCCGAGTGGCTCGAAGTGCAGGCGGTCTGGGATCAGGTCAAGACGCAAAACGTGGCTGCGCTTCGCAGCAGGATGATCGAGAGCGAGGCCGGCCCGCTGATCGTCGACGCCGACTGAATCAGAATGCAGACGGCGCCCGCTTGAGCGTGGCGTCGTCGGCATCTCCGCGCAGTTGCAGCTCCTGCATTCCAGCACCCTTCAGACACCGGTCAGCACCCGCTGGCCCAGACAGCGGCAGCGATAGTGAGCGAGAAAACCGTTTTCGGGCACCCCGCGGGTCTGATGACCCTGTTTTTCACCGAGATGTGGGAGCGCTTCAGCTACTACGGCATGCGCGCCCTGCTCGTGCTGTATATGACCGACTCGGCGCGTCGCGGCCTGGCCATCGATACGGAGACGGCGGGGGCTATCTACGGCCTGTACACCTTCGGTGTTTATGCGCTCGCGCTTCCTGGAGGCTGGATAGCGGATCGTGTCCTCGGCCAGCGACGGACTATCCTGATCGGCGGCGTAGTGATTGCCGCCGGGCACTACACGCTCGGCCTGCCACTGCTCGTCGAGGGCTCCGAGCTATGGTCCTTTTATCTAGGGCTCGTTCTCGTGGTGATCGGCACCGGGCTGTTGAAGCCCAACGTGAGCGCGATCGTCGGTGAACTGTATTCAGAGGATGAGCCGGCGCGGCGCGATGCCGGTTTCTCGATTTTCTACATGGGGATCAATCTCGGCGCTTTCCTCGGGCCGATTTTGTGCGGCTGGTTTGCCGAGAGTGTCGACTGGCATGTGGGCTTCAGCCTCGCGGGCATCGGCATGACGCTGGGGCTGGTCCAGTATGTCCGCGGTGGCCGCCATCTCGACGGGTTGGGCGGGCCGCCCGAGGCCGTCGATGCCCAGCGGGCGCGGGGCGCACTGCTGGCGCGCTCAGCCCTGACTCTTGCGATTCTGGCCTTCGTGAGCTTCGCGTTCTACTTGCTCGATGCACAGGGCGTACTGACGATTACGGTGGTTGGTATCGCGCAGACCGCCGGTCTCGTGCTCGTGGTTTTTGCCGTCATTTACTTCGCGATCGTCATGCGCTTTGGCTGCCGGGATGCGGTGGAGCGTCAGCGCGTTGGCGTGATCTTCGTTCTGTTTCTCGGTGCGGCGGTCTTCTGGTCGGGCTTCGAGCAGGCCGGCTCGTCAATGAACCTGTACGCCCGGGATTACACGGATCGCGTGTTCTGGGGCTGGGAACTGCCCACCACCTGGCTGCAGTCCGTCAATGCCATGTTCATCGTCATGCTGGCGCCTTTCATGGGGATGCTGTGGATTCGCCTCGGGGCGCGCAGCCCATCGATTCCGATGAAGTTCGCCCTCGGCCTGATTCTTCTCGGAGCCGGTTTCTTCGTACTGGCCTGGGGCGCCCTGCAACTGCCGGCCAACGCCGAAGCGGGGCCCGAGATAGGCGTTTCCGTGAACTGGCTGGTGGTGACCTATTTTTTCCATACGGTCGGTGAACTTGCGCTCAGCCCCGTGGGTCTCTCGAGCGTGACCAAGCTGTCGCCGCGGCGCCTCGTGGGTCAGATGATGGGCACCTGGTTCATGGGTACGGCGCTGGGCAATCTGCTGGCCGGTCTGGTGGCCGGCCAGATCGCGACGCTGCCGCCGGCGCAGCTGTTTTCGGTTACTGCGGGGATCGCTGTTGGAACGGGGATCCT
This sequence comes from Halieaceae bacterium, assembly GCA_036351355.1. Classification (GTDB taxonomy): domain Bacteria; phylum Pseudomonadota; class Gammaproteobacteria; order Pseudomonadales; family Halieaceae; genus Congregibacter. The sequence goes on from JAZBOX010000174.1 coordinate 15,807, forward strand.
GTTCATGCTGTTCACACCGCTGATCCGGCGCATGATGCACGGAATCAGCTAGAGGGAGACCTTGACCATGGGTGAGGGAATCGGGGGCGGCGACGCCGCGGAGATACTGGCGGATATCAGGCTATGGGCGCACCAGGCCCCGCCAATTTCGGGCACCGAGTACGGCGAGCGCTATCGGCGCGTTCAGGCACTGATGGCGGAGCGCGGCGTGGACGCATTGGTCCTCGGGTCCAATCCCAATGTCCGTTACTTCACAGGTATCACCTGGGCCGGCGGTACGACGGACCGCCTCTTCGTGTGCATTGTGCCGCGCGAGGGCGCGCCGCATTACGTGTGTCCGCTGTTCGAGGAGGGCACGCTCCGCGCATCGTGGTGTGAAGAGGGCGAGCCCTGGTTCTGGCAGGAGCACGAAGACCCCTACGCCCGGTTCGAACGCGTTCTCGAAAAACTGAGCGCGACGCGGATAGCCGTTGACCCGGGAATTCCCTTCTTCTGGGGCGAGGCCATGCGCCGCGCCGCTGCGGGCCGCGAATTCATCGACGGAAGCGCGCTGGTCGATTGCTGCCGCGTGCAGAAGTCGGCGGCGGAGATCGCGCTGATGCAGCAGGCCAAGGACATGACGCTCGAAGTGCACCGGCTTACGGCCCGCATACTGGCTCCGGGCATATCCACCACCGAGGTGCGCGCTTTCATCAACGACGCGCATCGCGCCATCGGTGCTGATGGATCTTCCTTCTGCATCGTGCTGTTCGGTGAGGCCACGAGCTATCCTCACGGCGTACCGTACGCGCAGCGCCTCGAGGAGGGCGACACGGTACTCATCGATACGGGCTGTCTCGTTCAGGGGTACAACTCGGACATCACCCGAACCTATGTCTATGGCGAAGCGTCGCAGGCGGTGCGTGACGTCTGGGCCCTCGAAAAGGCGGCGCAGGCGGCGGCCTTCGATGCCGCGGTGGTCGGAGCGAGCTGCGAAGCGGTAGACGCCGCGGCGCGGCGCGTCATCGAAGAGGCCGGTCTGGGACCGGACTACGAGGTGCCGGGTCTGCCCCATCGCACCGGCCACGGTATCGGTCTGTCGATCCACGAGGCTCCTTATCTCGTCCGCGGCAGCGAGGAAAAGCTTCGCGAGGGAATGTGCTTTTCCAATGAACCGATGATCGTGGTACCGGGCGAGTTCGGTGTGCGCCTCGAGGATCACTTCTACATGACGGCGGAGGGGCCGCGCTGGTTCACGCAGCCGTCGCACTCCATCGACGAGCCTTTCGCAATGTCCTGAGACCCGGACCTGCCTGAAGCGGGTTTCCGTCGCCCGCGAGCGTGCACTGGTCGTGCATGGGTCGTGCATGGGTCGTGCATTGGTCGTCCATAGGTCGGGAGTACTCTGAATGTCGAAGTGAGCTCACTGCGCGCATGAACCCCGCTACCCGGGCCTCCGCTTGACCTCGGTCATGGCTCGGTTACGGTTCACGCCCTATCGTTTATCCATTGGCACCGCAGCCGGTGGTGGAGAAGGCGATCAATGTCCGTAAGCGCTGCGCGAAATCTGGTACTGGCGGTCTGGCTGCTGGTCATAGGGGCCTCCGCATATATCAACTACTCTAGTGTGCAGGCGCATATCTTCGAGAATGCGTTCCAGGCGGCCGAGGGCTTCTTCAAGCAGATTGTGGTCACGCGCCACTGGAACGCCGGCCTCGGTGGGGTGTATGCCCCTGTCTCCGACAAGGTGCGTCCCAACGAGTACCTCGATGTACCCGAACGCGACATTCCCGGGCCCAATGGCAGCACTCTGACGAAAATCAATCCGGCCTATATGACGCGTCTGCTTTCGGAGCTGGCGGTTGCGGAGGAGGGCGTGCGTTTTCGCATCACCAGCCTCGACCCCGTACGCCCCGAGAACGCACCCACGCTGCTCGAGAGCCGGTATCTCGGGGCGTTCGAGCGCGACCCCGTGGCGGACGCGGAGTACGTTGGCGCGGGGGAGAATCGCGTGCTGTTCTATATGGCGCCGCTGATCACCGAGGAGGACTGCCTGCAGTGTCACGAGGATCAGGGCTATCACGTCGGTGACGTGCGCGGTGGTGTCAGCGTGGAAATACCCGTTGGCGCCGCCGGTGGCGTGGCTGCCGTTGCGCTTTCGCACTCGGGCCTGTTCCTCTTTGGCACGATCGGAATCGTTACGCTGTTCAATCGCCTTGGACGCTATGTCGACACAATTGAGTATCAGGCAAGCTTTGACAGTCTTTCGGCGCTCAAGAACCGGCGCACTATCGAGGCCGATGGCGAGCGCGAATTCAGGCGCAGTACTCGCCTGGCCACGGCGCTGGTGGCGATGATGATCGATATCGACCACTTCAAGGCGATCAACGACAGCTACGGACATCAGGCCGGCGACGAGTGTATTCGTGCCCTCGCAGACTGCCTGCGATCGTGCTTCGCCCGCGCGAGCGACTGCGTGGCGCGCGTCGGTGGCGAAGAGTTTCTGGTGCTGCTGCCCGATACGGGCATCGAGGTTTCGGAGCAACTCGCTGTGCGTCTGCGGAGCGCCGTTGCCCGGATCGAGTGTGGGACGGGCAGGGGACAGTGCCCGCAGTCGTTTACCGTGAGCGTGGGCATCGCGATGCGACTCCCCTCCGATGATCAGTATTCGGATCTGATCAAGCGCGCTGATGAGGCTCTGTATCGGGCCAAGGAGCAGGGGCGGGACCGTATCGTGGTCGCTTAGGACACCCATCGGCTCCTGTCGGCGCTGGCCTGCTCGCCAGTCCTACGCGGCGAGTTTTCTGTAAGCGCCTTGCGCAGCTTGGCGCTAATCGCCACAGGTGATACAACCGCGCTGTCAGCAGCATCTTTTCCCGGAGTATTTTTGTGAGACTGTGGATTGCCTTTGCGGCGCTTCTGATCGTCGCGATCGCGTTATGGCAGATCAGCGATCGTGGCGAGCGCAGCCCTTCGGTGCTCGTGGAACCCGGGCGGACTGTGGAGCCTGCGGCTTCGCCAGCGCTGCCTTCGACGGCTCGTATGCCGAGCGGCGAAGTCGCGGGTTCCGGTCTCGATACTTCCTTGGAGGCGCTCCCTGCCGCTGCCGATGCAACGGGTGAAGGCCTGGCGGCGCTTGAACTCGAAGTGGCCGCGTCGGTCAGCGCCTTCGAGCAGGCAGAGGCCCTGCTGCAGGCGTCGGAGCAGGAGGTCGAAGACCTCGAAATCATGATCGAGCAGATCAAGGCCAGGGGCGAGGACCCTGCCGACAATCTTGATCTGGCCCTCGAGCGCTTCCAGCCGGCTTTTTTCCGGTTTCAGGATGCGGCGGCAGCTTACGAAAGCGCTGAGCGTCGCCTCGAAACCGCACGCAGCGCGCTCGCCGAGGCGCAGAAACAGTCGCAGAATTAAATTAAAAAGCCCCCACGGCGCGGAGCTCGCGGGGGCTTTCAGGCGGCCGCTTGTGAGCCTTAGCAGTCGGCCGCCCTAGCTGCTTCCGCAGACGTCCGCAGTGTCAGCTTGCGAAGCGCCTGCTGGTGTTCCGGCACCGGGTTTGCCTTACTCAGCCGGGCACAGACCGGTGCGCAGGATGTCGGGCGTCTGGCCCGAGGTGCCCACCGTGTAGGTGCAGCCAAAGCTCGGATCGGCCACGGTTTCGGCGTCGAGAATGTCATCGCCTTCCGGCTTCACGCCATCCTCAACCCAGCTCACCAGTGCATCGAAGGTCTGCGCGAGCTCTTCGGGAGAGTACTCGCAGTGGCCGACGGCGCGCATTGCCCGCTGGACCAGAAGGTCTGAACGCCCGAAGCGGGCGGCGTCACGCGCGTAGATCTGCTGCATGCTGAAGGGCACGAACAGATCGCCGAGCGTATGCGTGCTTACCACGGGGATCGTCAGGCGGCCGGTGATCTCCGGGATTCGCCCCATGGGGGCGCGGCCGCGACGATTGACGCCAGCCGTGCGCTGAACGCGCAGGATGCGCTCGTTGAGTCCGATTTCTTCGGAGCTGAGTTCGGGGTCGGCGTCGAGCTGAAAGTCGCGCCCGCGATTGTCGTAGAGGTTACCGGATACGACGCCGTCAACGGTGCCGTCGGAGCCCCAGAAGCTCAAGAGCAAGGGCTGGAACGCCGGGAAGCCCTCTTCGAAAATCGGCCGTTCGCCGCCGGAGATTTCACGCAGCAGATCCTTGAGGAGTTCACCCTGGTCGGAAAGCTCGGCGGGGAAGCCTGCGCCCTCGTTGGCGAACAGTGTACCCACCGTCAGGGCTTGAGTGGTGGTCGCATAGTCATCAGGGGGCGGGAACTGGGAAACGATGGCAGGATTGACCTCGGCCGCGATCGCCTCCGCGCCGAACTGGTAATCGGCGAAGTAGTCGAAGAGCGCGTCGTCACCCATCACGCCGCACATCGGCGCGGCACCGTCGTACTTGATCCCTCCCGACAGCTCGGAAAGCACGTCGACAAAGCGGCGGCATACGGAACCGACGGCGCCCTCGGGGCAGCGGTAGTTCGGGAACAGCTCGATCGCGGCACCGGTGACGTGGCCACCCATGGAGAAGCCCGTGATCAGCGTGCGCTCGGGTTGACCGACCTCTTCGGCGAAGATGCGCGCCAGGCGGTTGGTGCTGTCGACACCGTCGCGTACGTCGTAGCAGTTTTTCGAATAGCTGGACGCTGCCCAGGCATAGCCTTGGGCAAGAAAGTATTGACGCAGCGGGGGACTGTCGACGGTCAGCGGCACCAGCGCGCCGCTGGCCTCGTCGGCCACGCAGCCACGGAAGCCGTGGGCGTACATCACCAGGTCGCCGTTCCAGTTGACGGGCACTTCGTAGCGATAAATGGCGCCTTCGCTGTCCACGTCCTCGACGAGTATGTCCGTAAGACCATCAACGGGCTCGAAGGGGCCGGAGTCGCCGAGGGGGAACTCGCGTTCGTCCTGGGGAACGCTGCCGGAATTCGCGGAGGATTGGGAGAATGCGTAGGGTGCCGCCGCCAGACAAAGGCCGGCGGTGAGCATAAGCGCTCTGGGTAGCATGGGCTGTCCTCGTTTTCTGATTATGTGGATGCTTCCTGTGGGAATACTTCGTGCCCGATGCTCTCGCACGGGGCCCGCAGCTGCAGCTCGTGCGGAGAACCGCCCGGGCGCGCGTGCATACTAGCGAAGAACGTCGGCAGTCGTCACGCTGTGAAAGGCCGCTTCAGACGCGCTCGTCGATGAAGCGGCCAGGCTCGTTGACGGCGAGCAGGCGATCGGCGGCATTCGCACGGTAAAGGCCTGCCGGACCCCGGTTCCGACTCGACGAGGCAGGATCGTCGTAGACGATGTCGCTGCCGTCGCTGTCGAACAGGCGGCTGCGCAGGAATTCGCCTGACCTGCGGTACAGGTTGTCGCGCTCCGCCTGCAGGTACTCGCCGTCGTAGACGCGCTGCACCGGGGTGGTGCTGCGGGTTCGGGACGGTAGCGCTGGAGCGGGTGGCGCCGGCTCGGCGGGCACGGCCACGCCTTCGGGCCGTCGCATTGCTGCGGCGGCCGCGCTGGCCATGGTGGGGATACCGGCGACGCGGGTGACGTCCATCGCCGGATTATGCCGAAAACCGCCGGTCGAGCAATCGCAATGATAGTGATTTCAGTCTGTTTTCCGGGCGCGCCTTCTGGCGGCCGTTCAACTCGCCTTAGTTCGCAGCCGCGCGCGGCGAAGCAGCTTCTTCCGATTCTGCAGTTCGTTGAGATACAGGCGGTACTGCCCTTCGAAATGCTCCGCCAATCCCGAGGACTGGCGCGATCGCATGATCGCTATGGCCTGGCGCAGCTCAGCAACGGCCGCTTCGTGGCGCGTCGCCGCGGGTTCCCTGCGCCGCGCCTTTTCGGCGTTTTCCCACGCTGCGCGTACCGCCTGCTCATTCCCGGGAAGGGCGACGGCCGGCGCATCGCGCGGTGGAGTGTTTTCCGCCGTCTTCGGCTCATCGCCGCTAGGGTTGTCTGCGGGTAAGTCCGAATCGCTTCGGGCGCCATCCGGGCCGTGTCGCAGCGAATCGGCAAACTGCCGGATGCTTTCACGATGCTCCGGCCGGCACCACAGGTTGAGCTGAACCAGGCCGCTTTCATAGCGCCTGCGTCGATAGCGTTCCTGGTAGATCTTTGGCATGGCCTCGGCCCCCGGACTGGAACCGTGACGGCGGCGGGCTCGTCACTAGTGATGCTGCTGGGGTGCCGGCCCTGGTTTGCCGAAAGCATCCCCCAGATTCAGGATAGAACACGATCCCGCCGGTCACTAGTGAGATTCAGCCGACCTGTGATCGGCGTCGCACATCGCTTGCGCAGGGGTGTAACTGGTTCTGTTTATTGGTTCAGACCGGGACGAGCTTCTTACTGCCTGGATACGCTCGCTAGTGACGGGCACTGATATCACTAGTGAGTCCCTTTTGTCACTAGTGAGGGAGAGATGTCACTAGTGATCAGCAAAAAGTCACTAGTGAGCCGGTCCGCAGACAGCGATGGATAAATCACCGCCAGCTCGTTCACTAGTGATAGGCTACCCCGCGACCGGTTTTCACACGGTCGCATCCGCGAAGAAACCGCCGTTGTGAGAAACCGTCACCGCTGTGGCGTTTTTCGAGTATCCGGCCCGCAAGGCCGAGGCGGGCATAGGTCACTTCGACAGGGCAGATCATTGTGTTGAAGATGCAGGAAACCGTGCTGGTGCGTGTACGTCGATTCGCTCGTCTTGCCGTCAGGCCGTGCGTCGCAGGCGTTGCGATGCTTGCGCTATCGCCGGCCTTCGCCACGGCAGACACCGCCGTATCCCGCGAGGCGAGCGCGTCCACAGATTCGGCGCCGCAGGAAACGGTTTCGTCGCGCCGCCTGGTGCTGTGCCTCGATGGCACCTGGAACAGCGACTTCGACGAGACCAGGACCGAAACCGGAAGCTACGTGCTCAAGCCCACAAATGTGCTGAAGCTGTGCCGATCTGTGGAGGCCAGTGGCCAGGGCGGCGTGCCGCAGATCGCTTATTACCTGACGGGAGTTGGCGCTGTGTCCCGCTTTCCCGGCTTTTCCAATGCGGCCTACTACACGATGGATCGGTTCCTCGGTGGCGTGTGGGGTGCCGGCTTCGAGAACAACGTGGAAGCCGCGGTCAACTTCCTGGCGCAGAATTTCGAGCCCGGTGACGAGGTTTTCATCTTCGGCTTCAGTCGTGGCGCTGCCACGGCGCGAGGCGTCACGCAGTTTCTGAACTGGGCCGGCGGATTACCGGTGAAGGCCGATGCCTACTATCTGCCGCTGCTGTTCCGCGAGTTCATTCGCGTGCATGGTGATGGCCGCGCCGCAGGCTGGTTGGCGGGCGTCAATCAACAACGCGCCGACGAAGGATTACCCGCTCTCGAGACCTTCAATCGCATCCCGGTGACTTACCTCGGTGTCTGGGACACGGTCATGGCACTCGGCTCGCGCTTTGAAGAGACAGGCGAGAAGAACGCCACGGACACTCGCAGCTTCTACGTGGACGAGCAGCCAGCCGAAGTTGTGAAGCATGCTCGCCAGGCCCTGGCCATTGATGAGCGGCGCTACGACTTCCGGCCCGAAGTCTGGCTGCGCGCGCGACAGGGGCAGACCATGGAGCAGCGCTGGTTTCCCGGCGTTCATTCCAATGTGGGCGGAGGCTACCGCTATGATGGCCTCGCCAATGGCGCGCTGCGCTGGGTGCTCGCGGGCGCCGAGGAGGCGGGGCTGGGCCTCAACAGAAGTTTCCTGAACCACTACCGCCCCTATCCACAGGACACGCTGTACAACACCTACTCACGCGGCGCTGCCGTTATCGATACGCTGCGTTTCAAACGTCGGGCCGGGGTGCGGCGCATGGACCCATACCCCGGGTCGGCGAACCTTGCTATCGATCCTTCCGTTGCCCTGCGAATGATCAGCGACCCCAAGGCCAGGACCGAGGGCGGCGAGGACCTGTTTCCGCGCATGAATGGGATCGCCTATCGTCCCGACAACCTCCTCGAATTTCTGGCCTGTGATGCTTCTGCGCAGACGCCGCTGGCCAGGCTCAGCGCGGAGCTTCGCACGGATGAGCAGCGGCTACGCCTTCAGGAACTGCTCGCGTCGGAGCGAAAGCGTCGCTGTGACGGGGGCTGAGCAGCACGGCCCATGTATCAATTTTTGTCGCGATACTTGTTGGCGTATCAGCGCGATGAGAAAACCGAACCGATTCCAAGTTGGCCGATAGTCTGCTATCTGTCACGCCCGCAACCCCACCGGCAGCATCTTTCCCGTCATGATCAGTAACTTTCTCCAGGAACTGCGGCGCCGCGAGGTCTTCAAGGTCGCCATTGCCTACGTGCTCGTCGCCTGGGGCGTTCTCGAGGCCGGGGCACTGATCTTCGACACGCTGCAGCTGCCACCCTGGTCAGGCCGCCTGCTGCTCGCACTGCTCGTGCTGTGCTTTCCTATCGCGCTGATTTTTTCCTGGGTTTACCAGGTCGATTCGCAGGGAATCCGGCGCGAGCAGGACGCACAGGCTGATGGTGCGGAAGAAGCGGACGAGGACAGCCGCCCGCTTGCCGACGACCTGTCCATTGCCGTTCTTCCCTTCGATGACCTCGGTGTCGACCAGAGTCATGCCTACATTGGCGAGGGCGTCGCCGAGGGGATTCTCAACCTGCTGGCGCGCGTGCCCGAACTTCGCGTCGTAGCGCGTACATCATCCTTCGCCTTCCGCGGCCAGGGCAAGACCGTAGCCGAGATTGCCCGGGAACTCGGCGTGGCGTACGTGCTCGAGGGCAGTCTGCGCAAGTCCGAAGATACGCTGCGCGTGGTGGCGCAGTTGATTCGCGCCGATGACGATTCGCATCTTTACTCGGACAGCTACGACGTTACGCAAAAGAATCTGCTGCGACTCGAGGACGAGATCGCTGAGAAAGTATCGAGCAAGCTTCGCGTGACGCTGCTGCGACATGATGCGCGCGAGCTTGGCGCTGCCGCGAGCGAGTCGCACGATCTGTATCTTCAGGGTTCACAGATGCTCTGGAGTGGCCGCCTCAGTGAGTTGCGCGGGGCGATCGAAGTACTCACGCGGGCCACGGAGATGGATCCGGAGCACGCGAATGCGCACGCGCTTCTCTCCTACGCGCACATGCTGTCGTGTTCTGATCCGCAGGCGGATCGCATGCTCGAATCCGCGCTGCCGAAGATCGAGCACTATGCCTCGCGCGCCATGGAACTCGATCGTGATTCAGAGCAGGTCAACCTCGGCATGGCCATGTACAAGATGGCGGTCAAGGACTGGGAGGCGTCGGAGCGTTACTTTCTGCGGGCAAT
>JAZBOX010000175.1:0-31274 GCA_036351355.1 Halieaceae bacterium
GACGTCTCATCAGCAGTATCAGCGCACGCTGGAGGTCGACGCGTCGGCGGGAGAGCTCTAACCCATCGGACGCGGCTACAAGACTGTGCTTCAGTCGACAGTTCCTCAGCCAGCCGAGACTACCTAACGGCCAAAAGGCGAGCTGAGGTGTAAAGAAACTCGACGCAACGGCACACCTTGGCTCGCATTAATGCAGAGACTTACCCCGCCGGTGCTCCTCAAACACCGTCTCGAACACATCGCGGAAGCTCTTGGCAAAGTGCACGTTGATGTCCTCGCGCAGGTAATCCTGCAGCTCCTCGAAGTCGCGTCGGTTGGCGTCGGGGAGGATCAGTTCCATGATCTTGGCCCGGCGCGCGGCGATCACTTTCTCGCGTATACCGCCCACGGGCAGCACCTGCCCCGTCAGCGTGAGCTCACCGGTCATCGCAAGGGGGCGGCGGATGCGCTCCTTGCGCGCCAGGGACACCAGCGCCGTAGCGATGGTGATCCCCGCGCTCGGGCCGTCCTTGGGCGTGGCGCCCTCGGGCACGTGCAGATGCACCATGCTCGTATCGAAGAAATCGGGGTCGCAGCCGTAGTCACGCAGATGCGCCACGACATAGCTGTAGGCAATGTCGGCGGACTCACGCATCACGTCGCCGAGACGACCCGTAAGCTTGAAGCCCCGGTTCAGCGTGTGAATGCGCGATGACTCCACGGGCAGCGTCGCCCCGCCCATGGCGGTCCAGGCCAGGCCCGTCGCCACGCCGATGCCGCGCGAAGGCCGCTCGACCTGGAAGCGCGGCTTGCCGAGGAGTGTCTCGATGTCCTTCTTGCCGATGCGGCGTTTCTGGCGATGCGGATCGTCGCTCTCCACGAAGCCGACGATGGCCTTGCGCATGATCCGCGCGAGCTGCTGCTCGAGGTTGCGCACGCCGGCCTCGCGGCAATAGGACTCGATCACGTACTTGAGCGCGGCGTCGTTGATCTTCAGCGCCTCGGAGCGCAGGCCGTGGCGTTCGAGCTGCTTCGGCCACAGGTGATTGCGCGCGATGGCCAGCTTTTCCTCGGCCACGTAGCCGGCCAGACGGAGCACCTCCATGCGGTCGAGGAGCGGCCCGGGAATCGTGTCCAGCTGGTTGGCGGTGCAGATGAACAGCACCTGCGAAAGATCCACGCGCAGGTCGAGGTAGTGGTCGAGAAACTCGCTGTTCTGCTCCGGATCGAGCACTTCGAGGAGCGCTGACGCGGGGTCACCGCGGAAGGAGGCACCAATCTTGTCGATCTCATCGAGCATGATCACGGGATTGGAGACGCTGACCTCCTTGAGCGCCTGCACGAACTTGCCCGGCATGGCGCCCACGTAGGTGCGCCGATGGCCCTTGATCTCGGCCTCGTCGCGCATGCCGCCCAGGCTGAAGCGATAGAACTTGCGATCGAGCGCGCTGGCGACGGAGCGCCCGATGCTGGTCTTGCCCACACCCGGGGGTCCCACCAGCAGCAGGATCGAGCCGGCGATGCCGCCCTTGAAGGCGCCGACGGCGAGGAATTCGAGAATACGCGCCTTCACGTCCTCAAGGCCGTCGTGGTCGGCGTTGAGCACCTTCGAAGCGTGGGCGAGGTTGAGGTTGTCCTCGGAGGTCACGCCCCAGGGCACCTGCGTCGCCCAGTCGAGGTAGTTGCGCGTGACGCCGTATTCCGGCGAGCCGGGCTCGAGGACGGACAGCTTGTTGAGTTCGTCGTCGATGCGCTCGGCGGCGGCTTCGGGCAGGGTCAGGCCCTCGAGACGCGCGCGAAAGCGCTCGGCGTCCGAGGTGCGGTCATCCTTGGAGATGCCGAGCTCTTTCTCGATGACCTTGAGCTGCTCGCGCAGGAAGAACTCGCGCTGCTGCGTCGACACCTTGTCGTTGACCTGCTCGGTAATCTGACCGCGCAGCTCGGCAACCTCGCGCTCCTTCGTAAGCAGCGCGAGTACCTTCTGCATGCGCAGCTGCAGCGGCAGCGTATCGAGAATCTCCTGCAGCTTGTCGCCATTCGCCGTGGTCAGCGCGGCGGAAAAATCCGCGAGCAGGCTGGGCTGCGTCGGATTGAAGTTGGCGATGTAGTGCTTGAGTTCCTCGCTGTACAGCGGATTCAGCGGCACCAGCTCCTTCACGGCCTGCAGCACCGCCATGGTGTAGGCCTTGATATCGTCGCTGTCGCGGTCGCCCTGGCTGCGCGGGTATTCGACCTGCACCCGGTATGGAGGCTTACGGCTGAGCCAGCGCAGGATGCGGAAGCGGCGGATCCCCTGGGCAAGGAACTGGCCCGGGTTGCCCTCCATCATCGGCGGCCGGTGCAGGCGCACCACGCAGCCCATCTCCGGGAAATCCTGAGGTTCGGGCTCGCCGCCCCGAACCTTCTGCTGATCCACGTAGACCAGACCGAGCACACCGTTGCCGTTCTCGGCAACCGCCCGCACCGTGCCACCCCACTCGTCGGGATCGAGCGCCACGGGCTGCACCTGGCCGGGGAAGAAGGGACGCTGCGGGATGGGAATCAGATACAGCGAGTCGGGCAGGATGTCGTCGGCGACGGCGGGTGCCTGCGCCGACGAGGATTCCCCGTCGACCAGCTCGGCGTCGGCCGCCGACTCGACCTCAGGATGCTGCTCGGCTGCGGACGCCGGCTCGCCGTCGTCGTTCTTCGCTTCGGCGGCGATTCCTGTGTCTGCTGCATCGACGGCGTTGCCGGGATCAGCTTCCGTTGGTCCTTGATCGTTGTCTTCGTCGCGCATGCGGCCGCTTCCTGTCTCGCTCACGTGGCCCGCCATGGCGGGGCCGGCCCAAGGCGGGGAGAGGTGGGGGCGCATCGAGAACTTTCAATGCGTGGCTGATCGCGACGGTGAAGCGCGACCGTGGAACAATGGACGCAAGCTTCGAAGATGAAAGGACTTTTGGTCGGTTTTGGTCGGATGTCAGCCGGGCGCAACGGCTGCTCGCCTGCGATCCCAGGGCCGGGTCAGTCCTCGGGATTGCGCGGTTTGACCGGGACCGTGGGCAGGGGGAAGGTGGTGACGTTGCCGCCGTCGCCGCTTCGGGCCTCGGTCACCCGCGCACTACCCTCCTTCGCCACCTCGTCGATTCGGATCACCGACTGCAGCGGTATATAGCTGCGCTGGACACCGGCGAACTCGTTGCGCAGCTTTTCCTCCGAGGGGTCTACAAGGAGCTGCGAGCGCTCGCCGAAGACAAATTCCTCGACTTCAATGAAGCCCCACATGTCGCTCTGGTAGATCTGCCGCGCAAACAGCTCGACGACCTGGTTGCCGTTCTGGAAGATCACCTTGTAGACGGGAGTGCTGGCCATGGCGCCGGGGTCGTATCCTCAGAATTCGCGTCGTCGCTGCGCCGGCGGCGCACTGCTCGATGCAAGGCGCGGCGCATGAATGAAAGCACCGCTGAGCAGGACCGGGGGGTCGCAGGTGAAGCCCCTCGAAAAGGGCGCGCAAGGATAGCGGCCCGCAGGGCAGATTGCCAGCATTTCCGCTGGGCAGCGTGGCGATCGGCGGCTATACTCCGCGCCCATTTCGCCCGGCGAGCCGAACCCGCCGCAGGCAGCGCCACCGACACCCACGCAAGTCTGGAGACCTCAAGGCTGTGAGCCGCAAAGTATTCGTCAAGACGCACGGCTGCCAGATGAACGAGTACGACTCCGCGCGCATGCAGGACCTGCTCGTTGAAAGCCATGGGCTGGTGCCAACGAACGACGAGGCAGAAGCCGACGTCATTCTTCTCAACACTTGCTCGATCCGCGAGAAAGCGCAGGAGAAGGTGTTTCATCAGCTGGGTCGCTGGAAGCCCCTGAAAGAGAGAAATCCGGACCTGATCATCGGTGTTGGCGGCTGCGTGGCCAGCCAGGAAGGCGCCGACATCGGCCGTCGCGCGCCCTTCGTCGACCTGGTCTTCGGGCCGCAGACGCTGCACCGCCTCCCGGAGATGCTCGAGGAGCGGCGCAGCAGCGGCAGCCCCGTTGTCGACATCAGTTTCCCCGAGATCGAGAAGTTCGACCGATTGCCCGAACCCAGCGTCGATGGTCCCACGGCCTTTGTCTCGGTCATGGAAGGCTGCAGCAAGTACTGCAGCTTTTGCGTGGTCCCCTACACGCGCGGCGAAGAGGTCTCCAGGCCGCTGGACGACGTGATCGCCGAAGTTGCCGGGCTCGCCGGGCGCGGCGTTCGCGAGGTGACCCTCCTCGGCCAGAATGTGAACGCCTACCGCGGCCTGAGCCACGACGGCGACATCGTCGATTTTGCCGAACTGCTGCACTTCGTCGCCGCCGTACCGGGCATTGACCGCATTCGCTACACCACCTCGCACCCGGTGGAGTTCTCCGAGGCGCTGATCGAGGCCTACGCCGAAATTCCCGAACTCGTCGACCACCTGCACCTGCCGGTGCAGGCGGGCTCGGATCGCATCCTCGCCGCCATGAAGCGCGGCCACACGGTCCTCGAGTACAAGTCGACGATCCGCAAGCTGCGTGCCGTGCGCCCCGATATCAGCTTGTCCTCGGACTTCATCGTCGGCTTTCCCGGCGAGAGCGAGAAGGATTTTGCCGCCACCATGAAGCTGATCGAGGAGATCGGCTTCGACACTTCCTTCAGCTTCGTTTACTCAGCGCGCCCGGGCACGCCGGCATCGGACCTCCCCGACGACACGGACGAGGCGACGAAGAAGTCGCGCCTGCATATCCTGCAGTCGCGTATCAACCAGCAGGCGCAGGAAATCAGCCGCCGCATGGTCGGGTCGACGCAGCGTATCCTGGTAACCGGGCCATCGCGCAAGGATCCGGGACAGCTCCAGGGTCGTACGGAGAATAACCGCGTGGTGAATTTCCGCAGCAGCGACGCGGGGCTGATCGGACGCTTCGTCGAGGTAAGCATCGGCGAGGCTCTGCCCAATTCGCTGCGCGGCGAGCTCATCGAGGGCAGCGCAGGCTGACGCACCGACGGCACCGGATCGAGCAAAATCGACGATTCGCAGCGATCGGCGCGGGTTGACTGTCCCGCCCACGCGACTATTCTTTTGTTTCCAGAGGCACGGTTCGCGCCGCCAACACTGAATTGAACAGCACTCCTACGAAGCCCGACACAACATCCGGCGACGCCGAAGCCAGCCCCGAGGCCGACACGACCGATGCCGATAATCCCGTCGGCCCGGGGTCCCGTGGCAGTAATGCCAATGACGTGGGTTCAGAAGCCGGCACGCTCGGCGCGGATATCGCCGGTGCCGCTGATACCGCCGATGGCACGGGTGAGGAAGAACACCCGCTAAGCCTTACACTCGAGCCCGATGACGCTCGCCACCTCGCCGCCCTCTGCGGCCAGCTCGATGGCCACCTGCGCCAGATAGAGCAACGGCTGTCGGTCAGCATCGCCGCGCGCGGTAATCGCTTTCTCATCACGGGAAAAGCCGCGCAGGCGCAGGCCGCCGCCGGCCTCCTCGAGCATCTTTACGCGGAAATCTGCCAGGGCGTCACCCTGAGTCCCGAGTCGCTGCACCTGCAACTTCAGCAGGCGGGTCTCGAGACACTGCGGCGCGATCCCGGCGCGCGCGTGGAATCGCTGCAGGATTCGCTGAAAGAGACGCTGCAGGTCATCCGCACGCGCCGCGGCTCCGTGAAGCCGCGCGGCCGCAACCAGCAGGCCTACGTGCGCAGCATCCAGAACTTCGATATCAACTTCGGCGTCGGCCCCGCGGGCACGGGCAAGACCTATCTTGCCGTTGCCTGCGCGGTGGAAGCGCTGCTCGAGGAAAAGGTGCGACGTATTCTGCTCGTGCGCCCCGCCGTCGAGGCCGGCGAGAAGCTCGGCTATCTTCCCGGCGACCTCAGCCAGAAGGTCGACCCCTACCTGCGCCCGCTCTACGACGCGCTCTACGAAATGCTCGGCTTCGAGACCGTGAACAAGTACATCGAGCGCAGCATCATCGAGGTCGCCCCCCTCGCCTTCATGCGCGGGCGCACGCTCAATCACGCTTTCATCATTCTCGATGAAGCGCAGAACACCACGCGCGAGCAGATGAAGATGTTCCTGACCCGGATCGGCTTCGGCTCCACCGCCGTGATTACCGGGGATGCGACGCAGATCGACCTGCCGCGCGGCGTGCAGTCGGGCCTGACCCACGCCGCCAAGATTCTCGAGGCGGTGCCAGGCATCGGCTTCACCTGGTTTGCCAACAAGGACGTGGTGCGCCACCCCCTGGTGCAGCGCATCGTCGAGGCCTACGACGCCCAGGAAAACTCGGCGGCCGCCCTCGATGCAGGCAAGCGCTGATGCTGCTTCTCGATGTCCAGCGCGACGACAGCATCGCCCACGACAGCCCCGACGACCATCAACTCGAGCGTGCAGCCCGCGCCGCGCTCGCGGCTGCCTGTTCCGCGCGGGAGACTGCGGCGCGCGAGAGCGCCGAGATCTCCTTGCGTCTCGTCGGCGAGGCAGAGATGCGCGAGCTCAACGGCCGCTACCGCGGCCGCGATTACGCCACCAACGTCCTGGCTTTCCCTGCGGCGCTGCCCGAAGGCCTGCCCGATGACGTCGAGCTGTCGCTGCTGGGGGATATCGTGATCTGCGCCCCCGTGGTACGGCGCGAGGCGCATGAGCAGAACAAGGACGAAGCGGCGCACTGGGACCACATGCTGGTTCACGGCGTGCTGCACCTGCTGGGCTTCGATCATGAGGATGACGACGAGGCGGAACACATGGAGGCGACCGAGCGCCACGCGCTGGCAGACCTCGGTCACGGCGATCCCTACGAGGAATCCAGCGTCGCTGACGGAGCGGCTTCCCGACCGGTATCAGCGATGTCGATAGGGGCCATGGAGGCGTGCCCGTGAGCGACGACCGCAACGGCGAGGAACGGGGCCTGTTCGGGCGCATCGCCCAGGCCTTCTCCTCGGAGCCACGCAGCCGCGAAGATCTGCGTCAGCTACTCCAGATAGCTGCCGAAAACGACATCATCGATTCCGACGCGCTCTCGATCATCGAGGGCGCGATGGAGGTCGGCGCGCTGCAGGCGCGCGACATCATGGTCCCCAGACCGCAGATGGAGGTGATCAAGGCCGAGGCCAGCCTCGAGGACATCCTCCCGCAGATCACGCGCAGCGGGCACTCGCGCTACCCGGTGATCGGCGACAACCCCGACGACGTGCTCGGCATCCTGCTCACCAAGGACCTGCTGCCACGGATTCTCGCCGATGACAGCGCCGCCTCCTTCGATATTCGCAGCCTGCTCCGCCAGACCGTCGTCGTACCCGAAAGCAAGCGCCTCAACGTGCTGCTGCGCGAATTCCGCGAGAACCGCAATCACATGGCGATCGTGATCGACGAGTACGGCGGCGTCGCCGGCCTCGTCACCATCGAGGACGTGCTCGAGGAAATCGTCGGCGAGATCGAGGACGAGACCGACGAGGCCGAAGACCAGTTCATCCGCCGCATCAGCGACGACGACTTCTTCGTCCGCGCCCTGACCCCTATCGAGGACTTCAACGACTACTTCGACGCTGAACTCAGCGACGAGGAGTTCGACACGATCGGCGGGCTGGTCATGCACGCCTTCGGCCACGTACCCACGCGCAACGAGATCACCCACATCGAGGGCTTCGAGTTCAAGGTGATCAACGCCGACCAGCGCAAGATCCACAGCCTGCGCCTGCGACCGCCGACGCGGCAATGACCGCCGGCTCGGCGACCCCGCTGCCGCGCTGGCAGGTGCTGGCGCTGGCACCGCTTTCCGGCGCGCTCCTCACGCTATCGCTGGCTCCCTTTGGACTGTGGCCGGCGGCGATCCTCGGCTGCGCGATCTATGCTTATCTGCTTGCTGGATGCACGCCGCGCCAGGCCATAGGCCGCGGCTGGCTCTTCGGCATCGGCTTCTTCGGCAGCGGCAGCTCCTGGGTGTACGTGAGCATCCACGTATACGGCAACGCCTCGCCGCTCCTGGCCGGCTCGCTCACGCTGGCCTTCTGCGCCGGGCTGGGACTGCTCCACGCGCTGCAGGCCTGGATCTACGCGCGCTTCGTGCGCATCCTGCCCGGCGGCATGCTGCTCGGCTTCGCCGCGCTGTGGGTCCTCTTCGAGTGGCTGCGCAGCTGGCTGCTCACGGGCTTTCCGTGGCTATATCTCGGCTACGCACACATCGACACCTGGCTCGCCGGCTGGGCGCCGATCCTCGGCGTGTACGCGCTCTCCTTCGCCGTCGCTTTTTCCGCCAGCTGCCTCTTCCTGGCCTGGCGCAGTCGCCAGACCGCGGCCCTGGTCAGCTACGGCGGTCTTCTCGCGGCGATGTGGGGCGGCGGCCTGCTCCTGCGCCCCATCGAATGGGTGGCCCCGGCGAGTCCCGAACCCCTGTCCGTCGCGCTGTATCAGCCGAACATTCCCCTTGAGCGCAAGTGGGACCGGAGCGCCTATGCGGAGATCCTGGCGCAGTACGAGCAGGCGGTGCGCCCCATGTTCGCCCGCGACCTGATCCTCTGGCCCGAGTCGGCAATCCCGCGCCTGTACGCCGGTGCGCGAGCTTTCCTTGACCCGATCGCCCAGCGGGCCGACGTCACCGATACGACGCTGATCACGGGCATTCCCACGCGGGACGAAGACGGCCGTCTCTACAACAGCATCATGGCGCTCGGCCTCGGCAGCGGCGTTTACCACAAGCAGCGCCTGGTGCCCTTTGGCGAGTATGTGCCGCTCGAGGAGTGGCTGCGCGGGCTGATCGATTTCTTCGACCTGCCGATGTCGAACTTCACCCGCGGCGGCGCGAAGCAGCAGCCCCTGCAGGCCGGCAACCACCGCGTTGCCCCCCTGATCTGTTACGAGATCGTCTACCCGGAACTCGTCGCCCGCAGCGCACGCCGCTCGGAGCTGCTGGTGACGATCAGCAACGACACCTGGTTCGGCGCGTCAATCGGCCCGCTGCAGCACCTGCAGATGGCGCGCATGCGCGCCCTCGAGAACGGTCGCTACCTGCTGCGCGGCACGAACAACGGTGTCTCGGCCATCATCGACCACCGCGGCTCGATCATCGCCCGAACCCCGCAGTTCGAAGAAGCCACGCTCACCGGCGAAGCCCAGGTCATGCTCGGCCACACCCCCTTCACCAGCTTCGGCTCCACCCCCCTCCTTACCGCCCTGTTCACCCTGCTCGCCCTCATGGCGCTGCTGTATCACACGCTTTGGCGGGATGAAGACTCGGATTCCTAGCTCTGAGCAGCGGTCTTGGCAGCTGATGCCGCTGCCCGCGGGATGCCAAAAAGCGGCCATCCATGGCCAGGCTTATCTCGCGCCATCCAGGCGCTCGGTACCCGCCGGCAGCGGCATCAGCCACCAAGACCGCACGTGCATGACAGAAGAGCCAGAGCACAAGACAACGTCGAACTGCTAACATGCCCGCTTTTTCCAGACCGCCGGAAACCGCCCGAAAAACCGGGAAATCAGGGCCCTGCGGCCACTCGGTGAGAGCATGTCAGAGCACTACGATCCCCAGACCCTTGAACGCGAGGCGCAGGCCTATTGGGAGGCGCACCAGAGCTTTGCCGCGCGCGATGAGCTCAGCGGTGACAAGTTCTATTGCCTGTCCATGTTTCCCTACCCGAGCGGCAAGGCGCACATGGGCCATGTGCGCAACTACTCCATCTCCGACGCCATCGCCCGATACCAGCGCATGCAGGGGCGCAACGTGCTGCATCCCATGGGCTGGGACGCCTTCGGCCTGCCCGCCGAGAACGCCGCCATTGCCAACAAGACTGCGCCGGCGAAGTGGACCTACGCCAACATCGAGCACATGCGCGGGCAGCTCAAGTCCCTGGGGTTCAGCTTCGACTGGCAGCGCGAGTTCGCGACCTGTACGCCCGAGTACTACCGCTGGGAGCAGTGGTTCTTCACCCGGCTCTACGAGAAGGGGCTGGTATACAAAAAGATGGCGACGGTGAACTGGGACCCCGTCGACCAGACCGTGCTCGCCAACGAGCAGGTGATCGAGGGCCGCGGCTGGCGTTCCGGGGCGGTCGTCGAGCGGCGCGAGATTCCGCAATGGTTCCTTCGCATCACCGCCTACGCCGATGAACTCCTCGCCGCCCTCGACGACCTCGAGGACTGGCCCGAGGCGGTGAAGACCATGCAGCGCAACTGGATCGGCAAGAGCCGCGGTGTTGAGCTCGCCTTTGGCCTCGCCGAGCCGGTTGCGGGTCAGGAACGCATCGAGGTGTACACCACGCGCCCCGACACGCTCTACGGGGTCACCTATCTCAGCCTCGCCGCCGAGCACCCGATCAGCCTCGAACTCGCCGCGGACCAGCCCGAGCTTGCGCGCTTCATCGACGAGTGCAAGCACAGCTCCGTGGCCGAAGCCGATATGGCACAGGCAGAGAAGCTGGGCATGGATACGGGACTGCGCGCGCGCCACCCGCTCACCGGCGAGGACGTACCGGTCTGGGTCGCCAATTACGTGCTCATGGACTATGGCTCGGGTGCGGTGATGGCGGTGCCCGCGCACGACGAGCGCGACTGGGAGTTCGCGCGCAAATACGACCTGCCCATGACCGCGGTGATCTGCGACGAAAGCGGTGCGCCAGCGGACGTGAGCGACGGCGCGTATACGGCGCACGGCAGGCTGACGGCCTCCGCTGAGTTCGACGGCCTGCCCTTCGAGGAGGCCTTCGATGCCATTGCCGCGCGGCTCGCCGAGCAGGGCTCAGGACGCGTGACCACACAGTTCCGCCTGCGCGACTGGGGCGTGTCACGGCAGCGCTACTGGGGCACGCCGATCCCGATGCTCAGCCTGCCCGACGGCGGCGAACTGCCGATCCCCGCAGACCGCCTGCCGTCGCTGCTACCGGAAGACGTCGTGATGGACGGCGTGGCCTCGCCGATCAAGGCGGATCCCGAATGGCGCAAGTTCGATCTCGACGGCGTCGCCTGTGAGCGCGAGACGGACACCTTCGACACCTTCATGCAGTCGTCCTGGTACTACGCGCGCTTCACCTGCCCGCACTACGACGCCGGCATGCTCGATCCGCAGGCTGCCTCCTACTGGCTGCCCGTGGACCAGTACGTAGGCGGCATCGAGCACGCCATCCTGCACCTGCTCTACGCGCGCTTCTTCCACAAGCTGATGCGCGACGAGGGCCTGGTGGATTCGGACGAGCCCTTCGCCCGCCTGCTCACGCAGGGCATGGTGCTCAAGGACGGGGCGAAGATGTCCAAGTCCAAGGGCAACACGGTAGATCCGGCCGATCTCGTCGGGCAGTACGGAGCGGACACGGTGCGCCTGTTCAGCCTCTTTGCGGCGCCGCCGGATCAGTCCCTCGAATGGTCCGACTCGGGCATCGAAGGCGCCCACCGCTTCCTCAAGCGTCTGTGGCGTCTGGTGCAGGATCACCTGGCGCGGGGGGCCATCGAGCCCGTCGACATCGCCGCGCTCAGCGGCGCAGCGCGCGATGCGCGGCGCAAGATTCACGAGACCATCGCCAAGGTCAGCGACGACATGGGCCGCCGCCAGACCTTCAATACCGCGATCGCCGCCGTGATGGAGCTGTGTAACGAACTCGGCCGCCTCGACAGCGCCGAGCCGGCGGCGCGCGCCGTCCTGCAGGAGGGACTGAACACCGTGGTGCGCCTGCTGGTGCCGATCGTGCCGCACATCTGCCACCACCTGTGGCTGCAGCTCGGCGGCGAAGGTGATGCGACCTATGCCCCCTGGCCCGAGGTCGACGAAAGCGCCCTGGTGCGCGACAGCGTTGAAATCGTCGTACAGGTCAACGGCAAGCTGCGCGCGCGCATGGAGGTGGCCGCTGATGCCAGCCGCGAGGATCTCGAGGCGGCGGCGCTCGCCCAGGACAACGCCCAGCGCTTCATGGAAGGAAAGTCCGTGCGCAAGGTGATCGTGGTTCCGGGCAAGCTGGTCAATATCGTCGTAGGCTGAGGCCGGGACCAGGAGTGAGCCGCCGCGTGAGCTATCCAATAAACCGTGGAGTGGATGCTCGAAGCCGTGGACGTGCGGGCGGCTACGCCCCGATCGCGCGGGTCCTCGGCCATGAATCGCTGTGGCGCCACCGTCGTCATGGCGCCCGCCTTGCCGGACTTCTGGTCGCGACAGCGCTGCTCGGCGCCTGTGGTTTCCAGCTTCGCGGCGTAGTCGGCAGCTCGGCACTTCCCGAGAGCTGGCGCAGCCTGCACCTATCCACGGCGAGCCCCAACACCGAATTCGCACGTACCCTCGATGCCAGCTTCAGCGCCAACGGCGTGGTCTGGGCCCCGCGCGACGAGGCGAACTATGAACTGCGCCTCGGCCCCGAGCGTTTCAGCCAGCGCAACCTGTCGGTCAACGCGCAGGCTCGCGCTGCCGAGTTCGACCTGGTGATGAGCGCCGACTTTTCTGTGGTGGACAGCAGCGGGAAGCTGGTGATGCCGCAGACCACCGCCACGGTCAACAAACAGATGGAAAACGATCCCCAGAACGTCGTGGGCAAGGCCGAGGAAGTACGCATCCTGCGCACGGAACTGCGTCGCGAGCTCGCCGATCAGATCCTGCGGCGTATGAGTTTCTTCGCCGCCAACACGCAGTAGGGCCAGCGTGCGCCTCTACCCAGAGAAGCTCGCCGCCGACCTCGAACGCCGGCTGCATCCTGTCTATCTGATCAGCGGCGACGAGACGCTGCTGGTGCAGGAATGCGCCGACCAGGTCCGCGCCGCGGCGCGCCGCGAAGGCTGCAGCGAGCGCGTGGTTATCGACGCGGGCGACCGCAGCTTTCACTGGCGCGAGCTCCTCGACGGGGCCGGCAACATGTCGCTGTTCGGTGAGCGCCGCCTGCTGGAACTGCGCCTGCCGAGCGGCAAGCCCGGCAAGGAAGGCAGCGAGGCACTGCTGGCCTACCTGGAGCAGGCAGCGGATGACGTGCTGCTGATCGTCGCCGGCAAGATCGACCGCGCCTCGAGCAACAGCAAGTGGTACAAGGCCATCGACGGCGCCGGAGTAACGATGCAGATCTGGCCCGTCTCGGGCGATGAGTTGCCGCAGTGGCTGGCGCGCCGCGCCGCGTCGCGCGGCCTGCGCATCGACAGCGAGGCCCTGGGACTGCTCGCCGAGCGCGTCGAGGGCAATCTGCTCGCGGCGGCACAGGAACTCGAGAAGCTGGCCCTGATCAGCGAGGGCGAGGCGATCAACACGCAGGCCGTGGGCGCCGCCGTGGCGAACAGCGCTCGCTTCTCGCTGTTCAACATGATCGACGTCGCACTCGCCGGCCGTGATCGCGACAGCCTGCGCATGCTGCACGGCCTGCGCGCCGAGGGCAGCCAGCCGGCGGCGCTGCTCTGGGCCATCGTGCGCGAACTCGAACTCCTGCGCGGCCTGGCTGTTGCCGTCGAGCAGGGTCGCCCGCCGTCCCGGGCCATGGCCGAAGCACGCGTATGGCAGAGTCGCCAGGCGGCGATCGGCGCCGCCCTTGACCGTCACGGCAGCGACAGCTGTACGCAACTGCTCGACCTCGCCGCAGACCTGGACGCCAGCATCAAGGGTTTCGGACGAGGAAACCCCTGGGAAATCATGGAGCTGCTCATGCTCGGGATCGCCCGCAGGGGCATCGTGAGCCTACCTGTCTGAAGAAGCGACAGGTGTGCAAAAGCCGCTTGCAGGATGCCCGCTCCCGAACTACTGTTTTTATGTACAGTATTTTGGAAAAGCCGGGACAACCGGCGATGAAGGAGTGGCGGCATGCATCACGATCACGAAGGATCCAGCGGACGCGGCAACTGCAAGGGGCTCGATCACAAGGCACCCAATCACAAGGCACCCAGCCACAGAGCGCCCAACGGCCGCGGCAAGGACCCCGGTTATGGCGCCGGTAGTCGGGACAGGGATCCGCAGGGGAGTCGGTCCGCGAGCGTCCTGTCCCTTTTCGGGCCATCGCCCGCGGGATCCTCGCTCGCCGCAGAAGTCCGGGAACTGGCGGCCGCGACCGATCGGCTGGCGGCCGGAGCCGATACGCTGGTGGGCGCACCCACGCCGCTGAACACCGGTGAGCGGCGCAGCGAGGCTCTGCCCGATTCCCTGCAGCAGCTTCTCCGCCGGCGCGACACCTGGATCGGCCAGGACTTCGCCCGTACGGGCACCGCCCGTTGCAGCGACGCGGCCAATAGCGATCACCGCGAGCACCCTCATCTGGCGACCGGCTTCGCTGCCCTGGATGCGCAGCTCAGCGAGGGCGGATGGCCGCTGGGCAGTTGCATCGAAATCCTTACCGATGCCCACGGCATGGGCGCCATGGGCCTGTTCCTGCCGGCCATGCAGGCGCTCAGTCAGCAGTCGCGCTGGCAGGCCTTCATTACCCCGCCCTATACGCCCTACGCACCGCTGCTGGCAGCGCGCGATATCGACACGCAGCAGGTGTTACTGGTGCACCCGAGGGATCGCGAGGAGCAGCTCTGGAGCACGGAGCAGGCGCTGCGCAGCGGCACCTGCAGTGCCGTATTCAGCTGGCTCGGCAGCGAATGCCGCTATGCCGAATTGCGCCGGCTGCAGCTTGCGGCGGCGCAGGGCGATACGCTGGCCGTACTGTTCCGGCCTCGCGAGGCGGCCCGCCAGCACGCACCCGCGGGCCTGCGCCTGCAGATGAAGGCCTATCGCGAGGTTCAGATTCTCAAGCAGCATGGCGGCCTGCGCGAGGTCACGGTCTACCTGCCACCGGAAGACGACATTCCCCACCAGCCGCAGCTGTGGGAACTGCCGGCGGATACGGACCTCGCCTCAAGCCGCGCCGTCTCCTGATCTGCGCCGGATCTGTGGCTCCTTCGGAGTTCGTGCGCGGTTCGTCGGGGATTCGCTTGGGGATTTTCAGGAATTGCTCGGGGATTGCTCGGGACGTCCTGGAAAAAGACCAGGGAGGCCGTCGGCTGGCATCCTGCCCGCTTACCCGTTATAAAACGGGCCCCGCATCCGCGGCATGTTTTTCAGCCACCGGGCAAATCAGCGATCAGGAGACACAGCATGGAGCCTTTCCCCCATCATTACAGCGTTACGGGTACGGCGAGCGGTGACAGCAACGTCACTCTGAAGGCTGCGGGAGTCCCCGAGATTGTCACCGCGGCGCCGGCGGAATTCGGCGGGCCGGGAGACCAGTGGTCCCCTGAATCGCTGCTCGTGGGCGCCGTTGCCGACTGTTTCATTCTTTCCTTCCGCGCCATCGCACGGGCCTCAAAGCTGGACTGGCATTCGCTTGAGTGCCGCGCTTCGGGCACGCTCGATCGCGTCGAGCGGGTCACGCGTTTTACGGAAATCCAGGTCGAGGCCACACTGCATGTGCCCGCCGGCACCGACACGGCAAAAGCCGAGAAGCTGCTGCACAAGGCCGAGGAGAGCTGCCTGATCACCAATTCGCTCATTGCCGACAGCAGTCTGAGCACGACGATCGAGGTCGCGGCCTGAGCGGGACGAAAGGGAAACCGCGACTTCCGGCCGTCGGGAACACCCGGACGACTTCCGGGTGATGCCCCGATGATTTACGTGACCTGGGAGCAAGCGCGCAGCCTGAGCCCCCTGAGACTACGTCTGAAATAATGGATGCCTGGCTGACCGAGTACGGAGTCAACATCGGGGTGGGTGCTCTCATCCTGTTCATGGTGTTCATCGTCTGGGACCTCGCCCGCAAGAGCAACGCGGGCGTATTCGGCACCTTTATCCTCTACCTGGCTCTGGCCCTGGGCATGCTCGGCTTCGTGATCAAGACCGTGATCACCTATCTGCTTGAGCGCAACATGAGCTGAGGCTGGTTCGCAGGGCATCGCGCCCAGTCCGGCTCGGCCTTCCCTGCTCGGCTTTTCCTGCTCGGCTTTTCCAGCTCGCCTGTCCCGGTTCGCCTTTCTTTCCAGCTCGCCTGGCCCGGTTCGCCTGGCCCGGTTCGCCGTTCTGGCCCGGTTCGCCGTTCTGCTTCGCTCTTCTGATTCAGTGCGTCTGCGTCAGATCTTCCGATTCAACCCCTCTACCGTGTCGCCGGATGCGGCACGTTGCCTTCGCCACGCCTGCTTCGAGCGTCGCCAATCCGGCCGGAATCAAATACTGTATATGCATACAGTATTTGATGAGCACTTCCATGCAACTCTGGCTCTGTCTGCGCCTGTCCGAGCTGGCGGTCCAATGCCTGCCCCAGCGGCGCCCGCAGCCCGTGGCGGTGCTGGAGCAGCAGCGGGTGTACGCCGTCAATGCGGCGGCCAGCCTGCTGGGCATCGAGGCCGGAATGGATCCCGCCAGCGCCCGGGCCCTGGCCGGCACGCAGCCGATCGAGCTTCTGGCGCGGGACCGCTCCGCCGAGCAACAGGCTCTCGACAGCCTGTCCTGCTGGGCCTATGGCCTGACGCCGCACCTGTACACTTTTCGCGGCGACTGCCTGATGCTCGAGGTGTCCGGATCGCTGCGCCTTTTCGGCGGCCTCGAGGCAATCCTGCGCAGCTGTCGCCAGGGGCTGGCCAGTCGTGGCTTCCGCGCCGAGATCGCCGCTGCCCAGGCACCGCTCGCGGCATGGGCCCTGTCCTGCAGCGACGGTCCGCGCGACGATGTCAGCACACCGCTTGCGGAGCGCCTCGCCCCCCTGCCAACGAGGCTCCTCGCGCCCCTGAACCGCCATTTCATCGGTCTCGAGCGCAGCGGCCTGCGTTGCCTGGGTGACATCCTCGCTCTGCCACGGGCGGCTCTCGCGCGTCGCTGCGGGCAGGATTTCGCAGAGCTTCTACAGCAGCTCTGCGGCGAACGTGTGGAGCCCGTGGTGCACTTCGAAGCTCCGAGCTGCTTCCAGGACAGCTACCCGCTCGGCTACCCCGTACAGAATCAGGACGAACTCGGCCCCGCCCTCGAGCATCTCCTCGAATCGCTACAGCGCTATCTCAGGCAGCGCCAACTGCAGACGCGCCAGCTGCTGTGGCGCTTTCTCGGTATTGACGGCTATCGCGAGGAGCTCGAGGTACGAGCCAGCAGCGCGGCCACTTCGCGAGACGACTGGTACCGTCTCACCCGCCTGCGCCTTGAACGCCGACCCTTTCGCGACGAGGTGGAAACCGTGCAGCTGCGTGTCACGCAGCTCGAAGGCCTCGAGAGCGAAAGCGCAGATCTCTTCGGCCGCCGGGGCACGGAGTCATCGCCGGCGCGGCTCGTCGATCTGCTCAGCAACCGCCTCGGCTCGCGGGCCGTCAGCGGTCTGCGCTGCCGCGATGCTCACCTGCCGGAAGACAGCTACGCCACCGTGGTGCCCGGCCAGGCACCGGCGGGCATCAGGCCGGCTGCCTCCCAGAGACCCTTCTGGCTGCTGGCCTCACCCGAGCCGCTGGGCAGCGATGAGAGCGAGCTGAGGTTCTGGGGGCGGCCGCTGGGCCTGGTGTACGGCCCCGAGCGCATCGAGGACGGCTGGTGGCAGGGCGATGGCGGCACCAGCCGCGACTACTTCGTCGCGCGCAACGACCAGGGCCAGCGCTTCTGGGTCTATCGCGAACGTCGCCTGCAGCGCTGGTTCCTGCACGGCTTCTTTGCCTGAGCAAACGATCAGACAAAAATGACATTAATATGACAAAAACATGAAAAAGTGGAATTTCTTTGCCGCAGGTGGCTAAATGAAGCTGGCCGGAGTCTGCTGGGCTCCGAGCACACGGCCTCGACCCGCTGGAGTCATCAGTTGGAGTTTCCAGCTGGAAGAGCCGATGGGGCAATCACCCAGAACCAGTATGCGGAACAAGCTTCCAGAACATACTTCCAAGAACAGACATGAGGTAACCGACATCAGGTAACGAACACCCGGGCAGATCGATAACCGGTGAACGCTACCCCTGAAACATCGCATCGCCGTGAGGCGAAGGAGAAACATCATGAGAAAAATTACGATCACGACCGCAACCGATTGCGGCATCCGCAGCGCCGAAGCGCGCGCTACCACTACCGCCGGCATCCGTAACCGTGCGACCTGGCGCAGCCTCGCCCTCGGCGGAGCCACGCTCGCCCTGAGCCTCGGCGCCCTGAACGTTCAGGCTGAAATCACCGAGGACTGCATCCTCGAAGGCCGCGTCGACATGCGCAAGGCCGAACACATCGGCCAGCCCGTCTACGTTCGCTTCGACCGCGCCTACAGCGGCAGCGAAGCCCGCTGCACGCTGAACCGGGAACACAACCGACGCCGCGTGAAGTTTGTCGCCAGCCCCAACCTCGACGAACTCGCCGATGTGGACCACGGTGAACGCGTCCGCTACCGCTATATCGAACGCGACGGCGAAGCCGGGGACTGGGAACTGATACAGGTCAGCGGCGAACGCCAAGACTGACATCGGGAACGGCGCCGGAAGTGTTGTCGAGGCTGACTCCGAGTCAGCTTTCGAAGCCAAGGCCGACATCAAGCACGGAACCCAGGCTGAAACGAGCGCCGAACGACATCCTGCGGTGATGCGCGCCGGGCTTCAGTCCGAGGCCGGCTGCCGTGGGTCATGCTCGACCCAAAGCAGTTCATCAGTGTTGAAGCCAAGGGCCTGCGCGCGGGCCACGAAAGCCTCGCGCAGGCTTTCGCTCACTTCGGGCTCCCGGGCCAGCAGCCACAGATAGTCCCGATTGAAGCCGGACACGAAGGCGTAGCTGTAGCCCTCGCGATCGAGTTCGAACACGACGTAGGAGCCATAGAAGGGTCCAAAGAAGGAGACCTTCAGGTAGCCTTCGTCTTCACCGCGCACAAATCGCGCCACGCCCTCGACGGAGTCAAACTCGCCCTCTTCCGTATCGAAGCCGCTGTTGATCACGCGGATCGAGCCGTCATCACGAAGACTGTACTCCGCCGTGACGTCGCGCAGCCCGCGCTCGAAGCTGTGATCAAGGCGAGCGATTTCGTACCAGCGCCCGAGATAGCGATCGGCGTCGAAGTCCGCCACGGGCTCTACTCCCTCGGGCATGCCCAGACAGCCGGACAGCACGAGACAGAAGGGAATCAGCAGCGCTGCAAGATACCCGGGGCGCCGAGGATAGCGTTGCGCGAAATGCCGGGGCTTCCGACCCACGAGGCAGGCGCGCAAGCGCGCAGGAGGCGCGAGGCGCGTCACACGAGCGCTGAAAAGGGCCGCGCTGCCCGGGACGACGCGGTGCAGGAAAGCGGTGCCAGGGCCGGCGCTGCGTAGTTGGTCAGTCATCCGCGAATTATATCAGCGATCCCTTACCAACCGGCTGCCGAAGCGATAGCAGCGGCGCTCGCGATACTCGACCTCGTAGCGCTCGCGCGCCTTTCGCCAGCGCTCCATCTGCGCAGCATTACCGCCCGCACGGCGACGATCCGTGAACTGCTCGATCCGCTGGTGGAGATAGCGGCAGCGCTCCAGCGCATCGTCACGCTTCGATGTGGCCAAGGCGGCCGACGAACCAAGAAGGCTCGCAGCCAACACGATCGCAGCTGTCGAGAACCTGGGGTCTGCGGTCATCCCTGCTCCACCTTCAATCTGACAGCGCGTTAGCTTGAAGTGTTGTCACCACTGGGGGCATCGCAATATCGGCCGAGGTTTCGTCAATCGCGGTCGACGCGCGGACTGCAACAAACCATTCATCGCAGCGTCATCTTTCCTTAGCGTTCCCGGGCTAGCTTCCGCGCCATCTTCCACAGATCGGTGAGAAAGTTATGACGCAACCCTCCAACAGGACCATGCTCGCTCAGGCTATCGCTGCTACGGCCGTGGTGGCCGGCGGGAATATCCCCCTGAGCCAGGCACAGACTCAGGGCCTCGCCGCAATTGAGGAGGTCACGGTCTACGCGCAGCGTCGCGAGCAGTCCGTACAGGACGTTCCCATCAGCATCACGGCCTATGGTGGCGATTTGCTGAATCGCATCGGCATCGTGGAGCTGGATGCGCTGTCCGACATCACGCCGGGCCTGGTGATACAGGAGCAGAGCCCGAACAATCCGGGTTTCGTGATCCGCGGCATCACCTCCGATAGCGGCTCTGCGCAGGCCGCTCCCCGCGTGTCGGTCTACTACAACGGCGTGGACGTATCGCGCTCGCGCGGCTCCTACTTCGAGCTCTTCGATATCGATCGCGTGGAGATCGTCAAGGGACCGCAGGCAACGCTGTTCGGCACCGCCGCTTCCGTCGGCGCCGTCAGCGTGTACACGAAACGCCCCGAGCAGGAACTCGGGGGCTATCTGTCGCTGAATGCCGGCAACTACTCGGCGCGCCAGCTGCGCGGCCACGTCACCGGTGGCAACGACCTGGTTCAGGGACGTCTGGCCGTCAGCTATCGCGAGCGTGACGGATTCATCCGCAATATCGCCGGCAGCGAGCGCTCGCAGAATCCCGGTGGGCAGCAGCAGAGCGACATGCAGGCGATCGAGCGCACCGCCGTACGCCCCTCGCTGCGCTTCACGCCCAATGACAATCTCGTCGTCGACCTTGTGTACACCTACGAGGAGAACAGCGACTCGGGCACCTCCTTCAAGAACGGGCTCTTCGCGCCAACGGGCGGAGACACGAGCCCCTTCTCCTTCGTGGAGATGTCCGGCTCACCGCTATCGGCGCAGGCCCTGGGCGCGCCGCGCCTCGGTATCGAGCGCGAGGTGGAAGACCTCAACCTGCGCGTCGAATGGCAGCTCAGCGACCGCCTGAACTTCACCTCGATCACCGCCGGCCGCAGCTTCGAATCCCTTGAGATCTTCGATGCCGACGGCACGCAGGCCTGGTTTCTGGAGTTCGCCGAAGATGCCGAAGGCGATCAGTTCAGCCAGGAATTCCGCCTGGTCGGCGAAGGAGAGCGTCTGACCTACATTCTCGGCGCGAACTACTTCACGGAGGACGGCAGCCAGCGCGTGCCCTTCTCGACGGAGGAGTCGATCTACCTCAACTGCGTGGGTGCCCTCGGCAGCGGCCTGCCGTGCATTAACGCGGACGGCTCCGTCAACATCCTCACGCCGATCCTCACCGGTGGCGCCGTCGCCACGCTCCCCTACGCGAGTAACTTCGCGAATTATGGCGAGAACGAAATCGTCTCGGTGTTCGCCGACGGCACCTGGCGCTTCAGCGATCGCGTCGAGGCAACGCTGGGTCTGCGCTACGTTCGCGAAGATCGGATCAGTGGATTCAGCGCCGACTCACCGCTCGCAGTGCTTGCCCCGATCCCGCTGCTGCCAGTGGTGAGCACCGGCGGCGCCGTCCTCGAGGCGAGCGGCGACTTCGATGACTGGCTGCCGCGCTTCAACCTGCTCTATGCCGTGAACGACCGAATGAACGCCTATGCCACGGTTTCCAAGGGTCGACGTTCCGACGTTATTGACGTCGCATCGACGCTCGACGGCGCCGGCCAGGTCGTGGCCGAAGTGACGGAGGTGCCCGCGGAAATCGTGTGGAACTACGAGGGCGGACTCAAGGGCAGCAGCCCCGACGGACGCCTGAGCTACAGCGCCTCCGTGTTCTATCAGGACTACTCGGATTTTCAGGTGACGCTTCAGGACGAGGCCGGCGACTTCTTCACCGCCAATGCCGGCTCCGCCACCAACATCGGCCTCGAGGCCGATGTGCGCGCCCTGCTGGGCGACGCCTGGGACATCTTCGCCAACGTTGCCTACCTCGACGCCGAGATCGACGACGACAGCAGCAACGGTAACCTGGCCGGGAATCGTTTCCGCCTGCAGCCCGAATGGACCGCCAGCGCGGGCCTGCGCTACCAGCAGGCGCTCAGCGGTAACCTGGCGCTGACCGGCTCGCTGGTCTACAGCTACCGCAGCGACGTGTTCTTCGAACCGGACAATGCGCCGATCGCAGGCCTCGACATCGCCGAAGACGCCTACGGACTGCTGAATCTGCGTTTCGGCCTGCAGAATGAAAGCCAGGGCTGGCGTGTGGAGGCCTTCGCCAACAACGTCCTCGACGAGGAATACCTGGTGGATGCGGGGAACACGGGCGGCTCCTTCGGCAACCCCACCTTTGTGGCCGGGCCGCCGCTGTTCTACGGCCTGCAGCTGGACGTCTTCTTCGGCCCCTGATTCTGCCCCGCCGCGCGGCGGACGGTGTCGGGCTCAGGCCCGTACCGTCCTCGCCGTGCTGCGTACGGAGTAGGACTTATCGGTCACCGTATCGACGAAGTGCCACTGCGGCGTCAGCGTGCTGCGGGTAAAGGTCACGTCGAGGTAGCCACGGGAGCGCAGCTCGCAGTACTGGAGTTCGTCGATCAGGGCGACGAGGGCCCGCTCCAGATCGCGAGCCTCCTTCTCCCCCAGCGATAGATAGGACTCCATACCCGGAGACGACACGCTGCTCGTGCCGAGCTCCAGGCCCACACGCTTCCCGGATCGGTCACGCAGTTCGCTGTACCAGGCGTTATGCGTGTCTCCGGCCAGGACGACAAGTTCCTTGTCGAGGCGACGGGCAACTGCGTAGAGACGCTCTCGCTCGGCGGGATAGCCATCCCAGGCATCGAGGTTGTAGGGAAGCTGGGCACGCAGTCGCTGCAGGCGCTCGTCGGCCAGCGCTTCACCGGCCGCCAATGCCATCTTGTCGGTGACCAGTTCCTCGATCAACGGTCCCGTGGCAGCGAGGTCACGATCCGCAAACAGGCGGCTCAGCATCGCAGCGGGCATCGTCATGCGCGCCATCAACACCTGCTGGCCGAGGACCTGCCAACGCGCCTGCGATGTCTCGAGAGCCGCATACAACCAGGCGCGCTGCTCTTCGCCCAGGAGGCTGCGATCGGGCGCCGTAATGTCGCGGGTGAAGGCAGCGGCATCGAGCTGCTTGCTGTCCCGGTCAAAGTAGCTCGCATAGGCGAGCTGCTGATCGCGACCGATAAGCCGCGTGTCGAGCATGTGCAGATCGACCAGGTCGCCGAAGGCAAAGCTGCGGTAGCTACGACCGGCGGTATCGGGTCGAAGAGGACGCAGCGGCATCCACTCAAAATATGCGCGCAGGGCGGCCGCTTTGCGCGCCTCGTAATCGCCCTCGTCCTCGCTGTGGTTTTCTGCTCCTTCGCGCCAGGCATCATTGGCGATCTCGTGATCGTCCCAGACCGAAATCATCGGCGCCGCGGCGTGCAGGGCCTGCAGGTCGGCATCGCTGCGATACCAGGCATAGCGTCGACGGTAATCGTCCAGGGTGTAGATCTCACCGCGGTTGTCGGCGGGAAAGTCGCGACCCAGTTCGACGGCGCGCTCGGTGGCGTAACCTCCGGCGCCGTACTCATAAAAGTAGTCGCCCAGGTGCACAAAGGCGTCGAGGTCGCTGCGACGAGCGGCCTCGCCGTAGGCATGGAAATAACCCGCCGGGTAATTGGAGCAGGAGAATACCGCCAGGCGCAGCTCCTCGACGCGCCCCTCGGGCAGAGTATTTGTTCGTCCCGTCGGGCTCGCTCCGTCAGCTGAAAGGAATCGGTAGAAGTAGGACCGACCGGGCTCCAACTCGCGAACATCGACTTTTACCGTGTAGTCACGATCCGCTTCTGCATCGGCGAGACCGCTGCGGACGATGCGCGTGAACGCCGAGTCCTCGGCCAGCTCCCAGCCGATGCGCACAGGCGCTCCGAGCGAGGAGGATTGCGCACGGGTCCACAGGATGATGGCCGTCGCCTCCGGATCGCCACTAGCAACGCCGTGCGTAAAGCTCGCCTCGCCGAGGTCGGGTGCGTTGCGATTCAGGGCGCAGCCCGTGAGCCGCGTGGATACGTAGACGGACCCGGCGAGCGCCAGGGAATAACGCAGAAAATGACGACGGCGCAGGGACATGATGACGGCTCTCCGTTCGGGAAAGCGGCTCAAGCTAAGCGCGAAAGATGACTATTCGATGACGCAGCCCAGGCTCGCCCGGGCGGCATAGCGTGTAGTGGACGCCGTTCGCCGCCCCGCTCAGCGTGTTCGAACCATTGAGCGGGAAAGAAGCGCCGGGAAGCGCAAATCAATCGCTCAGTCGCTGCCCGCAGAGTCCCGTGCCTCCACGGCACCACCGGCGGCCTGCCAGGCCTTGAAACCGCCGTCGATGTGCGCAACGGACACGCCCATCTCCTTTAACGCCTTCGTCGCAAGCGCCGAGCGCCAGCTGGACTGGCAGAAGAGCAGCAGACGGTCGCGCTCCGCCAGCGGCGGCTTGAAGTAGGGGCTGTCGGGATCGACCCAGAACTCGATCATGCCGCGCGGCGCGTGGAAGGCGCCGGGTATGCTGCCCTGCTGCTGCAGCTCGCGCACATCGCGGATATCGACGAAGAGCACTGTGGGGTCTTCAAGCAGGCGCTGCGCCTCCTCCACGGAAACGTTCTCGATCTCCTCGCGGGCCTCGGCAACCAGCTGCGCGGCGCTCTTCTTCAATGATTCGGGGCTCATGGGTGGGCACTCCTTACTGAACGGTAGATCAAAGTGAGGCGCTGAGCCTCGGGATGGTAGTAAACAGCGTCTCCGTGTTCATCGAGTAATCCACGGGCACGTCAATGATGTGCACCGCCGGCTCGTCGAGGCAGCGCGTGATCAGCGCTTCGAGACCATCCGTGGCCTCAAGGCGCCAGCCGCGGGCGCCATAGGCCTCGGCGTAGCGAACGAAATCCGGATTGCCGTAGTCGAGGCCGAAGTCATCGAAGCCGCCGTCGGCCTGCTTCCACTTGATCATGCCGTAGGCGTCGTCGCGCAGCACCAGCACTACCAGGTGCAGGCCCAGACGCACGGCGGTCTCGACCTCCTGACTGTTCATCATGAAGCCGCCGTCGCCGCAGACGCTGACCACGGGGCGATCGGGGTAGACCAGCTTTGCCGCCATCGCCGAGGGCAGGCCGGCGCCCATGGTGGCGAGCGCGTTATCGAGGAGCAGGGTCTTGGCATGCGCGGCGGGGAAATTGCGCGCAAACCAGATCTTGTAGACGCCGTTGTCGAGGGTGACGATGCCCTCGCGCGGCACGGCGGAGCGCACGGCGCGAACGAGGCGCTCGGGAAGCACGGGAAAACGATCGTCGCTTTCGCTCGCGCTTCGATGGGCGATCTCCGCCTCGCGCGCTGCGCGGAACAGGCTGAAATCCCAGTGCGCCTGCGCCGACACGCGCTCCTTGAGCTGCCAGATACTGTTGGCAATGTCGCCGACCACCTCAAGCTGGGGGAAGTAAACTGGGTCGACCACGGCAGAATCGAAGTTCACATGCATCACGCGACGCTTGTCCGTGGGGCGCATGAAGAAGGGCGGCTTTTCGACCACGTCGTGGCCGACATTGATGATGAGGTCGGCGGCCTCGATCACGCGGTGGACGAAGTCGCCGTCAGAGAGCGCCGTATTGCCCATGAAGCGCTCGTCGTGCTCATCGAGCACGCCCTTGCCCATCTGCGTGGTGATGAAGGGAATGCCGGTCTTGTCGACGAATTCGCGCAGCATCCGCGCCGTCAGCTTGCGATTGGCGCCGGCACCGATCAGCAGCACCGGCGCGCGCGACGCCTCGATCATCTCCACGGCCGCGTTGATCGCCTTGTACTCGGCGATGGGCCGGCGCACGAGGCTCGGCGGCACCAGCTCCACCGCCGTGTCCTCGGCGGCGATATCCTCGGGCAGCTCCAGGTGCACGGCACCGGGGCGCTCCTCGTGCGCGAGGCGAAAGGCCTCACGCACCATCGCCGGTATGCGATCGCCGCTGACGATCTGCGCCGTGTACTTGGTCAGCGGCTGCATCATGTCGACCACGTCGATGATCTGGAAGCGGCCCTGCTTCGAGCTCTTGATCGGCTTCTGGCCCGTGACCATGAGCATGGGCATCGCCCCGAGCTGCGCGTAGGCCGCCGCGGTCACCAGATTCGTCGCCCCGGGACCCAGCGTCGACAGGCACACACCAACGTTACCCGTAAGGCGCCCGTAGGTCGCGGCCATGAACCCCGCCGCCTGCTCGTGGCGGGTCAGGATCAGGCGGATAGAGGACGTGCGCAGGGACTCGAGCAGGTCCAGGTTTTCTTCGCCGGGAATGCCGAAGACGTATTCGACGCCCTCCGCCTCGAGCGCGCGCACAAAAAGATCGGATGCTTTCATCGTGATGGTGTTTTACCTCTGCCAGTAGGCGACGGATACGCAGCAGGGTAACGCGTCGATGTCCGAAATGCGCTCAGACCGGATTCACCAGCATTTCGCTGAACAGCGCAAGGCAGAACCCACAGACAGCGCCGAGGGGCGGTGCCCAGTGCTTCTTCAGGCGGGACTGCGGCGCGATGTCCTGAAAGATCAGGTAGATGATCCCACCGGCAGCGAACAGCATGATCGCACCCAGCACAGCCTCGTGCCCGGACAGAAAGAAGTAGCCGCAAAGCCCGGCGATCGGACCCAGCGGCACGAGCATCAGCATCATCCGCAGCCCCCTGCGCGAGCCGCCGTGGTTGCGCATCTCCAGTTCGCGATAGGCATTGAAGCCCTCGGGCAGATTCTGCACGCCGATGAGCACTGCGAGCAGCAACGAAAGCGGCGATGACGCAGCCACCATGCCGCCGAGGGCGATCGCCTCGGGCACGTAGTCGAGCAACATGCCCATCAGCTGTGGCGCTTCCTGGCGCCTCAGGCCGAGGAAGCGCTCGATGGCGAAGAACACCAGGGCGCCGGTGAACACGATCGGGATGGCCAGCATCGACTCATCCATCGCCGCGAGCCCTTCGGGCACCAGCACCTCGGATACGGCGCCGAGCAGGATGCCACCGCCCAGGGCGGTGATGAAATGGCGCAGCTCGTGCTTCAGCCAGCGCGGACGCACACCCGGCAGCATGGCGAGGGCTGCGCCCAGGGGTATGCAGGCACCGGCGAGGCCGGTCAGAGTGATGATCCTGAGAATCTCTTCCATAAACCCGATACTGCCGTCTGGGCGCAGAAGTTACACCCTCTGGCTATACTGTATATATGTACAGTAATCGTCCGAACCGAGGCACGAAAGCCCCGCCCTACACCGAACTCCACTGCCTGTCCTGCTTCAGCTTCCTGCGCGGCGCCTCGCGGCCGGAGGAGCTGGTGGCGCAGGCGGCGGCGAAGGGCTATGCAGGCATTGCGATCACCGACGAATGCTCGCTGGCTGGCGTGGTCAAGGCGCATGTCGCCGCTAAGGAGCATGGCCTGCACCTGATCATCGGCAGCGAGTTCACGCTGGTCGAGGGTCTGCGCATCGTCGCCCTCGCCCCCACGCGCGCGGCCTACGCCGAGCTGTCAAGCCTGATCAGCCTGGGGCGGCGGCGCAGCCCCAAGGGCGAATACGAGCTCGCCCTGCGCGACCTGATCTTTCACCTCAAGCGCTGCCTGCTGATCTGGCTTCCCGGCGACGACACGGAGGTGACGCGTGGCTACGGCCGTCAGCTTGCGCGCCTGTGCCGCGAGCGCGTCTGGATCGGCGTGCACTACCTGCTCGGCAACGACGAGCTGCGTCGCTACCGCAGTCTGCAGACCCTGGGCCGCGATCTCGCCCTGCCGCTGGTCGCCTGCGGCGACGTGCGCATGCACTGCGCCGCGCGCAAGCCGCTGCACGACGTGATGACAGCGCTGTACCACAACTGCAGCATCCTGGAGCTCGGCAGCCGCCGCCTGCCCAATGCGCAGCAGCACCTGCGAAGCCTGCACCAGCTGGAGCGCTTCTATCCGGGCGAGCTGCTCGCCGAGACCCAGCGCATCGCCCGCCAGTGTCGCTTCAGCCTCGACGAGCTGCGCTATGAATATCCCGAAGAGGTTGTGCCCGAGGGCTACAGCGCACGCAGCTATCTCCGCGAGCTGACCTGGCAGGGCGCCAGCCGGCGCTGGCCCCGGGGCACGCCGCAGCCGATCCGCGAGCGCATCGAAGCCGAACTCGCCCTGATTGCCGAGCTGGATTACGAGTACTACTTCCTCACGGTCTATGACGTGGTGCGCTTCGCACGCGAGCGCGGAATCCTCTGCCAGGGCCGAGGCTCGGCGGCGAACTCGGTGGTGTGCTACTGCCTGCTCATCACCGAAGTATCGCCGGAGAAGGTCTCGCTGCTCTTCGAGCGCTTCATCTCACGCGAGCGCGACGAGCCGCCGGATATCGACGTCGACTTCGAACACGAGCGCCGCGAAGAAGTCATCCAGTACATCTACCGCAAGTACACGCGCCGCCGCGCCGCGCTGGCGGCCACGGTGATCACCTATCGAGCGCGCAGCGCGGTGCGCGACGTCGGCAAGGCGCTCGGCCTCGATCCGATCTTCGTCGATGACCTGGCCAAGTCCCTGGCCTGGTGGGACAAGCAGCGCGACCTCGAGGCGCGCTTTGCCGAACATGGCCTCGATACGCAGCGCGAAGAACAGGAAAATGGCGGAACAAGCACCGCCGCGCTCTTCTATCGCCTGGTTCAGGAGATTCTGGGCTTTCCGCGCCACCTGTCGCAGCACGTCGGCGGCTTCGTGATCTCCCGCGGCCCGATCTCGCAGCTCGTACCCGTCGAGAACGCGAGCATGGCCGATCGCACGGTCATCCAGTGGGACAAGGAGGACATCGAGGCCCTGGGTCTGCTCAAGGTCGACGTGCTCGCCCTCGGCATGCTCTCGGCGATCCGCAAGTCCCTGGACCTGGTACAGCGCTACGACCCGCGCATCCGCTGCCTGCAGGACATACCCACGGAGGACAGCGCCACCTACCACATGCTGCAGCAGGCGGATTCGATCGGCGTGTTCCAGATCGAGTCGCGGGCGCAGATGACCATGCTGCCGCGCCTCAAGCCCGCCTGCTTCTACGACCTGGTGATCGAGATCGCCATCGTGCGCCCAGGGCCCATTCAGGGCGACATGGTTCACCCCTACCTGCGCCGCCGCCAGGGCCTCGAAAGCGTCACCTATCCCGACGACGCAGTAAAAAGCGTGCTCGAGCGCACCCTCGGCGTACCGATCTTCCAGGAACAGGTCATCCGCCTGGCCATGGTCGCCGCCGGCTTCACCGGTGGAGAAGCCGACCAGCTGCGCCGCGCCATCACCAACTGGGGGCGCGACAGCAAGCTGCTGACCTTCGAGGAAAAGCTCACGCAGGGCATGCTGCGCCGCGGCTACAGCGAGGACTATGCCAGGCGACTCTTCGATCAGATCAAGGGTTTTGGCGGCTACGGTTTTCCCGAATCGCACTCGGCGAGCTTCGCCCTGCTCGCCTACGTGTCGGCCTGGCTCAAGCGCCACCACCCCGCGGCCTTCTACGTGGGCCTGCTCAACAGTCAGCCCATGGGTTTCTACACGCCTTCGCAGCTCATCCAGGACGCGCGCCGCCACGGCGTGGACGCGCTTCCCATCGATGTGAATCACAGCGACTGGGATCACCAGTTGCTCGATGTCGGCCGCGCGGGGCACAAGGCGCCGATCCGCCTCGGCCTGCGCCTGGTGAAGGGACTGGCCCGCGATGCCGCCGAGCGGATCACGACGGCGCGCCGGCAGGGGCCGTTTCGCCAGCTCGCCGACCTGCGCCGCCGCGCTGAGCTCGACAGGGGCGCCATGGAGGCGCTGGTGGATGCCGATGCCCTGGCCAGCCTCAGCGGCAACCGCCACCAGGCGCGCTGGCAGGCCATGGCACTGGAGCCGGAGCGACCGCTGCTGCAACACGAAGGCCAGGCCTGTGCTGCGGAGCTTAACGACGCCGTGGAGATTCCGACCCCGGCCGTGGCCGAAGCCGTGATTGCCGACTACCAGAGCACCGGCGTCACCCTGCGCGCGCACCCCCTGGCACTGCTGCGCAAGCGCCCACCTTTCCTACAGTGCAAACGCAACGCCGATCTCGGCAGCCTCGGCGACGGCCGCTTCGTGCGCATCGCCGGCCTGGTCACCTGCCGCCAGCGTCCGGGCACTGCCTCCGGCGTGCTGTTCCTGACCCTCGAGGACGAAACCGGCAACAACAATGTGGTCGTGTGGCCGAGCATACAGACGCAGTTCCGCGAGGCGCTGATGAAAGGCCACCTGCTGCTGGTGAAAGGCACGCTGCAAAAGAAGGAAGGCGTGACCCACATCGTCGCCGGCGCGCTCTACGATCACTCGGACGCACTCGGCAATCTGGGCGTGAAGCCGCGAAGTTTTCGCTAGTTCGGCGAGACCAACGACACGAAAGGAAAGAAGCAAAAAAATGACTCGAAAGCGGTCATTCCGTGGATGGACCTCGAATGATCGCTGTCGACCCTTAGGGAAAATTGCTTGTTGAACCGGCGGGCTTGCATACTCTTGCCCTGATTCCTGGGTACCGAAAATCGAATATGGAACGGCTTTTCATCTATGGGTCGCTTCAACCAGGTGGGCCTAACGAGCATGTGCTGGCGGGGGTTCCTGGCCACTGGCAGCCTGCTGTCGTAAAAGGAAGGCTTGTGAATGCTGGCTGGGGTGCGAGTCTGGGATACCCGGGTCTGGTATCAGACGAGTGCGGACAAGAGGTTCACGGGCAGATTCTTACCTCGATCGAGTTAGGTCGGAAGTGGGCGGAATTAGATCAACTCGAGGGCGACGAGTATGTTCGCACGAAGCTGACAGCTTTCCTTCGGAACGGAGAGAAGGTCTTCGCTTATGCCTATGTACTGAAGGAGGACGATTTGTAGGAGGCTGCTAACGACCGATTCCTGCCGTTTCAGCCATGATCTGTGAATGGCCACTTTTGAGAAAGCAGACGTTCCCAGTCCCACCTATAAATGACCGCTGTCGACCCCGAGCAGCCCTAGGACGCTACTCCGCTGAAACTCAGCGCTTTAATGAGCCGCGTAGTTAAAGCAGTAATCTTGATCTCGTTATGCAAGCCCAGACTGGTACTTGCTCACGATCGCCTGGCAGGTCTTTGTCGATAAACCTGTTTGCTGGCGTAACAACATCGCTGCTTTGGCCGTTTTTCCTCGTTGCAATTCGGCAACCAATTCCTCGGTGAAGTACCGCTCCCAATCCACATCGTTGCTTTGCATCAAGATGTCGACCTTGGCATGAAGCTCCGAGATGTGCATCCAAAGTCCATAAATTGCG
This sequence comes from Halieaceae bacterium, assembly GCA_036351355.1. Classification (GTDB taxonomy): domain Bacteria; phylum Pseudomonadota; class Gammaproteobacteria; order Pseudomonadales; family Halieaceae; genus Congregibacter. The sequence goes on from JAZBOX010000175.1 coordinate 30,908, forward strand.
ATACCTAGGATAAACAGGGCGAGTAAAATTTCCATTTACTGTGTCCCTCAGTCACTCAGTAGACCGGAAGAAGAGGTTAATACGACTACGTTAAACGGTACGCACGCGGGCGTACAACAGAGTCTGGGCTTGTGGCAGCTTTTTTGCGACCCAATCACTACTGCATGGGATAGCAACGAGGTCGGCGGTACTCTGATGTAAGCTTCTGAGCTGGCCTTCCGACTGTCCGCTCCTGGCCGATAGCCGGCCTTTGGAAGCCAGACGCGCGATGTCCGCTTTGATGGAGAGTTCGACCTGATCCGGCAATGAGTGTCAGGTCAAGTCCGGAATATTACAAGTAGGAAAGCCTTTTAACCCCGCCGCCCTC
>JAZBOX010000176.1:0-10762 GCA_036351355.1 Halieaceae bacterium
GCGAGATAGGCGTCGATGTCGCCGGCGACGCGCGTGAGCAGCGATCCGCGCTCCGCCTCTGATGAAGACCTGCCCGCTGCGGGTAAGGGCACGCTGCCCAGCTGCAGATCCTCGGCGTTGATTTCGCCGCCTTCGGACAGCGCCAGCGCGCGTTCGAGCATGTTTTCGAGCTCGCGGACATTGCCTGGAAAGCGGTAGTCGAGCAGGCGTTCGATGGCGTCTGCGCTCAGGTCGGGCGGGCGCACCCCGTTCGACTGTGCGATGCGCTCAAGCAGCCTCTGTGCCAGCACCGGTATGTCCTCGCGGCGTTCGCGCAGGCTGGGCACGCGCAGCTCGATTACGTTGATACGAAAGAACAGGTCCTCGCGAAAGCGGCCCGCCTCGACTTCCTGCGCGAGGGGCTTGTGCGTGGCCGAGAGCAGACGCACATCCGTGGGGACTTCCTCGCTCGCCCCGACGGGGCGTACGCGCTTTTCCTGGATCGCCCGCAGTAGTTTCACCTGCATTGCCAGCGGCAGGTCGGCAACCTCGTCGAGAAACAGCGTGCCACCCTCGGCCGCCTGGAACAGGCCGAGCTTGTCACGGCTGGCTCCCGTGAAGCTGCCCTTCAGATGTCCGAAAAGCTCGGACTCGATCAGGTCTGCGGGGATGGCACCGCAGTTCACGGCGACGAAGGGGCCGGCGGCGCGCGGGCCGTGGCCGTGGATGCTGCGCGCGACGAGCTCCTTGCCGCTGCCCGACTCGCCGTGGATATGCACCGGCGCCTGGCTGCGCGCCAGTTTGACGATCTGCTGGCGCAGCGTACGCATCGCCTGCGTATCGCCAACGAGCTCCTCGCCCTCGGCCTCGTCGCTTCCCGTATGTTCCTCCAGCTCGAGCGCCGAGGCGACGAGGCTGCGCAGCTTCTCGAGGTCCACGGGCTTGCTCACGAAGTCGAAGGCGCCGGCCTTGAGGGCGCGGATGGCGCTGTCTACGTTGCCGTGAGCCGTGATCATCGCGACGGGCAGCTGGGGGAAGTCGCTCTGGATTCGTTCGATGAGCTCGATGCCGTTACCGTCGGGCAGGCGCATGTCCGTGAGGCAGAGGCGCAGATCCCCGTGCTCCTTCAGCGCCTCGTAGGCACCGGCAAGGTCCTCTGCCGCGACCGTGTCGAGCCCCATTCGCGAGAGCGTGATCTCGAGCAGTTCGCGGATGTCGGGTTCGTCGTCGACGACGAGTACGCGCATGGACCGGGTCCTGGCAGTCATGGAGCTTACTCCTGTTGCCGTATGGTGATCTGGAAGCGGCTGCGACCGTCGCTGGTCGGCGCATATGCGATGCGTGACTGGTTGAGCTCGCAGAGCTCGCGGCACAGGTAAAGGCCCAGTCCGCTGCCGCCCTTGCTTCGCGTGAAGAAGGGTTCGAAGAGTCGCGGGATGTCGGCCTCGGCGACGCCTTTGCCCTCGTCGTAGATATCCAGCACGCACTCCCCGCGTCCGCGATCGACGCGGATGCGCAGCTCCGCCCGACGTCCGGCGCCGGCGCCTTCGCTGTGGCGCAGGGCGTTGTCGATCAGGTTGTCGAGGATTCGGCCGAGGTGCTCCGGGTCGAACACGATGCGCGCGCCGCGGTCCACGTATTCGATCACCACCTCTCCGCCCGCGTCGCGCGACAGCTGATAGCGCTCGCGATAGCTGTTGATCCAGGTCGCCAGCCCCAGCGTTTCCGGGCGCGGCGGCTCGCGACGGGATATCTGCAGGACGCTCTCCACGATTTCGTTCACGCGATGGCTGTTGGTGAGAATCATGCTCACGAGGTGCCGGTCGTCCGTGTCGAGCGTCGCCGATTCCTGCAGCAGTTGCGATGCGTGGCTGATGGCGCCGAGGGGATTGCGGATCTCGTGGGCGATGCTTCCGGCGAGCCGCCCCAGGGAGCTCAGCTTGAGCGACTGCGCGTAGGCCGTGATCGGGCGGTAATCCTCGAGAAATACCAGGGTCTGGGCCTGGCTTTCGGCGGCGAGAGACTGAAAGCGCGCGACCAGCTCCGTGCCGTCATTGCGGATGCGAAACGGTGCGCCGCGCTGGTCGCCCGTGCGCAGAAAGTTGTCGAGGCGTTCGGCAAGCTCCTCGCTGTAATCCGCGATCGAGCGTCCCTGCTCGATGGCGAGGGGCCGCGTGGGGTCGAGCAGTCGTCCGGCAGCGCCGTTGAGCACGCGGACACTGTTTTTATCGTCAATCAGGAGAATGCCCGTCTGCATGTTCTGCACGATCTGCTCGTTCAGACGCTGTAGACGATAAAGATCGTCGGCGCGCTCGAGCGCCATGGCCTCGGCGCGACCGAGGCGCAGGGCGACGATCTGCACGATGCCCGAGACCACGAAGAAGAGCATGCCGAGGAGGCCGGCGGGGAAGAGAGCGTCGAAGCCGATGGCGCCCGTGGAGATCAGGCGCAGCGTGTCCAGAAGCGTCGCCAGAACTGCCAGCGCCGCCACCAGCGTGGCGATCGAGTGCTTGCTGATCAGCACGGCGCTCGAGGCAATCGTTACCGTGAGGAGCAGGGGCAGGCCGCTGCTCATACCGCCGGAGGCATCGCTCACCAGCGTGATGCACAGAATGTCGACGGCGAACATCAGCACAAGGCCGACGTTCGAGTCCTGCACGCGGCGCTCGCCGCTGCCGAGCACCGCCAGGTTGCTGAGCAGGAAACCGAGGCTCGCAGCGGCGTAGAGCGTCGGCTGGTCGGAGCCGACGAGGGCGCGGGTGGTGGGCAGCGTCAGCAGCAGAAGAAAAACCACGCCGAGGAGAACGCGGTAGAGCAGATAGATGCGAAAAAGCAGCTGGTTCTTGCCCGGGGCCAGCGGTGCAGGGGGAAGGGCGATCGCGCTCCCGTTCACCGCGGCCTGCCGTTCTGCGCCCCGGCGCTGTTGATCTGAAGCGGAACCATGGCGGCATTCTAGCCTGCGCTTCCGGGGGTGGTCACGACGATGCGCCCCGAAGCGCTGTGGCAAAAATGCCCCGCTTCGAAGGCTCCGCTTACTGGAGTGTCATCGGTCCAGGGTTCACAATGCGCGCCTTGCAAGCGGGTACGGAATCATCCATGCAGCTCCTGATGGCCCAGATCAACACGGTGGTCGGCGACTTTGCCGGCAACACGGAGCGAGTGCTCGATACCGTGCGCGATGCCGTGCGCCGCGATCCGGCAGCGGTGGTGGTGTTCCCCGAACTCACGCTCTCGGGCTATCCGCCCGAGGATCTGCTCCTGCGTCCGTCGCTTGGTCCGCGCATCGAGGCCTGCCTGGAACGTCTCGGGCGCGAGCTGCCCGGGTCCGCCTGGGTTGTTCTGGGCTACCCACGCCGCCACGGCGATCTGCTCTATAACTGTGCCGGCGTGATCCACGACGGAACGCTGTGCGCGGAGTACCGCAAGCAGCAATTGCCCAACTACCAGGTCTTCGACGAGAAGCGCTACTTTGCGCCGGGCGATTCGCCCTGTGTTCTCGATATTGAAGGCGTCCCCGTCGCGCTGACGGTCTGCGAGGACCTGTGGCGTCAGGGGCCGGCGGCCACGGCGCGCGAGGCCGGGGCACAACTCCTCATCAATCTGAACGCCTCGCCCTATCATCGTGGCAAACAGGCAGAGCGTTTCGATCTGGTGATGGGGCAGGCGCGGGAGCTCGGCCTGGACATCGTTTACGTGAATCAGGTCGGTGGTCAGGACGAGCTTGTCTTCGACGGCGGATCCTTCGCCGTCGACTGTCGCGGGCAAGTCTGTGCCGAGGCGCCGCGCTTCGAAGAGGCCATGTGCTGGATCAGCCTGCGCGCCAGGCCGGAGGCGCCGCGTATCGAGGCACAGCCGCGAGCCGTGGCGCTGAAGGAGACCGAGGCGGTGTGGCGCGCGCTCACGCTCGGTGTGCGCGACTACGTGAACAAGAACGGATTCCCCGGCGTCGTGCTCGGCCTGAGCGGCGGTGTCGACTCGGCGCTGACGCTGGCGGTGGCCGTCGATGCCCTCGGCGCCGAGCGCGTCGAGGCGGTGATGATGCCGTTCCGCTACACCTCGCAGATCAGCGTGGAAGATGCGGCGGAGCAGAGCGCAATCCTTGGCGTTCGGCACAGCGTCATCCCCATCGAGGCGATCTACGAGTCCTTCCTGGCAGCGCTCGCTGACGAGTTCGAAGGCCTCGATCCCGACACCACCGAGGAAAATCTGCAGGCGCGCTGTCGCGGCGTGATCCTGATGTCGATCTCCAACAAGAAGGGGTCGCTGGTGCTCACCACGGGCAACAAGAGCGAGCTCGCCGTCGGCTATTCCACGCTCTACGGCGACATGGCCGGCGGCTTTGATGTGCTCAAGGATGTGCCGAAGACGCTCGTTTACGAGCTGTGCCGCTACCGTAATGCGCTCGGTCCCTGCATTCCCGAGCGCGTCATCGAGCGCCCGCCGTCCGCGGAACTGGCGCCGGACCAGACGGACCAGGACAGCCTGCCGCCCTACGACGTGCTCGATCGCATCCTCGAGCTGTATGTCGAGCAGGACTGGATCGCCGAGGACATCGTTGCCGAGGGAATCGATCGCGAGCACGTCGAGCGAACGATCCGCCTCGTCGATCTCAACGAATACAAGCGCCGCCAGGCGCCCGTGGGCGTTCGCATCACACGCCGCGGCTTTGGCCGCGACCGTCGCTATCCCATCACCTGGGCGTGGCGCAGAAAAGCCTAGTAGCGACCCGGGACTAGCCGTCGCGGCTGTCGAACTGCGGCGGCTTGGGAGGATTGAACAGGCCGAAGCTCGCACGGTTGATGAGCGAGCGCTGCAGGCCGTCTTCCGTGTACACCGTGTCGAACTCGCCGTTCTTGTCGAGGGCGGGATGGTCGGGAAAGTTCAGCTTCAGCGTCTCGATGGCGTCGTCGGCGAGATCGGTCATGCCGAGGAGCAGGTAGCCTTGCGCCATCACCGCGAGGCCGTCACCTACGGCGGGCGTGCGCTGGAAATTCTCCACTACATAGCGGCCGCGGTTGGCGGCGGCAAGATAGGCGCCGCGGCGGAAGTAGTAGTTGGCGACGTGGATCTCATGGCGCGCCATGACGTTGCGCAGGGCAACCATGCGCGCACGCGCGTCGGCGGCATAGGGGCTGCTGGGGAAGCGCGAGACGAGCTGAGCGAACTCGGCGAAGGCCTCCTGAGCGTAGCTGATGTCGCGTTTGGTGTCGTCCGTGGGCGACAGTCGCGACAGGAAGTCCTGGTTCGAGGTCGCCACCGCAAGGCCCTTCATATAGTACGCGTAGTCCACGTTTGGGTGCTGCGGGTGCAGGCGGATGAAGCGCTCGGCAGCCTCGATGGCGGCTTCGGTCTCAAAGCCGCCGTAGTGCGCGTAGATCAGTTCGAGCTGGGCCTGTTCGGCGTAGCGTCCGAAGGGATAGCGCGACTCCAGCGCCTGCAGGGCGCGGATGGCCAGGTCGTAGTTGCGGGCATTGAGGAAGCGCTGCGCCTGCTGATAGATCTGCTGCTCGCCGCTGTCGGCGTCGAAACCCGTATCCTCTTCCTTGCCGGCGCAGCCCGCGAGGCACAGCAGCACGAGCGCGGTCACCAGAGCTCCATGCGACGGACGTGGCAGCGCTGCCATGGCGGTGCTGCGCAGCGCTGTGAAGCCGGCCGCAACGGTCGCCGCCAGGCGCGCGCAGTATTCCCGCCAGCGGCGCAGGCAGACACCCCTGGCGCCCGCCGCCCCTGGGGTCGGCGGGCAGGCTGACCGGGCAGAGGGCGTCGAGGACGACGCGGTTCGGGCAAGGTGGGATAAAACGGGCATCGAGGGTGCCGTGCTAATATTTGAGGCTTTCGCGGGGGCGCTATTTAAGCACAGCCATGGTGACGCAGAAACCAGCGGCTGATCCCGGCACCGCCCCTGGTTCCGGGACCATCCGCATCGAGCAGACGGCCGTCGTCGGTGACGAGCAGGACGGCCTGCGCCTCGACGCCGCCGCCGCGCGGCTGTTCACGGACTTTTCCCGCTCGCGTCTCCAGGACTGGATCGATGCAGGTGACCTGCGCGTCGACGGTCGCACGGCGCGGCGCCGCGATCTCGTTCGCAGCGGCATGTGCCTCAGCCTGAGTGCCGACAGCGAGGCCGAGGTGGACTGGGGCGGCGAGGATATTCCCCTGTCGCTGTGCTTCGAGGACGAGCACCTGCTCGTGGTCGACAAGCCCGCAGGCCTGGTGGTCCATCCCGGCGCTGGCAATCCACGCGGCACGTTGGTCAATGCGCTGCTTGCCCATCGCCCGTCGCTCGCGCACCTGCCCCGCGCCGGCATCGTCCACCGACTCGACAAGGACACCTCTGGCCTCCTTGTGGTGGCGGCATCGGAGCTCGCGCATCGCAGCCTCGTCGAACAGCTCCAGTCGAAGTCCATGCAGCGCGAATACTTCGCAGTTGCTCGCGGTCGCCTGAGCGGCGGTGGGCGTGTCGATGCGCCGATCGGGCGCCATCCGCGCCAGCGCACGCGCATGGCCGTCGTCGCCCACGGCGGCAAGCCGGCGGTCACGCACTACCGCATTGCCGAGCGCTTCGCTCACTACACGGCCCTCGCCGTGCAGCTCGAAACGGGGCGCACGCACCAGATTCGTGTGCACCTGGCGCATCGTGGCTATCCGCTCCTTGGCGATCCGGTCTACGGAGGCCGCTTCCAGCGCCCCGCCGGCGCCGATGATGCCTTCGTCGATGCCCTGCGTGCCTTCGGACGCCAGGCGCTGCATGCGCGGCGCCTCAGTTTCGCGCATCCTGCGCGTGGTGAGGAATGCGAATTCGAATCGCCGCTGGCGCCGGATTTACTCGCGCTCCTTGAAACCCTGCGCGAGCACGACGCCTTCGACAGCGCGCTGACCTGAGTCGTGGCGATCGAAGTTTTCACGCCACCTCGCTGGTCGCCGCGCGTTCGTATCGTGCAGACCACGCGTAGCGGTGGCGCAAGCGAGGGCCCGTATACGAGTTTGAACCTCGGCGATCACGTCGGTGATGATCCGGCGGCGATTGCCACCAATCGCTCAATGCTTGCGGGCGCGCTGCCTGGCGGCACGCGCATCGCGTGGCTGTCGCAGCAGCACGGTGTGACCACGGTGCGCGCCTTGGACTGCCTCGACGCGCTACGCGAGGCCGATGCGAGTGTATCGACGACCCCGCTGCTGGCCTGCGCGATCCTGACCGCCGACTGCCTGCCCGTACTGCTCAGCGATGCTGAAGGCAGCGTGGTTGCCGCCGCGCACGCGGGCTGGCGCGGCCTCGCCGGCGGTGTTATCGAGAGCGCAGTCGCGGCCATGGGCTGTGACGCGGCACGCCTGCGCGCCTGGCTGGGGCCGGCGATCGGTCCCACGGCTTTCGAAGTCGGCGCCGAGGTGCGCGAGGCCTTTCTGCAAGGTTCTTCCTCCCGCGCGTCTCGCGAAGCTGTAGCCGCTTGTTTTCGCGCCCGTGGCGAAGACGATCGCTTTCTCGCTGATCTCGTCGCGCTCGCGCGAATTCGGCTTCACTCCCTTGGCGTTGCCGATGTGCAGGCTGCCAACGCCTGCACTTTCAACGAGGCTTCGCGCTTCTTCTCCTATCGCCGCGATGGCGCCACGGGCCGCATGGCGTCACTGGTCCTTTGCCTGCCGGCCTGATTCGCCTGACCCTGCGCCGGCCTTGTTTTCCCGCGCAATAACCCCATATCTGGTGCAGGATTAAACGCCGGGTCACACCCGGACGGTATACCTCGTGGGTATAACGGAGGACGGACCTATGCGAATGGATAAACTCACCAACCCCCTGCAGAACGCTCTGGCAGATGCTCAGTCGATCGCGCTGGGGTTGGACCACAACCAGATCGATTCGGCGCATCTGCTGCAGGCGATGCTCAACCAGCAGGGCGGCTCCGTTCGTCCGCTGTTGCAGCGCGCAGGCGCCAACCTCGACTCGCTGCAGCAGGCGCTGCGCTCGCGCATCGAAGAACTTCCCGTTGTGCGCGAAGCCACCGGCGAACTGCACCTGTCTCCAGACCTCGGCAAGGTGCTCAATCTGAGCGATCGCCGTGCGCAGCAGCTCGGCGACAGCTTCATCTCCAGTGAAATCGTGCTGCTGGCGTTCATCGACGCCGGTGGGGCCGTGGCGGAGATCCTCAAGAAAAGCGGCGTGACCGCCGGGAACCTCGAAGCGGCGGTGAAGGCAGTACGCGGCGGTGACGGCGTCAACAGTGCCGACGCCGAGGACCAGCGCCAGGCCCTCGAGCGCTACACGATCGACCTCACGGAGCGCGCCCGCGACGGCAAGCTCGACCCCGTGATCGGGCGCGACGACGAGATTCGACGCACGATCCAGGTATTGCAGCGCCGCACCAAGAACAATCCCGTGCTCATCGGCGAGCCGGGCGTGGGCAAGACCGCGATCGTCGAGGGTCTGGCTCAGCGCGTGATCAACGGCGAGGTGCCCGAGGGACTGCGCGACAAGCGCATTCTGTCCCTTGATCTCGGCGCCCTGCTCGCCGGAGCAAAATTCCGCGGTGAGTTCGAGGAGCGCCTGAAAGCCGTGCTCAACGAACTGTCGAAGGAGGAGGGCCGGGTCATTCTGTTTGTGGACGAGATCCACACCATGGTCGGCGCCGGCAAGGCCGAGGGCTCGATGGACGCGGGCAATATGCTCAAGCCCGCGCTGGCCCGCGGCGAGCTGCACTGCGTCGGTGCCACCACGCTCAATGAATACCGTCAGTACGTGGAAAAGGATGCCGCCCTCGAGCGACGCTTCCAGAAGGTGCTGGTGGATGAGCCCAGCGAAGAGGATACGATCGCCATCCTGCGTGGTCTCAAGGAGCGCTACGAGGTTCACCACGGCGTGGACATCACCGACTCTGCCATCATCGCTGCGGCGCGTCTGTCGCAGCGCTATATCACCGACCGCCAGCTTCCCGACAAGGCCATCGATCTCATTGACGAGGCTGCGAGCCGTATCCGCATGGAGATCGACTCCAAGCCCGAGGCCATGGACAAGCTTGAGCGCCGGCTGATCCAGCTCAAGATCGAGCGCGAGGCGGTGAAGAAGGAGGACAGCGAGGCGGCGGCGAAGCAGCTTGAAATCCTAGACGAGCAGATCGACCGGATCGAGCGCGAGTTCGCCGATCTCGAGGAGATCTGGAAGGCTGAGAAGGCTTCATTGCAGGGTGCGGCGGCGGTCAAGAGTGAGATCGAGCAGGTGAAGCTCGAGCTCGAGACGGCGCGGCGCGCCGGCGATCTGACGCGCATGTCCGAGCTCCAGTACGGGCGCATGCCCGAGCTCGAGAAGCAGCTTCAGCAGGCTCAGGCCGCCGAGACGGCGGAGCGTACGCTGCTGCGCAACAAGGTCAGCGAGGAAGAGGTTGCCGAGGTGGTCAGCCGCTGGACCGGCATCCCGATCTCGAAGATGCTCGAGGGCGATCGCGAGAAGCTTCTGCGCATGGAGGAGGCACTCCACGAGCGTGTGGTCGGCCAGGATGAGGCGGTGGTCGCCGTCGCCAACGCCGTGCGCCGTTCGCGCGCCGGTCTGTCGGATCCGAACCGGCCGAACGGTTCCTTCCTGTTCCTTGGCCCGACAGGCGTGGGCAAGACCGAGCTGTGCAAGGCGCTGGCGGAGTTTCTCTTCGACAGCGAGCAGGCCATGGTCCGCATCGACATGTCCGAGTTCATGGAGAAGCACTCCGTGGCCAGGCTCATCGGTGCGCCTCCGGGCTACGTCGGCTACGAAGAAGGGGGCTATCTCACCGAGGCCGTGCGCCGTCGACCCTACTCGCTGCTGCTGCTCGATGAGGTGGAAAAGGCGCATCCCGATGTGTTCAACATTCTGTTGCAGGTGCTCGAAGACGGCCGCCTGACCGACGGTCAGGGCCGCACCGTGGACTTTCGCAATACGGTGATCGTGATGACCTCGAACCTGGGCTCAGACCTGATTCAGGAGTTGGCGGGCGAGGAACGCTACGAGGCGATGAAGGCCGCGGTGATGGGCGTTGTTGCTACGCACTTCCGTCCCGAGTTCATCAATCGGGTCGACGAATCCGTGGTCTTCCACCCGCTGGGTCAGGACCAGCTGCGCGGGATCGCCGATATACAGCTTGCCGGCCTGCGTGCGCGCCTCGCCGAACGCGACATCGAGCTCGAGGTCACGCCGGCGTTTCTCGATCAGCTCGTGGAAGCGGGCTTCGACCCGGTCTACGGCGCCCGTCCGCTCAGGCGGGCGATTCAGCAGCAGCTCGAGAACCCGCTCGCGCAGCGCCTGCTGGCGGGGGACTTTGAGCCTGGGGTGCGGGTGACGGCCGACTGGGTCGGCACAGAGGCGGCCTTTCGATCGGATGAGGTCGACGCGGCGGCCTGAGGCCTACTCGCAATGAATGCGGATATTGCTGCGCGCTCGCTCTCGCTGCTCTTCCTTTTCTTCCTCGGAAAGGTAGCGCAGCTCCCCCGTCTCGGGGTCGCGAATGCGTATTCGGGCGGCTGTTTCCAGGGTGGCGAGATTGCTCTGAGCTCGAGCGCAGGTTTCCGGATTTTTAGGAACTCTGCTTTCACCAGCGTCCGGGTCGACGCGCTCGAATTCATTGCCAGGCCGGGGCGTGGTCTCCGGGGGGACCGCTCCCTCGCCCGGTGACACGCGGCGCACCAGCGACGATCGCGGCGACACCACTTCGTATTCGATCGATGGGTCCTGCGGCGGCCGGTCGCTGACGACAAGGCGGTCGCGCTCGTCTTTCCAGCGGTAGTAAGTCCCCTGCTGCGACAAGGCCGGCGCGCTCAACACCGC
>JAZBOX010000177.1:0-2635 GCA_036351355.1 Halieaceae bacterium
AGGAGTGCTTCAGACCATTCGTTACCTCCTGGACCGCCCCTTGTGCTTCCGGCTGGAGCGACAGTTAGCCGGGTCGGATTTCCACCGACGGATCAACCGTGCCTTTCAAGGCACACACAATAACCGGGCCGAGGAGACCATCCGCACACCGGTCATTGGGCGCAAAAATTATTATGGCTCGGGTAGCCTGTGGAGCGCGCAGCTGGCGGCCACGCTCTTCTCCGTCTTGCAGACCCTGGCGTTATGGGGCCTCAATCCGCGTGCCTGGCTGAGCGACTCTCTCAATGCCTGCGCCGAGGCCGGTGGGCAGGCGCCGAGCGAATTGGAACCCTTTCTGCCTTGGTCGATGGATGCGGCGCGCCGTGCCGAGCTGTGTCGACCGGCGGCGCTGGCGAATGCGACCGCGTCACCGCCTGGCATCGACAGTTCATGAGGCATCGCTATTGCGGGCGCGATTTCCAGGCTGAGGACATCGCACGGATCCGCGCGCTGATCGCCGAGGATCCCACCCGCAGCCGCGCCGCACTCTCGCGCCTGACCTGCCAGGCACTCGCCTGGTATAAGCCTGACGGTGGCTTGAAGGACATGTCCGCTCGGGTGGCGATGCTGCGCATGCACGAGGACGGGCTCATCGCACTGCCGCCGCCGCGCAACCCCCGCCCCGATGTGCGCGTGCGCCTCAGCGCGCTCAGTGATCCGCAACCACTGCTCGAGCAACCGACCGCGGCGCTCAGACCCTTGGTCTTCTCGTGCGTGCGCGAGAAGGCTCCATCACGTCTGTACAACGAGCTCATCGAGCGCTATCACTACCTCGGCCATACGCCACTGCCGGGGGCACAGCTGCGCTATTTGGTCTACAGCGCCGAGCAGCCCGTTGCCGCGCTTGGCTTCGGCGCCGCAGCGTAATGGGATGGTCCGCCCCGCTCCTCCAACGCACCCTGAGCGGGCACAATGAGCGATGACCTTAAAGTATCGTCAACCGAGGTAGCGGAGTAGACCAATGACCGAGCGTAGCAAAGAACGGGCGATCCGGTTTGTGGGCATCGACCTGGCCAAGCGCAGCTTCCATGTGTATGCGGCCGATGAACGGGGAGCGCGGGTCCTGAGCAAGCAGCTGACCCGGGCACGCCTGCCCGGATTCATCGCACAGTTGCCTGCCTGCACCATTGCCATGGAGGCTTGCGGCAGTGCCCACCATTGGGCGCGGACGTTTCGCCCCTATGGCCATGATGTGTGCCTGATCGCTCCGCAGTTCGTCAAGCCGTTCGTCAAATCGAACAAGAACGACGCCGCCGATGCCGAGGCGATCTGCGAGGCGGTGCAGCGGCCGAACATGCGCTTCGTGGCGATCAAGAGCCCCGAGCAGCAAGATATCCAGGCCATCCACCGTCTGCGCTCCCTGGCGGTCGCTCAGCGCACCGCGCTGATCAATCAGACGCGTGGTCTGATGTTGGAGTTCGGCATCGAGGTCGCCCAGGGGCGTGCCGCGCTGCAGCGGCGCTTGCCAGAGATCCTCGAGGACGCTGATAACGGTCTCAGTGAGCGCTTTCGTGCTGAGCTGCACAGGCTCTACGAGGAGCTCCAGCACCTGAACCAACGCGTTGCGCACTACGACGAACAGATCGATCAGATCGCCCAGGACAACGCCCAAGCCCAAGCGTTAATGCAGCTACCCGGAATCGGCGCCAAAGGGGCCACCGCACTGTTGGCCGCAGTGGGCGAGGACCCCAGGCTGTTGAAGAATGGCCGTGGTATGGCGGCCTGGCTCGCTCTGGTGCCGCGCCAGCATTCCACCGGCGGCAAGGATCGCTTACTTGGCATCAGTAAACGCGGCGACGTCTACCTGCGCCAATTGCTCATCCATGGGGCGCGTTCGGCGCTGCGCGTGGCCGAGCGCAAAGACGATCCGCTCAGCCGCTGGGCCACCGCACTGAAGGCTCGACGCCATCCCAACGTCGCCGCCGTCGCCCTGGCCAACAAGCTCACGCGCATCGCCTATGCGATCCTGACCACCGGCCAGCCCTATCGCGCGCAGCAGGCCATGGGCGTGACCGGCTGACGGTGTCGGCATCGTCGCGCCCAATGGCTGCTGCACCGTGCGAGCCGCGTTGCTCCTCCCAGCAGGATACCGCCAGGGGCACAGGCATCAAGGAGCTTCCCTCCTGGCGTCGGGACTCCTCCTTGACGCCCGTGCCCCCGCCGGTCAGGGCTTGGGAGGAGCAACGCGGCTCTCATGCCTCGCCAAGGCCAGTGACTACGGGCAAGCGTGCCACCTTGAGGATCAACCCATAGGGCGCCTATGGCCGACCCACCGCTCCCGAAACGGAGGCGAGATCGATGCGGATAGCGCACGAAACCTAGCACGGCGAAAAGAAACACCCAACACCACGAGTTGCCAAGAGTGACGATCACTGTGATGGCATGAAAGGCTTGTCCTGCATTCCCGAGAACCTGGGTTATCCACCAGCCGGCTTGGCCGAGACTGTCAGTGTGATAAGGACGGGGATGCGCGCGGATTCCATCAGGGCACGAGGCGCCAACAGGCAACCTCATCACGATGCCGGATATATGGCCGCAACTCTTCCTTCTGCTAAACAGTTACGTGGCTCTTGCAACGCGGGGCGGACCATATATG
>JAZBOX010000178.1:0-10402 GCA_036351355.1 Halieaceae bacterium
CTGTTCCTCCCCGGCTTCGTCGTGCTCGCCGTCGTGCTCCTGCTCCTCATGTTCGAAGAGCGGGTCGAGCTTGAGTGTTTCGAGGACTTCGAGGACGGGCGCGCTGGGCTTGAGAAAGCGGATGGACTTGCCGTCACGCTCGCAGGCCTGCTTGAAGGCGAGGAGGAGCTGAACGCCAGAGCTGTCGAGCTCTGCCACCTGCTCAAGCGTTACTTCGAATTCATCGCCGTGCGAAAGCGCACCGACCAGCGCTTCCTTCATTTCGCCCGCCGAGTAGATGGTCATCTCATCCTCGACCCGGATGCGCGTCACCCCTCTGTACTTGCGAACGGCGATCGACATGGCGCTATTCCTCTGCTCTCGTTACGGTCGTGCTGCCCTGGGTGTTTTTGACGGTTGTTCTTTAATCGCTCCCGGTGCCTGGCCCCGTGCCTAGGGCAGCACCAGCTTCGCCACGGCGGCGAGCATCTGCGGGGGCTGGAACGGCTTGACGACCCAGGCCTTGGCCCCCGATGCCCGCCCCTCTTCCATCTTGTCCTTGCCGGCCTCGGTCGTAAGCATGATCACAGGTGTGAACTTGTAGCTCGGGTGCGCCTTGACCTTTTTCAGAAAGGTGAGTCCGTCCATGTTCGGCATGTTCACGTCGCTGATGATCAGATGAATCTTCTGCCCGGTCATCTTGTTGAGCGCATCCTGACCGTCGCTGGCATCGAGCACGTCGTAACCCTCACCCTTCAGGGCGATACCCACGACCTGGCGGATCGAAGCGGAGTCGTCAACGACCATGATTGTCTTTGCCATAGATCTATTCCGGCCTGTGTGCGCAGCACGCGTGCGCGAAAATGCTTGCCGCTATCGCGAGGTTTCTGAGCTCGGACACAGCCTCGCTGCCCCGGTGGCCCGCCTTGCAGGGGGTCACGGATTGGAACGCCCGGCTACGGAATCGCTCAGAAGAAGGCGATCGAACCACCATCGGCATCTTCCTCCGTATCGCCCTCATCACCATCATGGTTGCGATGCTGCTCCGTGGTCGTGTAGGTCATCTTGAGCTGCGCGAGCAGTGCTTCGATGTCGAGAGCAGTGGGCTCGCTCCCGGCCTCGCGCTCGGATCGGCGCTCCTCAACCATGCTATGGATCGTGCCCAGACTTTCATTGACTTGCGTCAGGATTTGTCCGACGCGGTCCTGGAACTGAAAGGACACGAGCATGTTCTGGATCTCAGATTTCACGTACATGCCCAGATCGCGCAGCTCGGCGCTGTTCTGCTCGAGGTCCGTGGCGCGCTGCGACATCGCATCGAGGACACTGTTGACGATGCCCTCGCTCTCGCTGATCGCGGCGGTCACCGAGGCCGTGCCCTCGGCAGATACGTTGTAAAGCGTCTTGACGGCGGCAATCAGATCGTCGGCCTTTTCCGTCATGCGATCGCCCGTGCCGCCCGACTGCCCGGACAGTCGCCGCACTTCGTCGGCAACAACGGCAAAGCCGCGGCCCGCTTCGCCGGCACGCGCCGACTCGATCGCGGCATTGAGCGCCAGCAGGTTGGTCTGCTCGGCGATCTCCTGCACCTCCTCGGCCATCTCTTCCAGCTGATCCGTATAGGTGAGTAGTCTTTTGATCTGCTCGGACACCTCGTCGCGATCGGCCTCGATCTTTCGGAAGTCCTCAAACAGTCCGATGAGCTGCTGCTTGTCTCCCTCGATCACATCGGTGAAGGAACCCACGGCACCACCGCCGCCGAAACTGAGGCGCGTTCCCATCTGGTCGATCAGACCCGAGAAGCGCGCGGTCAGGTCGCTGATGTTGACCTCCATCTGTTCGAGCACCGTAACGACATGGCGTTGAAGCACCGGGAACACTTCCTGCGTCAAGGCTTCCGACTCGACAAGCTGCCGACGCAGCGCTTCCAACTCCTGCGCTTCGTCTGTCCGCTGCGAGCGCAGCGCGTTGAGCTCCAGCTGTGCAGATGAAAGACTGTCCGACAGACGCAGCGAGACTGCCAGCGACACGAGAACGGCGCCTACCGCAGCTATAAGGCTGTTGACTAGGAGCGCTGCAAGCATGAGCAGCAGACAGGCCCCGAGGGCCAGCGCCTGCGACCGATTCGGCGGCAGGCTCAGGCCCAGGCGATCACCGAAGTTCTTTAACGACTCGACAGCTTTCACGCTGAATCTCCCTTCCAAGCACAACGCAGCGCGCGTGTAGGTCCCGCACATCGTCGCATCATCTCCCTTTCAATGCTGGGGAGGAACCCATTCAGACGCGATGCTTGATATAGGTCAACGTGTTTGCCACGCCTTGCGATGATGATTACGTGTGCCTATCACACAAGCCGTCGAAGAGCGGAACAATCCCGATCAAGAGCTACCCAGGAGTGCCGCAAGAAAGCTGCAAGACCGCCGCGCTAAGCACACGATGTTTGGACGCCGATGCAGTTTGCAAAAGGAATACGTCATGGATTTACTGAACCATATCTCCCTGCGAGCAAAGATCGCCTTCGGCTTCGGCTCCGTGTTGCTGCTGCTGATAATCGGCTCCCTTGTGGGCGTCTTCGGTCTCAATCGGCTCGTCGAGCAAAGCAACAACGTGGTTGCCACAGATAACCTCCTCGCCGATCTCATAACGCGGGAGGTAGAGCACCTTCAGTGGGCCGACCAGCTCACCCTGTTCGTCTTTGACGAGGACGTGAACGACCTGGACATCGGCCTTGATCCCAGGAAATGCGCCTTCGGCCAGTGGTACTACGGCGAGGGACGCAAGGAGGCCGAACGAGATCACCCAGAGCTGGCCGATGACCTGCGTGCCATCGAGGCGCATCACAATCGACTGCACGAATCAGCACGTGAGATAAAAGATGTTTACCGTCCCGCCCGTCGCGAGCTCGCACAGCAGGCGCTGACGCTCGAAAAAGATCACCTGCTCTGGGCGAGCTCTGTAAAACAAGGGCTTCTCGAGAACGCGACGAAGCTCGACGTGGTCACCGATCATCGCCAATGCGCCCTAGGTCGTTTCCTTTACGGGAATGAGCGCAGCGTCGAACTGGCGGATCAGCCGCAGATCGATCAGCGCTATACGGCCCTGGAAAGACCGCACCAGGAACTTCACGAATCCGCGCAGGTAATCGAAGCCGCGCTGCGCGCGGGTAATCAGGCGGAGGCCGAGCGGGTGTACGCAGCGCGGACTCAGCCGGCGCTTGATGCCGTGCTTGCCGAATTGGACGAGGTCGTGAATTTCACCACAACACAGCTTGCGGGCGCGGATCGGGCCGAGGAAATATTCGAAGCCACCTCCAAGCCCTCGCTCACCCAGG
Source organism: Halieaceae bacterium (assembly GCA_036351355.1). Taxonomy (GTDB): domain Bacteria; phylum Pseudomonadota; class Gammaproteobacteria; order Pseudomonadales; family Halieaceae; genus Congregibacter. The sequence continues at coordinate 3,311 of JAZBOX010000178.1, forward strand.
TTCAGAGATTGTTGGACGCCATGACAGAGGAACTCAAGGCCTCCGCCGTTAGCGAACAGACCTCACTGGCCGACGATGCCGCGACTTCGCGAGTGACGCTCACCTCGACGGGCGTAATCGCGACGATCGCCGGCGTGCTGATCGCCATCTTCATCACCGTTACCACGCTGCGCCAGCTGGGCAAGGAGCCGGCCGAACTGGTCGAAGTCGCCCAGCGGGTGGCCGACGGTGACCTGAGCATGACGATCGACGTGCGCCCGGGCGACAGCAGCAGCCTCAACGCCGCCACGGCGCGCATGGTTGCAAAGCTGCAGGACGTGGTCGAGCAGGTTCGAAGCGGCGCGGACAATATGGCGAGCGCCTCTTCCGAGGTGAGCGCGACGGCGCAGACGATCAGCCAGGGCGCCACGGAACAAGCGGCCAGCGTCGAGGAGACTACCGCCGCGATCGAAGAGCTCAATGCCTCGGTACAGCAGAACGCAGAGAACTCACGCGTTACCGACGGCATCGCCACCAATGCGTCGTCGGAAGCCGCCGAGGGCGGTAAGGCCGTCGGCGAGACCGTCGGTGCCATGAAGAAAATTGCCGACAAGATCAGTCTGATCGAGGACATCGCCTACAAAACCAACCTGCTGTCGCTCAATGCGGCCATTGAAGCGGCGCGCGCCGGCGAGCATGGTAAGGGCTTTACGGTGGTGGCCGCCGAGGTGCGCAAGCTCGCCGAAAACAGCCGCCAGACCGCCATGGAAATCAACGAACTGGCTAAAGGCAGCGTCGACATCGCGGTCAAGGCGGGCAAACTCCTCGAGGAGATGGTGCCCAATATTTCCAAGACCGCCGACCTTGTGCAGGAAATCACCGCCGCCTCCGACGAGCAGGCGTCGGGCGTCTCGCAGATCAACAACGCGATGACGCAGCTGGACACGTCGACACAGCAGAACGCCGCGGCATCCGAGGAGCTTGCTGCAACCTCCGAGGAGTTGAATGCTCAGGCAGAGGCGCTGCTGCAGGCCGTTGAGTTCTTCAAGCTCAAGGCCTGAGTACCACTCGAACGCGCTCTGCTCGAGCCTGGCGCGCGTGGCTCGCGCGTCGCCCGCTTGCAAGACCACACGCCAGAGGGCCCTGCAGGCGCACGCGAATCCTCTCGTGGCGCTTTCGGAGCGCCCTTCGGCTGCTCGGTACTAAAGCTGGCTGGGAACGCCGATCTGCCTCGCCGCCGCAACGGCGGTATTGCGCAGCAGACAGGCGATGGTCATCGGGCCCACGCCACCGGGAACTGGCGTGATCGCGGCGGCGTGACGCGCCACTTCATCGAAGGCCACATCACCGACGAGCCGCGCTTTTCCTGAGCCCCCGGATTCGGCGGCAAGGCGATTCATCCCTACGTCGATAACAACAGCGCCGGGTTTCACCCAGTCACCGCGGACCATCTCCGGTCGGCCAACGGCGGCAACAAGAATATCCGCCTCGCGGCATAGCGCAGGGAGATCCTGCGTACGCGAATGCGCAATCGTTACCGTACAGTCTTGCTGCAGCAGAAGCTGTGCCATCGGCTTGCCGACAATATTGCTGCGCCCGATGACCACGGCGCGCTGGCCCGCCAGGCCCTGCGAACAGCAAGAGCGGATAAGCTGCAGGCAGCCAAAGGGCGTGCACGGGATCAGCGCCAATGGATTGGCCGTGGCGAGCCCGCCAACGTTGACGGGATGGAAGCCATCGACATCCTTCGCCGGCACGATGGCCTCGATTACGCGCTGGGCGTCGATATGCTCCGGTAGCGGCAGCTGTACGAGAATGCCGTTGACGCTGTCGTCCTCGTTGAGCTCCGCTACCAGCTCGAGCAGCGCTGCTTCGCTGGTGCTCGCCGGCAGCTTATGCTCGAAGCTTCGCATGCCCGCCTCTACCGTTTGGCGCCCCTTGTTGCGCACGTAGATTTCGCTGGCGGGATCTTCGCCGAGGAGCACGACAGCGAGACCGGGCTGCAGGCTGTAATCGGCCTCGAGGCGGGCCACTTCATCGGCCACCTTTTGCCTCAGCGCGGCCGCGGCCGCCTTACCGTCAATGATTTGGGCAGTCATTATCTTCTACGTTGGCCTTTGGACGAGCGCTTCAGTCGGATCCCGGCCCGACGACGCAGCCGTGTGACTCACGGACAGCCGCAGATCGCTCGGAAGTGCCGGTCTGGCCAAGGCGCGTGCTGCGGCCAGTCTGTGAACGGATTTACCGAAGGAAGCTCGTCGCGCGGTACCGTGAATTCCAGGCGGGCTTTGAAAGATGGTGCCGACGAGAGGATTTGAACCTCCGACCCACGCATTACGAATGCGTTGCTCTACCAGCTGAGCTACGTCGGCGCAAAGCTGCGAGGGCGCGGATTCTAGTGCGATGCGATCGCAGGCACAAGACCAGGGTAGGCAGATCAGTGTGGCCAGGCCACAGGAAAGGGGGCTGGAGATTCGCGGGGGCGCGGTGCCAGGGGAAACGCACGGCCCGAGCGAGTTCCGTCCGCGTCTAAAAGTTGAGGCGGTAGGTAAAGTTCAAGCGGTTGAGGTCGCCATCCTCGCCCCCCACCGTTTCACGCCAGGCATAGAGATACTCCACGCCAACGGAATAGCGGGTGGTGGGCGTCCAGATCAGATTGACGGCGGCCGAGCGCCCCTCGCGGGTGAGATTCGGCGCCGTTACCGGATCGGGGTCCGTGCGCGAGAAGCTTCCGGCGAAGGTGGAGCGCCAACGGATGCCCCAGAAATGCTGCCAGGCGAGCGAGGCCGCGGTCGTGGTCCCCAGATTCAGCTCCCCGCCTTCTTCCACCGTCGCATCGGCGAAGACGCGGTAGGTCAGGAACCTCGGCAGACCGTCGCCGTGGTGAAGGGCGAAGCGAAGGTTGTCGGCACCGCCCGTGGCAAGGCGTCCCGCCAGACTGAAAGCCGTCGCCACCTCGCTCTCCGTGAGCGCGGGATCCACCAGTCCATCGGTTGTTGCCACCTCGCGCACCGTCGCCGCGATCGACACGTTTCCCCAGTCGCCACGCTGACCCAGGCGCGCAACCAGATCGGGGCGGCGGTCGGAACCCGCGCCAATAATATTGCTCGTACCTTCGAAGTGCAGCAGGTTGAGCGGCTCCTCGACCGCCAGAATCAGCTCGCGCTGCTCGCCAAGCGGCTGCGTCCAGCGTATCTGATTGGTGAAGCCCGGCACGTCACTGGCGGTAAAGCCCGTATCGACGTCCTCGAGCGCAGACGTGTTCGTAAACGCCGTGAAGGTCTGTCCGACGGTCAGCCCACCGAGCCGCACATAGCCGTGTCGAAGGCGAGGCCGGTGCGCGTCGGCTCGATCCAGAAGGTCAGCCTCCAGATAGAACTCGAGCTGACCGAGCCCCGTCTCCTGCACCGCACGACCCCAGAAGCGCGTGTCCTGCGCGTGAAAGTTCATACGGTACTTGTCCGAATCGGGCCGATCGGTGACCGGAATCGCCGGGATGACCAGCCGATGATCGAGGCCCGTATCACGGCTTTCGCTGATGTCGCCGATCAGCCATTTGACCTTGACGAAGCCACCGGCACTGAACTGCGGGCCCTCGGACATTTCCTGCGCCGATGCCAGCGAGCTCGCCAGCGCAAGTCCGATACAGGCGGCGCGACAACCGCGGCGTTGCGACCCTCTCAAAGCTCGATTTAGCTTGCGGAAGCGGCCGCCATCGCGGGCGCGGTCAGAAAACTCTTGCTTGGAGAGCGCCAGTGTCGTCATCGTGCAGCAAGCTCCCGGTCGCGGAACAGGGCATGGCAGGTGTTGCAGGTGCCATTAACGTTCTCGAAGAGACGTTTCGCTTCGGGGCTGTCAAGGGCACCGCGTTCAGCAAGATCCGCGAACTCCATCGCCTCGCTTTCCAGCTGCGCGGCAAGTTCGCGGAAGCGTGGCAGCTTGCGCGGCTCGAGGTATAGCGACTGGAGCAGTTGCTCATCCTTGAGCGAGCCGACCTCACGCGCATCCGCTGCGAGCTGGAGGGACGCATCGCGTATCCGCTTCTGCTGTCGCTCGCGCTCAACGACGAGCTCGCCCTCGGTGCGATGGAGATCGAACAGCAGCACGTTCAGCGCGGCAAATTCATTGCGCATCCTCTGGACCATCAGCGCGTGGAGCGGCGTTTCGCCCGGCTCGGCCGGCGTCAGCCCCTGAGCGGAAACCGGCCCCTCGAGGGCGCCACCGCCGCCCGCGCAGCCGGCTGTTACCAATCCCAGAGAAACTATCAGTGCAGCGAAGCTGATGCTTAATGCGCTTGCGCTCTTGTTCGTGGCTTGAGTGTCGGACCCGCCGGCCACCGTTTTTTTCCGGTGCCTGTGAACGCTGTTTCGCATATCGGTCTCTACCTCTTCTCCGTCATGACGCCGCCCTGTTGAGGCGAATGCAGCAACCCGCGCAGCGGCCGGTTGCACCCGTCGGGACTGTAGCCATTTTGATCGGGGTTACGCAGCGAACTCCGTTGCACAACCCCGGGAACACCCCGCACCTTCCAGCGTCGATAGGCTCCATCCGCGCGACCTGGGCGACGCCAACTGCGGCGCAAAGCGCGAGCGCTGCTCGGACGGATATACTGGTAGCGTCGAAGTTGCCAGAGAGCGAGTTGTGACCGCATTGACCGACATCAAGAAACAGGGCGCGCCAGCCGCCGCCACGAGTGCTACGAAAAGCCGCTGGGCGCGCTTCGCCTGGGACGATCCATTCCTGCTCGAGCAACAGCTCAGCGACGAGCAGGCGATGATCATGAACAGCGCTCGCGCCTACGCGCAGGAGCGCCTGGAACCCCGCGTCCGCCAGGCCTTTCGCGACGAGTCCACGGACACGGCGATCTTTCGCGAAATGGGCGAGCTCGGACTTCTGGGCTCCACGATTCACGGCTACGGCTGCCCCGGCGTCGACTACGTGAGCTACGGCCTGATCGCGCGCGAGGTCGAACGCGTCGACTCGGGATACCGTTCGATGATGAGCGTTCAGTCCTCGCTGGTGATGTACCCCATCTACGCCTATGGCAACGAAGCGCAGCGCGAGCGTTTCCTGCCCGGCCTCGCCACGGGTGAGCTGATCGGCTGCTTCGGTCTCACGGAACCGGACTATGGATCGGATCCCGGCGGCATGATCACGCGGGCGCGCAGCGTCGACGGTGGCTACCGCCTCTCCGGCGCAAAAATGTGGATCACCAACTCACCCATCGCCGACGTGTTTGTCGTGTGGGCGAAGACCGACGACGGCGAGATCCGCGGATTTATCCTGACCAGCGACATGCAGGGTCTGAGCGCGCCGAAGATCGAGGGCAAGCACGCGCTGCGCGCGTCCGTGACCGGCGAAATCGTGATGGACGCGGTGTTTGTTCCCGATGAACACCTGCTGCCGGGCGTGAAGGGGCTCAAGGGCCCCTTCGGCTGCCTGAATAATGCGCGCTACGGCATTGCCTGGGGTGCGCTGGGCGCCGCCGAAAGCTGCTGGCATGCAGCGCGCAGCTACACGCTGGAGCGAAAGCAGTTCGGGCGTCCCCTCGCCGCCAACCAGCTCGTGCAGCTCAAGCTCGCCGACATGCAGACGGAGATCGCCCTCGGTCTGCAGGGCTGCCTGCGCGCCGGCCAGCTCATGGGGAGCGACAGCGGGATTGCCCCGGAACTGATTTCGCTGATCAAGCGGAACTCCTGCGGCAAGGCCCTCGATATCGCGCGCAAGGCGCGCGACATGCTTGGCGGCAACGGCATCGCCGATGACTACCCGGTGATGCGCCACATGGTCAACCTCGAGGTGGTGAACACCTACGAGGGCACGCACGATATCCACGCGCTGATCCTCGGTCGGGCGCAGACGGACATCCCAGCCTTCTAGGGGGCGCTGCTTCGGGGCGCTGCGCTTTCAGCTGCGCCCGCGGCCTGCGAAGAAACCACCGACTCGCCCGCTCCGTAGCAAAATCAGTTTTCTCGATGAGGGAGTTACGACCATGGCGTCTGCTGTACTGTCCGCATCCCACCGGCGCTTGCCTCTTGCCGCGCTGGCGGTGCTCTCGGCGAGCTTGGCGAGCGGCTGCACCGCCGAAGGGGTGAGCGAGCTTCCCCTTGAGCGCCTGAATCTTCCTGCGGGTTTTCGCGCTGAAGTCTTCGCCGAGGTCGAGAACGCACGACAGCTCACGCGCAGCGACAGCGGTATGATTTACGTAGGTAGCCGGCGTGCAGGGAAGGTCCACGCGCTGATCGACAGCGACGGCGATGGCCGGGCTGAGTCGCTACGCCTGATCGACGAGAAGCTCGAGCTGCCAACGGGCGTCACCTGGCATCAGGGCGACCTCTACGTCGCCGCCGTATCCACGGTGCTGCGCTACCGCGATATCGACGCCCGGCTCGATTCCGTGCCCGAACCCGAGGTTGTCCTCGACGACCTGCCAACGGACACACACCACGGCTGGAAATACCTGAAATTCGGTCCCGACGGGCGCCTTTACATTCCCGTCGGCGCGCCGTGCAACATCTGCGATCCGGACGAGCCCTACGCCACGATAATCAGCGTCGACGTCGACAATCCCGCGGATCGCCGCGTCGTCGCCCGCGGCGTGCGCAACAGCGTGGGCTTTGCCTGGGACCCTGCCACCGGCGACCTGTGGTTCACGGATAATGGCCGCGACCGCCTTGGAGACGAAATACCGCCCTGTGAGCTCAACCACCTTACGGAGGAAGGGCAGCACTTCGGCTACCCGCACTTCCATGGCGCGGGCATTGCCGATCCCAAGTTCGGCGACACCGGTGGACCGCGCAAAGCCTACCGCGAGCCTGCACTTACGCTGGGGCCGCACGTGGCACCGCTGGGAATGACCTTCTACGGCGGTGACGCCCTTCCCGCGCGCTATAACGGCGACATTATTCTCGCCGAGCACGGGAGCTGGAACCGCTCCGCGGAAGCCGGACCCATCGGCTATCGGCTGATCCACGCCGAGGCGGCCGCCGACGGGTCACTCAGCTACGAGGTGTTCATCGATGGCTGGTTGAACGCGGACGGCACTCGCTGGGGGCGTCCCGTCGACGTGCTGGAGATACCCGATGGCAGCCTGCTGGTTTCCGACGATGAAGC
>JAZBOX010000179.1:0-4481 GCA_036351355.1 Halieaceae bacterium
CTCAAGTGCACCCGCATCTGTCGTTTTTGGAAATGGATGGAGCGGTCGAGCAAGCTGCAAGGCAGGACCCATCCTTGGGTTCGTCGATGGCGGGCCTGAAATCAGCGGATATCCTCGGGCGCGTCGTTCTCATGCGCTTCGAACCACGCGCGCTCGCGCTCCATGAATTTGGCGAGCCGTTCCACCTGGGTGGCGAAGCGCGGATCGCTGCGCAGGGCCTCGGGAACGTGACCGTAGACGAGCTGCCAGGCAAAGAAGCTGTGATCCCGGTTCACGGCGCGCTCCAGGCGATAGGTTGCCTCGTCCAGGTCGCCGAGGACTCCCAGGATTAGCACGTCCTCGATCCCCGAGAGAAAGGCTGCCCCCTGTAGCTTGCGGCTGCGCTCGATGAAGGCCAGGGCCGCTTCACCGATGCTCCGCGCCTTGGCTCCATCGGCAAGCCCCGCATAGGCAAACAGCAACTGCGTGGCGGGCCAGACAGTCATTGGGTCAATTTGCGGTGGATCCGCATACAGCATGGGAAAGGTGTCGCCGTAGAGCGCGACCACCTCGCCGAACCGCTCGTTAAAGAGCAGCCAGTCGGCCAGCTGAGCCTTCATGCTCCAGGCACGAGGGTTACTCGCCACCATGGCCCGGGCGTTGTCGAGCCCGGCCTGCTTGTCGCGCGTGAGCAAGGCGAGGTAATGCGCCGATGCGAGGTCATCGGGGTACTGCTCGAGGTGAGCCTGCAAACACGCTTCGGCCCTCTCGAAATCCCAGATCTGGGCCCACTGCTGACAGAGCTGACTCTGCCCGCCGACCCATCCCGGGTTGAGGCGCACGCCCCGCGCCATCCAGTAGGTCGACCTGCCCGGGTAGCCCATCTGCAGGAGCCAGCGCGACAGCATCACATAGTTCGTGGTGCGCTCGGGGTTCCGACGGATTGCTTCACGGGTGTTGACCACGGCCTCTTCGCCGCGGCTCAAGGCCCAGAGAAAGCGGGCGACACGGGTCTGCGCCGCGCCGCTGGCGGGGTCGAGCTCCATCATGCGGCGCGCGTAATCGAGGCCATCCTCATACTGCCGCGTTGTCTCCGCCAGATCTGCGAGTCCCCGGTAGGCCTCGATGCTGTTGGGGTTGAGCTCCAGCGCCCGTGCCAGCGCCGCCCGCGCCTGGTCGAAGCGCTTCAGGTTGACGTTGCCGATGCCGATGGCGGCGTGCGCATCGGCCAGCAGGGGATCAATGCTCACGGCCTTTTCCGCCATTTCCATGGCATCGCCGACGTTCTGGGCGCGATTGCCGGAGCGCTGCATGTGGGCGAGTAGCTGGCGCGCACGCCCCAGCTCAAGGTAGGCCTGAGCGTACCCCGGGTCGAGGGCTATGGCGCGTTCGAAGTTAGCGATCGCCTGCTCGTAGGCCTCGGGGTTGTCCTGCGCCGCCGCTTCACGGCCCTTGAGTAATGCCTGGTAGGCCGGCAGGGGCGGGCGGTAGGATTCGCGGACATCTGTCGACAGCTCGTCAAGCACTGCCGATTGCAGGGCAACGACAACGGACTGGGCGATTTCGTCCTGCACCGCGAAGATCGACTCCAAGGGGCGATCGAAGTAGCCGGACCAGAGTTCCGTGCCACTCGCCGTGTCCACCAGCCGTGCTATCACGCGCACGTCATCGCCCTCACGCTGCACGCTGCCTTCCAGCAGACTGGCAACACCCAGTTCATCGGCTATTGCGCCAATCGGGAGGTCAAGATCGCGATAGGCGAAGCTTGAGGTGCGGGCCGTGACCAGCAGCTGCTCTAGCTGCGACAGGGTGTGAATGACCGTATCGCTGACGCCGTCGGCAAGGTACTGGCTATCGCCCTGCTGGCTGAGGTCCTCGAAGGGAAGCACCGCAATCGTATTCGGGGGGTGATCGGAAGCGAGCCGTGGCCGGCCCTCGGCCTGCTCCTGAATGCTCGGCAGTAGCTGCCAGCCCACGGCGCCCATGACTGCCAGCAGCGCCGCGATGATCAGGTAATCGACGGCGCCGATTCGCAGGCTTGCGGGGTCGATGTCATCTTCATCGACGTCCGTGGTGCGCACGAGGCCATGATCCGTGATGTCATAGCGCCAGCCGAGGAAGACCGCGACGGGCAAACCCAGGATCAGGCCGTAGAGCAGGGCTGTCATCGACCAGTCCGGCAGCCCCGCAGGCTCAACGATGACATCGGCGATCTGCAGCAGGCCCCAGGCGGCCACGAGATAGTAGGCGGCGCTACGGAAGACGCGTCGACGACGCGCCTGGCGAATGAGTCCGATAACACTCATGACGATTCTGATCCTTGTGCCCTGAAGCGGGCCGGGGCGAGCCTTACAGACCGTTGCATGATGGTCAAGCAGGTCGATGGCCCGCTCATCGCGCCTGTGCTCCGCTAGCGCGACCCGCTGGCGCTGGTGCGTGGAGGATGTCCAAAAAATATTGTTAAACGATAAAAAATAACTCTAAAATAATATTTTTGTGCAGCCGGCTGTATAAACCATGAGCCCTTGTCGAACGTCCATGAAACTACCGTTCTTCTGCCGCTCATGCGGGTTTTTCTGTAGCCGAGTTTGCATCACCGTCTACTATCGACGAGTTGACGGGCAACTTGCACCGGTCGACAGACCCGCGACGCTTCGGGCTTTACTCATGAATCGGTTTCACAACGCGTTGCTGACGCACGGTGGTCAGCCTCGCACAAAAAGCTTCCTCCCCGGCTGGGTAACAAGCGCACCGGCGACGCAATGAACGCCGAGACGATAGAGCAGGCCGCCGCGGCCTGGCTCGCCACCGTAGACCCGGTCACGCTGCAACTCGCCACTCGTTATACGCAGGGCGGGCACTGGCTGTTGCTTTGGGAGGCGCTCATCACCATTGCTCTGAGCCTGCTGCTCGTGCGCTCGGGGATGGCGTCGCGTGTCGCGCTCCGTTTGGAAAGGCGAGGCATAAGCATCGTCTTCTGTGCCTTTTCCGTGTCCGGTGTGGTGCTCCTCGCATTGTCTGCCCTGGCCTTGCCCTGGGATTTCTACGTGGACTGGTACCGCGAACGTCACTACGGCCTGACTGACAGTTCACCCGGTGCCTGGTTTATTGAACGCCTGATCGAGGCCGTGTTGCTGGCGCTCGTGCTAGGCCTGTTCTTCGCTCTGTTCTACGGCCTTCTGCGCGTGATTCGACGCCATCGTTCTCTCTGGCTGGGGCTGCTGACCGCGGCCTTCATGACCGGTCTCCTGTTGCTCTACCCCGTGGCGATCGCGCCGCTGTTCAATACTTTCGAGCCGGCGCCGTCCGGAGACGTTCGCGAAGCCGTATCGGCTCTGGCGCATCGCAGCGGTATCCGGTCAGAGGCGATCTTTCTCTACGATGGGTCCACGCAGTCGAATCGTTACACGGCGAGCGTCAAGGGGATCGGCACGCACGCACGCATTCTTCTGAGCGACACCATGTTTCGCGATGGCGTCGACCTGCAGGCGATCGAGGCAGTGGTCGCCCACGAGATCGGCCACTACGCGGAGCAGCACGTCGCCTGGTCGATCGCCTTCTACGCTATCTTCGTCGCCGGGCTCTTCGCACTGCTGCAGTTGCTGTTTCTGAGAGCAGCGCACCTTGTTTACCGCGGCGCGGCGCCGCGCATTGAAGACCCTGCGGGTCTGCCGGTGATCATCGCTCTGTTTACTGTGCTGAGCCTGCTTGCCACGCCGCTCGAGAGCAGCTTCAGACGCCTGTTGGAAAACCGGGCCGATGCCTACTCCCTCAACCTTGCCCGGGAACCGGATGGCTTGATCCGAGCGCTGCTACAAACAGTCGACTATCGCGCTCCTCAACCTTCGTTGATTGAGGAGGCTGTGTTCTACGAGCATCCGAGTATTGCTCACCGGATCGAGGTGGCGCTGCGTTGGAAGGAGGCGAATACGCGAGGCGATTTCAAGATGTCGCCGCCGTCGAGCACGCTCAGCGCAGCTTCCGGGTCGGGCCGCTGACGCCGATGTCCAGAGCGGAGGAATACCTCCTGGTCATCGGTATCTTTCAGGGCACGCTGCTGTTCGCACTGCTGTGCCTCGATTCCCGGAGCTCTACGGCGAGCCGAATCCTGGGCCTCCTGTGCCTGCTGATGGCCTCTGCCTTCCTGATGCCTTTTCTACAGCTAAGCGACCGTTCAGCGCTGCAGATTCTGGCGGGCGTGATGTTCTGCTTTCCGGCCGCGGGCGGCGGGCTGGCCTTTCTTTATTGCCGTTCGGCACTGCTGGGCAGCGTGCTCAAGCCGCGGGATAGTCTGCTCTTCCTGCCCTGGCTGGGTTGCCAGTTGCTGACCGCCGACTTCACTTTCAGCGATCCCGGGGCGATGCTGCGCTGGATAAATGGCGCTCCAGCTTCAAGCTGGCGACTCCAGGCGGCGGAGTATCTGCTGTTTGCCCAGGCCTTCGGCTTTGCCGCTGCGACCATACGCATGACCTGGTGCTACCGGCGGCAGGCCAGTGCCACGC
>JAZBOX010000180.1:0-20399 GCA_036351355.1 Halieaceae bacterium
GACATCGAGGCGCGGCATGTCGCCGTCATAGAGGATGCCCTCGACGAGCCAGCGCAGATCCTCTCCGGCCTCCTCCGACATGATGCGAATGAAATCGTCGGTGGAGCGGTACCGCGCCTGCAGCGGGTAGGCGAGCTGCCAGGGTTCGGCGGTGCCATAGAGCAGGCGACGCGTGCCGTCCCAGAACGCCTGCTCGCCGATGTGGCGGCGCACCGTGTGCAGCAGCCAGGCGCCCTTGGTGTAGATATCGCGGTTGTCGAAGGCCTCGCCGACATCATTGACGGCGGGGTCGACCACGGCGGCGCAGTTCGCGTTGCTTGTGTAGGCGCTGTACAGATGATCGTAGTAGCCAATCGCGCCCACGGTCTCTTCGGCGTAGACCGCCTGCATGTAGGCGCCGTAACCCTCGTGCAGCCAGGCGTCTTCCGGGCCCTTATGGGTCATCAGGTTGCCGAACCATTCGTGGGCAAGTTCGTGGTGCAGCAGCCAGTCGTAGGCGTAGCGGCCGCGGGCGTACTGTTCGCCGTAGCCGTTGATGGTCTGGTGTTCCATACCGAGGTGCGGCGTTTCCACGAAGCCGGCCTTCTCGTCGCCCCAGGGATAGGGCCCGAGCAGGCGTTCGAAGAAGGCGAGGTCCGGGAACACGTCGCTGTCCACGAGCGCCGCCGCCTTGTCGGCGTTCTTCTCAAGAGCCCAGAACTCAACAGGGAAGCTTGTGCCATTGATTCCCGCGTACGTGCGAGCGATGCGCTCGAAGGGACCGCCGTTGATGGCCACGGCATAGCCCGTATAGGGGTGACGCGATTCCCAGTGCCAGGTTTTCCACCCCGCCTCGGGCTCGCTCACGCCGGTCAGACTGCCAATCGAGGCAACGGCGATTTCGGCCGGCGCGGTGATCGACACGGCGATGCCCTCGTCGGGCTTGTCTTCGAAGCTGTCCTTGCACGGCCACCACAGGTCGCAGCCCTCGGTCTGCACCGCCGTGGCAAACCAGGGTTTGCCGTCGACCTCGGACCAGACAAAGCCGCCGTGCCACGGCGGTACCAGCGCCACGTGAGGCTTTCCGCTGTATTCCACGACCACGCGCGCCCGTTCGCCCGCGGCGAGCGGCGCGGCGAGGTCGATGCGGAAGCGATCGCCGCTGCGGCTCACCGCGAGTGCCTGCGTGTCGTCGCGCACGCCGTCGATAGACAGGTCCGGATCCAGATCGAGCTCGATGGCTTCCAGGTCTTCGAGCGCCTTGAACTCCACCGCAACGCTGCCGGCGATGCTGTAGCTTGCGGGCATCACGCGCAGGTCGAGGTGGTAGCGACGCACGTCGTAGTTGGCCTGCAGCGGCGGCAGCGGCCGACCGGTGCGCGCCGTGTCCGGGTCGAGGTCATCCTCGAAGGGCTGGTCGCGCACAAAGGCCTCGATCGCTGCGACCACCTTCGGGTCCAGCGCTGTCTCGGCTGCTGAGTCCTTCTCCTCGGCGGCTGCACAGGCGAGTGCGGGCGCCAGCGCGAGGAGCAGGGCGGTGCGGCGCAGGCGCCGGCGTTGCGGTGTGGGCGGGATCATCAGTGTGCTTCCTCGGTTTTGCCTGCGCCTGGTTTCAGATGGCGGTCAAAGAACTCGATCAAACGATTGAAAATGTAGCGGTCGTAGGGCGGTTCGCGGCGCCAGCCGTGCGTGGCGCCGGGTACGAAGGCCATCTCGATGGGCTTGCCGGCGCGGATGAAGGCGTCGGCGAGGGCGGCCACGGTCTTGAAGGGCACCACCTGATCCTGCATGCCGTGCACCAGCAACAGCTTGTCCTGCAGGCGATCGACGAGATCCTCGGCGCGGCGCTCGAAGATGCCCGACCCGTCTCCCGGGCGGCGCACGATGGCGACGTCGTCGGTGCCGAAGAAGCGCGGGTCCACCGCCGATGCCGCGGCCACAGCGGCGGCAAAAAGCCCCGGCTTTTTCAGCAGCGTATACACGCTGAGCGTGCCGCCGTAGCTGCTGCCCCAGATGCCCAGGCGCTCGCGGTCCACGTAGGGCAGGGCGCTGAGGTAGTCGACGGCATCTTCGATGTCTTCGATGTCGCCGCCGGCAAAGTCATTGAGAAAGGCCTCGCGCCAGGCGCGGCCGTAGCCCGTGCTGCCGCGCACGTCCACCTGCACCACGAGGTAGCCGCGCTGCGTGAGCGCCTGCTGCATGAGCGTGTAGGCCGCTCCCCAGCGGTTGCGCACGGTGTTCGAATACATCGGGCCGAAGAGCACGGGATAGCGCCGCGTTTCGTCGAATTCCTTCGGCAGCAGCAGGCGGACGTGCAGCGCGGGTCGCGTCGCCGTCGCGGGTACCTGCAGGTAGCGCGCCTCGGCAAGGGGGAAATCCTCGAATGCGGGTGTGGGCGAGTGGGTGACGCGGACCGGCGCAGCGGCGCCCGACGCGAGCAGATAGAGCTCAGGGGGCGAGCGGTCATCGCTGCGCAGCAGGGCGACGCTGCGGCCATCGGGCGACGGGTAGGCGCTGTGATGGCCGGGGTGTTGCGTCAGCTGCGTCGGGGTCGAAGCATCGGTGGTCACGCGGAAGACCTGCTGCTCCGCCGGCTTCCCGGCCGTGGCCTCAAAGAACACGCTGTCCGCGGTGAGCTTGGCCGCGCCGAGGACGTCGTGGTCGCCGCTGTCGAGACGGATCAGCTCGCTGCTCGTCTGCGCTCCGCGTTCGAGGCGATACAGCCCGTAATAATTCTCGTGATCGCTCAGAATGAGCAGGTCGCGACCGTTTGCATCCCAGCTCGAGGCGAAGCGCGTGTAGATGCGGCTGTCGCGGACACTCTCCCACACCTGTTCCGGGCCTCCCGTGGTGTCTTCGGACATCCCGCCCCATACGTAGAGGCGACGCAATACGTTCGTGTCCGAAGCCACATCGATGAGCAGCTCGCCGCGCGGCGACCACTCGAAGCCGACGATCTGGTGGCTCTCGGGGTCGTCTAGTTCGAGCAGCTCGAGAGTGCCGCTCTTCGTATCGACGATGCCCACGCGGCGCGCCTCGTTGGCATCGCCCGGATAGCCGCGGCGCACGGGATTGGGATCGGTCTCGTCGGCGAGATAGTTCGGGAAGGGCACTTCGCGCATTCCGCGGCGATCCACGTGGTGCACGGCGATATGCCGGCTGTCGGGCGCCCAGGCGTAGGTCGGGCCGCCCCAGATGCCCGGTCCGATTTCACGCTCGGGCCGGCTGTAGCGTCCCGTGGGCGGCAGCGACAGCGGCGCAATGCCTATGTTCGTGACGGCCTGCTCACGCCGCGTCCGCAGGTCGAACAGCCAGAGATCGCCGTCGCGGAGGTAGCTCGCGTAGCGGCGGTCGGGCGACAGGCGCAGCTCATGAGCCGAAGCGCCAACGCGCGCCAGCTCGCTCTCGCTCGCGGCCGCAAGGTCGAGGCGCCACAGGCGTCCGTCGCGGAGAAAGAGCAGCGTGTCGCCGCTTTTCTCCCAGGCGAACTCGCCCACGGAGCTGCCAGTGCCCGTCGCCGAGATCCGCTTGAGTCCCTGACCGCGGTGATCGACGCACCACAGCGAGCGACGGCTCTCGCCCGGTCGCGCCCAGCTGAACACGAGTAACTCGCCATCGTCGGACCAGCGCAGCTGCCGGGGTTCCGTGCCGAAAATACCGGGGCGGGCGAAGAGGTCTTCGATCGACATGGGCTGCGCGACGGCTGACGCGTGCGCGAGGGCACTGGACAGCACAACGAGTAGCATCGCAGCCAGCGTGGCGCGTAGCCCGAGGCAGAGGTCTTCGCTGTGGTGACGGGTGCCGGCAGAAGGAATCATCGGATGGGTCATGGCGGGCTTTTTGTTATGACGCTTGCTGCTGCGAAGGTCGCGTAGCTTACCGAAAAAGCACGACCTATCGAGCCTTCGTCGTTCGCGCCCGCCGCCTCCCTCGGGCATGACAGGCAGACAGGTCCGGCCAGGCCGTTGGACAGCCCGCTGATCGGACCGTTGCTTTGCGCTGCGTCCGGCCTCCTCGGTTAAGATTCCGCCGCCCGCAGGCGCGGTGGACGATGGCCCGCTTCTGCCGCGCTCACGCCAACCGCAATGCAGGACAAGCGCATGCTCAAGTTTTTCTACAACGCTGCACCGAACCCGATGAAGGTGGCGCTGTTTCTCGAAGAGTCGGGACTCGCCTATGAGCCGATGCCTATCGACAGCAAGCGCGGACAGCAGCACACGCCCACCTTCAAGGCGATCAATCCAAACGCCAAGGTGCCGGCGATCATCGACGACGGCTACGCGGTCTTCGACAGCAACGCGATCCTGCTCTATCTCGCCGAGAAGACCGGGCAGTTCCTGCCGCCGGAGGTGCCGGGCGCGAGGGCGGGTCTGCTGTCCTGGCTGATGTTCGTTGCCTCCGGCGTTGGCCCCTACTCGGGCCAGGCGGTGCATTTTCGCAAGTTCGCGCCGGAGACCGTGCCCTACGCGATCAAGCGCTACGACTTCGAGGCGCGGCGCCACTGGCAGATCGTCGACGATCGCCTGTCTAAGCACCCGTACATGCTCGGCGAGCACTACACGATCGTCGATATGGCGGTATGGGGCTGGGGCGACCGCCTGACCTACATGCTCGCCGACGACGACATCATGCAGAAGTTTCCCAACCTCGATCGCCTGATGCGCGAGATCGACGCGCGGCCGGCGGCGCAGCGGGCGAAGTGCCTGCCCGAGCGCTATGCCTTCAAGACCGAGATGGACGAGGAGGCCATGCGCTTCATGTACCCGCAGATTTTCGCCGACGATCCCGTGCTGTGACGGCGCCGACCTTCAGCGTTGTTGTTACCGGTGCGGGCTCGGGCATCGGACGCGCCATCGCGCAGCGCTTCGCCGAGGATGGGGCCGCCGTGGCCTGCGCTGACATCAATGGCGGGAGCGCGCAGGAGACCGCTGAAGCCCTGCGCGCGACGGGCGCCCACGCCTGGGCCCTTGCGGTCGATATCGCCGACGAGGCCTCCGTGGCCGCTATGGTCGAGGGCGTGCTGGGGGAGACCGGCCGCATCGACTGCCTGGCGGCGAATGCCGGGGCTATGGTCGAGGGCGATATCCTCTCCCTGAGCCTTGATGATTGGAACCGGTCGCTCGCGATCAACGCGACGGGGGCTTTTCTGACTGCGCGGGCCTGCCTGCCGGCGCTGCTCGAGACCGGCGCGGGTACCATCGTTTTCACCAGTTCCACGGTGGCCCTGGCGGGCATGAAAGGCGTCGCGGCCTACGCGGCGGCAAAGGGTGCAATCGCAGCCCTCACGCGGCAGATTGCGGCGGATTACGCCGACCGGGGCATCCGTGCCAACGCGGTCGCTCCGGGCGCCGTGCGCACGCCACTGTCGGAATCGCAGTTCCGTGCCCGGGCCCGCGACGACGCCCATTTCGACGAACTTCTCGAACAGGTCATTCAGCGTTACCCCATAGGCCGCTGGGGCGAGGCGCGCGAAATCGCCGAGGCGGTGCACTTCCTTGGAACGGCCCGGTCGGCCTGGATGACCGGTCAGATCCTGCCCGTTGACGGCGGCCTGCTGGAACTGCGCTGAACGCATCGCTGCGGACGCGCAACGCGTACACTTCCGTGACCAGGAGTCGCCGCGCGGCGGTGCAGCGACTGAAGCGCCATTCGTCGCGGTATGCGCCGGCGCACCCGATCACGAATTTTGGAGACTCGACGATGAAACCCCGCACGCACCGAACGCTTCTCGCTCTTGCCGTGGGAACCCTGGCGGCCACGCAGCTTTTACCCGCGACGGGGGCTGAAAAGGAGGCTCCGGGCGTCTCGGCGGTAATCGACGCGCTCGAGCTGCGCGCCATCGGACCTGCGATGATGGGCGGGCGCATCGCCGATATCGCCGTACATCCGGCCAGACCCAGTACCTGGTTCATTGCCGTGGGCTCCGGCGGCGTGTGGAAGACCGACAACGCAGGCATCACCTTCACCCCAGTGTTCGATGAGCAGCCCAGCTACTCGATCGGCGAGGTCACCATCGACCCAATGAACCCGAACGTGGTCTGGGTAGGCACGGGCGAGAATGTCAGCGGACGGCACGTCGGCTGGGGCGACGGTGTCTACCTCAGCCGCGACGGCGGCGACAGCTGGCAGGCGATGGGCCTCGAACGTTCGGAACATATCGGCCGCATCCTCGTTCACCCCGAGGATTCGAACACGATCCTGGTTGCCGCCGAGGGTCCGCTGTGGTCCTCGGGCGGTGAGCGCGGCGTCTATCGCAGCAGCGACGGTGGCGAGAGCTGGACGCGCGTGCTGAACGTCGATGAGAACACGGGCGCCACCGATCTCGAGTTTCATCCCGGCGATCCCTCGATCGTCTACGCCGCTACCTACGAGCGTCGCCGCAGCGTCTGGTCCTTCCATGCTGGTGGTCCCGGTTCGGGCATATGGAAATCGACGGACGGCGGGGTCAGCTGGCGCGAGGTGACCGCCGGTCTGCCCTCGGCCGATGACGACGTCGAGATCGGCAAGATCGGCATCGCCGTCACGGCGGCGGATCCGGATCGCGTCTACGCCACGATCGAAGCGAGCGATGGCGAGCAGGGCTTTTTTGTCAGCACCGATCGCGGTGAGCGCTGGGAACGGCGCAACGAATACATCTCCGGCGGCACGGGTCCGCACTACTACCAGGAAATCGAGGCCTCGCCGGTGGATGCCGATCGCGTCTACCAGATGGACGTGTTCATGCGCACGACCACCGATGGCGGCCGCAGCTTTTCGATTCTGGAAACGGGCCGCGACAAGCACAGCGACAACCACGCGCTGTGGATCGATCCGTCGAATCCGGACCACCTGCTGGCCGGTACCGATGGCGGCCTGTACGAGTCCTTCGACAACGGTCAGCGCTGGCGCCATTTCCCCAACCTGCCGATCTCGCAGTTCTACAAGGTCGACGTGAGCCAGCATTCGCCCTACTACCAGGTGCTCGCCGGTGCGCAGGATCTTGGCACGCTGCTCGGGCCCGCGCGCACGCTGATCGCCGAGGGCGTGCGCAACCAGGACTGGCTGGTGCCCTTCGGCGCCGACGGCTACGGCGTCGCCTTCGATCCAAAGGACCTCGACGTGTTCTACCAGATGTACCAGAACGGCAATCTT
Source organism: Halieaceae bacterium (assembly GCA_036351355.1). Lineage (GTDB taxonomy): Bacteria > Pseudomonadota > Gammaproteobacteria > Pseudomonadales > Halieaceae > Congregibacter. Next base: position 7,111 of record JAZBOX010000180.1, read on the forward strand.
GTGCGTTACCACGCGCCCAGCGCCGAGAACGTGACCATCAAGCCGCAGCCGGCGGAGGGCGAGCCCCCGGAGCGTTGGAACTGGGATGCGCCGCTGTTTGTGAGTCCCCACGTGGACGGGCGTATCTACTACGGCTCGCAGCGCCTGTGGCGCAGCGACGACCGTGGCAGCAGCTGGACGCCGCTCAGCGGTGACCTGACGCTTGGCAGTAACCGCTTCGAGCTGCCTGTCGGCGGTCGCGTGCGCAGCACCGACGCGCTGTGGGATCTCGGCGCCATGTCGCGCTACGCCTCGCTCACGGCAATCGCCGAATCGCCGATCAAGGCCGGGCGCCTGTGGACCGGGAGCGACGACGGCCTCGTGCACACCAGCGCCGACGGCGGCAAGAGCTGGCGCCGGGTCACGCCGCCGGCGCTGCCCGAGCGCGCCTTCATCAACGCCGTGATCGCATCGCAGCACGAGGCCGACGGCGCCTTCGTCGTGGCCGACAATCACAAGACCGGCGACTACCGGCCGATGATTTTCGCCACGCGTGACGGCGGGCGCAGCTGGCGCGATATCAGCGGTGACCTGAACGACGGCGTACTGGCCTGGTCCATCGCCCAGGACGACGTCGAGGCGGGTCTGCTTTTTCTCGGCGCCGAGAACGGCATCTACGTGAGCTTCAACGGCGGCGCGCAGTGGCAGCGGCTTTCGGCGGGCGTGCCGACGATCCCCTTCCGCGACCTCAAGCTGCAGCGTCGCGACGATGACCTGGTGGCTGCGAGCTTCGGCCGCGGCATCTACGTGCTCGACGATTACGCGCCGCTGCGCGCGATCGCTGCGGACCTGCGCGCCGGCGGCGACGGTATTCCTGGCAATGGCGAGGCCGCCCTGTTCCCGACGCGTGACGCCTGGTGGTACCTGCCATCGCATCCCGGGCAGGCGGCGGGTCTTCCCTCGCAGGGCAGCGATGCCTGGCGGGCGCCGAACCCGCCGCATGGCGCCGTGTTCACAGTGTATTTCGACAGCGTGGAAGAATTGCCCAAGGAGATACGGCGCGATCGTGAGCGTGAGCTCGCGGCCAAGGGCGCCGATATTCCCTTCCCGGGATGGGAGGCGCTGGCTGCCGAAGAGCGCGCGGGCGCGACGCGCTACTACCTCGATATTCGTGGCAGCTCGGGCGAGACCGTCCGCCGCCTGCCCATCGATGCGGCACCGGGTGCGCAGCGCGTGAGCTGGGACATGCGCGGCGCTGCTCCCGACGCCATCGACCTAGAGGTGCCGGACTTCCGACCGCCCTGGGTCTCCGAGCCCCAGGGCCCGCTGGTGGCTCCCGACACCTACGAGGCACGGCTGCTCAAGGTGTCCGGAACAAGCGTCGCGGCGCTGGGAGAAGCGCAGCGCTTCCGTCTTGTCGCGCTCGATAATCTGCCCGAGGGCAACGATGCCGCCGCCGCGGCCGCTTTCCAGGCCGAGGTGGCCGAGCTGCAGCGGCGCCTGGCGGCCGTTGACGGCGCGCTCGATGACGCGATGGGTCGCGTCCCGGAGCTGCGCGCTGCCATCGACCGCACTCCGGATGCCGATCCGCTGCTGCACGCAAAGCTCGACTCCGTTGCCGCTGGTATTTCGCGGCTGAAGGAGCGGCTGCGCGGCAACCCGGCGCGCCGCCGCCTGAGCGAGTTCACCGTGCCCGGCGTGGCCGGCCGCGTGAGCATCGCCGCAAGCGCCCTCGAATCGCGCATGCTGCCGACGATCCAGCAGCGTGATAACGCGGATCTGGCGGCGAAGGGTCTCACTGCCGTCGAGGCCGAGCTCAGCAAACTGCTGACGACGGAGCTGGAAGGGCTCGAGCAGGCGCTGCACGACGCCGGTGCCCCCTGGGTGCCGGGCACTCGGGCTGGCGGCACTCGCTAGGCTCTTGCGCCCCGCGGGTGATCGGGACTGGATCCGGTCACCCGCGGCATCACCACCTGTTTTCAGGGACTGACGCGTGACCATCGATCCCACGCTGATCTACATTGCCGCCACGGTATTCGCCCTCACGGTGCTTGGCGTGCTCTTCGACTATCTGCGCCAGCCGGTCATCATCGCGCACCTTTTCGCCGGAGTCCTGCTCGGCCCCTTCGTGCTTGGTGTCTTTTCCGATCCGTCGATTCTCGACCCCGTCGCCGGCCTCGGCCTGGTGCTGCTGCTGTTCTTTATCGGCCTGGAGGTCGATTTGCGCGTGCTGGTCACGCAGTGGCGGGTCGCGGTGTTCGGAACGCTGCTACAGACGGTGGTCAGCGTAGGCATCGTCGCTGCGCTTGCCCAATGGCTCGACTGGCCGATGGCCCGGGTTGTGCTCATGGGCTTCGTGATCACGCTGTCGAGCACGCCGATTGCCCTGCGCGTGCTTGCCGACAAAGGCCTGCTCAACACGCGCCTCGGAGCGAGCACCGTTGGGATTCTGGTGGTGCAGGATCTCCTTGCCATCCCCATGCTGATTATTCTCGGCCTTTTCGAAGGCGAGTCGCCGTCGGTACCGAAGGCTGTCCTGCAGGTGAGTTCGGCCTGTCTGATTGTGTCCGTGATTGTCGCCGCTGCGCGCAACCCTGGCTTCAGCCTGCCTTTCGCCGGACGCCTCGAGCGCAGTCGCGAACTGCAGGTGCTCGGCGCCCTGGCGATCTGCTTCGGTACGGCGCTGCTGACGGGGCTCGCCGAGTTGTCCGTGGTGCTCGGTGGCTTCGTCGCCGGCCTGCTGATCCGCCTGTCGGGGAGCCTGGAGTGGGTGAGTGATGCGCTCGAGCCCTTCAACTTTGCCTTTGTAGCCGCCTTTTTCGTGTCTGTGGGCGTGCTCATCGATGTCGACTTCTTCCTTGCGCACCTGGGGCTCGTAGCGGGTCTTGCCCTGCTGGCGCTGCTGCTGAATACCACGGTGAATGCCTTGATTCTGCTGGTTTTGGGCGAGCGCCTGCGCGACTCGCTCATCGCCGGCGCCAGCCTGGCGCAGCTCGGTGAGTTCGGTTTTGTCCTCGCTGCCCTCGGCTTGAGCACGGGCGTGGTGTCGACGGTCGGCTACCAGTACGTCCTTGCTGTGACCGCGTTGAGCTGGGTGCTGAGCCCCCTGTGGATTTCACTGATCGGGCGCGTGGTGCCCGAGCGCAAGGAAAACTGAGATGCTTCAGACGGCCTGGGACGGGCTTGTGTCGCTCGACACTCGCTATCTGATCGCGCTGGGGACCTTGCTGGCGTGGTTGCTCATCGACCGGGTCACGAAGACCTTTGTCGAGCAGCGCGCCGATGACAGCCGCCTGCGCGAGCGTGAAACAAAGACCGCCGTGCGAACCTTCCGGGCGATAACGCTACTGGTCTCCGGAAGCATTATCGCCCTGGCGATCGGCATCGATTTTCGCGGTCTGCTGCTGCTGGGCACATCGGTGCTCACGCTGACCGGCGTCGCGCTGTTCGCGAACTGGTCGGTGCTGTCGAATATCACCAGCTTCTTTATCCTGCTGGTGCAGTCCGATATCAAGCGCGGTAATTTCGTGCGGGTGGTGGAAGCGGACAACTACCTTGAGGGCTATATCGCTCACATTGGCACGTTTCATACGCGGCTGATCACGGAAGATCGGCAGACGATCCTTCTGCCCAACAACCTGATGCTCGCCAGGGCCGTGATGGTGAATCCGCGAACGCGCCTGTCGGGTATGGGCAAACTGTCACCGCCGGCCCCGCCCGTCCAGACTTCCGATGAGTGATTGGGTCACGCTCGCTGGCGATCTGTGGGCGCCCTACCTGAGTGCGGGAAGGCTCGACTACGACCGTCTTGCGGCAGACGTCGATACGCAGGCGTGGGTGCGCTGGATAGCGCACGCCGATCTCGATCGCGCCGGCCGCGACGAGCAGCTGGCTTTCTACCTGAATGCCTACAATCTGCTGGTGATTCACCAGGCTGTGAGGCGCCTTCGGCGTCGCTCCGACTGGCCGGGCGTGCTCACTTTTGGCGACAAGCTGCGCTTCTTCGGGCTTGAGCGCCACCGTGTCGCCGGGCGCGCGATCAATCTGTATACGCTCGAGAACTCGATCATCCGCCGCCGCTTCCGCGAGCCGCGCATCCACTTCGCGCTCAACTGCGCCTCGAGCAGCTGTCCGCCGTTGCCTGAGCGGCTCTTCGTGGCCGAGACGCTGGATGCGGATCTTGAGCGCCTCACGCGACGTTTTCTGGAGTCCGACGCCGTTGCCTACAACGCGGCCACGCACACGCTCACCGTCAGCCGCATCTTCCGCTGGTACCGGAAGGATTTTCAACCCTCGGTTCCCGCGTACATCGCCCGCTATCGCGACGTACCTACGGACGTGCGCGTGGTGTACCAGCGCTATGACTGGTCGTTGAACAGGGCTTAGGGCGGCCGACTGCTGGTCAGCCAGTCCGCAGGGCTTCCCCGGCAGTCATCGATGACGCGCTTTTGCAGCGCGCGCGGGTCGTTGACGGTCTCGTAGAAGTCGTCGATGTACTTGCGCGCGCGTCGGTTGATTCGACGGAACTCGCCCTCGGCGGGGAATTCCCCCTCGATGGCGGCCCGCCGCTCATTGAAGTGGCGCAGCGCCTTTTCAACACGCCCGTCGCCGGTGCACAGACCGCGAAAAAGCCGCTGGCGAACGCGATCTATGGGCAGGCCCTCCGCCGGCAGGGCGTAGTTCGCGTCGATCAATCCGGCCTGGTCGAAATCGTAGGGCACGATCACGTGAGCCCCCGAGGGGTTCTCGAGCAGCAGACCATTGTGGCAGCAGCTGGCACCCTGTCGGCCGCGGCGTAGCGACCAGTCCGTGTTGCCGATCAGATACTGAAACAGGCCGAGACGAGTGACGGCATCGGGGTCGAGGTCGCGCGCCGCGACCTCGCGCAGGTCGCTCTCCGTGTAGCCAAGTCGGTCGGCCACCTCGCCGTCCGACTCGATAAGAAAGGCGGGGTAGCGCCTGTCGCGCTTGCGACCTTCGGAGTCGTGGTAGGCGATGTCGACCTTGCGTACGCGAAAGGCCGCGTCCGTGAGCGAGGCGTAGGCCCGATACAGCGCGTACTCCTGCTGCAGATAGCCGTAGAAGCGCTTGCTGGCCTGGCAGTGGGTGGCCAGCTTGAGGCGGTTCTGACCCTCGAAGATCGTGCCGGTCAGTTCGCTTCGCTTGAAGTCGAGCTTGAGCGGCGGGCGGTCGCAAAGCTCGCGCCGTGAGTGGCCGCGCAAAGACACGCGTACACCGAGCGTCCTTGTTTCGCCTTCGTCTTCGAAGCGAAAGCTTCCCTCGACGCTCTCATCCTCGCTTGAGCGCAGCAGTTGGCTTAGCGGGACCTCCAGCGTGGCGGTGATCGCTTCGCTGCTTTTGAACAGCGGCAACCCATCGGCCCCGAGTGCCTGTCCCTGGCAGGCCAGGATCCCGAGGCCGACGAGCAGCAGTCGCTTCACCGCGCCGGCGGCTCCAGCTGCGGATAGTCGATGCCGAGCTGCTCGAGGTAGGTGCTGTAGCGCGAGGGATCGTAGTAGTAGGGTTCGAGCTGGTCCTTGAAGCGCGCCATGATCTCGCGGTTCTTCTCGATCGCCGGTTTGTCGTTGGGGCCGATGAAGGGCACGTACTCGATGTCCTTCTTCTGCTCGTCCTCGAAGTAGGTCCAGGCCTCTTCGAGCAGCTTGGGATCGGTGAGCAGGTCGACCATCGTCGCCGCGATCACCTTGGCACCGTTAGTGGCGCCCTTGTGCGCGATCGGCGTCGCCATGGCGATGGCCGAAGACCAGTGGTGGCCGATGGTGCCCGGAATGTTTGACGGGAAGCGCAGCGTCACCGTGGGTACGTTCCAGGACACGTCGCCGATATCGTCCGAGCCGCCGCTGATCGGGCGGTCTGGCGGGCCCTGCAGTTCTTCGAGTTCCTTCGCCAGGCCCTTCTCCTCGAGATGATCGGCCTCCATCATTTCCTGCACGGCGATGGCGAAGGCCTCGTCGTCCTCAGACCACTCGGGCAGGCCTACGGCCTGGATGTGATCGAACATGCGCTCGGCGATGGGCTTGTTGAAGTGGCGCGGCCAGGCCGTGCCGATGATGCGGCGCTCGAAGGTCGTGCCCGTCATCATCGCGGCGCCCTCGGCGATGGCCTGCAGCGAGTCGAAGTTGTCCTGGATGTGCTCCGCGGTGATCTCGCGGATGAAGTACCACACGCGCGCCTGCGAGGGCACCACGTTGGGCTGGTCGCCGCCGTCGACGACCACATAGTGCGAGCGCTGCAGCGGACGCAGGTGCTCGCGCTTGTAGTTCCAGCCAACGTTCATGAGCTCGACGGCATCGAGGGCGCTGCGACCGCGCCAGGGATCACCGGCGCCGTGGGCCGCGACGCCCTGGAAGGCGTACTCGACGGAGACGAGCCCCGTGCCGCGGTCACCGCCCCAGGAGGTCTGCAGATTGCGACCCACGTGGGTGAATAGCACCGCGTCGACATCCTTGAAGCGGCCGTCGCGAGCGTAATAGGCCTTGGCGCCGACGAGTTCCTCGGCGATGCCGGGCCAGATCACGATCGTGCCGGGCAGGTTTTCCGCCTGCATGATTTCCTTCACCGCCAGCGCGGCGACCACGGTGAGCGCATGGCCGGAGTTGTGGCCCTCGCCGTGGCCCGGGGCGCCTTCCACCATCGGCTGGCGGTAGGCTACGCCGGGCATCTGCGAGGCCTTGGGGATGCCGTCGACGTCGGAGCCAAGGGCGATCACGGGCTTGCCGCTGCCCCAGCTTGCCCACCAGCCCGAGGGCATGCCGGATACGTCCTGCTCGACGGTGAAGCCCTCGTTCTCGAGCAGGCGCGTCATGTAGGCCTGTGTCTCGTACTCCTGGAACCCGAGCTCGGAGAAGGAGAACAGGCTGTCGATGATCTCCTGCACCAGCTTGCGTCGGGCTTCAACGCCCTCGGCGGCGCGCGCGTGCAGGCCGGTGAGTTGGGGTTTGCCTTCCTCGATCGAGGCTTCCTGGGCGAGCGCGACCACGGACAGTGATAGGCCGAGGGCGGTGCTCAGAAGCACACCACCCAGCTTGAAGCCGATGGACGGCAGAAAGGCTGAAACGACGCGGGGCATGGAGTACGTATCCTGTGTTGCGTGTCGGGGGCGCTCAATCATGCACGAACCGTGGGGGTTCTCAAGCTTTCTGTGCATCGCGCGAACATCACCGGGAAAGCGACGGAAAAGAGACGGCTGACAAGGACCGCGCGCCTTGTCATGATTGCGCGCCTCGCCGCGGCAGCCCCGGTTGCCGCGGGCTCGAAATACAACACGGCGTGTTTTCACCATCAGCAACGGATTCGAATCCCTATGACTGCATTGATCTCTACCCGCCGCCGCGGACGCGCTGCGTCTTTGGCCACGGCGCTTGCCGCTGCTCTGTCTACCGCGCTTTCCACGGTCACCATCACCAGCGCGCAGGCCGCTACGGCGCCCGTCGAGGCGCGCTACAGCGAACAGATGGCCACGATCACGGCCGATAGTCGCGTTCGGGCCGCGCTCGAGCACATCGCCAGCCTGAAGGAACAGTCGCTCGAGCAGCTGGTCGAGCTCACGGAGATCGCCGCGCCCCCCTTCAAGGAAGACACGCGCGCGGCTCACTACGCCGAGATGCTGAAGGCGGTGGGCCTCGAGGACGTGAGCATCGACGAGATCGGTAACGTGATCGCGCGGCGACCGGGCACGAAAGGCGACAAGGTCGTGGCCTACGCCGCACACCTGGACACGGTCTTTCCCGAAGAGACCGACGTGACCGTGCGCTACGAGGGCGACAAGATGGTGGCGCCGGGCATCGGCGACAACACGCGCGGTCTGGTCACGTTGCTCGAGGTGATTTCGGCGCTCGATCACGCCGGTATCGAGACCGAGGCGGACCTGCTGTTTATCGGCAACGTGGGCGAGGAAGGCCTCGGGGACCTGCGCGGCGTGAAGCACCTGTTCCGCGACGGCGCCGAGAAGATCGACACCTTTATTGCGGTGGACGGCGGCAACGCCGATCGCATCGTTTACGGCGGTGTGGGTTCACACCGCTACCGTGTGACCTTCAGTGGCCCCGGCGGTCATTCCTGGGGCGCTTTCGGTCTCGCCAACCCGCAGCACGCCCTCGGCCGCGCCATTGCGCTCTTCGACGAGAATGCGCCGGCCGTGACCAGCGTCGGCGAGAAGACCAGCTACAACGTCGGCCGCATCGGCGGCGGCACCTCGATCAACTCCATCCCCTTCGAAGCCTGGATGGAAATCGACATGCGCTCGGGCAGCCAGGCCAAGCTCGATGAAATCGACGCCGTACTTCAGGACGCCGTGCAGACCGCCCTCGAGCAGGAAAACGCCGGCCGCGCCGACGGTCCCGCGCTCACGGTCGAGGTCAAGCGTGTTGGCACGCGCCCGGCCGCGCCCGGCGACGCCACCCGGCCGCTGGTCCAGCGCGCCATGGCCGCGACGATGGCGCTCGGCGTCACGCCGTCGCTGCGGATTTCATCCACCGACTCCAACCTGCCTATCTCCAGGGGCATTCCCGCGGTGACCATGAGCCGCGGCGGCGTTTCCGGCGGCGCGCACTCGCTGGACGAGTGGTGGAAGCCCGAGAACGTGGAGCTGGGCCCGCAGATTGGCCTGCTGACGATCCTGGCGGAAGCGGGCTTGGCCGACTGAGCCTACCGGCTACCGGCCGCCTGATAGATCGGGCGGCCGACGCGATCGATGTGCTCGCGAAGCGCCGGGTTGTCGATATCGGTGTAGAACGCCAGGTCGCTGCATGTTCGCAAAAGCGGGGCCAGTTCACGCCTCACCCCCGCCGCTGAACTGGATCTGGAGTCCATCTGGCGTTTTGGTCCGGAATAGGTGGTCACGTTGATCCAGATTGTGCGATCTGGCCATGTTTCGGCTGCGCGATGGCGATATTGCGTCAATATTGACTTCCTAAGCTTTAAGTAGCTATTCAATACGTCATAAAAAGCGCATAAAAGTCTTATTGTTGAGACTACCATAGCGCATCATATATGCTTCGATGTGGCTTCTATGGCTATCTAGTGCATCACAAATGAGCCACAAAATCGATTTTCGATCCGCCTCGAGTGCCGCCATCATCGCCGCCCTGGGGCAGCGCCTCGACGAAATCCGCCTGAACCGCAATATTCCGCAAGCGGAACTCGCCGCCGAGGCGGGGGTTTCGCGCAGTACGCTTACGCGCCTGGCCGACGGTCGCCCCGTTTCCCTCGATTCCTTCGTGCGCGTGATGCAGGCTCTGCAGTTGTCGGACCACCTCGCGGCGCTGCTGCCCGATCCGCGCGTACGGCCCGTGGATCGTGTGCGCCTGTCCGGTTCCGAGCGCCAGCGCGCCAGCGGTAAGCGCAGCCCGCCCGCGTCATCGCCGTGGACCTGGGGCGATGAGCGCGGCGATGGGCGCGAGGGCGAATCGTGACCGATACGGCGCGGGTGATTCTCTGGGGCCGCGACATCGGCGCTGTGACCTGGTTGCCCGATCGCGCCCTCGGCGTGTTCCAGTACACGCCCGAATTCGCGCGCTCGGGGATCGAGGTCGCCCCGACGACGATGCCGCTGGCGGACACCCCTTACGAATTCCCGGCGCTGCCGCGCGAAAGCTTCCGTGGCCTTCCCGGTCTGCTCGCCGATAGCCTCCCGGACCGTTTCGGCAATGCGCTGATCAACGCGTGGCTGGCGTCGCGGGGCCGTGAACCCGGCAGTTTCACCCCGGTCGAGCGTCTTTGCTATACCGGCACCCGCGGCATGGGGGCGCTCGAATTCCGTCCGCTGCTGACTGAGGAAGCGCGCGCCTCGCGCCGCGTGGAGATCAGCGCCCTCGTGGCGCTCGCCAATCGCGTGCTCGACGAGCGGGCGGCGCTCGAAGGCAGGCTTGGGGGCGAAGACGACGCCCGGGCCATCGAAGACATCCTCCGCGTTGGCACCTCCGCCGGCGGCGCCCGGGCAAAGGCGGTGCTCGCCTGGAACCCCGCTACGGGCGAGTTCCGATCGGGACAGGCACCCGCTATCGACGGGTTTGCGCCCTGGCTGATCAAGTTCGACGGCGTGCACGGCAACCGCGATAAGGAACTTGCTGATCCGCAGGGATTCGGGCGCATCGAGTACGCCTACCACCTGATGGCCCGCGCGGCCGGCATCACCATGGCGGAATGCCGTCTCCACGAGGAGGGCGGCCGTGCGCATTTCATGACCCGTCGATTCGACCGCACAGAATCGGGCGGGAAGATCCACATGCAGTCCCTCGGTGCGCTGATGCACTACGACTTCAACGCCGCGGGCGCCTACTCCTACGAACAGGCGTTGCAGGCCATGCGTCGCCTGCGCCTGCCCATGGCGGACATCGAGCAACAGGTCCGCCGGAGCTTCTTCAACGTGCTCGCCCGTAACCAGGACGACCACGTCAAGAACATCGCCTTCCTGATGGATCGCGAGGGTGGGTGGCGACTGTCGCCGGCCTTCGACGTGGCGTATTCCTACAACCCCGCGGGCGCGTGGACGAGTCAGCATCAGATGAGCCTGAACGGGAAGCGCGATGGCTTTGATCGCGACGACCTGACCGCGTTTGCGGAGTCGGCTGGAGTGAAGCGGGCGAAGGCGCGGGCAATTCTTGATGAAGTGTCTGAAGCGCTTTGCGGGTGGCTTGGCCTTGCAGAAGAGGCGGGGGTGGCGGAGGACGATGGTGTTCGGATTCAAGGCGCGTTTCGAAAACGCCTTCTCTCGAATCCGAACAGGAGCTGACGATCAGCGCCCGGAGAAGGGCCGATCAAATCGACGAGCCCGGGTAAGCGACTCCAAATCGTTGCGCGAGTGCAGCCAAACGTTTGTCCAAAGTCCACAGGCGTGCGCCAGGCGTTATAAGCGTGGATGCAAGCAAAGCCATGTCTATCAGACCGCTGCCAAGCCCAAAAAGCTTCTCTTCCTCGATGAACAACAAGACCTCTTCCCAACTTGCCTGCTCGGTCCGTCGCAGCAAGCCAACATCACCCAGCGTTCGTTCGCGGGGTGCTGGTGGCGTGCCGCACGCCAGTTCTCCGAGAACCAGCGCGTGGGTCAAGCCTTCATCACGAACGATCAAGTCAACAAGGGCGTCGTTACGGCGACGAAAGTGATCAACCCAAACCGACGTGTCGATCAGTACCGTCATTGCTCAGTGACGTCATTCCGTTGCCTGGGGATGTCTGGCATGTCCGGTCTGCGGCCGCCCAATGCCGACAGCCGCTTGGCGGCCTGTACCCGAATGTACGTCTGGATTGCTTCGCGGAACATATCCGCTTTGCTGACGCCCGGCCCTGCGAGCTCAAGCGCCTGCCGATAAAGTTCGTCGTCAATAGTCACCGTGGTACGCATCTTGGCCTCAGTGTGGAATATGATGCAGAAAGTCATCATATTGCGCATCAAGTGTAAGGACAACTTCATTCAGAGGGTCCTGTAGGTAGCTAATGTTCTGTCCGGTTCTGAAGCAAGTAATCTGTCCGATTTCACTAAGCCCTTGATTGGAGGCGACGAGCGACGAGTGGGCCGGGCATCTTGGTTACCGGAGACCAGACGGGCGCTCAGACTGGGACAGGCGCGCCCGCCAAGCGCTCCCGCTCGCCAGCGCCTACTCATCCCGGCGCGTGAACAAGAGGGACATGAACAAGAGGGACAGGCATAGCTAACGGCGGCGGGCAGCGGAATCGGGGTTAGGGTCGCGAGGGACCTAGAGAGAGTGCCTGTCCCATAAGGGACCTACCCTCCCCAATTCCGATAGCGTATAACGAACCTGCCAATGGCAGACGAGTTCCTCTCTCGTGAGCGATGTTCGGCATAGCCATGCATAGCGAAGGAGCGGTTCCAAATCCGGCGAGCCGTTTGTTCGCAGCGTTCGACCACGCACCCGTGGGGCTTGTGCTTGCCGATGGTGATGGCAATTGGCTGCAGGCAAACGCACGAGCCCTCGAGTGCTGCGGCCTCGCGGCCGACCAGCTCCCAGGTCTCTCGTTCTACTCCCTGGCTTGCGATGCCGCTGACGCGGCGCGTATCGCATGCTGCTTCTCGAAGCTCCGCGAGCGCTGCTCCAGCGCTAAGCTCACGCTCGAGCATCCGCGGAGCAGGGTGCGGACCCTGAGCTTTGCCCTCTGTACGGGCATCGACTCCGATATGCTGGTCGTTGCGGCGATCCAGAACACCGCCGCGCAGGACGCGGACGCTCGGTAGTTCGAGGACGTTGTGCGCACTGTCCCCGGCGCCATCTACCGCTACCGCCGCGATTCCAACGGAAAGGAAGAGTTGCTGTACGTCAGCGATGGCTGCGAGACCCTTTCCGAGGTACCCGTAGCTCACCTGCTCGCGAACCCGTCCACCCTGTGGAGTCTGGTGGTGCCCGAGGACCGGTCGCAGCTCGCGGAAGCGATTGATCGCTCCGAGCAGACAATGTCGCAGTGGGAGAGTGAATGGCGGATCAAAACGCCTTCCGGGAAGCTGAAATGGCTCAGCGGGCGCGGAACTCCGAGTCGCCTGGATGACGGATCCACCGTCTGGACGAGTGTCGTTATCGATGTAACGCAGCGCAGCGCACTGCAGGCGGCGCTGACGAATTTCTTCGAGCAGCAGCTCAGCCTCAATATGCTCGTCGATCTCGATGGCACGATTCTAGACGTGAACGGTGCCTGGGAGACTCTGCTCGGCTACACGCGAGCGGAGATGCAGGGCCGGCATTTCATCGACTTTGTGCATCCCGAAGACGCACAAAGCACGTTGTTCGAGGCGAGGTCGGCCGTTCCCACGGAAAACGAATCCGTTGACCGCGAAAACCGCTACCGGCATAAAGATGGATCCTATCGTCACCTGCTGTGGTCATCCCGCACCTGCACGCAGCAGGGCATCACCTATGCCATAGCCACCGATATCACCGACAAGCGCCGGCTTGAGAGCAATCTTGCACAGGCTGCGGCGGTCTACCGCTACACCGCGGACGGTGTTGCCATTACCGATCTCGATGCGAATGTTATCGACGTCAACGACGCCTTCGAGGTGATCACGGGCTACGCGAGAGAGGAGGTCATTGGCAGGAATCCGCGGATCCTGAAATCCGGTCGCCACGACAGCGCGTTCTACGATGCCATGTGGCGGTCGCTCAAGGAAAAGGGCCTGTGGCGTGGCGAGATGTTGAGGCGAGAGGGACAGGCACCTTATCTGGGAAAGGGCCAGAGTGTCTGTCCCTCAAAATATGAGAGTGTCTGTCCCTCAAAATACATACTCCCTTCGATTTCGCCTACTGCGGCCAGGCGAAGCAACCCATGCAAGCAGGCCGACA
>JAZBOX010000181.1:0-2405 GCA_036351355.1 Halieaceae bacterium
AGGTGTTATCTTCCAGAAGGAGACACCGATGAGCATGGATCCACGTACCGCTTGAAGGCAAAGCCCCAAATCCAAAAGTGCGGAAAACTATTTACACAACCAAACTATTTATACAAACCCGAACAGCTCCCACTGCATCGAGTGAGCCATGCGGACCACCCGAGTTCCACAGTTAGAAACGTAAGTGCTTGATTTCATTGGGCATGAAATTCGAAAAATGACACAACAGGCCGCCGAGTTACCGCGGCGCGCCGATGCCGACCTCCTTAAAGAGCTGCATCTGCACCGGTGTCATGCGGGATATCCCGCAGTAGTCGCGGCTGCCAGCGCGTACCTTGTGCTGCTGTATCTGGCGCAGCGCGCGTAGGGCACGGTCCGGCGAGAAGTCGCTTTGTGCGGCCCTCAGGCGCATGCGCAGCACGCGATAGAGCACCAGGGCCAGGAAGCAGATCATGGCGTGCGCGCGAATGCGCTGCGGCAGGCGGTGAAACACCGGCGCAATCTCGATCTCCGATTTCAGCACCCGGAAGCCGCGCTCGATATCGGCGAGGGAGCGATAGCGTTCGGCCACCGCGGCGGCGTCCAGCTCTTCGGATGTCAGGCTGGTCACCAACAGCAGTTTGCCATCGAGTCGCTCCGCGGCGGCCAGCGCCGCCTCGTCGATGTCGTAGCTGAACAGCTCGGAACCGAGGTCGGGCTTGACGATGTTACTCATCCGCTTCTCGAGCACGGCCTGGTGGAAGCGCTTGTAGGCGCCCCGATCCGACGCGCGCCGCCCTCGTAGCGTCTTGCCTGAATCCTGCTCATCCAGCCGTTGGGCGAGTTGCTTGCCAAGGGTATCCAGTTCCTCGACGACCCGTCGCCGGTAGGCTGACTGCTCGGCGGCCCGCAGCGCATTGTGGGCGACCACGAGGCGTCGACCGTTCCATACGGTCTCCCCGGTAACGTCCCGGCCGGGGTCCTCCGTTCTGGCCTCGAGGTCAGGCTGCAGCGCCTCGATCAATTCGCGGAAGTCGCTGTAGCGGCGCGCCGGTACGGCGAGAATGTAGTCAACGGACAGACCCAGTTGCTCACCCAGCGCCTCGAGCGTATCGATGTTGTCGATGCTCAACAGGCCGCGGTCCGCCACCACGATGACGCGGGTGAGCTTGAAGCGCTCCAGGAGGCGCTCGATCATCGGCGCGAGCGTCGCGGTCTCGGCGACATTACCCTCGAAGACCTCGTGCGCGATGGGCAAACCGTCCGCGCTCTGTACGACCCCCAGGGCAAACTGACGGGCGATGCCGCCGGTGTCCTTGCTCATGCCGTGGCGGCGTATGTCCCCCTCCACCTTCCCGGTACCGTGGATCCGCACGGTGGTGATGTCGTAGAAGATCACGCTGAGATCCTGGTCGAGCAGGGGACGGAGCTGTCCGGCCACGGCGCGCTCCACGGCGGTCTTGTTGTCTTCCAGCGCGTCCATGGCGCGCAGCAACTGCTCATGGTGGACGCCGCTGGCGTCGAAGTCCGGCAACTGCGCGCTCTCGCGCAGCCACTCGAGCACGCCCTGCTTGCTGCTCGGATCGGCGAGGCGATTGAACACCATGGCGCGGATCAGGGCCTCGGCATCGAATTGCCGGCGGGAGGAGCGCAGGGCCCGGCGCAAGGCGTCGCCGAGGCCGAGTTCCTGCCAGAGCTGGTGCAGGGCCCACAGATCGCCATAGCTCCTGGCGCTCTCGAACACCGGGGCCTCGGGCATAGCCTCGGGGCGGCCCACGGCGCGCTGAAGGCCGTGGATCAGCGGCTCGAGGTCCTTAGGCTCCAACTGGTCGATGCGACCGAGGTTGGCGACGACGCGCTGCTTGACCTTGCCGTGCTCATCGCGAAAGCCCTCCACGAGCTGTAGATACTGGCGGGGTCCGGACTTGGTGATGCGGGTGTACATGGCATAACTGTATGCCATATCTGAACTTGCGGGCTAGACTCAGGTGAACCAGGCGTGACACAACAGACCACAACGAAAATGGCGCCTTGGAATACAGAGAAATCAACCACTTAGCTTATGGAAGAAAGGCCAAATGGGGGTCGAAGTGAGGAACTTGGGGTGCCCAGTTGTCCCGTGGCGGCGCCGGAAAACTGGAATCCTGAATTTCTGGCGCGCTGGGGCGGCACGCCCGAGGCCCTACGTGTCGGCTACCTATGGGTGAGATGATACGCTCGGTGCACTAACCCGCATTACCGGTCCCACAAAAAAGCCCGACACAATGGCCGGGCTTCCGTCGCTCAGCACCACCCAAAGGCCCGCTGAGACGCTACAGCGCTCTTTTCACGCCGCAGCCTTGTCCTCTTCCTGCTCAGCTGCTTCGGCGGCTTCTTCCGCCGGCTGCAGTTCCTCGAGCTTCGCCTCTAGCTCCTTGATCTTCTGC
>JAZBOX010000182.1:0-40505 GCA_036351355.1 Halieaceae bacterium
CGACGTGCCCTCGGGAAGCTACGGAGCCTGACGATGGCCGATCCCTGCACCTACGTCATCTTCGGTGCCACGGCGAACCTGTCGCGCCTGAAACTCCTGCCGGCGCTCTACCACCTCGAGGAAGCGGAACGCCTGCCGAGCACGACACGCATCCTGATGATCGGGCGGCGCGAATGGTCCCAGGCGCACTGCATGAAGGAGGTGCGCACCTGGGTGGACAGCAAGGCCCGCGGCGGTACCAACCATGCCGTCTTTGAGCGCTTCAGCGCGCGCATCGAGTACTTCCTGGGCGATCTGCATGACGATGACATGTACCAGCGCCTCGCCAGCCAGCTGTGTCCGGACTGCGGTTACCCGCGCAACATTGCCTTTTACATGTCGGTCAGTCCCGCAGACTTCGGCCCCGTCGTCGAGCTGCTTGCCGCCGTGGGATTGCTGCGCCAGGACGACGGCTGGCGCCGCGTCGTCGTCGAGAAGCCCTTCGGCTACGACCTCGCCAGCGCCCGCGACCTGCACCGACGCCTCGAGCGCTGCCTCGAGGAGGAGCAGATCTACCGCATCGATCACTATCTGGGCAAAAGCACCGTCCGCAACGTCCTCGTGTTCCGCTTTGCGAACACGATGATGGAGCCGCTGTGGAACCGGAACTACATCGACCACGTGCAGATCACGCACTCGGAGACCCTCGGCGTGGGCACGCGCGCGGCCTACTACGACGGCGCCGGCGCCCTGCGCGACATGCTCCAGTCGCACCTGCTTCAGCTGCTCACGCTCGTTGCCATGGAGCCGCCCGCTTCCATGGAGGCCGAAGCCCTGCGCGACGAGAAGGTCAAGGTGCTGCGCTCCGTGCGCCCGATCCCGGAGGACGCCGTTCCACAGCAGGCATTCCGCGCCCGCTACGGCGCCGGCCAGATCGACGGAAAACCCGTACCCGCCTACCTTGATGAAGCCGGCGTTCCACCCGACAGCGCCACGGAAAGCTACGCCGCGCTCAAGGTCTACATCGACAACTGGCGCTGGAGCGGCGTGCCCTTCTATCTGCGCACGGGCAAGCGCCTTGCCCGGGCCCAATCCATGGTATCGATCCGCTTCCGGCGTCCGCCGCAGCAGTTCTTTGCCGACACGCAGGCCCGGGACCTGTATCGCAACTGGATTGTCCTCGGCATCCAGCCCCAGGAATGCCTGCGCATGGAAATGACCATCAAGGAGCCCGGCCTGGAAATGCACACGCGCCAGACCAGCCTGGACGCCTCGCTCCTCGATGGCGGCGGACAGAGTACGGACGCCTACGAGGACCTGCTCCTCGACGTGATCGAGGGCGACCGGTCGCTGTTTCTGCGTTACGACGAAGTAGAGAGCCTGTGGCGCGTCGTCGACCCTGTCCTGCGCTGCTGGTCAGCGAACGCCGACGGACTGGCGACCTACCCGGCGGGAAGCTGGGGCCCGCCGGACAGCCGCTGTATCTTCGATGACCCGGACCAGCGCTGGCGTCACAGCATGAGTCCCGAGGCGCCTGGGGACGACTGACCTGCGGTGGCGAAGGTGTATTCGAGGGCCTCGCGACGCGCACGCCGCCCGCGTGCAGGGGAGACAAGAGGAGAGCCGGCGCGTCACAGCGTCAATGCAGGGCCCGGCCCGATCACTCGGTCACAAAGATATCGAGGGGCAGAATCGCCGTAGCACCGACGTTCGGTGCATCGACGAGCTGGCCGATCCGCAGGTCCACGGCCACTGAGCAGATCGCGTAGGCCTGCTCTTCGCTGTAGCCGTATTCGTTGACGATGTAGTCGATCATCGCCACGAGGGCGTTCCTCGCCGCAAGGGCAATATCGTCCGGGAGGCTTTCCATTTTCCCGACTGTTGGTGATTTCAGGTAATCCATGTCGGGGGGGATTTCTCCGGAGGCCTTGAAGGGCAGGCCCGTGGTTGCGAAGAAGCGTTCGCCGGGAATCGTCAGCGCGGACGCCGGTCCCGCGTAGGTAACTCCCGTCGTCCTGGGCGCGTCGACAAGCTCGGTGGTCAGCGTAACGACCGCATCCATCTCAATCGCGGTGCCGCTGACTTCGCCGTCGCCCTGGGCGTAGTGCACGTCTCCCACGGCCAGTCCGCAGCCGTCCACGTAACACGGCAGATAGATCGTCACGCCGGGACGCATGTAGCGGATGTCCATATTGCCACCGTGCTCCCGCGGCGGGATTGTGCGCAGGCAGTGCGCCGCGGCCGAACCTTGCTCTCCACACAGGCCCGCCGGCGTGGCGTTGATGGGCTCCGGCATGAATACCCGCGCGCCCGTGGCGTCGATGGCCGCCTCACGCGCCATCGACCGCGCCACCAGTTCCGGTCCCGGCAGCGTGGTAATCACGCCGGGAAAGGCGCTGTTGGGAATGCGCACACCGGGTATGTCGGGAGACGTGGCATAGTCCGGACCGAGCTTCCAGGTCGCCGCATAGCCCGTCGGGTAGAGATCCGCCACGAAGCCACCGCCGGAGACCCAGGTCTTCCCCCAGGGCCCGGGCGTCACCTCGATCAACGTAACGGCCAGCGTATCGCCAGCCTTGGCCCCGCGTATGCCGACGGGGCCGGTCAGGGCATGACCGGTGTTCCCTTTCTCCAGTCGGGGATCAGACGCGTCGCCGTCGGGGTCAAGGTTCGCATCACCCGCGTTGCGCGTGGTCAGCACAATCGTCTGCCCGGGCTCCGCCATGGCCGCCATGGGGATATCAGGGTGGAGGCGATTGATGCAATGCGGATCGTCGAGGCAGAGACCGTCGTTGCTTCCCAGGCGCAGTGCCGCTGCGTCGCTATCGGTAGCCGCTTCCGCCGTGCCAGTCAAACCGATAGCGGCGAGCGCCAGCAAAGCGATCGCGGAAAAAACTGTACGCATAATGGGCCCTGTCAGAAGAGGAACGCTGGCGGGCAGTCTCCCATTGCATCTTCGTTTCGGGCAAGCCGGCCGAAGCTGCCCCACGTTGCAGTCGTGACCGGACGACGCGCACACGTCTGCGCGAGACGGCGAGCCACGTTGTTTCGGAATTGAGCGTGAGGGTTGGTTTGGGGATTGGTCGGTGTGGAGCCGACGTTCAAACTCTCACTAGTCGCATGAGCGGCTCGAACCGATAGGTCGCTGCGCGGCGACCCGATGCTTCCCTGACTACCTGTAGCAAACCCTCCTGCAACAATACGCGACTGAACCGCGCCGCGGTTTGTGAAGGTATACCAGCACTCTTTGTAAAGCGGCTGTTGCTGAAAATCGGCTGCGTGAACAGGTAGTCGAGAGCAGCAACGGAGTACTTTGAGGACAACAAATCTGCAAAGCGAAGCTTCATGTCCTCGTAGAACTCCCCGATTGCGGTCGCGACCTCGAGATTCGCGATCGCCTGTCTTTCGACACCACGCAAGAAGAACAAGCTCCATGACTCCCAGTCGTCGCTGGCTGAGACCTCTCGCAATGAGTTGAGGTACTCGTCTTTATTGTCTTCGAAGTATCGGCTGACATAGAAGTGCGGTGCAGAAATTGCCCCACCCCGCCAAAGCATAAGCGTGATCAACATTCGGCCGACTCGACCGTTTCCGTCCTCGAAGGGATGCAGGGCCTCGAATTCGGCGTGCGCAGGCGCGGCTCTCAGGAGCACCGGTACCTCCACGTTCGACATGAGACCGAATAGCGCCTCCATTCCTCCCGCGAGATGCTCCGGAGCGATCGGTATAAAGGTGACTATCCGGCTGCCTCGCGCACCAATATAGTTTTGATCTCGCTTGTAGCGCCCAGGAGACTTGGCGGCGCCGCGTCCAAAAGACAGCAGCTGCCTATGGACACTCTTGATCAGCGCCTCAGACAAAGGCTGTCCGTTTTCGAGCGAAGATTGAGCAGTGTTCAGAGCTCGTCGATATAGAATCGTCTCGATAACGTCAGACCGGTACTCGGAGGCTGCTCCTTCGTCGTCTTCACCGAATTCCGCTTCTAGTTGTAGTATTTCGTCGAGGGTGCTTATCGTGCCTTCCATGCGCGAGGAGATAACTGCCTCTTGGCCACGCAGCGGGGCTAAGAACAATTCACTGTTGTGCATACCTCGCAGCATCTGATCATACCGAGCGAGCGCATCGGTCGCCGCCAACAGCCCAGGCAGGAGCACCTCATAATTCAGGTTTCTTGGCGGGAACTGTCCAAGGTGGTACTCGACCGCCGTGCTCAGATCGAGGTCTGTCGTCGGCCGCACGCCCTTACCTCGTAACTTGTCGTTAATAAAATCTATTTTATTATACACAAAATGCTTTGTTGTTAAGCGACAAACAAGGAGAAGCGTTGTGGTTCATGTGCCCGATGCGCATCAACAACAACGAGTCTCTGTCCCGAACGTTCCGCCAAGGGTAGCTTTCGATGTCACGGGCTAGAACTCGAGCCGAGGTGCCGGGACTCTCCGGCGCCGCCTCGGCTAGTAGCGGCCCAATCAACCGAGAGCCCAATCAACTAGGCCAAATATGCAGGAGGGGGGGGGGGAATCGCCTCTCGCGGCGGCTCCCGGTGTCTTCTGAACCCAGTCTGGTCCAGAGTTTCTCGAAATATAGGAGCTTATGGGGCTTTTGGGTGTTCTTGGATGGGTGTTGGTCGGTGTGAGAGGATTTGAACCTCCGACCCCTTCCTCCCGAAGGAAGTGCGCTACCAGGCTGCGCTACACACCGACTAAGAATCGCGACGATGCCGCGAGGCGCGCGATGATAGCAAAAAGCACCTCGGGTCACATAGCCCTGGCGTCGGCATTGAACTCACACGCACCGGGCGCCGGATACGGGAGGCACGCAGCAGCGGGGACTAATAGACCCCGGCGACGCGGGCGATCAGCTGGCTGAGCAGGCTGAGCCCGGCGACGACGACGATAAGCATGGTCATCAGCAGGATAGGCCGGAAAGGCTTGCGCTCGACGCTGTTGACGCCGCGCTTGAGGAAGGCGTCTACGCGTGCCTGATCCTCGGGGCGCAGCTCCCGACTCTCCTCGTCCTCTTCGCGCGCTTCTCTTACGCGTTCGCGCTCGTCCACGGTTCAGAGATCCATGCGCAGCGATACGGACAGCGCGCGTGGCGGGATGTAGCGGAAGCCGCCCGTCGATTCGGCATCCCAGGCGAACTCATCGAAGACATTGGTCAGCCGACCGCGGATCACCACGTCGTTGTTTGCCAGCGAGAACTGGCGGCGCAGGCCAAGGTCCAGCAGCGTGCGCGGCTCGACGGTCACGAGGCCCTGCGAGTCGGCGTTCTGCTCGCCCTGGCTGGTGAGACCGAGATCGAAGGACCAGCCCGGGGCCCACTGCGGGCGGTAGTCGAGGTTGACCGTCGTCGTGCGGTTCAGTGCCCCGGCGGGGCTGTCGGCGAGGGCGCCCGAGTCGACGGCCTCACCGGTCAGGGCCACATCGTAAAACACGGTACCGAGGACCAGCTGCAGCGCCTCCGTGACCGGTCCCGCCAGCGACAGCTCCACGCCGCGGTTGATCTGCATGCCCTGCTCGCCGAAAAAGCGGTCTTCGTCAAAGCCGAAGAAGGGCTTTTCGATCTCGAACACGCCGGCAACGGCGGTCAGTTCGCCGAAGGGGACACGCAGCCCCGCGTCGATCTGCTGCGTTTCCGCCGCGGGCGGCGCCTCGTTCTGGTTGAGCGCACTTACAGGCGCGACCGGGCTCTCCTCAAAGCCGCGAACGATGCCGCCGTAGGCAACGATCCCCGCGCCAATCGGCGCGTTGGCGTTCACGTTGAACAGCACCGGTTCCGCCTCATCGCTAGCCAGGCCCGCCGTATCGGGCACCGCGACCTCGCGCGAGTAGAAAGACTGCTGCACGCCAATGTTCAGCTGCCCCGCGTTTTCCCAGCGCAGGTCGTAGCTGAAGCCCAGCGCCTGCTGCTCGACGGCTTCGCGAGTGACTTCTCCGTACTCCACCTCGGGGCGCTCGAAGTACACGGGCTCGTCGATATCCGCCTCGCCGAGATCGACGCCGACGGTGCCGCCGTAGGTACGGCTGCGCTGCAGCGCACGGAGGTTCACCGTGAGGCTATGGCGACGGCGCCCTTCGTACAGGTGTCGGGTGACGCGCCCCTCAAGCGAATCGGACAGCAGCGTGTTGGGGGGACCGAGAGCCGATCGCCGGCGCGCCGAGCGGTCGGGCATGACGTCGGTGTAGACGATATTCGACTGCAGATCGCGGTCGCGGCTGGAACGGAACACGCCCAGGCGGTATTCCCAGTTACCAGGGCGATAATTGGCAAGCACACCGGCGTTGTAGCGCGGACCGGAGAACTCCGCCCAGGGCTGCCCGACATACTTCAGCGGCGTCACATCCGGGGGTAGGTAGGGGCCCGCCGTGAAGTAGCGCTGCGAAAGTTGGTTCTCGATTTCGTCGACATAGTCGGCGAATACGGTGACATCGGCATCCGCTCCCAGCGCGAGACGCAGGTTGCCACCGGCGTTCGCGACCGTGTCATTGGTGCCGTTGCCTTCTTCGTCCTCTTCATAGCCCACGCCAAAGGCGAACTCGACACCCTCGGCGGGACGCGCCTGCAGGTCCGCCGCGAAGAGCATGCCGCCGTAGCGGCTGCGCTGAACGATCAGACTCTGCACCGGTTCTTCGGCAACGCGGCGCAGGGCGAAGTCGGCGATGCCCGTTGGCGCGGGCAGCAGGTAACCCTGGGCAGCGAGACCGGCACGGATCGTGGAGCCCGATACGAGGCGGTTGCTGAAGTCAGACTGGCGGTCGATGAAAATGCCGTTCAAGCGCACGTTACCGGCCGCCGTCGGGCTGAAGCCGCGAACATTCGACGTACTGTAGAGACCGATCTGCTCGTCGCCCACGCTGGCGCCGAAGGCATCTGACACGGATCGCACCACGTTCTCGGCGGCACGCTGCGCGGCGGAATCGGTCGACGCCGCAACAAGGACGCAGAGCCCGAGCGTCCGCAAGGCGACACCGCGCGAAAGAACGAAAGACCCGGATGCAGCCGGTCGCTGCTTGTGCGCCTGCACGGGCGCGGAAGGCGAAGCGCCTGCCTCTGCAAAGAGCAAGTTCATCGGGAAGCCGTGCCGGATAAAGCGCGGCAGCATAAAAGGAGGTGGCAGGGTCTGTCGAGCGTTCGCTGTCACTGACCGCAGACACTAGCGCAGAGCAGGAAGCCGCCCGGGGCACAAGACCACGGGCGCTTCACGATCCGCGAAAGGCAGCCCGCGAGGGCGCAGGCCGGGTATTGCGCTCCGGCAGGCCTAGAGCGCGAACAGCGCCTCGGGCATGGCCATGAGGTTGTCGGCACCGGAAAGCACGGACTCCTTATGCGCCCGGCAGCGCGGCAGGAGGCGCTCGAAGTAGAAGCGTGCCGTGTGCAGCTTGGCCTGATAGAAGCTCGTATCGCCCTCCGCCGCGGCAAGGCGATCCACGGCAACCACGGCCATCTGCGCCCAGAAATAGGCCAGGACCACGTAACCGGAATACATCAGGTAGTCCACGGCCGCGGCGCCCGCCTCATCGGGGTTCTCCATGGCCTTGGCACCCACCTCGAGCGACATGTTGAGCCACTCATCCTTGTAGTGCGCCAGCGGCGTCATGAATTCGGCGTAGGCTTCGTCGCCGTGCGCATCGATATAAGCGCCCATCTGTTCCGTGAAGCCCGTCAGCAGCTTACCGCCGGAACCGAGCACCTTGCGACCGAGCAGGTCCAGGGCCTGGATACCCGTCGTGCCCTCGTAGAGCATGGCGATCCGCGCGTCACGCACGATCTGCTCCATGCCCCATTCACGGATGAAGCCATGGCCACCGAAGATCTGCACGCCGTGGTTGGCCGCTTCGTAGCCGGTCTCCGTCACGAAGGCCTTCGCGATGGGTGTGAGCAGGGCCAGAAGATCATCAGCCTGCTTTGCCCGCCCCTCGTCGGCGCGATCGACCACGTCGCCGAGCTGCGCAAGGTAGTAGAGCAGCGCGCGGCTCCCCTCGGCGATAGCCTTCTGCGTGAGCAGCATGCGGCGCACGTCGGGATGCACGATGATCGGGTCGGCGGGGCCGTCGGGGTTCTTCGGCCCCGTGAGAGAGCGCATGGCCAGGCGGTCCTTCGCGTAGGCCAGGGCGTTCTGGTAGGACAGTTCGGCGTGGGCCAGGCCCTGGATCGCCGTGCCGATACGCGCGGTGTTCATGAAGGTGAACATCAGGTTGAGGCCGCGGCCGTGTTCACCGATCAGGTAACCGCGGGCGCCGTCGAAGTTCATCACGCAGGTGGCCGAGGCCTTGATGCCCATCTTTTTCTCAATCGAGGCGCAGTGCACGGCGTTGCGTTCACCGAGGCTGCCGTCGTCATTGACGTTGTACTTGGGCACCACGAACAGCGAGATACCCTTGGTACCCTCGGGCGCATCGGGGAGGCGCGCGATGACGATGTGCACGATGTTGTCGGACATGTCGTGGTCGCCCGCGGAGATGAAAATCTTGGTTCCGGTTATCGCGTAGCTGCCATCGGCCTGCGGCTCGGCCTTCGTGCGCAGCAGCCCGAGGTCGGATCCGCAATGCGATTCGGTCAGGCACATGGTCCCGGTCCACTTGCCGCTCACCAGATTGGGCAGGTAGCGCGCTTTCTGCTCCGCTGAGCCGTGGGCTTCGAGCGTCTTGATGCAGCCGTGCGACAGACCGGGGTACATGAGCCAGGACCAGTTGGCCGTGCCCACCATTTCGTTGATCACGATGCCGAGCATGTTCGGCATGTCCTGGCCGCCAAACTCTGCATCTGCCGACAGCGCCGGCCAGCCGTTCTCGACGTACTGCTGATAGGCCTCTGCGAAGCCCGTCGGGGTCTTCACGCCTTCATCGGTGAGCTTGCAGCCCTCCTCGTCACCGGTCTGGTTCAGCGGCGCAAGAACGTTCTCGGCGAACTTCGCCCCCTCTTCAATGATTGCGCTCATGAGGTCGGGGGTGGCCTCCTCGTAGCCCGGTAGCGACTGGTACAGCGCCTCCGTATCGAGAACCTCATTGATCACAAAATCGATGTCGCGCAGCGGCGCTTTGTAACTGGGCATGGTGCCTCTCCGAAATACTGCGGCGCAGTGGCCGCTCCGATCCCACGCGGCAGAAATCTCTGCCCGCCCGGTCAGCAAAAGCGCACCGGGCATATGTGTTCACTGTTAACTTCGGGCGCATTATAACCAAGTTCGGGCAAAGTGCATCTGCGAAAAGTGTGATCGCCTGCGCGGCGCCGCAGTCCCCGGACGATCACTTCCGGCCGAATGCGGGCGCTGCGCAGATGCTGCCGAGGCGCGATAATTCGCATATGACTTCAGGCGCCCCCAGTCGCGATGAGACGGACGCCGGAGCGGCCGCAGCCGGTGGTGGAGCTCATGCGGCGCGTTCCGGTAAGCTCGCGCGGCATCTGAACACGCTGCAGCGAGTAGGCTCGCTGCTCCTCGACACCTACGCACCGCTGCTGTGCCTCTTCTGCGACCTGCCGTTCGACGCAGGCGCCACGTCGCAGCAAAGCTGTTCTGCGAGCCGCGCCGCCATCTGCCCGGACTGCTTCGCAGACCTCCTGCGCAACGGCGGTGCCTGCCCCCACTGCGCCCTTCCGGACTGTCACGGTGCGCTCTGCCCCGAATGCCTCGGCTCGCGGCGCCTGCCCTGCCGCGTGCTCGCACCCTTTGTCTACGACAGCAACATCGCCTTCCTGCTGCGCCGCTGGAAATACGAAGGACAGCGCAGCCTGTGCGAGACCGCCGCCGCGCTGCTGCTGATCCAGCACCTGGACGTGACCGGCGATTTCGTCGCCCTCGCTACCCCCCTGCACTGGCGTCGCCGCATGGGTCGCGGATTCAACCAGAGCGAGGACCTGCTGAGCGCGGCCGCGCGCCGACACTCGGGCCTTAATGCCGCGCAGCAACGGGGGCGAAGGGGGCCGCAACTGCGCCGCTGCCGGGCAACGACCAAGCAGTCGCTCATCCGGCGTCGCGAGCGCCAGCGCAATCTCGACACGGCCTTCGAAGTGGATGGACGCTTTCGCGGCGAGCACGTCTTCCTCGTGGACGATGTGTGCACAACGGGCGAAACGGCGCGCGCGATGACCCGCGCGCTGCACCGCGCCGGCGCCGGAAAGGTCACGCTGCTGTGCCTTGCGCGCACGCCGCACTGGCGCCAGGAGCAGCATAGTGCGCAAGACGGGGACAAGACCCCGCGCTGATCTACAATGCGCCGATGTTACGGTCCCCAGTCTGTCGCCAAGTCGCGCTGCTGCTGCTCGCCGCCAGCGCATCGCTGGCGGCAGGCGCAGAAGCGCTTCGCGTCGCCGTGGCATCGAATTTCCGCCCCGTCGCCGAGGCCCTTGCGGCGGATCTTGCGCGGAGCGAGGGCTTCGAAAGCCGCATCAGCAGCGCCGCCTCGGGCGTGCTCGCCGCGCAGATTCGCGCAGGAGCCCCCTTCGATCTGTTCCTTGCCGCTGACCGCCAGCGCCCCATCGCGCTGCGGGCGGCCGGTGTCGGCCGCGGCAGCGCCCTGTGCTACGCGCGCGGACGCCTCGTCCTGCTCGGCGCCGATAGCGTCGCGGCGCTGGCAGACCCGAAGCCGAGCCTGGCCATCGCCAATCCGCGCAGCGCTCCCTACGGAAAGGCTGCGATGGCCGTGCTCGCGCGACCGGAGTTTGCCCCGGCGCTGCAGCGCCGCCTGGTGCGCGGCGCCAATGTGCAGCAGGCGCTGCAGTTCTTCGACAGCGGGGCCGCCGATCTGGCACTGGTGGCGCGATCGCTGGCCGCTGATCGCGGCTTGCTGATACCCGGCGACTGGCACCCGCCGATCGACCAGTTTGCCCTCGTCCTGAGCGATGACGCCCGGGCCACGCGCTGGCTCGCCGCGCTCCGCGCCGAGGACTACCGCGCAACGCTTGAACGCAGCGGCTACGAGGCCTGCCCGTGAGCGACAGCGAACTTCAGGCGCTGTGGCTCACGCTGCGTCTGGCCAGCGTCACCTGCCTGCTTCTGCTGCTGATCGGCACGCCGCTCGCCTGGTGGCTGGCGCAGCGTCGCGGTGCCGTCGCCGCCCTCGTAGAGGCCGTAGTCGCCCTGCCCCTCGTGCTGCCTCCGACGGTTCTGGGCTTCTATCTGCTGCTGGCGCTGGCACCGGCGTCCCTGCCCGGTCGTCTGTGGCAGGGACTGACCGGCTCGCAGCTGGCCTTCAGCTTCGCCGCGTTGGTGATCGGCTCCGTGCTGTACTCGCTGCCCTTCGTGGTGCAGCCGCTGCAGCAGGCATTCCGCACCGTACCCGCCGCGCTCCTGCGCAGCGCGGCAACGCTCGGCGCGACACCGCGCGATCAGTTTTTTTCCGTGGTGCTGCCCCTGACGCGGCGCAGCTTTGTCATTGCCGCAGCCCTCGGCTTTGCCCACACGGTGGGCGAATTCGGGGTGATCCTGATGATCGGCGGCAATATACCCGGGGAGACGCAGGTGCTGTCGATCGCGCTCTACGACCACGTCGAGGCCATGGACTACGCCAGTGCGCACCGCCTCGCCTCAGCGCTCGTGGTCTTTTCCCTCGCGCTGTTGTTCCTGCTCTACCGCGATCGCAGCTGGCGCCTCGGCCGATGAGCACCTCAGACGCCGAGCTCGAGGTCGCGCTTCGGCACTGCTACGACGACGGCCTTGCCCTTGATCTGGCATTCCGCGTGCCCCTCGCTGGCGTCACGGCGGTCTTCGGTCCCAGCGGTAGCGGCAAGACCACGCTGCTGGACTGCATTGCGGGGCTTCGGCCCGAACTTGAGCACGCGCGCGTGCGCGTAGGTGCAGACCGCTGGCAGGGCGAGGACGGCGCCTGGCCGCCCTGGCAGCGCGCCGTGGCTTACGTGTCGCAGACACCGGCGCTCTTTCCACACCTCAGCGTCGATGGAAATCTGGACTTCGCCCGCCGTCGCGCCCGAGCCGGCGGACCGGCAAAGGACGAGATCGTCGATCTCCTCGATCTCGGCGCGCTGCTGCCGCGGCGACCGGACACGCTGTCCGGCGGCGAGGCGCAGCGCGTGGCCCTGGCCCGGGCCCTGCTGCGAAACGCGCAACTCCTGCTCCTCGACGAGCCCTTCGCGGGCCTCGATGGGCTCGCCGCCGCGCTCAGCCTCGAGCGCGTGGCCGCGGTACAGCGCGAGCTTCAGCTGCCGATGCTGTTCGTCAGTCACCGCCTGGAGGAAGTGCAGGCCATCGCCGATCGCCTGCTGTTGCTGGAACGGGGGCAGGTCAGCGGCAGCGGCGACCTGCTCGAACTTGCCGGGCGTCTGGACACGACGCTGGCCCACGACGAGGCCGCCGCGGCCATCCTGCGAGTAACGGTCGTCGACGAGGATCCGGGCTACGGCCTGCTCGCTCTCGAACTCGATGGGCACGCGCTCTGGGTGCCAGCCTCCGGATTGCGGCGCCCGCGTCGCCTGCGCATACCGGCGCGCGATGTCAGCGTCTGCCGCGAACGACCGCGCGACACCAGTATCCTCAACGTGTTGCCCGTCGAGCTCGTAGAGCAGCGCGATGCGGGGCCGGCACACTGTCTGCTGCGCCTGAAACTGCGCGAGCAGCACCTGCTGGCGCGGATCACGCGCCGCTCGCGCGAAGAGCTTGCGCTGAAGGCCGGTGAACGGATCTTCGCCCAGGTCAAGAGCACGGCCCTGCTCGGCGGGGACGACGCGGCGTGAGCGGTCATCCCTTCGATGTACTGACTCCGGACACGGTCATCGAGGCCGTTGAGGTCGCGGGCTATCGCAGCGATGCACGGCTGCTGGCGCTCAACAGCTACGAGAATCGCGTTTACCAGGTCGGCATTGAAGACGCCGAACCGCTGATCGTGAAGTTCTACCGGCCGCAGCGCTGGAGCGCCGAACAGATCGCCGAGGAGCACCGCTTCAGCCTCGAACTGGCCGAGGTCGAAATACCCGTGGTCGCGCCCCTGCGCGATGAGCGGGGCGAAACGCTGCACCACCACGCCGGCCTGCTCTACGCGCTTTTCCCGCGGCGGGGGGGCCGCGCACCGGACTTCGACAATCCCGACAACCTGCTCGTTCTCGGACGCACGCTCGGGCGCATGCACGCCGTCGGCGCAACGCGTCCCTTCACGCACCGTCCCGCTCTCGACGGCGCCTCGATTATCGACGAAGCGCGCACACGCCTGCCGGGAGCCTTCGTTCCGGCGGACCTCACGGAGGCTTACGTCAGCCTGCTCGACGATCTTGCTGCCGCGCTGCAGCCTGCGCTCGATGAGATGAAGCCCACGGACTTCATTCGCGTTCACGGCGACTGCCACGGCGGCAATATCCTGTGGCGCAATGACACGGCACACTTCGTCGACCTCGATGACTGCATGAGCGCGCCGGCGATCCAGGACCTGTGGATGTTTCTCTCGGGCGAACGCCACGAGCAGGAAATGCAACTCGGTGAGCTGATCGCGGGCTACGAGGAATTCAACGAGTTCAGCGCCCGCCAGCTGCGCTGGATCGAGGCCATGCGCAGCCTGCGAATCATCCGTCATGCAAGCTGGCTGGCGCGGCGCTGGGACGACCCGGCGTTTCCTCGCGCCTTTCCCTGGTTTGAGGGCCCGCGCTTCTGGTCCGACCACATCCTCGAACTGCGCGAGCAGTTCGCAAGGGTCGCAGAGCCTCCGCTTCGCCTGCTCTAGCGCGGGCCCGCAGAGCGCCGCCGGGCAAAGCCCGGATAGATGCAGCCGAGAATCCAGCGCCAGAAGCTGTTCCTGCGCAGCACTTCGCGATCGACGGCGTCGAAAAATGCAGCCTGCCCGACCGGATCGGCGAAGTAATCCATGCGCGTGACGATTTCGCGCCCGGGCTCGAGCTCGCGGACAACGCGCGCTGGATTACCGGCGACGATCACGTTGGCGGGAACGTCTCGGGTCACCACGGCGCGCGCGGCCACCACGCTGTTATCGCCGATGTTCACGCCCTTGAGCACCGTTGCGTGATCGCCAATCCACACGTTGTTGCCGACGCGCACCGGCGTCGCCACCTCGGCGCGGCGCGTGCGATCGTAGACCGTATGCCAGTCCGAGTCGGTGATGTAGACCCCGTTGGCCATCATCACGCCATCGCCGATGACGATTTCGTCGGAGGCGCTGATGCGCGAACCGGGGCTCATGAGCACGCAGCGTCCGATGCGGATCGTCCCGGTGCCGATCTCGCGTCCCCACACGCCGATCTCCACGCGGTGCTGCGGTTCAGCAACGGCGGTGAAGCAGTCGCCGATATGAATGTTCGGTCCGGAGATGATCACGTAGCGCGGTTTCATGAAGGTGCTGTGATCGCCGAGCGAGGCACACTCGGGCCGCAGAAAGTAGTCCACGTACCAGCGCCGCCAGTACAGGTAGGCTTTCTTCACCCAGTAGGGCCGCAGGTCTTCTCGCATGATGTTCCCGAAACCGGGTCCTTCCTTGCCGTTGCGCCTGCAAACCGTACCATCACCGGCCGGAGGCGCAGACGGCGCAGACGCACCACAGTCCGCAAACGCGCGACGTGAGCGGTGATCACCAGCGCACGGGAAACTCGATGAACACATCGAAACCGGTCAGCAGTTCGCAGCGCGGTCCGCACCCCGGGCTCGCGCGGCGCGTGCTGCGTCAGGCGCGGGCTGACTGGCGCAAGCCGCCGCAGACCGTCGATAGCGCGGGCCTTGCGCAGATCGATGCAGCGCTCGCGGCGCATCGCGGTCCGATCGTTCTCGATTCCTTCTGCGGCACGGGGGTGAGCACGATCCAGCTGGCGAGAGCACACTGCGATGCGCTGCTGATCGGCATCGACCAGTCCGCCCATCGCCTCGGCCGCGCAGACGAGCTACCCCCTAACGCGCTGCTGCTGCGCGCCCACTGCGAAGCCGTGTGGCGCCATCTCGTGCACGCAGGTGTCCGCCTCGACGCCCATTACATCCTGTACCCGAATCCCTGGCCCAAGGCGGCTCACCTGGGCCGCCGGATTCACGGCCACCCCGCGCTGTCACTGCTGCCGCGCCTCGGCGGGTCCCTGGAGCTGCGCAGCAACTGGCAGACCTATGTGGAGGAGTTTGGAATGGCGCTCGGTCTGCTCGGCCATCCGGGGCGTGTGGCGCTCCACAAGCCCGGGGCGGTCCCGGAAACACGCTTCGAACGCAAGTACGCAGCCAGCGGACATCGGCTGTGGCGATTCACGGTGCAGTTTCCCGCGCGGGTCCTCCAGGCCGAAAACGGAGCGGACAAAAGCGTGTACACGCATGAACTGTATCCGCGCTTCGGCTACCCTGCAGCGAAAAAAGGAGGACAGTAATCATGATGCCCGGACTGGACGATCCGATCTGGCAGCGCATCTGCGAAGAGACGCGTGGCCACGCCAACGACGAACCGATACTTGCGAGTTATCTCCACGCGACGATCCTCAACCATGATCGCATCGAGCGCTCGCTCAGCTTCCATCTCGCCAACCAGCTCGACAGCCCCGCGGCCTCGTCGCTGCTACTGCGCGAGGTCATGCTCGAGGCCTTCGAGGGCGACGAGGGCATCCTGGACGCCGTGCGCGCCGACCTGCTCGCGGTCCTCGATCGCGATTCGGCAACCAACGAGCTGTATATTCCTTTCCTCTACTACAAGGGCTTCCACGCGCTGCAGGCGCACCGCGTCGCGCACTGGCTGTGGAAGCAGGGGCGTCAGTCGCTGGCCCTGTTCTTCCAGAACCGCGTGAGCACCAAGTTTGCCGTCGACATCCATCCGGCGGCGCGCATCGGCAAGGGGATCATGCTCGATCACGCCACGGGTCTGGTGATCGGTGAAACGGCTGTGGTCGGCAACAACGTGTCGATCCTGCAGTCGGTAACGCTCGGCGGTACGGGCAAGGAGGACGGCGACCGCCATCCGAAGATCTGCGACGGCGTTCTGATCAGCGCCGGAGCGAAGATTCTCGGCAACATACGGATCGGACAGGGCGCCAAGGTCGGCGCCGGCAGCGTTGTGCTCGAAGCCGTCCCCCCGCACACCACCGTCGCCGGTGTACCGGCAAAGGTCGTCGGCCGCCCGTCTTCGGACTCGCCGGCGCTCGACATGGACCACTGCTGGCCCTGCAGCGATGACTGAGCGCATGGCTGCGCCCGGCGACGCGGCGCTCAACCGGATGGGACAGAAGAATCCGCCGACGAAATAGCTGTGAGGATCCGGCGCGCCCCGTCCGGGGTCAGCAACTTCGGCGGGAAGTAGGCCACGGCCTCCTTCACCGACAGCGCAACGAGCTCGTCGAGATCCTCGGGCCTTATCCGGTCCGTCGTCGCTGCGATACCGACACCGTCACGAAGCGCTACCACGGCGTCGATAAACGCCCGCGCCTTCTGCGCGGACGAAGCCATCCCCGCGCCCGCGCCGATCAGGTCGGCGAGCTCTGCAAGCCCCGCCTCGGCCTCGACTGCGCAGTAGTCGAGGACGTGCGGAAGGACCATGGCGTTGGCAAGTCCGTGCGGGATTCCGTACTTCGCTCCAAGCTGGTGGGCGATGGCATGGACCGAGCCGACGTTGACCTGATTGATGGCAATGCCGGCGTACCAGGCCGCCGTGGCCATCGTCTCGCGGGCGTCGAGATCGTCCCCGTTCGCATAGGCGCGCGGCAGCGCCTCGAAGATCATGCGGATGGCGCGGCGTGCATCGTCGCGGGCCGTCCCCCGATTCCAGCGACAGATCCAGGTCTCGATGGCATGCGTGAGCGCATCCATGCCCGTCGCCGCGGTGATCGCCGGCGGCATTCCCAGCTGCAGCGAGGCGTCGAGGGCCGTAGCGGATACGGAAAGGGGACGGCCGGTGATCACGCCCTTTTCGTGGCTTAGCGGATCGGAGATCACGGCGCCCATGGTGGCCTCGGAGCCCGTGCCCGCCGTTGTCGGGATCGCGAAGATCGGCAGCACCTCATGCTTGACCTTGCCCAGACCGATCCAGCGCCGGGGGTCCTCGGAGCTTCGGGCGCAGGCCGCGATCACCTTGGCACAATCAATACTGGACCCGCCGCCGATTGCCAGCACTGCCTCGCAGTCGTGCTCGCGCAGGATAACCGCGCCCTCGGCGACCTGATCAAAGTCCGGGTCGGGCTTCACGCCATCGTAGAACGCGAGCTCGACGCCGCTGTCGGCGAAGCCCCTCAGGGCCTCATCCACGATTCCGAGTTCGCGCAGGGGACGATCGGTGACCACCAGCAGGCGGCTGATGCCCTCGGCAGCGATGTGGCGACACAGGCGTCGAGCGCTGCCGGGACCGGCAAAGGCGAGGTGGCTGGCACCCGGCGACAGGGCAACCAGAACATTGGCGAGCACGTAAAACAGGGAGTTCTTGAGTCTGAGCATGAGCGAGAGAACGATCCGTTGCATGGGTGTTGCGTCGGAGCAGCCTAACAGCCGGGCAGCCCGCGCCGCGAGACAGCGGCCGCGGAAATCGACCTGCGCTGCGGGCGTGGCGCCGGCGCTTGCGCGCCCGGGCGACCGATGCCATGTTGCCGCAGTCGGCGAGGCATCATCGGAACTCAGCATCACCATCGACACGAAAGGAAACCCATGAGTCACACGCAGGAAACCGCCTGTCGATATGTTCACATCGATGAGGCCGACCAGTCTCTCTCCATCCGCGAGATGGCGATCCCGATCCCCGGCGCCGAAGAGGTGCTCATCGAGGTCCATGCAGCCGCGCTGAACCGCGCGGATCTGCTGCAGCGCAAGGGCCTCTATCCGCCGCCTGCCGACGCCTCGCCGGTCATGGGCCTCGAGGTATCGGGCAGGGTAATCGGCGTGGGCGAGGCGGTGCCCGGGTGGAAGATCGGCGATGCGATCTGCGCCCTGACCCATGGCGGCGGCTACGCCAGCCACGCCGTCGCCCCCGCTGGCCAGTGCCTGCGGGTCCCATCCTCCTACAGCATGAGTGAGGCCGCGGGGCTCCCCGAGGCGGCACTGACGGTCTGGCACAACCTGTTCCAGCGCGCGCGCCTGCAGGCCGGCGAACGCGCCCTGATCCACGGCGGCGCCAGCGGCATGGGATCGCTGGCCGTGGCGGCGGCCAGCGCTCTCGGTGCCGAGGTTTACAGCACGGCCGGCGGCCCCGAAAAATGCACTCGCGTCGAGGCACTCGGTGCGAAGTGCTGTTTCGACTACCGCGAGGCGAGTTTTGTCGACCGCCTCGGAGAACTGGGGCTCAAGGACAAGATCAACGTCATTCTGGATATGGTGGGTGGCGACTACGTGCAGGGCAATCTCGACGTTGCCGCACCCGAGGGACGCATCGTCAACATCGCCTTCCAGCGCGGTTTCAGCGCCGAGGTGAACTTTCTCCCCCTGCTCCTAAAGCGCCTGACCATGACCGGATCGACGCTGCGTGCCCAATCCTTCGCGCAAAAGGCGCAAATGGTGCGAGAGATCAACGAACGGCTGTTTCCGCATTTCGAGAGCGGCGCGGTGAAGCCCGTCATCGATCGGGAGTTTCCCCTCGAGGATGCGGCGGCCGCCCACGACTACATGGAAAGCGGCGTCCACTTTGGCAAGATCCTGCTGAGGCCCTGAGCTCCGGCGGGCGTGCAGCAGGGGACGGGAGCCATGGTCGGCATTCGTAGCAGCGAAGATGGTGTGACTGACGGGTAATGATGTGAGACTCGAGGCTGGCACAGCAGGCCCGAACGCCTTCAGGGAGCTGCGGCATCGGTGTGTGACCTGCGCCCTTGCCCTGCTGCTTACAGCCTGCGGGGGTGGCGGCTCGGGCGGCAGCGCAGGTTCGGCGCCGCCGCCTGCCAACGCCGCACCCACGGCGGAGGCCGGCGACGCGCAGAGCGTCGCGATCGGCGAGCGCGTTCAGCTTGATGGCTCGGCGAGCGCAGACAGCGACGGAATCATCGAGTCATTCGCCTGGACGCAGACCGACGGCCCGAGCGCCGAACTTGAAGGGAGTGATTCGGCGAATGCCTCCTTCACCGCGCCGCAGGTCAGCGTCGATGCGGAGCTTGTCTTCAGCCTGACAGTCACCGACGACGACGGCGCCACGGCAACGGACTCGGTGAGCGTGACCGTCGCCGCGACGACGGTCGTCGGGCGTGTCGACGTCGGCGGCAGGCTGCTGCTGTCGACCAGCCAGAGCCTCGACGGCGATACCAACGATCCCTTCAACACGCTGTTCGTGAATGACGATCCGGACAACCCACAGCGCATCGGCAACCCGACGACGCTCGGAGGCTACGTCAACGAGGCCGGCAGGGGCGCCGAGGGGCGCTCGCAGATCGAGGGTGACCCGGAGGATTTCTTCCTCGTCGACCTGCTCGAAGGCCAGAATCTCGATCTGATCGTGGCCGAATTCCAGGACGCGGACGCCGACCTCTACCTGTACTCCGACCGCGGCGAACTGATCGACTTCTCGATTGGCACGGGGCAGCGCGAAAGCATCAGCGCACCGGCAACTGCGCGCTACCTGGTCAACGTATCCATCTTTAGCGGTGCCACCAATTACACGCTGACCATCGGTTCGAGACTCGAACCGGAAGCGCGAGGCGACGCCGACATCGTTCCCGGCGAGGCCATCGTGAGCTTCGACGAGCCCGCGCCCGGGCGGCCGGTGCTGGACGCCAGCCTGCGCCTGCGCCAGGTGGGCGGCGGTCCGCGGCGCGCGCGGCGCTTTGTCATGGAAGGCATGCTTGGCGACCTCATTACGCGCCGCAGTCGCCTCGGAGATCAGGCCTATCGACGCGACGAGTTCCGCGATCCCGAGCGCGCCCGGCGCTGGGAGACGCTGCTCGCGATCAAGCAGCTCGCACGCCGCCCGGGAATCGTCTCGGCCGAACCCAATTACCGCGTGTATCCGCTGGCATCGGTGAACGACGATGCCTATCGCTTCCAGTGGCACTACCCGGCCATCAACCTGCCGGGCGCCTGGGATACGACCACGGGCAGCGCCGAGGTGGTCGTCGCCGTGGTCGATACGGGCGTTCTCCAGGGCCATCCGGATCTGCGCGGGCAGCTCGTAGACGGATACGACTTCATCAGCGACGCCGCGGAGGCGGGCGATGGCGATGGCATCGACCCCGATCCGGAAGAGAACGTCGGCGGCAGTGACCCGGACGCGATCAATTTTCACGGCACGCACGTGGCCGGCACCGTCGCCGCCCGCGGCAATAACGGCATCGGTGTCGCCGGGGTGGCCTTCGGCGCCCGGGTGATGCCGCTTCGCGCGCTCACGGCGAGCGGCGGCACGCTGTTCGATATCAATCAGGCGATCCGCTACGCGGCGGGACTGCCCAACGACTCCGGCACGCTGCCCGCTCGGCCCGCCGACATCATCAACCTCAGCCTCGGCGGCGGCGGCTTCAGCCCGAGCAGCCAGGCGCTGTACAACGAATTGCGCAATCTCGGCATTACCGTCGTGGCCGCAGCGGGCAACGAGGGCAGTCGCACGCCGTCGTACCCCGCCAGCTACGACAATGTCATCTCCGTGAGCGCCGTCGATGTCGAGCAGCGCATCACCTCCTATTCGAACCGCGGGAGCCGCGTCGATATCGCCGCGCCGGGCGGCGACGGCAGCGTCGACCTCAATGGCGACGGCTATCCCGACGGCGTGCTGAGCACCGGAGGCTCCGATGGCGGATTCGCCTACACCTTCCTCAGCGGCACCTCGATGGCGGCGCCACACGTCGCCGGTGTCCTCGCGCTGATGAAGAGCGTCAACCCCGACCTCGATGCCGACGACTTCGACCGCCTGCTCGCCGACGGCGCGCTCACCGACGACCTCGGCGACGCCGGTCGCGATGACCTGTACGGGCACGGCCTGATCGATGCGCGACGAGCAATCGACGCGGCACTGCTCGCCGCGGGTGCCGACATCGATATCCCGCCGCGCCTCGCGGCTTCTACGTCGGCGCTCAATTTCGGCAGCGTGGCGACGCGCCTCGACATCGTCCTTCGAAACGCCGGCGGTGGCGAACTCACCGATGTCAGCCTCGAGGCGTTGGACTCGTGGTTGTCGGTAAGTCCTGCGGATACCGATGCCAACGGTCTCGGCCGCTATTCGATTCGCGTTGCCCGCGGCGAACTCGCGCCCGGCCTGTACGAAGGTAGCCTCGAAGCCAGGGCAGCACAGGACCAGCTGAGAATACGCGTGCTCGTATCGGTACTGGACGCCCGGGATTCGGAGCTCGGTCAGCTCTATCTGCTGCTGATCGATCCCAACAGCGACGAGGCCGTCGACCAGACCGTGGCCACGCGCGATGGCGATGCCTATCGTTATCGCTTCCGCTCCGTACCCGCGGGCCGCTACCAGGTCTTCGCCGGCTCGGACCTGGACAACGACCTGCTCATCTGTGACGCAGGCGAAGCCTGTGGCTCCTACCTTACGATCGACCAGCCGCTGAGCATCGAGCTCAATGGGGACCGCGATGATCTCGACTTCCCCGTCGAATATTTCATTGCGCTTCCAGGCACGGCGACAGGAAGCAGCAGTGGCACAATAGCTCGCTACCCTTCTCTGAAGAGACGCCCCTGAAGGCGACGAGGACCTGCATGATCAGACGTTTTGTCCCTCTGGCCCTGATGACATTCGTTCTCGTCGCCGGCGCTGCCAGCGCGATGGCAGACGCGCCTGCGGAAGCCGCGGCGCAGCCTTCGGCTTTTGCCAAGGGGAACGGCGGTACGGGCGCCAACGATACGAAGCAGGCCGCGGGCGAGGCGCCCTCCATGTTCGGTCCCATCCGCGACATGGCGAAGAACCGCACGGGAGACCTCGACGAGCTCGAGGAAGCCCGTGTCGTGCGCATCCTCACGGTACACAGCCCGGGCCGCTTCTATCTCGAAGAGGGACGCGGGCGTGGCATCGTCGCCGAGATGGCGGCGCGCTACGAAGACTTTCTCAACAAGCAGCTTGGCAAGGGCCACGTTAAAGTCTACGTGGTCGTGGTTCCCGTCGCCCGCGACCAGCTGATTCCTGCCTTGCTCGCGGGCAGGGGCGACCTCGTCAGCGCCGGCCTCACCATCACTCCCGAGCGCCAGGAGCTTGTCGACTTCAGCATTCCCGCGAGCAAACCACTCAACGAGATTCTCGTTACCGGTCCCTCGGCGCCTGAGGTGAAGACACTCGAGGACCTCTCCGGCGAGCTCGTCTATCTGCGCGAAGACTCCAGCTACCGCGAGAGCGTCGAGAGGCTCAATCGCCGCTTCGAAGAAAAGGGCCTCGAGCCAATTCTTATCAAGGCCATGCCGGGTTCCCTCGAGGACGACGATCTCATCGAGATGGTCAATGCCGGGCTTCTGCCCTGGGCCGTGGTCGACGACTACAAGCCGCAGCTCTGGAAGGGCGTGTTCCGGAACATTCGCGTGCGCGACGATCTCGTATTCCGCGAGGGCGGCCGAATCGCCTGGGCCATGCGCAAGAACAGCCCGAAGCTCAAAGCGTCCATCGATGCCTTTCTGAAGGACAACCGCGAGGGCACGCTGATCGGCAACATCCTGCGCAACCGCTATATCCGCGATTTTGACTGGGCTGCGAGCGCGCTCGATGAAGAGGACTACCAGCGCTTCAACGAGCTCGAAGAATATTTTCGTCGCTACGGTGATCGCTACGAAATCGAATATCTTTTTGCTGCGGCCCAGGGCTACCAGGAGTCGCGCCTCGACCAGAATGTACGCAGCGCCGCCGGTGCGATCGGCGTCATGCAGCTCCTGCCGACGACTGCGGCGGACCGGAACGTCGCGATACCCGACATCCAGGACGTGGAAAACAACATCCACGCCGGCATCAAGTACCTGGATTTCCTGCGCAATCGCTACTTCAGCGACCCCGAGATCAATCCACTCAACCAGGCGCTGCTGGCCCTGGCCGCCTACAACGCGGGCCCAAGCCGCATGATCGGCATGCGCGACCGCGCGGCGGCTCGAGGTTACGACCCGAACGTATGGTTCGACAACGTCGAGCTGATCGCCGCCGAGGAAATCGGGCGCGAAACGGTGCAGTACGTGTCGAATATCTTCCGCTACTACCTCACCTATCGGATGATCGCGAACCAGGAGCTGCGCCATGCCGCGGCCCGTCGTCAGATGGGTCTGAGCGATGCGCCTGACCTGTAAGCACGAAGAAGACGTAGGCCCCGAAGGCACCGGCAAGGCCCTGCATGAGCATGCCCGGGACATCAGCCGCAGCCGCGAGCGCAGGCTGGTCATGAACTTCCAGGTAGATGACCTGCAGTGCGATGATCCCGAGAGCACCGAACGTGGCGTACAGCAGCGCGTGCATCCGCCGAAGGAAGACCGCGCGCAGCGCCGCCAGCATCAGCACCGGCGCGAGACCCAGCGCCACGAGGGGCAGATAGTGCCCCGCCAGGCCGGCGAGGTTCTGCAGCGATGCCTGCAGGTGATCGCGCAGCGTCAGGGGAAATCCGAAGCTCTGCACGTCAGCGAGCATGGTCTGCGTGGCGAGACCGGCGCCGAGACCATAGGCTGCGAGCGCGGCAAGAAGGAAGGCCAGCAGCGTGCGGCTGATGCGTATGGTCAGGAGACGAAAGGGCGGTATGCGGCCGCGGAAGTGCGCCGAAGCTGAACCGGTGCTCCGCCCCTTAGCCCGACCGACGATTCGCGATGACGCCCTGCCTCGATTCACGACCCGATCGCGATTCATGACCCGACACTCTCTAGGACCGCGGCTGCAAACGCCGGTACCGCGTACCATGCTGCTCGCCGTGGCGGCCATGGCCGTGCTGATCGCCGTGCATGCTCCCGCAGCCACCGCCTATCGTCTGCGCACGATCACCAGCGAGCTCGAGGATCCGGTCAGCTTTGCCGCCCTTCCCGACCGGCGATTCCTGGTGGCCGAGGCCGCGGGGCAGCTGAAGCTGATCGATGCTTCGGGCGTGACCTCGACGGTGAGCGGCGCTCCGGCGGCGGTGCTCACGCGCGAAGGCGCCTTCCTTGACGTGATTGCCGATCTGAACTTTGCCGTGAACGCGCGCATTTTTCTGAGTTACGTCGAAGGCAGCGGCGATGCCAGCGGTGTCGCTGTTCATCGTGCGCGTCTGGCCGGGCGTGAGCTCGTCGACGGGCGTCGCATCCTTCGCTCCTCGCCGGATCGGCGCCGGCCGCAACACTACGGCGGACGGATGGTAATGATCGATCCGTCGCACCTGTTCGTCACCGTCGGCGATGGTCTCGTGCATCGGAAGGCGGCGCAGGACCTCGATTCGGAAATGGGGAAAGTGCTTCGTATCACCATCGGCGGCAAGTCCGCCGGCATCAGGGGCGACCGGCCCGGAGACACGCTGCGCGTGTGGGCACGAGGCCTCAGGCACCCCGTGGCAATCGCCGCAACGGCGCAGGGCGAATCCATCTACCTGCTCGACAGCGGGCCGGGCCATGGTCATGAATTGAATCGCGTGGAGCCCGCTGCCAACTTCGGCTGGCCCGTGGTGAGCCAGGTTCCCGATGCGCAGGGCGCACTTGTCAGCCCCTTCCGCAGCGTCGCGGGCATGGACGACCCGGTTCACGTCTGGGATGAACGCTTCGAGCCGGGCGGCATGGCCTACTATCACGGCGGACAGCTGCGCGACTGGGGCAGGAGTCTGTTCGTGGGAACACACGATGGTGTGTTGCGTATGCGCGTTGCCGGCCGGCGTGTCGTCAGCGAGGAGCGGCTGTTCACGGAGCTCGACGCAGCAGTGCGCGATATCCGCGTCCACGGAGATCGCCTGTACCTGCTTACCCGGGGCAGTCCAGCGTCGCTCATCGAGATCATGCGCTAGGGACGCTTGCGAGGGTCGCGCGGGAATTCGACGCAGGGCGTTCGGATACGTACGCCGCTAAGAGAACCGACGACCCGCCAGCCTTCCTAAGGGAGGCGGATCAGGCGGCCTGCGTCTTTGTCGCGGCACGCTTGCGCGCGGCGACCTTGCGCTTCGTGGTGGCTGTTTTCGGGGCCTTTTTCGGGGCCTTTTTCGGCGCCTTTTTCTTAGCCTTAATAGGCGCCTTCTTTGGAGCCGCTTTCGGAGCCTTCTTCGCGGTCCCGCTCACGGCTTTAGCGGCGGCCTTCTTCGGCGCTGACTTCGCTGCTCCTGCTCTGGCGCCCGTTTTTGCCACGGCCTTCCGTCGAGTCGCCGTTTTCCTGGCTGTGGTGCCGGCTTTACTCTTTGCTTTGGTTTTTGCTTTGGTTTTTGCTTTGGCTTTGGCTGCAGCCTTCGCTCTGGCCCTGGCACGACGCTCGTTGGCGCGCTCGACCATGGCCGCCGCGCGCTCCGCCGCGCGCGTCTTCTGTTCCTCGAGGGCAAGGTCAGCGCGCATCGGGATCAGCAGTTCGGCGTAGTCGTAAGCGGCTCGAGCGATTTCACCCACCGTGTCGGCGAGTTCCTGCACCTGACGGCGCAGTTCTTCAACGCGCTTCTGGTTGTCGGAGGTCTGACGCCTGCGAAGCGCGTCGCGAGCCTTCTGCAGGCGACTGCTGGCCGCCGTGTGCTTCTTCTTCGCGCTCGCGAGTTCACGTCTCGCACGATCGTGGGCCCGCTCCGTTTCCTTGAGCAACTTCTGACGCAGTTCCTCAACCCGCTTGCTCGCCTGCTCCGCCATCTTCGTGGCCTGAGCGAGTTCTTTTTCCAGCATTCACTGTCTCCCGGTCGATCCGTATAAAGACAAAAGCAGTGTAGGTGCTGCCTCGCGGTTTGTAACGGACATTTATTGATCTATCACAAGCGGGGACGGTTCTCGTCGCGCGCTGCACCACGGATCAGCTGCCGACGAGCCGCGCTCCCGTCGCGAATCTCTATCGCCCGGACGCAAGGCTCGATGCCGAGGTGTACCTGTGGGGAAGCACGGTCTATGCTCTTGCGCGTGATGCAGGAAGGAGCACCATGAGCGACGACAGCGCAGAAAGCGGTGACAGGGAAGCGGTGCCTGCTGCCAGCGGCTCCCGATTGCCGAAGGCGGTGAGGAAACGACTGCGCGCTGCCGCCGTGGCCAAGGTTCGCCAGGACATCATCCACGCCGGGCGCAGCGAGGCCGATTACGCCGAGGAGGACCTCGAGTACCTCGTCGCCGAGAAGGAGAAAGAAATCTGGTCGGGCCTCGGCTGGAAGGGTTTCGGTATCGTTGCCCTGCTCCTCGGTATCAACATCGGAGTCTGAACACGTGTCCCTGTTCCGGGTGCTGAAGTACTCCTCGCTGCTGTACTTCCTGGGCAAGCATCGCGGCAAGCTGTTTCGTTCGCTCGCGGTCCTGCTGTTCGCGCTGATTACCTCGCTGCTCTACGACGATCTGCGCATCTACCTCGAATCGCAGCATCCCGAATCGCTGCTGTATGCGCTGATTGCCAAGGTGGTGATCGTCTACGGCTCGCTGCTGTTCGTGCTGCTGCAGTTCCGGCCCGGCAGCGCAGGTGAGAAGCGCGGCGAGACGCGAGCAGCGTCAATGCCGCGCGCCTCGCGAAAGGCAAGCGAGGAGGCGCCGAAGGATCGTCTGGCAGAACTGGCGGACGTGGAGCGGCATACGCGGCTGCGCTCGCGCTATGAGCGCGTTCTTGCCGGAGAGGATCAGGCGCCCACACGCTCTTCAACGAAGTCGAGCCGATCCTGACCGAAGAACATCTCCTCGCCGAGAAACATCGTCGGAGCCCCGAAGACGCCACGGCCCACTGCCTCTTCCGTGGCTTGAATCAGGGCCTGCTTGATATCGGGACTGCTGCTGCGCTCCATGATCGCGGCGGCGTCGAGACCGCGGCTCTGAAGGAGTTGTACCAGGATCACGGCATCGCCGAGGTTGTCGGGCCGCTCCCACATACCGTGAAACACCGCATCGATATAGGCGTCCTCGCAATCGAGGTCGCGCGCGGCAAACACACCGCGCATCAGCTGCAGCGTGTTGATCGGAAAATGCGGATTGAAGTTGAGCGCGACGCCGTAGCGCAGCGCGAAGCGCGGCAGATCCTGTTCGAGCATGTAGCGCCCCTTCGCCGGCACGGTTCCCGGAGCGCTGTTGCCGGTGGCCTTGAATACACCGCCGAGCAGTATCGGGCGATTGACGACCTCGATCCCGCCGCCCTCGTGTAGCTGCTGCAGACGCCGGTAGGCGAGATAGGCCGCCGGACTGCCCACATCGAAGTAGAACTCAAGCTGCATCTGATCACCTCTGCGATGGGAATTCTTGTGGCGCATTCGGGCCTACCAGCGCTCAATCCAGGGCCGCACATCGACCTCGAAGCTCCACGCGCTGCGCGGCTGCTGGTGAATCTGCAGGTAGAGCTCGGCAAGTTCATCGGGCACGACGAGCCCGTCGCGCGCGGCACGCTCCTGCGCATCGGGCAGATTCTCTCTGATCCAGGCCGTGTCGACGGCAGCGTCGATGACCACGTGAGCCACGTGAATGTTCCTCGGACCCAGTTCGCGCGCCATGCTCTGAACCCAGGCACGCAGGCCGCTCTTGGCGCTGGCAAAGGCGCCAAAGCCGGCAGCGCCGCGCAGGCTCGCCGTTGCACCGGTGAAGAGGATGCTGCCGCGCTCGCGCGGCAGCATATAGCGCGCCGCTTCCCGTCCCGTGAGAAAGCCGGCCAGGCAGGCCATCTCCCAGATCTTGCGGAACTTGCGCGAGTCGGTCTCGAGCACGCCCATCGGCACATTCGCCCCAACGTTGAACACAACCGCATCGAGCGGCGCCAGGTCACCTTCTATGCGCGCGAACAGCCGGGCGACCTGCTCCTCGTCGCGCGCGTCGCAGCTGGTCGTGTCGATGCGCCAGCCCTGCGTCAGGGCCTCGTCTTTGAGGAAGGCAAGGCGTTCGGCATTGCGACGCGCAGCGATGACTGCGTAGCCCGCACGCGCGAAGCGTCGGCAGATGGCCGCGCCGATGGCGTCGCCGGCTCCCATGACGAGGACACTGCCCTTTTCGCTCGCTTCGGCCATGCCGCCCCGGCCCGTTGCAGGATTCAAGGCCACATTTAAGCACGCAGCCGCGCAAGGACCTAAGCGCTGGCGCTCGCGACGGGAACCAGTACTCCATCGTCACTGACCTCGAGACGCCCCACGGCGGCGGCGCGACGGCGCAGGCCGGGCTCCGGAGCCAGGTAGAAGAGATCACCGTTGCTCCCCGTCAGCGCGAGCTGGGCGCCGTTGGCGCGGGCAATCCTCGCGTTCTCCTGCATGTGCCTTGCCTCGCCGTGGACGGGCACGGCCAGTCGCGGCGACAGCCAGCGGT
The DNA here is from genome assembly GCA_036351355.1 of Halieaceae bacterium. Taxonomy (GTDB): domain Bacteria; phylum Pseudomonadota; class Gammaproteobacteria; order Pseudomonadales; family Halieaceae; genus Congregibacter. The sequence goes on from JAZBOX010000182.1 coordinate 28,160, forward strand.
ACATCGCGGCAAGCTCGTCGGCGCAGGGGTGACCGGACGCATGCACAGGATCGGCAGCATCCTGTGCCTCGATGATGTGCACGCCCATGGCTTCAAAACGCTCACGCAGACGCCGCACCGGCTCCTCGTTCCCCGGGATCACGCGCGAACTCAGGATCAGCGTGTCGCCGCGTTCGAGCTCCAGCGCCGGATGGCTGCCCGCGGCGAGCCGGGCGAGCGCGGCGCCGGGTTCACCCTGGGAGCCCGTAGCCACGGCGAGCACCTCCTCGCGCGGAAGGTATCCAAGGTGCTCCGCAGCGATCAGGCGCTCGCTGCGCTGTAGCAGGCGGGTACTCAGGGCGGCGGAATGAATCGTGTGCAGCGATCGACCGAGAAGCCCGAGATAGCGCCCCGTGCGCTCCGCCGCCCAGGCCAGGGAGGCTAAACGCGCCACGTTGCTCGCGAAGCAGGCGACGACCACGCGGCCCTCGGCCCGGGCGATCACCCGACGCAAACCCTGGCGGACGGCGTCCTCGCTGACAGAGTGGCCGGCCACGGTGGCGTTGGTCGAGTCACAGATGACCGCATCGAGGCGAGTGCTGCCCGCCGCTGCGAAAGCCGCGCTGTCGAAGGCCGGGCCGACCACCGGCGACGCGTCGATCTTCCAGTCCGCCGTGTGCAGCGCACTGCCCGCCGGACAGCGCAGGTGCAGCGCGCAGGTATCGGGCGTGGAGTGCGTGATCGGCAGCCAGCGGACCTGAAACGGTCCGATGGCGATATCGTCGCCGGGCAGGCACTCGATGAGCGAATCGGGTACCCGACCACCGCGTCCCGCAGCCTTGCGCCGCAGCACCTCGGCGGTGAAAGGCGTGGTGTAGACGGGCGTGCGAAAGCGCTCCCAGAGCAGCGGCAGCGCGCCGATGTGGTCCTCGTGGGCATGGGTAATGACGATGCCGGCGAGGCGATCGCGACGCTCGGCGATGAAGGCGGGGTCGGCCATCTGCAGTCGCGGCCGGGCCCGCCCCGCCTCGCGCTCGAAGGTGATCCCGCAGTCAACCATCAGCCAGGCGCCGTCGTGGCCGTAGAGATTGAGGTTCATGCCGATCTCACCGCAGCCACCGAGGGGCAGAAACCACAGATCGCGAGGTCCCGGGGTCACGGTGCAAGCTGGCAGACCGGGCACCAGTAGATACGCCGGCTTCCGATCGTGTCGCGCTTGATGGGGGTCTGGCAGTGATAGCAGGGCTTGCCGTCGCGCGCGAACACGAAGAAGCGTCGTCGCTCGAAGCCCTTCACGGTCTTCGCCAGGGTTTTCGCCAGCCGCGGCGTCAGCGTGATGCCGGCGCTGTCGTAGCTGCGCCGCGTCACCGTCAGCGTTTCGCGCGCGAGGCGACCGCGCTCCGCGCGCGTGAGATCGGCAGGCCGGCGCAGCGGATGCAGCGCGGAACAGAACAGGATTTCCGAACGCAGATAGTTGCCACTGCCGGCGAGGAACTGCTGGTCGAGGTAGAGCGCCGCCAGGGACCGACCGGCGAAGCGCCGATCCTGCAGGCGCTCGGCGATCGTGCGCCACTTAAGGTCGCGCGAGAGCAGGTCGGGCCCGATGCGCGCGAGGAAGGGATGCATGAGCAGTTCATCGCGCGGCCAGACGCTGATATCCGACGCGCTGTACAGCAGTGCCGAGTGGCTCGCCGTGTGCAGCGCGAGGCGCAGCGAGCGCCCCGTCTTCGGCAGTCGGCCGCGTTTGGCGATCTTCCAGACGCCATAGAGCTGGTTGTGCGAATAGATGCTGTAGTCGTTGGCGAAGTGCGTCAGCAGCGCCTTGCCGCGCGTCTCCACATCCAGCACGCGCTCTCCCGCAAGCAGGTCTTCGAAATGCTTGAGCTGTGGAAAGGCAAATTCCACCGCCTCGATTTCCGTATCGACGAGTACGCGGGCTATACGATCCGCCGCACGTCTGATTTCAGGCCCCTCGGGCATCTGCTCAAAACCTTTCGCTGTTCTCTCTGCAACGCGGACAATACGCGCCACCGCCGACAGCGGTTGAATATCCTGCCGCAGCGCAGGCCTGATGCATCGGGCTTGGCCGGGTAGGCGCGGAACATCGCTGCGCGCGCTGCGGCGCGCCGTCGGCCCCGGGCGACTTGTGACCGGCGCCTGCGGCGCTCACAATGCGCGGCCCGATCCAAGCTATCCATCCGGCCATGACCCGCGACGTCTACGACACCCGCATCAGCCAGGCGCAGCCCCTGATCACGCCCTGGGTGCTGGCGAGCGAGCTTCCCCTGGGCGAGACCCGCGCCAGGCACATTGCCGACTCACGCGAGGCGATCGCCGACGTGCTGGCCGCGCGCGACCCGCGCATGCTGGTGATCGTCGGCCCCTGCTCCGTCCATGATCCCGAAGCGCTCCTCGATTTCGCGCGGCGCTTCAAGCAGCACTGCGACGGACTCGCTGACGCGCTGCTTCCCGTACTGCGCGTGTACTTCGAGAAGCCGCGCACGGTGATGGGCTGGAAGGGCCTGATCAACGACCCCGATCTCGACGGCAGTTTTCACATTGGCCGCGGGCTGCACCTGGCTCGCCAACTGCTTGTCGACGTCGCCAATCTCGGCCTGCCCGCGGCAACCGAGTTCCTCGACACGACCTTCGGTCAGTACTACGCCGACCTGGTGAGCTTCGCCGCGATCGGCGCGCGCACCGTCGAGAGCCAGATACACCGCGAACTCGCCTCGGGGCTGTCGATGCCCGTGGGTTTCAAGAACGCCACCTCCGGCGACATCGGCGTCGCCATCGACGCGATCCGCAGCGCCCGCCACAGCCACTGGTTTCCCTCGCTCACGCGCGAGGGAACGCCGGCAATCCTGCAGTCGCGCGGAAATCCGGACAGCTACCTGATCCTGCGCGGCGGGCGTGCAAGCGGCCCCAACTATCACGCCGAGGCCATCGCATCGGCTGCCAGCGCCATGGCGGCGGCCGAACTCGAGCCGGGGATCATCGTCGATGCGAGCCATGGCAACAGCGGCAAGGACCCATCTCGCCAGACCGTGGTGGTCGCGGATCTCTGCGACCAGATCGAACAGAACCAGCCGGCGCTGCGCGGTGTGATGATCGAGAGCCACCTCGTTGGCGGCAATCAACCGATCGGCCCGCGGCCGTCGCTGACCTACGGGCAGAGCATTACCGACGCCTGCCTGTCGCTGCAGGAGACGCTGCCGCTGCTCGACAATCTGGCGGCGGCGGTGCGCCGTTCACGGCTCTGATCTGCCGGCGATTTACCAGCTGTAGCCCAGGCGCAGGCGGTAGGCCTGGTCCACCTGCTCCGTACCCTCCACGGCACCCGTGTTGATATTCCAGCTCACTTCAGCGGCTCCTTCGATCCCGTAGAACAGCGGAATCGCAAGGCCGACGGTGGTGTTGAGGACCACGTTCGCAGCCTCGTCGAGGTTCCACACACCGCGATGATCCAGGTAGAGGCGCGAGTCTCCGCCCAGGTAGTTGCTGTTGATGTGCAGATCCCAGGTGCTACCGACGTAGTCGCGGTCGTCGGCGCCGCTGACGAAGTCTTCCGAGATGTAGGCGAGACCGGTTTCAGCCTCGAGCTCGAAGATGGGATCGGTCAGGAACTTGCGTCCGAAGTAGGGGCCAACGGTGGTTCGCAGATCCAGATCAGCGAACAGATCCTGCTCCAGCGTGAGGCCGCCCCCCCAGTACCAGTCGCCCTTCTGCACGCGGTCGTAGCGCAGGCGCGTGGTCCAGTTCTCGGCGTTCTTTACCCCCTGGGCCTCGTCGATCTCCCCGAAGCCCTCAAAGCGGATGCGATCATCCAGGCTTTGCCAGCGCATCTCCAGGCGGTAATCGAGCTCGTCCAGGTCGGAGTTACCGCGCTGGCTGTTGAAGGCGAAGCTCGCGAGGCCGGTAAAGTTGTACCCGTTGCCGAGCTCCCAGGGCTCGGGATTGATCCGCGTGAGCTCGGCGAGGGCGTAGGCGCGGGCGGCCTCTTCCTCAAGCAGCAGTCGTTCTCCATCCACTCGCAGGCCCGGTGCTTCGAGAACGCTGCCATCCTCCAACTGCAGTACCAGCTCCGAGTCCACATCCATCGCGCGGATTTGCGACTGGTCGATCTCGATATCGCCGGCGAAGGCAGTTGCGAGCACCACCTTGCCACCGTCGGCATCCTTGAGCGTGCCAAAGATTACCGAGCCGTCCTTAAGCTCGATGCGGTCGGCGGCCAGGGACAGCGGCGACAGCGCCACGAGCGCGGCCAGGGCGATGAAACGACGGAATAGCGCACTCGCGGCGCGCCGGATCGATGCGGCAGACATTGGGAAATCCTCGCGGGGATACTGGAGAAGGCGGTTATCGCCGGCGCGGATCTTACCAGCCACCGCCGTGCTTTAGCATGACAGCACTCGGGTCCGGTCAGACCAGAACTTCGACAATATCGCCTACGCTGAAGCGGTCACCGGTCGCGGCGACGGCATTCATGCCGAAGTAGATAACCCCGTCGCATCGCCGGTAGGCGGCCAGGGCGCGATTGACCTCAGGGTCACGCTCGGCGGTCTGCTGGTTGATGCCCGGGATGGCGCAGCGCGAACAAGGTTTGACGAGGCGCACCTCGGCTTCGCCAATACGAATGCGGCGCCAGCCGTCCTCGGCGTGCGCCTCGGCGCCGCTGATGACGAGATTGGGACGAAAACGGTCCATGGCTACGGGCGTAGCAAGGCGCTCATTGAGGGCATCGAGGGAAGCCTCGCACACCACGAGCAACGGGTAGCCGTCGGAGAAGGCGAGGAGCTGGTTCGACGGCGCGTAGCCGGGTTCGACGCCGCGCAGGGCCGTAGGCGGAAAATACACCAGTCGCAGATCCTCTCCGAGGCGCTCGCTCAGCCAGGTGTTCACCGCAGCCGCAGCCAGCGGTGCCACGACCGTGTCCTCCCAGACCGTGGCGATCACGCACTCGCCGCTCGCGGATGGTTGGTCGACATCGATGCTCTCGCCCTGCCAGCTGAGGCGCAGCCCGCCGTCGCGCGGTGCAGCGTCGAGCAAGGCGAGAGCGGGAAGTCGACGCTGACTGTGGAATCGCCCCGCTGAGTCGACCAGCATCCAGCGTCGGTCGCCGGCGATGCCGAATCGATCCATCACCGCGTCGGACAGCGTGTGACCGCGTGCCGACTTCAGCGGGTAGCAGTGAATCGAAGCGAGGCGCAGGCCTGTCGTACGGTCGGTCATCCGGCTTCTCGCGCCATCTCTGCGTGGATATCGTCGAGGCTGCCGCTGCGATGCAGGGCGGCGAGGTCGCGCAGCAGCTGCTGCACGCCGCTGCGCGCCTTGGGTGAAGTCAGCCCGAGGCGGACCACGACCAGTTCCCACTCGGGCACCACCACAAGGTACTGGCCGGCATTACCCGACGCGTAAAAGAGGCTCTCGGGGAGCGCGGGGAAATTGACTCCGGCGGTATTCAGCCAGAAACCGCGTCCGTAACGGCCGCGCCGGTCCGAGGCGCGCGGCTGGACGCTCGACGTCATCCAGCCCTGCGGAAGCAGGCCGGAACGTCCGTGCCAGGCATCGAGCCACAGCCCGCCCACCTTCGCCCAGTCCCTCGCCGGCAGATAGGCATAGCTCGATCCCACCTGTACTCCGCTGATGTCGCTTTCCGCCACCAGCGTCTGCAGACCCAGAGGAGCGCGAAAGCGAGTCTCCAGCCACTCGGCATAGGGCTGCTCGAGGCTCTGCTGCCAGACATGGCTCGCGAGCACCGTGTCAGCGCTGGAATAGTAAAAACGCACGCCCGGCGCGGAGGCCTGCTCCGCGAAGATCGCCACGTCGCGCATTCGCGGTGTGCGGTAGAGCATCCGCGTTACGTCGCTGGCAACGCCGTAGCTTTCCTCGACGGCAATGCCGCTCTCCATCTGCAGCAGGTGCAGCAGCGTGAGGCGCTCATCGACGCCCGGCTCCTGCAGCGTCCGGCGCGGCAGCGATGGATCGAGCTCGACGATGGGACGCGTGGGATCGAGCGCCCCCGCCGCGGCCTGCATCCCGACCCAGGTCGCCATCAGGCTCTTGTTCATGGACCAGCCCTGCATAGGCGTCTGTGGCCCGACGGGCTCGCGATAGCGCTCGGCGATCACAACGCCGCGGTAGCTGATCAGCACCGCAAGCGTGTTGCGGCCACCGCCCTCGGGCTCCTCGAAAGCCGCCGCCAGAGCGGGTTCGAGCGCCGCGGGTACCGATCGCGGCGGCGTTGCCGAGGGAAGCACGGGCGCCGGCTCGCCGGGGAGGCCGCCATCGAGAATGCAGCCTCGCGGCGGATGGTGAACAGCGCGCGCCTGCACACCGAGAAACGATGCGCTGGCAAGACCGGCCGGCGGCTCGACGCGCAGACTCAGCAGTCGGCGAAACTGCCCGAGAAACTCAAGGCGTGGGTAGATATCGCTGCGGGCAACGAACTGCTCGGGCAGGCCTGCGACAAAGACGCCCGAGCAGAGCTGCTTGGCGCTGTATCCGGCAACGACCTTGAACTCCGCGCGTGCGAAGGACACCGCCCAGAACAGCAGGCCGGCGAAGACGAGAATCAGCAGTGCGCGCAGATACTTCATGCAGAACAGATCGGGGTTGTGTCCTCAGGCGCAGATCATAGCCCGACATTCCTGCGCGCGTGCAGGGCGACCGCCCACGCTGAGGGCCGATCCGCTAGAATGCGCGCCCCGTAGAGAGCGCGCGATGTGAAGCGAAGAAAGGAAGGGCAATGAGCGATCTGGATTACGACCTGTTTGTCATCGGCGCCGGCTCCGGCGGGGTCCGCGCTGCGCGCATGGCCGCGGGCTTCGGGGCGCGCGTGGCGATCGCGGAAGATCGCTACATGGGCGGAACCTGCGTGAACGTGGGCTGTGTACCGAAAAAGCTTTACGTTTACGCCTCCGAATACGGCAAGGCCTTCGACGACGCGCGGGAATTCGGCTGGTCGAGCGACAACCGGTCCTTCGACTGGTCCACGCTGCGCGATAACAAGAAGACGGAGATCTCGCGCCTCAACGCCATCTACCGTCGCCTCCTCGACGGGGTCAACGCCGACATCATCGACGGTCGCGCGCGCATCATCGGTGCCAATACCGTCGCCGTCGGTGATCGGCACTTCACGGCGCGAAAGATTCTCATCGCTACGGGCGGCTGGCCGCACAAGGGCGACTTTCCCGGCAACGAGCTGGCCGTCGACTCCAACGAGATCTTTGACCTCAAGGCGTTTCCTGAGCGCCTGCTGATCATCGGTGGTGGCTATATTGCCGTGGAGTTCGCCGGCATCTTCAACGGCCTGGGCTCGCGCGTCACCCAGCTGTATCGCGGACCGCTATTCCTGCGCGGCTTTGACACCGATATCCGCGCGCACGCGGCCCAGGAAATCCGCAAGACCGGCGTCGATCTGCGCTTTGAGACCAATATCGCCAGCCTGAAGCAGGTGGCAGGAGGTCTCGAAGCCACGCTGACGGACGGCAGCACGCTGGAAGTCGATGCCGTGCTCAGCGCCATCGGCCGCCGCCCGCACCTTGCCGGCCTCGGCCTCGAGAACACGGCGGTGAAGCTGACCAGCCACGGCACCATCGAGGTCGACGAACATTTCCAGACCGCCGAGCCGAGCATCTACGCCCTCGGCGACGTCATCGGCGGCATGGAGCTGACCCCGATTGCCCTCGCCGAAGGCATGAGCTTCGCGCGACGCGAATACGGCGGCCTCGAACGCCCCGTCGACTACGACTTCATACCCACCGCCGTCTTCTGCCAGCCCAATATCGGCACCGTGGGCTTCACCGAGAGTGAGGCGCAGATCGAGTTCGGCGAGATCACGCTGTACAAGTCGACCTTCAAGCCGATGAAGCACACGATCAGCGGCCGCGACGAAAAGACCTTCATGAAGCTGATCGTTGATGACGCCACGGACCGCGTCGTCGGCGTGCACATGATGGGACCCGATGCGGGAGAGATCATCCAGGGCATCGCCATCGCATTGAAGGCCGGCGCAACCAAGGCGACCTTCGACAGCACGATCGGCATCCATCCGACGGCGGCGGAGGAGTTCGTGACCATGCGCGAGCCCTGGGGCGAGGACTGAAGACGCAGTCAGCCCGCAGCCGGGCGGCGCCAGCAGAATCGGATCGAAGGCGCGGTGAACGGGATGGACGTTGAACTGTGGCAGGTATTGCTGCTCACGGGGACCGGCGTCGCCGCGGGCTTCCTTAACGTAATGGCCGGCGGCGGCTCGCTGCTTTCCGTGCCGATCATGCTCTTTCTCGGCCTTTCCGGGCCCGTCGCCAACGGCAGCAACCGCATTTCCATCATTGCGCAGAACATCGTGGCGGTGCGAACCTTCTTCCGCCGCGGTTTCTCGGATTTCCGCCTGAGCCTGACCCTGTCCGCCGCGGCCACGCCGGGGGCGGTCCTTGGCGCCCTCGTCGGCACGCGTCTCGACGGCGTCTGGTTCGACCGCGTGCTCGCGCTGGTCATGGTCGGCGTGCTCATTCTCATGCAGTTGCCCGGCGGCGAGCGTCGCGACGGCAGCCTGCCGCTGACGCGCCGCAGGCTCTTCCTCGGCCATCTGCTCATGTTCGGCGCCGGCTGCTGGGGCGGCTTCATCCAGGTTGGCGTGGGCTTCATTCTCATGCCCATCCTCAATCGCGTGATGGGTCTCGACCTCGTGCGCACCAACATGCACAAGGTGTTCATCGCCCTCTTCTACAACCTGATCGCAATCGCGATCTTCGCCTCCGCCGTGTCCATCCACTGGGTTTTCGGCCTTTCCCTCGCCGTCGGCAACGCCTTCGGCGGCTACCTCGGCGCGCGCTTCTCCGTACAGGGCGGAGAGCGCTGGATCCGCCGTGTGTTCACTCTTGTCTTGCTGATTTTTATTGCTAAACTCCTGCTCCCTTCAAGTTAGCCGACATCGGCAAGACCCTATAAATACAGTCTGAAACCGAGCAAACCGCCATGATCGACGTATCTTCGCTCACCCGTTATTACGGCAGAACGGCAGCGGTCAAGCAGGTCTCCTTCACCATCGATCAGCAGCAGATTGTTGGTCTCCTCGGCCACAACGGCGCCGGCAAAACCACCGTCATGAAAATGCTCAGCGGCTACCTCGAGCCGACGGCGGGGCGCGTGCGCATCAACGGCCTGGACATCGAGACCGATGCCCGCGAAATCCAGCGCAGCCTGGGCTACCTCCCGGAGAACCTTCCCGTCTATCCGGAGATGAGCATCGCCGAATATCTCGATTACGCCGCGCACCTCAAGGGCCTGCGCGGCGACGACAAGCGTCGCGCGATCCGCCGCAGCATCGAGGCGACGGATCTCGGCGCGCGCTTCCTCGATCCCATCGGCCAGCTGTCACGCGGTTTCAAGCAGCGCGTCGGCGTGGCTCAGGCGATCCTGGGATCTCCGAGGCTTCTCATCCTCGACGAGCCGGGCAACGGGCTCGACCCGGAGCAGAACGAGCACATGCGCGCGCTCATCCGCGGTATCGCCAGCGAGGCCACGGTAATCCTGTCGACGCACGTCATGCAGGAGGTCGACGCGCTCTGCGATCGCGTCCTTGTGCTCGCCGGCGGACAGCTCGCCCTCGATTCGGCGCTTGCCGAGCTGCGTTCGAGCCGGCACCTCCTGCTCACCTGCAGCGGCGAGGGCACAGAGCTCGCGGCAACGCTCGAACGCATGCCGCAGGTTGCGTCGCTCGAAGGACTGCCGGCGGCAGAGGGCCAGCTCAGCCTTCGCATTCAGCTGCGCGAGGCCTCGGCCGCGGACACGGCGGCAGGCAATATCAGCCGCGCCGTGATCGACAGCGGTGCCCGCCTGTTCCGTATCAGCCCCGAAGAGAGGAACCTGGAAGACATCTTCCGCGAAGCGGTACAGAGCAAGGGAGGTCGTCATGCAGCCTGATCGCGTTCTGCTGCAGGTCGCACGCAAGGAGCTGCAGCTGTTTTTCGCCTCGCCGGTAGCCTGGCTGTTCCTGGCCAGCTTCATGGTGGTGTGCCTGTTCACCTTTTTCTGGGTGGAGGCCTTCTTCGCGCGCAACATCGCCGACGTGCGCCCGCTCTTCGAGTGGATGCCGCTGCTGCTGATCTTCCTCAGCGCGGCGCTGACCATGCGCAGCTGGAGCGAGGAGCGGCGCAGCGGAACGCTCGAGCACGTGCTCACGCAACCCGTCGCGCTTTGGCAGTTCGTCGCGGGCAAGTTCCTCGCCTGCGCAACGATCCTGCTGCTGGCACTCGTCGCGACGCTGCCGCTGCCGTTCACGGTGGCATCGATCGCCAACCTCGACTGGGGCCCGGTGCTCGCCGCCTACCTAGCCTCGCTGCTGCTCGGCTGCGCCTATCTTGCCGTCGGCCTGTTCGTATCCTCGCGCACGGACAATGGCATCGTCAGCCTGATCGGCAGCGTCGCCGTCTGCGGTCTGCTTTACCTTGCCGGCAGCGAGCTGCTGCTCGGTTTCTTCGGCGGTGCCAGCGCCGAGCTTCTGCGTCTGCTCGGCTCGGGCTCGCGCTTCGAGAGCATCACTCGCGGTGTGATCGACCTGCGCGATCTCTACTACTACGTGGCCATCACGGTCGCTTTTCTCGCCTTCAACGTCTACGGCCTCGAGCGCGGCCGCTGGTCCAGCGCCAGCAACGCGCGCCACCGCGCCTGGCAGTTCGGCATCGTTCTGCTGATTGCCAATCTGTTCGCCGCCGGCCTGTGGCTGCACCGCCTGCCGCTGCGTGCCGACGTTACCGAGGGCCGTCTTTACTCGCTGTCGGAGCCCAGCCGCGCCATTCTCGGCCAGCTCGACGAACCGCTGCTGATTCGCGGCTATTTTTCCGAGCGCTCGCATCCGCTGCTCGCACCTCTGGTTCCCCAGCTGCGCGACCTGCTGCGCGAGTACGCCGTGGCCGGTGGCGCGCAGGTGCGCGTCGAGTTCGTCGACCTGGCCGAGGACGCCGCCGCGGAGCAGGAGGCCAACGAGGACTACGGCATCAGCGCCACGCCCTTCCAGGTGGCGGACCGCTACCAGTCGGCGCTGGTGAATGCCTATTTCGACGTACTCGTGCAGTACGGCGGCGAGTACGAAACCCTGGGCTTTGCCGATTTCATCGAAGTGAAGACCGCCGTGGGTGGCCAGCCCGAGGTCCTGCTGCGCAATCCCGAGTTCGACGTGACGCGGGCCATGCGCGATGTGCTTTACCGCTACCGCAGCGGCGGCCAGCTCTTTGACCAGATCCAGTCGCCGGTCACCCTGCGCGCCTACGTCTCCGGCGACGCGCTGCTGCCGCAGATCCTGCGTGACTACCGGGACGCGATTCGCAGCGAAGCCGAAGCCCTGGCCGCCACCGCCGACGGCAAGTTCTCCGTCGAGTTTGTGGAGCCCGAGGCCGGCGATGGTGCCGTCGCCGAGCGGATTATCGACACCTGGGATTTCCGGCCCATGATTGCCGCCCTGGGTGACGAAAACGAGTTCTTCTTCTATCTGACCCTGGAGGACGACCACCAGGTCATTCAGGTACCGACGGGGCGCTTTGCCGCCGATGAGTTCGGCGATGCCCTGGAGGCCGGCCTGCGCCGCTTTGCCAGCGGCTTTACGCGCACCGTGGCCCTCGCTCTGCCGACACCGCCGCCGGCGATACCGGGCATGTCGCCGAACGCGGGGCTGAGTTTTCAGACCCTCCAGCAGGGCATCACGCGCGACCACACGATCGATATCGAGGACCTCAGCGATGGCAGCGTCGATCCCGCTGCGGATCTGCTGGTCGTCGTCGCTCCGGAAGAGCTGGACGAACAGGCTCGCTTTGCCATCGACCAGTACCTGATGCGCGGCGGTACGGTGGTTCTCGCCACGGCGCCGTGGTCGATCAATACGCAGGGTGCGGAACTGCAGCTGCGCCCGGTGCGCAGCGGTCTCGAGGACTGGCTGGCGCATCACGGCATCAGCATCGACAACGCCGTGGTGCTCGATGAGCGTCAGGCCGCTTTCCCCGTGCCGGTCGTGCGCCGCCTGGCGGGCTTCGAATTTCGCGACATGCAGTTCGTCGACTACCCCTATCTCCTCGATATCCGCGACGACGGGCTCAATGCCGAGCACCCGATCACCGCGTCGCTGCCGCAGGTCACCGTCGGCTGGGCCTCGGCGATCGAAGTGGATGCGGGCGATCGACGCAGCACCGTTCTGCTCAGCAGCTCCGACACGGCCTGGCGTTCGACGGAGACCAACGTGATGCCCAGCCTGGATGCTTCCGGGCAGTTCAGCTTCGCGGGTGCCGGGGCCGCGCGCGAGAGAGCGAACATCGCCGTGCTGGTCGAGGGCGAGTTCAGCAGCGCCTTTGACGCGGTACCCGCCGCAGCCGCG
>JAZBOX010000183.1:0-5703 GCA_036351355.1 Halieaceae bacterium
CTCGCGCCGGGCCAGCTTCAGCACGTTGCCTTGCTCCGGCTCGCCGTTCGCAGAAATCCCATTGGCCGCCGCTGCATAGCTCGCCGTCCAGATACTACCGGATGCGACGGTCGCCTCGCGAAGACTTTCGCCCGGGCGAGCCGCGTAGAGGCGCAGTCTCTCGCTGCGGTACGCCACTCGCTCGCCGTCGCTCAGCGGCCTCAGGCTGTGTGCGCTGTCGAGGATGGCCTTGCTCGCGGTCTCGCCCGTCGCATCGGCCACCATCATCAGCTTGGCGCGATCGGTCTCGACGAACAGGTAGATCATCTGAGAAGGCGACGGTCCATCATCGCTGGTGAAGCGGAGCATTTCCGCCGGCCAGCCGCCGATGCTTAACGATCGACGCTCTGTCGGCGTCGCACCACTGCGCTCTCGAATCGCCGCGAGCAGCTCGTCGGCCAGGTCGTCGATCGGCTCTTCGCGCGGGACCGTCAGCAGCATGGCGCGCCCGGCAGCGTCGGGTGCCTCGGCAGCGACGTACATCGGCGTATTGCGCGTGCGCCAGCCGTCGGGAAAGTCAAAGGCGAGATTGAGGTCGACGCTGCGGAATGTCTCGCCCTCGAACAGTCCCTGCTGCGGGTTCTGCACGCCCACCCAGAGGCCGTCCAGGAGCTGCAGCAGCGCAAGGCGCGTGGCCAGCGGCTCGCGCCCGCGGACTTCGATGCTCGCCATCACCTGCTCGATGGCACGAATCCGCTCGGGGGTTGCCGGGTGGCTGTCGAAGAAGCTGACTTCGTGTTCGTGCCCCGTCAGCGCTTCCATGGCGCGCTCGAGATTGTCGAGCGCGCTCACCAGAGCGGCCGGGTCATAGCCCGCGCGCGCCGCGAGCCGCATACCGACCGCGTCCGCCTCGCTCTCCTGTGACCGGCTGTAGCTCGACAGAAACACCGCCTCGGCGGTCTCGATCGGTGCGTTGATCGCCGCGCCGAGGTCCTCGCTGACGATACCGACGGCCTTGCCCGGCAGCGTGAGCAGGCCGGCGCCGAGCTGGCGTCCGATCTGGCGCGTGTGATGGCGCTCGGTCACGTGGCTGATCTCGTGCGCCAGCACACCGGCCAGCTCCGCCTCGCTGTTGATCAGCGCCAGCAGACCCCGAGAGATGTAAACGTAACCACCGGGACTGGCGAACGCGTTGGGCACAGGCTGATCGATGATGGCGAAACGGAATGTGTAAGGAGATTCGCCGAGACTCTCGGTCAGGCGACGCCCAACGGCCTGCACGTAGCCCTGCAGTTCATCGTCGCGATACAGACCGACCTGCCGCTCGACCTGCTGCGCCATCTTCGCGCCCCAGGCCTGCTCACTCTGTGGAGTGATCAGCGAAGTCGCGCAGCCTGCGAGGAGCGGAAGTAGCGGCGCGATAGACGTAAGGCGGGAGAGCAGAAAACGCATGCGTGGGTGACGGGAGACATGATGCAGTGAAGCGCATTACGCAGCGCCGCGCATCGCCGGTCAAGCGAATCGGGCACGCAGCTATCTTCTCCCCTGTTCCCCTGCGAATCAGGCGCACGGCGCAGTAGCCGGCTGTGCTAGCTTTGCTCAATGCACACACCGACAACCCCTGACGGCCGCAAGATCGGCTTCACGCTCTCCGCCGCGCCTGTTTTCATGCTCAGCGGACTCATCCTCTATGGGCTGATGGCGCGACCGCTGCTGCTAGGCCAGGCCCCGATTCCGCTCGAGGTCGTTTTCCTGAGCGCGGCCGGCGCGGCCATGGCGCAGCTGCTGCTGATGGGGTTTTCCTGGGCCGACATCCAGCAGGCCATCGTCGCGCGCCTCGCACGCGCCATGCCCGCGATCTTCATTCTCTTCGCCATCGGACTGATCGTCGGCGCATGGATGGTCTGCGGCACGATTCCCATGCTGGTGTACTACGGCGTGCTGATCATCGATCCGGGCTGGATCTACGCGCTCGCGTTTGCGGTGCCGGCGCTGTTCTCGATGCTCACAGGCACCTCCTGGGGCTCGGCGGGCACGATTGGCGTTGTGGTCATGGGCATCGGCGTATCAGTCGGTGCGCAGCTCGAGATCGTTGCCGGTGCCGTCATCGGCGGCGCGCTCTTCGGCGACAAGCTCTCGCCGCTGTCGGATACCACCAACTTCGCCGCCATCGGCGCCGACGTGCCGCTCTTCGACCACATCCGCTCGATGCTGTGGACGACGATCCCCTCGGCCAGCATCGCGCTGATCGTGTACGGCCTCGTGGGCCTCGTCTCGGGCGTCGAGAACGACAGCCGCAGCGTCGAGACCGCGATCTTCCTCGACGGCATTTCCAGCGTGTTCCGTTACCACGCGCTTCTGCTGCTGCCACCCGCAGTGGTTCTGGTCGGCTCGCTGCGGCGCTGGCCGACGCTGCCCGTGCTGCTGGCGTCTTCGGGCATGGCAATGCTGCTGGCGCTGCTGCTCCAGCCCTTCGCGACCGCCGACGTATTCGCGTCGCTGACCACCGGCTTCAGCGTGAGCATGGCCGGCGACGCGACGGTGCCCGATACGGTGCGCGTCCTCGTCGAGCGCGGCGGCCTCTACTCGATGCGCGAAGCCATCTTCGTCGCCATGCTCGTGTTCCTGTTCGTGGGCGCGATCGATCTTCTCGACACGATGCCACGCGTGGTCGGCCGGGTGTTCGGCTTTGCCCGCAGCCAGCCCGCCGTCGTACTCTCGGCGCAGGGCGCCAGCGCCGTGACCAACGCGATGACCTCGAACCAGTCCGCCACCTCCTTCATCGTCGGCGATGCCTTCGGGCGCCGCTTCGATGCGGCGGGAATACCGCGCCGCGTGCTGTCACGATCGATCGAGGACTTCGGCACGATGATCGAAAGCCTGGTGCCCTGGCACCCGACCGCGCTGTTCATGGTGGCAACGCTCGGCGTTTCCGTGGCGGACTACTGGCACTGGCAGCTACTCTCGCTCGGCAACTTCCTGGTGGCACCACTGCTCGCGATCACGGGCATCGGGTGCTTCTACTCGCAAGGGCACGAGACCGCCGGGGCGGCACGTCAGCTGAACACCTAGGGCAGGAGTCGCCGTCTCCGGAGTAAGCGCAGCATGAGCACAAGGAACCACAACTGGAAACCGGCCACGCGCCTGATCCGCGACGGCGAGCACGCCGATGCGCGCTACGGCGCCGTGGTGCCGCCGCTGTATCAGAACTCGACCTTCGCCTTCGACAGCTGGGACGCCATCGACGCAGCCTTTGAAGATCGCACCGGCACACCGGTTTACTCGCGGCAGATCAATCCCACGGTGCGCGCCGCCGAAGCGCGCCTGGCGGATCTGGCCGGATGCGAGCGCGCGCGGCTCTTCGCCAGCGGCATGGCGGCCATCAGCTCGGCGATCCTGCATTGTGTAAAGGCCGGCGAGCACATCATCACGATCCGCAACGTGTACGGGCCGGCGGCCAACCTGATGGGCAGCTACCTGCCCGAGAAGACGGGCATCAGCACGGATTTCGTGGGCGGAGACGATCTCGATGAGCTCGCCGCGGCGTTCACCGATCGCACTACGCTGGTGTATCTCGAAAGTCCCTCGTCGGGAAAATTCGGCCTGCAGGACATCGCCGCGATCGCCGAGCTCGCCCATGCCCGCGGCGCGCGCGTGATCTGCGACAACACCTGGGCCACGCCGCTGTACCAGAGCACGCTCAGCCTCGGCGCGGACCTTGAGGTGCACAGCGTATCGAAATACCTCGGTGGCCATTCGGACATCGTCGCCGGCGCGGTACTCGGGCGCAGCGAAGATCTTGACCGTATCGCCGTCACCGAGGGCGAACTGCTCGGCGGGCGCATGGCCGCCTTCGAGGCATGGCTGCTGCTGCGCAGCCTGCGCACGCTGCCGGCGCGCATGGCGCTGCATCAGAGCAATGGCCTGGCCGTAGCGCGCTTTCTCGACGGGCACCCGAAGATTCGTCGCGTGATGCATCCGGGGCTCGCCAGCCATCCGCAGCACGCCCTCGCCAAAAGGCAGCTCTGCGGCTACGCCAGCCTCTTCGGCTTCACCTTGCAGAGCGATGACCTGGATGCAATCAAGCGCTTCTTTGATGCGGTGGAGCTGTTTCAACGCGCCGTGTCCTGGGGCGGGCACGAGAGCCTGTTGTACGCACCGGCGATCAGCTACGTGAAGGAGCAGCCTCCCGAGCGTCTCGCCGCGATGGGGCTGGCGATGGGCGACATGCGTGTGTCGGTCGGCCTCGAAGATGCCGAGGATCTGATTGCAGACCTCGAACAGGCGCTCGATCGCCTTTAGCGCCAGCGCCTTGCGGGCTCGGCTTCAACCCGTCGGACTGAAGCGCAGCTCGCCCTCGCGCAGAACGCGCCAGCCCGTTACCGGGTTGAAGTGGTAGGGCCCCGAGCCCGGGCCGCGCTCCTTGTAGATCTCCTTGAGCGTGGGCTGCACGTAGCCGGTCTCATCGACGGCGCGGCTGAGAATTTCCGTCGACTCGCCGTCCCAGCGCCAGGGCAGGCCAAAGCGCGTATGCGCCTTCGGCAGCACCGGCCCCTGCAGCGTCGCCGGCTGCCAGCGCTTGCCGCCGTCGGTGCTGACCTCCACACGGCTGATGCGGCCGCGGCCGCTCCAGGCGATGCCGCGGATCTCGTGCCAGCCGGGCTCGATCGTCTGCGGGTAGGCCGGCGAGGTGATGATCGAACGCGCCTCGATATCGAAGCTGAACTGGCGGACACGGCCGTCGCGCATCGGCTCCGTATACTTCGAGGTCTCGTCGCGACTCATCGACGGTGCGTCCGTCACCTCGAGACGACGCAGCCACTTCACGTTGGTATTGCCCTCCCATCCCGGCAACAGCAGGCGCATCGGGTAGCCCTGAGCGGGACGGATCGCCTCGCCGTTCTGCGCGTAGACGATCAGCGCGTCGTCCAGGGCCTTCTCGAGCGGGATGCTGCGACTCATCACCGCCGCATCGGAGCCCTCGGCGAGGATCCACGAGGCACCGGCCTTTACGCCGGCCTCGCGCAGCAGCGTCGCCAGCGGCACGCCGGTCCACTCGCTCTGGCTGGTAAGACCGCAGACCAGATGCGGTGGCGACAGCTCACCGGCCGTAGGGAAGTAGTTGCCCGAACATTCGATAAAACAGCTGCGCGTGACCGACGGAAAGCGTTTCAGGTCGGCGAGGCTGAAGGCCAGCGGCTTGTTCACCATGCCGTGGAGCACGAGTTCGTGCCGCTCGGGATCGAGCGCGGGGATGCCGGCGTGATGGCGCTCGAAATGCAGATCGGCGGGGGTGATCGTACCGTACAGGCGCTCCAGGGGCGTGAGCGAAACCACACCGAACACTGGCTTGCGCTCGATGGCTTCGAAGGGAGAGCGATTGCCGAGTCCCGAAGGTGGGCGGCCCGGTACCCTGGTGGGATCGGCAGGCACCGCTTCCTCGCCCTTCACGGACATGCTCAGAAGGCTCGCGCCCGCTCCAGCGGCGGCCGTGCCGAGAAGGCGTCGGCGGCTCATCGACACGCTCTTGGCGGCCACGGTTTCGCTCATGGACTCGCTCATGGCTCGGCCTCCCAGGCGCTGGCGGGGGTGAACAGCGACTGCAGCGGCATCTGCACTGCCGGCAGGGTCTCGGCGTTCACCGTCGCGTTCTCTTCGATCAGACCGTTCGCGAACAGCACATAGGCGATCACGCCGTAGACCTCCTCGTCGCTGAGCGAGCCC
>JAZBOX010000184.1:0-2366 GCA_036351355.1 Halieaceae bacterium
CACGTCAAATCATTGATTCAAAGCAGAAATCATACCACCCGCGCCGGCGGCGCGGTCCATGCCGGCCGTCGCCAGTCGATCCCCTCCCACAGCATCGCCAACTGTGCCGAGGTCAGCCGCGTCGTGCCATCTGCCGGGGACGGCCACGGAAAGCGGCCCCGCTCCAGCCGCTTGTACCTCACGAGGGACTGCAGGCGTTGCCTGCGCAGATGAGCAGCTTGTAGGCGTGACGCACCCGTTTCACCCCCAGTTTGGGCGACGACTGCCTTGTGTCGGCAGGCGGCACAACCGCCATGGCGAGCGTGTTCTGCTGCAGGATCCCGAAGGCGCCGTTTGGTCGGTGCCGCCGCAATGGACTGATCTTGCGAGCGAGGATCCGGAGATTGTCATGGGGGGCGGACAGGCCCTGCTGCGCTTTGTGGACTTGCTGGAGCTTGTCGAGCTCGTGGCGCGCCTGTCGGGAAGGGCCACTCGTTCGGGTAACGAGATGTGTAATGTGGATTATGCCGCATCTGTAAGGCCAAATACGCCGCATCAGACTAGGCAGCAGGTGAGACAGCGCCGTGATACATGAGACTTGCGGCCTACATCTGGCTTTCCCTTGGCGGTATTGGCTTGACGCCGCTTCTGCAAGCGGCGTAAAGAGGTTTACGTTTCTGCCGCGCCTCGACCGTGGAGTCACCAATGAGTGCTCGCCCAGACAGCAAGCGGCCGAAGACGGAGGCCCTTCGCGAAGAGGGCACGCTCAATCCCGCACCGGACAAGGTGCAGGATCCGAAGTTCCAGGACGGCGACTTTTTCGACCCTCACGATGTCGTGCAGGTGCGCTACGAGATGCTGCGTCGCGTCAGCGTCGACAAGATGTCCGTGACGGAAGCGTCGGAAGAGTATGGCGTCTCAAGGCCGACCTATTACCTGGCCAAGGGGAACTTCGAGGCTGCAGGGATCGCCGGACTGGTGCCGTCGAAGCCAGGCCCCCGCAACCCCCACAAGATCGGCGAGGATGTGCTGGCCTTCCTGCAGGCGCAGCTGGTCCCGGGCGAGCCGGTTCGCGCGCGCGCACTGGCAAAGCTGGTCCGCCGCGATCTCAACATCGACGTTCATCCCAGGACGATCGAGCGGGCGGTAAAAAAAACTCTGCGCTGACGATCGCTGCGCCATCGGCCGTGCCGCCAGGCATCGGTGCTGCCGAGTACGAGGTCCAGTACGAGGTGTTGCGTACTGCGGCTCTCGGCGCGGCGCTGCCGCTCAAGGCCCGCAGTGGCCTGATGCTCTTCCTGCGGCGGGGCATGTGGGGTTGGGCCAAGGCGCTGAGCGCGACCGTGCGGCCTCAGCAGGAACAGGGCTGCCAGCCAGCGCCCACCCCGTCGCTGCTGCACGCCAGCAACAGCGCTGTCGTGCACGTCCTCGCAGCCATCGCCATAGGCATCCATGATCGGAGACCGGCATGAGCGTCCATCTCAACGTCCAGCCCCGGCACCTTGAGCGCGGGGCCTATCTCTACATACGACAGTCCTCGATGCGGCAGGTGCTGGAGAACACCGAGAGTGGCAAGCGCCAGTATGCCCTGCGCGGGCGGGCGATCGCGCTTGGCTGGCGTGAGGACCAGATCGTGGTCATCGACAACGACCAGGGTGAATCCGGCGCCTCGGCGGTCTGGCGCGAGGGGTTCCAGCGTCTGGTCAGCGACGTCGGCATGGGGCGCGCCGGGATCGTGATGGGACTCGAAGTGTCCCGTCTGGCGCGCAACAACGCCGACTGGCAGCGGCTGCTGGAGATCTGCGCCCTTGCCGATACCCTGATCCTCGATGAAGACGGCATCTACGATCCGGCCAGCTTCAACGACCGCCTGCTGCTCGGCCTCAAGGGCACGATGAGCGAGGCCGAACTGCATGTCATCAAGGCCCGGCTGCGCGGTGGCATCCTCAACAAGGCGCGCCGCGGGGAGGATCGCTGCCCCTTGCCCACCGGACTGGTCTACGATCACGTCGGCGCCGTCGTGCTGGACCCCGACATGCAGGTCAGGGAGACGATCACCCACTTCTTCGACACGTTCGCCCGCGTCGGATCCGCGTCGCAGACCGTCAAGGCGTTCCGCGCGGAAGGTCTTCTGTTCCCCTCCCGGCTGCACAACACGCAGACCGTGTTCCGTCCGCTGACGGCATCGACCGCCATGCGCGTCCTGACCAACCCACGCTATGCCGGGGCCTATGCCTATGGTCGGCGGCAATTTCGGCGCACCATCGACGGCATGAAGACCGTGCGCGCGCGCGACAACGATGAGTGGCTCGCCTGCATCCCGGATGCCCATCCCGGCTATATCACCTGGGTGCAGCACCAGGAGAACCTCAGCATCCTCAAGGCCA
>JAZBOX010000185.1:0-25273 GCA_036351355.1 Halieaceae bacterium
CGTGGGAGAAATAGCAATGTTCAAGAACATGAAATTGAGTGCACAGGTGAGCCTGGGCTACGCCCTGGTGCTCGCCCTGCTCATACTGGTGTCCTTTGTGTCCTACCGGGAACTGGGGAAGGCGGTTGAGGGGTTCAATACCTACCGTCAGCTCGCGCGGGACTCGAATCTGTCGAGTCGCGTGCAGGCGAATGCCCTCACTGCGCGGATTCAGGTGAAGGACTACATTCTCACCGGTAGCGATGCATCGCTTGCCGCCTTCAACGAACGCTTCGACGCACTGGAGGAGTTCACCGATGAGGCTGTCCGCCAGATCAACGAAGGTGAGCGGGCCGAGGTCGTGAAGGTGTTTGCCGGGAGCGTCGCTGACTATCGCAAGGCCTTTGAGCGCGTGGTCAAGTACAAGGAGGATCGCGACCGGATAGTCAATGATCGCCTTGATCCGAACGGCCTCGCCATGCGCCAGGCGATGACCTCGATTATGGATTCCGCCTACCAGGACGGTGACGCCGAGGCGGCTTTCTACGCGGGCGATCTCCAGGAAGCGATCCTCCTGGCCCGCCTGTACGTGAATCGTTACCTGACCACGAACGCGCGGGAAGACGCCGAGGAAGCGCACAAGCGCCTTGACGTGGATGTGAAAGAGCGCGCCGAGAAGCTCGACGCAGCGATGGAGAACCCGGAGCGTCGACGAATGCTCGCTGAGTTCTATACGGCGCGCGACGCCTACGCCAAGGCCCTCGATGATATCGATGGACTGATCACCGAGCGCAACGCCTTTATCACCGGCACGCTCGATCGCGAGGGTGCAGAGATTGCCGAAGAAACAGAAGAGGTCAAGCTCGACATTCAGGCGGAGCAGGATGTGCTCGGCCCGGCGGTAACAGAAGCGAACGCATCGGCGATCAAGACGGTGATCTGGCTGTCCGTTTTCGCAATCGTGGTCAGTGTGCTGCTGTCCTGGCTGCTGGTAACCGTGATCCGCAAGCCGCTCGGTGGTGAGCCCCGCGACATGGAGCAGATCGCCCGCCGTATAGCCGCCGGCGATCTCAACATTCAGTTCGACAAGTCCAAACCAGCGACGGGCATGTACGCCGCCATGCAGGAGATGGTCGAGAAGCTGACCGGGATCATCGCCCAGGTGCGCAGCGGCGCCGACAACCTCGTGGGTGCTTCTGACCAGGTGAGCGCCACGGCGCAGAGCATCAGCCAGGGCGCCACGGAGCAGGCGGCGAGCGTCGAGGAGACTACCGCCTCAATCGAGGAGCTCAATGCCGCCGTGCAGCAGAACACGGAAAACGCGCGCGTGACCGACGGCATGGCCACCAAGGCTTCGGGCGAGGCATCGCGCGGTGGTGAAGCCGTTGCACGGACCGTATCGGCAATGAAGGAAATCGCCGACAAGATCGGTCTGATCGAGGATATCGCCTACAAGACCAACCTGCTTTCGCTCAACGCGGCCATTGAAGCGGCACGCGCCGGTGAGCATGGCAAGGGCTTTACGGTGGTGGCCGCCGAGGTGCGCAAGCTGGCGGAGAACAGCCGTACCACGGCACAGGAGATCAACGAGCTTGCTTCAAGCAGCGTGTCGATCGCCGAAGAAGCGGGCAAGCTGCTCGAGGAAATTGTTCCGAGCATCACCAAGACCGCTGATCTCGTGCAGGAAATCACCGCCTCGTCGGAAGAGCAGTCCTCCGGTGTCGGTCAGATCTCCGGGGCAATGACGCAGCTCGATACGGCGACGCAGCAGAATGCGTCCTCGTCCGAGGAACTGGCAGCGACCGCCGAGGAGCTCTCGGCGCAGGCTACGGAGCTGCAGCAGGCCGTCGCCTACTTCCAGCTCTCAAACACCGGGTCCGGCGGGGCATCACGACCCGCGGCTGCGAGCAAACCTCGCCCTGCAGCCAAGGCCTCGGGTTTCAGCGCGTCCTCCCCGGCACCCGCGGCAGCGCGTGCGCCGCTGCAGGACGACGACGGCTTTGAGCGGTTCTAGGGCCATGCTGGGCGCTTGCGCCAACAGCGTTTGCGCCGCTCAAGGCGCGCTAGCGATTCGAGCCTCGCGGACGAGCGCCTCCCGGCGCGCCCGCGGGGCTTCGGGTGTGTGGAGGGCAAGTGTATGACACAGGCGGCGGCAGTGACGCAGGATGCTTCGGTGCACGATGAAGGCATCCAGTACCTGACCTTCTCGGCGCTGGATAAGCCGATGGCCATAGCGATCCTCGATGTAAAGGAAATCATCGAGGTGGCCGATATGACCCGCGTGCCGATGACCTCGGACAACGTGCGCGGTGTGATCAACCTGCGCGGCAATGTCGTTCCGGTCGTCGACCTGTCGGCGCGACTTGGGGGCGGCCCTTCTACGCTGACGGCACGCTCGTGCATCGTGCTGGTCGATATCATCGTCGACGGGCAGACCCTGGCGATGGGGATGCTCGTCGACGCCGTCAACGAGATTCTCGAGATCTCCCACGACGCCATTCAGAAGACGCCGGAGTTCGGCACGGATATAGCGCCCGAATTCATCGACCGCATGGGCCGCGTGGGCTCGGACTTCATCATTCTGCTCAATCTCGATCGCGTGCTTGACGTGGCTGATCTGTCAGTCGCTTGATTGGTATTCGCCTTCGGGCCTGAGCGGTAGCCCCCATGATCGAACCCATTACAGACGATCAGTTTGATCGTTTTCGTCGTTTTATCTTCGATGCCGCCGGCATCTCGATGGCCGACGAAAAGAAAACCCTCGTTGCGACGCGCCTCGCCAAGCGTTTGCGTCACCACGACCTGAAGTCCTACGGCGACTACTTCAAACTTATGACCGCGCCGGATCAGACCGGCGAGTTCCAGATTGCTGTCGATCTGCTCACGACCAATGAGACCTACTTTTACCGCGAACCGGCGCACTTCGAGGTGCTCGCGCGTCTGGTTCGCGAGCAGCGCAACGCCCGAAGAACCTTCCGCGTGTGGAGTGCTGCTTCCTCCTCCGGAGAGGAGGTGTACACGATTGCGATGATCCTTGCGGAGGAGCTCAAGACCCTGGGCTGGGAGGTGGTGGGTACGGATCTCAGCAGTCGGATGGTGCTGTGCTGCGAGCAGGCGGTTTATTCAATGGCTCGTGCAGAAAAGCTGCCGAAGGCGCTGCTGCACAAATACTGTCTGAAGGGCAAGGGCCAGCAGGAGGGCCTGATCAAGGTCTCCAAGGAATTGCGTGCGCGCTGTCGCTTCGCGCGTGCGAACCTGCTCGAGCTGTCACCGGGCTTTGGCAAATTCGATGTGATCTTCCTGCGCAATGTGATGATCTACTTCAACGGTGAAACCAAGAAAAAAGTCGTCAGCAACGTGAGCAAGAACCTCAACCCGGGTGGCTACCTGTTCATCAGCCATTCGGAGTCGCTCCACGGCATCTCGACGGACTTTGAGACCGTGGCGCCCGCGGTGTACCGACTCAAGGAACGCGGTAAGTGAGATACTGCGTTCCATGAGAGTCTCCGAGGAAAGGGGCAAGAAGCGCGTCACCATTGATCAGGGTGAGTACTACGCCACGCGCGGCAACGAGATCATTTCGACGCTGCTCGGTTCCTGCGTCGCCTGCTGTCTCTGGGATCCCGTCAGCCGAACGATGGGCATGAATCATTTTCTGCTGGCGAACCGGCGCTTCTCCAAGGCCATGCCGGTGATTGTGTCCGAGGCGGGGCGCTACGGCATTCAGGCCATGGAACTTCTGATCAACGAGATGCTCAAGCTGGGCGCCAACCGCTACCTCCTGAAGGCAAAGGTCTTCGGCGGTGGCAACGTGCTCAATCTCCCCGACAACCAGACTCCCTTTGCCGCTGTTGGCGATATCAACGGCCGCTTCGTCAGAGAGTTTCTCGACAACGAGAACATCCCGATCCTGGCCTCCAATCTCGGCGGTACGACGGGGCGCGTGATTCATTTTGATGGCGATGACTTCAGCGTCTACATGAAGCGCATAGCAAAGGCATCACAGCTTAGCGTGGCGATGGAAGAGAAACGTTACTTCGAGGATCAGGTCCGGCGTCGTGCCCGTGCCGAGGCCGAGAGCAAGGCGCATGACGATGCTGATAGCAATGTCCACATCTGGTGACGAGGCGGAGAGCCGCGCATGACCATCAAGGTAATGATCGTTGATGACTCGGCTGTCGTGCGTCAGGTGCTGACGCAGCAGCTCGACGGCATTCAGGGCATCAAGGTGATCGCGTCAGCGACGGATCCGATCTTCGCGATGAAGAAGATGGCCGAGCAGTGGCCCGACGTGATCATTCTCGACATCGAGATGCCGCGCATGGATGGCATCACCTTCCTGAAAAAAATTATGGCCGAGCATCCGACCCCTGTGGTGATCTGCTCGACGCTCACGGAGCGCGGCGCTGCCGTGACGATGGAGGCGATGGCCTCGGGCGCCGTCGACATCATCACCAAGCCCAAGGCGGGGCTGAAAGCCTTTCTCTCGGAGCACAAGGCGCAGCTCATCGACGCGATCAAGGCCGCCGCCATGGCCCGGGTTCGCGGCGCTCGCGCACCGGCGGCGCCGGCTGCCGCCAGGCTGCAGACGCCATCGCCGAAGCTCAGCGCCGATGCGGTGCTCGCCTCGTCGACGAAGCCCATGTCTGAGACCACGGACCGTGTGGTGGCGATCGGTACATCGACGGGCGGTACGCAGGCCCTCGAACGCGTTCTCGTGCAGCTACCGCGCGACGCTCCGGGAATCGTGGTCGTGCAGCACATGCCCGAACAGTTCACGGCTGCTTTCGCTAAGCGCCTCGACAGCGTCTGCCAGATCACCGTAAAGGAAGCGGAGATGGGCGATCGTGTGATGCCCGGTCTCGCGCTCATTGCCAATGGTGGCAAGCACCTCATCCTTCGCCGAAGCGGTGCGCAGTACCGCGTCGAACTCAAGGACGGCCCGCTGATCAGCCGGCATCGGCCCTCCGTCGATGTGCTCTTCCGCTCCGTTGCCAACTCGGCGGGCCCCAATGCCGTCGGCATCATCATGACGGGTATGGGGGACGACGGCGCCAGCGGCATGCGCGAGATGCACGACGCGGGGGCTTACACGATCGCCCAGAACGAGGCGACCTGCGTGGTGTACGGCATGCCCAAGGAGGCCGTGAAAGCGGGCGGTGTCGATATCGAAGTGCCGATCGACGATATCCCGCGACTGCTTCTCAAGCACGGTCGGGGATAACTATCTACGCGGGAAATCCTCAGTCCAGTTCGGCGAGGCAGATCGATCGCACGTTGTGACGACTGCCGAGCTGATCGAGGCTGATGTACAGCGTGATCAGGTAAAAACCCACCAGCACGAAATCTGACGGCAGGCGGTAGTTGTTGTCGATAAAGAAGTCGAAGAGCGCGTTGAAGGAACTGCGAAAATCCTCGATGGAAAAGCGCTGCGCGTCCGTAGAGGCACCGAAGTGTGCACGCAGCAGGCCACGGAGCTCTTCGCTCTCGTCTTCTCCAAGGTCTTCATGCAGAAAGCCCAGGCGTAGCAGGGCATCTTCGAGCAGGACGTCGTCGGGCGCATAAAAGCCGCGGTAGAGATCGCGCATGCCGCGGCTGAAATCCGGACTCAAGCGCGCATAGAGGCCGCTCGGGCTGAAGTGCAGTCGACCGCGCTCCCACAGGAAGCGACGCGGACGCAGGTCCAGGAACAGGCCCTCTGGGTTTCGCCATTGGGCAAAGTAGAAACGCAGCAGCGCATCGCCCGCAGCCCGTCGCTGGCGGCCGTTGAGGCCATCGAAGAGCCTCGCTCCCGGCGGTGGAGCCGCGAAGCTCACGGCGTCGCTCAGCTGCGCCGCGCTGCCTGCGAGTGCGTGCACGCCGCGGCGCGTGGCGAGCTGCACGCTGATGCGGCGCAGGTGAGCCAGAAGGGGCTTCCATTCGAGGGCGTCCCATCCGCGCTTCGGCACGAAGGCAATGAGCTGCGCCAGGTCTTGCGGCAGCAGTGGGAGCGTATTCATGCCTTCTCCTCGCGCTGCTTCTTTTCACGCCGCTCGAGGGCGATCTCTCCGAGGCGGCGACTCCAGCCTCCGAAGAGGAACAGGTGCGCCGGCAGCATGGCGTACCAGTACAGCATTCCCCAGACGCCGCGCGGGTGCCAGTGCGCGGTAATTCGCAGTTCCGTCTTGCCGCCCGCTGCGGGCAGCAGTTCGAACTCCAGGGCGCCGCTGCCCGGCGCGCGCATGTCAAAATGCAGCGTCAGCAGCCGGTGTTCTTCGATGGCAATCACGGTCCAGTAGTCGATCACGTCTCCAACTCGCAGATCGCTCCCGGCGCGCCGGCCGCGGCTGAGGCCGGAGCCGCCTACAAGCCAGTCCATGATTTCACGCAGCAGCCAGAGTCCGTTCATGTAGTGATAGCGCTCAGGGCCGCCGAGACCCGTGAGCAGCGGCCAGATTTCCTCCGCCGTGGCCTCGGTCACCGCGCTTCCCTTTGCGCGCTTGGAGTAATAGGCGTGGTCGTGGCGGAAACCGCGCAGGGCAAACACGCCTTCGGTCCAGCGGGAAATGCTGCGCTGCGCCCGCTCCTGCGCCAGCGTGTCGCTGATGGCGGCATCGACGCCGATCAGCTGCTGCGGAACCAGCTTGCGAAGCGCAGCATCGTCGGCGCGAAAGGAGTGATGCAGGCCGCCGATCAGGGCGCGG
This sequence comes from Halieaceae bacterium, assembly GCA_036351355.1. Classification (GTDB taxonomy): domain Bacteria; phylum Pseudomonadota; class Gammaproteobacteria; order Pseudomonadales; family Halieaceae; genus Congregibacter. The sequence goes on from JAZBOX010000185.1 coordinate 6,663, forward strand.
GCCACGGGGTAGGGAACGGCGGTCACCAGCGCCAGCCAGTAAGACGACAAACGCGGGGTCAGGACCGGTACGGGGAGAATCAGCGGGCGGCGCTTGCCTGCAAGGGCGGCGAGGCTGCGCATCATGTAGGTGTAGTCCACGTGCTCGGGACCGGCGGCATCGTAGGTATGGCCGGCGGCTTCTTCAGCAAGGGCCACGCCCTCGAGATAGGCCAGCAGATTGGCGAGCGCGATCGGCGGTGAGGTCGCGCGGACCCAGCGCGGCGTGATCATCAGCGGCAGGTTGAGCGCAAGGTCGCGCATCACTTCGAAGGCCGCGGAGCCCGGGCCGATGATGATGCCTGCGCGAAGCTCGGTGACCGGCACTGTTCCGGCGCGCAGCATGCTGCCCGTATCGCGACGCGAGTTCAGATGCTCGCCCGTTGCCTCCTCGTCGGGCATGAGGCCGCCGAGGTAGACAATCCGCCGAACGCCGGCGCGCTGCGCCGCTGCGGCGAAGTTCTCCGCGGCGCGAAGGTCGAGGCGGGCAAAATCCGACCCCGACGCCATCGAGTGTACGAGGTAGAAAGCCGTGTCGACGCCTGCGAGGGCAGCATCGAGGCTTGAAGGCTCGAGGGCATCGGCGTTGACGCAGTCGACCTGCTGCCAGTGACGCGCGAGCAGAGTCTGTCGATAGCGCGCGCTGGCGCGCACCCGGTGTCCGCGGTGCTGAAGATAGGGCACGAGGTGGCTGCCGACGTAGCCCGTGGCGCCGAAGACCAGCCACAGTGGTTGCGAGTGCGCTGCCTCTGCTCCCGGCGTCGGTAGGTCGTTTACGGTTTCCATGGAGCGCTACCTGACTGGCGCCGGTCAGCGCTGGGTCTCGGCTATTGCCTGGGGTATTGCCTCGGGTATTGCCTTGATCACCTCGCGAAGCAGATCCCAGCGATTGAAACCCTGGCGTCCGTAGTCAAGGCCGCGTCGCACGATCACCAGATCGTGCGACGGGGCAATGATCACGTACTGGCCGCGGTTGCCCGCCGTGGAGTAGGCGTCTGTCGGAACCTCTCCCTTTCGATCGTCGGGAACCAGCCAGAACTGACCACCGTAGTCGTGGCCGCGCACGGCGGAGGCCGGCGCCGGCGTGCGCACGAAGTCAACCCATTCCTCGGAGATCAGGCGCTCTCCCTGCCAGAGGCCGTTGTTGAGATAAAGGAGGCCGAAGCGGGCGAGGTCGCGGGCATTGGTATAAACCTGGCTGCTGAGGATGAAATCGCCGAAGCGGTCCGTGCTCAGCAGCGTGTTGCGCATCCCGATGCGATCGAGCAGCGCCGTGCGCGGATAGGCGTGATAGGCCGCTTCGCTGCCGAGGGTCAGCTTGAGCGCGTACACGGCGAGCAGCGTGTCGTAGTTTTCATAATCCCAATGCGTGCCCGGCTCGCGCACGAGGCCGCGGTCGCGCATACCCTCGACGGAGCTCGCGCCGGCCCAGTAGGCGAGGCCCGAACCCGTGGCGTACTCCATCCCGAAGCTGTCAACGGGATACAGCCCGCTGGACATGTTCAGCACGTGGCGCAACGTGATCTTCCGGCGCGGATCGCTGTCCGCGTTGATCATGGCGGGATTCCAGTCGAAGGGCAGGGGAGCGTCGAGTTCCATGCGTCCGGCATCGACCTGCATGCCGATGAGCGTGGCGGCGATGCTCTTGGCCGTTGACCAGGTGCGCGTTCGCGTCAGGTGGTCGAAGCCGTCCGCGTAGCGCTCAAAGATGATCCTGCCCCGATGCACGACGAGCAGGCTGATCGTGTCCTGCTCCGGTGTGTCGCGCTCGAAGGCCCATTCGGCCGCGGCCTCGAGTGCGGCGCGGTCCACGTCGGCGTCGGGCTCTGCGAGCGCATCGGCGTCGCCCATCGGCCAGGCAATGCTTGGCGGATCGACGTCGGCGGCGGAGCGGATTTCGGGGAGCTCGTCGATCATCGACAGCGGCGCGTCGGGCGGCATAACCACGCAGCCGATGCCTTCACGGAAGGCCGCGGTGATTGTCTCGCCGTGCTCGCCGCCGCCGACGCTTACGGCCTGCTCTTTTGCATGCACCGTGTACGGGCCGCCCTCAGCACTGCCCAGAACCCGGTCACCGAGATAGGCGAGCTCCTGCTCGAACACCTGTTCGAGGCTTCGAGAGGAGGTAAACAGACCATTGCAGCTCAGTACCGCCTGCACGCCCTTGTCGATCAGTCTGCGATTGTCGGCAAAGTAGTCGTAGCCATCCTGCGCGGCGATCGACGGTGAGAGCAGGGCGAAGAACAGGCCGACGCTCGCTGCGCTGTACGCTGGGGCAGGTCGCAGGGGCGCCGGAGCAATGCGTGTGTTTGGCCAGGTTTTTGGCATGGTCGAGTTGAAGTCCGCTTGGCGTTAGGGTTTGGGTAAGGGTTTGCAGTAAGGAGTTGGGACGGGCGCAGCACGGATGCTGAACGGTCTCGATCATGCCGGTCGCCAGCGCCGACGGCAAGAAAACTCCGGGTCGGCGCCAAGGTCGCGAGCGGTTAGCTGTTCGCGAAAAGCCCTTATTTTGGTGCGGATCTTGGTCAAATTACCAATGAGGCCCCCTGAGCGCTTGCTGTAACATTTCTGAAACATTTGCGTCAATAATCTGCAACGCACCGCGCTTATCGTTCGCGCCCTCTCAATCCACAGCAACCTCCAGGGAGTGAATCTCGTGTCCAGAACCGTGACTCAGTCGATTTCCCAAGCCTTCGCCAGAAAGGCCCTTGCCGCGGCTATCGCCTCGGCCACCGTCGGCGCTGCCGTCCTGCCCCTCCAGGCCTACGCGCAGCAGCAGACCGCCGCCGTGACCGGGAAGGTCTACGACAATCAGGGCGACCCCGCCTCGGGCGTCGAGATCACGATTGTGGACACGCGCTCCGGCACGCGCCGCAGCACCACCTCGGGCGACGGCGGTAACTATGCCTTCCGTAACCTCGCCGCGGGAGGGCCCTACGAGATCAGCGTCAACGGTGTGCGCCAGACCACGGTGCAGTCGCTCGCGCTGGGCGATTCCTACCAGCTGCCGCTCGTCGTGGGCGGTACGGGCGCCATCGAAGAGGTGATTGTCACCGGCGTCGCGCAGACCTTCAGCGTGGCTCCCGGCCCCGCCGCCAACTTCGGCCTGGCGGATCTCGAGAGCGCCGTTGCCTTCGACCGCGATATCAAGGACGTGTTCGCCATGGATCCGCGCATCGCCGTGGGTGGTGACGAAGGCTCCGTTAACTGCACGGGCAAGAGCCCGCGCTTCAATACCACGACGCTCGACGGCGTGCGCTACTCGGACCAGTTCGGCCTCAACGACAACGGTTACGGCACGGCCACGGGCATGCCTTTCCCCTTTGACGCCGTCGAGCAGGTCTCCGTCGAGATCGCGCCCTTCGACGTGCGCTACACCGGGTTCTCGGCCTGTAACATCAACGCTGTCACCAAGCGCGGTGGTAACGAGTGGCACGGCAGTGCCTTCTACGAGTACACGGACGACAGCCTGCGCGGTGACGAAGTCGCCGGCGTGCCCTTTGGTATCGACGCCTACGAGGAAAAGTTCTACGGTTTCTCCGCCAACGGCCCGATCATCCAGGATAAGCTGTTTGTGAGCTTTGCCTATGAACAGCAGGAACTTCCGCGCTTCCTCGCGCAGGGTTTTGCCGGCTCCGGCAGCGGTGAAGAGCGCCCCTGGCTGAGTGAGCAGACCTTCAACCGCGTTCGCGACATCGCTCGCAACACCTACAACTACGATCCAGGTGGTCTGCCCGGCGACGGCGTGCAGGAAGGCGAGAAGTACTTCGGCCGCATCGACTGGAACATCAGCGACAACCATCAGGCGGCCTTTGTCTATAACTACTACGAAGGCTTTCAGGATCGCGCCTCGGACAGCGACGACAACGAGTTCGAGTTCGGCAATCACTACTACGTGAAGGGAGACGAGAACGAGACCTTCTCGCTGTTCCTGTCGAGCCAGTGGAGCAACAACCTGTCCACGGATATCTTCGTGGGTACACAGTCGCAGAAAGACAGCCAGGTTACCGTGGGCCCCAAGGATTTCGGTGATCACCAGATCTCCGACGTCGATCGCAATACGATCTACCTCGGTGCCGACGACTCGCGCCAGGCCAACGCGCTCAACTACGACTCCGCCTACTTCCGCTTCAACGCGGACTACACGCTCGGCGAACACAATCTGAGCTTCGGTTACCAGATGGAGGAGCTGGAGGTGTTCAACCTCTTTGTGCAGCACTCCAACGGCGGTGAGTACGACTACTTTGATGATTCAGCGGGCAACCCGGACTTCTGTTCTGCGCTCGATGCGCAGGGCCGTTTCGACAACGCCGAATGTGGCACCACGGGTATCGACAAGTTCGAGCTTGGCCGTCCGAGCCGCATCTATTACGGCAGCGGTGGCGGTACGAACAACCCCAGCGACGCCGGTGCGAACTTCACCAACACGCTGCACTCGGTCTATCTGCAGGACGAGTTCCTGATCTGTGATCGCCTGACCGTAACCGCCGGTCTGCGCTACGAGTGGTGGGAAGCCGATGGTGCGCCGCGCCTGAACCAGGCCTTCACGGAAGCCAACGGCTTCCGCAACGACGAGACCATCGATGGCACCGATCTGTTGATGCCGCGCGTGGGTGTTACCTATGACTTCAGCGATGAGCTGACGCTGCGCGGCGGCTTCGGTCTGTACAGCGGTGGCAACCCGAACGTCTGGATCAGCAACAGCTTCTCCAACGACGGTCTCTCCAACGCGCAGTTCCTCCTCGGCAACTTCGGCGGCGACAACACGCTGCTGCCGGGCCAGCCGGATTCCTTTGTGCTGTCGCGGCAGGGTCGTCCGGGCTACGACGTACCGCAGTCGATGGTCGATGACGTGCTCGCCGTTACCGACGCCGACGCCAACGATTCCTTCCTCGCCCTGGTTGATCCGAACTACGAGCAGCCCGGCGAGTGGAAGGCTTCGCTTGGTGCCACCTATGAGCTCAATGGCTGGGTGTTTGACGCCGACTACCTGTACACGCGCGCCGACAATCCTGCCTACTACGTGGACGTGTCGCAGGAGCGCGTGGGCACCACGGCGGCCGGAGCCCCGATCTACGACTTCATCGAAGGGCGTGGCGAGAGCAACTTCATGCTGACCAACTCGAACCAGAGCCCCGAGGCTCACGTGTTCAGCCTCAGCGCACGCAAGTTCTTCGATAATGGCTGGGACATCCTCGCAGGCTACGCCTACACGGATGCGGAAGATGTAAGTCCGATGACGTCCTCCGTCGCCGGCTCCAACTTCGACAACCTCGCCCTGACCGACCTGGTCGAGCCGCGTGCGGCCACGAGCAACTACGTGATCCCGCACCGCTTCACCTTCCGCGCGAACTACCGCAAGGAAATCTTTGGCGACAACGAAACGCGTTTCTCGCTCTATAGCTTCTACCAGCAGGGTCAGCCGCAGAGCTACGTGATGGCCTCCGACGATCTCGAGGGTGACCAGGCCTTCGGTCGTCACCTGCTCTACGTGCCCACGGGGATCGATGATCCGAACGTGGTTTTCGCGGATTCTTTCGACTACGACGCCTTCGCCGCCTTCGCCCAGCGTCAGGGCCTGGGCGTGGGCTTCCAGGAGCGCAACGAGAATTTCGCCGACTGGAGCTACCGCCTCGATCTGCGTATTGACCAGGAGTTCCCGATCTACAACGACATCAAGGGTGTGGGCTATCTCAAGGTCTACAACTTCCTCAACATGCTGAACGACGAGTGGGGTGTGCAGACCCGCTCGCAGTTCTTCTCGCAGGAAGTCGTGGACATGTCCCTCGATGACCAGGGCCGCTACGTCTTTGAGCGCTTTACGCCGCGCGACATCAACGACGTGCAGGAAGAGCGCTCTCTCTGGGAGCTGCGCCTGGGCTTCTCAGTGCGCTTCTAGGGCAGAGGTATCAGGAGTGGCCCCCGATCGGTTTTGGCCGGTCGGGGGTTTTTTCGTTTTTCCACCGCGACCCGCTACCATGTAGCTCGAGTAACAGCGGAGACCACCACCATGACCGATCTCTTCGAGAACCCCATGGGCCTCGATGGTTTCGAGTTCGTCGAGTTCGCCGCACCCGAGCGCGGTGTGCTCGAGCCGACCTTCGAGATGATGGGCTTTACCCGCGTGGCACGGCACAGGACAAAGGACGTGGATCTGTGGCGCCAGGGCGACATCAATTTCATCGCCAACTACGAGCCCAGGTCACCGGCGCAGTACTACGCCGCCGAACACGGCCCCAGCGCCTGCGGCATGGCCTTTCGTGTACGCGACGCCGCAGGAGCCTACAAGCTGGCCCTCGACAACGGCGCGCAGCCTGTCGACATACCCTGCGGACCCATGGAGCTGAAAATGCCGGCGATTCGCGGAATCGGCGGCGCCATCCTCTACCTCATCGACCGCTACGCGGACGGGACCTCGATCTACGACATCGACTTTGTGTTCGACGAGGGTGTGGAGCGTCGACCCGAGGGCTGCGGCTTCCGGATCATCGATCATCTGACGCACAACGTGTATCGCGGTCGTATGGACTACTGGGCCGGCTACTACGAGCGCCTGTTCAATTTCCGCGAGATCCGCTTCTTCGACATCAAGGGCGAGCATACGGGTCTCAAGTCGCGGGCCATGACTGCACCCGACGGCAAGATCCGCATTCCCCTCAACGAGGAGGGCGGCAGCGGGGGCCAGATCGAAGAGTACCTGATGCAGTACAACGGCGAAGGTATTCAGCACATCGCCTTTGCCTGCGATGACCTGCTGGCCTGCTGGGACCGTCTTAAGGCGCGTGGCGTGCCCTTCATGACTGCGCCGCCCGAGACCTACTACGAGATGCTCGAGGAGCGTCTGCCGGGGCACGGGGAGCCCGTGGAAGCTCTGAAGGCCCGGGGGATTCTGCTCGACGGCAGCACCGACGGCGACAGCCCGCGCCTGCTCCTGCAGATTTTTTCCGAGACGCTGATAGGACCGATCTTCTTCGAGTTCATCCAGCGCAAGGAAGACGAGGGCTTTGGCGAGGGCAACTTCCAGGCGCTCTTCGAGTCCATGGAGCGCGACCAGCTGCGACGCGGAGCGCTGAAGAGCGACGACGAGGCGGCCTGAAGGTCGCATCCCTTTGCCTGGGTCGAAGCTATGATTCGAGCGTTTGCGTGTCCCTTCCAGTCCGCGTCCTGCCAGCCGTTCCAGGCGGGGGAGATCGCCCGCCGCCCTGTGCCCCGCCGGAGCATCGCCGGGCGCCTGGCAGCGCTACTGGCTGTCGCGCTGCTGCCGGCCACGGCCCCGCTCGGCATGGCGGCTCCCGTCGCTCTCGACTGCACCTACCCCCAGCGCTCCGATCCCAGGAACGGACTCGGCGATGCCGACGAGCCAATGGCCCTGCGCTTCACCATCGATCGCGAGGCGGGCACGGCCCGGATGCAAAGCGGTGACTTTGTTGCCGATTTGGAACTGCGCTTCTTCGAGCGGCACCTGTCGCTCATCCAGACCACGGGCAATGGCAGCTTTCACGTCACCGTCATCGTCTTTGATGCCTTCGACGACAGCGACCTTTATCGCAGCGTCCACAGTCGCCATGCAATGATCGGCGGGCTCGGCGAGCTGCGCGCCTCGCAATACTACGGACGCTGCGAGCCCGCCATTGACAGCGAGGGCTCCGACGGGCGGTAGTTTGTCTCGAGAAGCTCGCGTACCAGCGGATTCTCGAAACGGCGTTTGAGCGTGATCGCGTAGAAGGTCTCGCGCAGCTCATCGAAGTGCTCAAGCTCGACGAGGCGCCCGCTGCGCAGCTCGCCGCGCACCACGATTGGGGGCACCACGGCGAGGCCATGGTCGGCGCGCGTAAGCAGCCGGATCATCGCCATGTCGTCGACCTCCGCGACGATGCGCGGCGTGATGCCCGCACGGGCGAGCCAGGCGTCAAAGGTGTTGCGGATGCTGGTGGCCGTCGAGGGCAGGATCAAGGGCTCCGTGGCAATGATCTCGCGCGCGTCGCGCCCGCTGCGCACGCGTGACGGGCAGCCGACCACGCTCACCGGCTGTTCGGCAATGAGATGGGTCAGCCAGGGCAGATCGTGGCTGATCGTTGGCAGCGTGTTGACCAGTACCACGTCGAGCTGCAGCGTATCGAGTTCCTCAAGGAGCACACCGAGGCCATCGGAGCGTACGACGATGTCGATGTCCTCGCGCTGCAGCAGCGGGGCGAGGAAGTCGACCTGGAAATTACGCGACAGCGTTGCCATTGCGCCGACGCGGACGATCTGTCGCGAGCGCGCCTCCAGCCCCTTGAGCGTGCCCACTAGGTCGGCACCCGCGGTAAAGATCGTGTCGGCGTAATCCAGGGCGACGCGTCCGGCTTCGTTGAGAACGAGCTGGCGTCCCTTGCGTTCGAACAGATCGTGGCCAAGCTGGTCCTCCAGCTTTTGAATCTGCACCGACAGCGCCGGCGCAGTGATGTGCAGCTTTGCCGAGGCTTTGGCCAGGCTGCCCTCATGTGCGACGGTCCAGAAATACTTTAAGTGCTTGTAATTCAATGGCATAGCGTCGGCATCTCGATCAAGACCTAGCTTTAAGTTTAGATAAATACTAAGTCAGATATCGAAATATTCAATTTTTCGTCGATTTTGATGGCATCGACCGCCGTACGCGTTCCTGAAGTTCCCGCGCGCCGGGGCGAGGCTCTTCCATGACTGCCGGCTGCGGTGCAAGATGTCGGGCTGCGCGTCGGGTTTCGCCCGAGACCCTCACTCGCATCGCGCCCTGGAATGGAGACCGCCCTTGAAGCAGTTCAGGGACATCCTCGTGTACGCCGAGATCGACGATGAGGCCTGCCTGAATCAGGTGGTTACGCTGGCTGCGGCGCACGGCGCGGCGATCACCGTTTGTGAAGTCGTCGAACCGGTGCCAAGCGGTCAGGATATGCGCGGTGTGGTCGAGCGCCTTGGCAAACTTCGTCGCGCACGCGCACGGCAGCGTCTGAAACGCATCGTCGACGGCTTTGCCGCGCATCCGATGATCGACTACTCCGTATTCACCGGTGTGCCTTTCATGGCGATCATCGAGCAGGTGGTGCAGCAGGATTTTGATCTTGTCGTGCATATCAGCGAGCCGGTTCGTATGGACGACGGGGCTGGCCTTAATGCCACCGGCATGCACCTGATGCGCAAGTGTCCGTGTGCCGTGTGGGCGCTGCATCCCGAGCGCGGCGAGCACGGGCCGAGTATCACCCTGGCCCTCGACCGCGAACGCTCTGCCCAGGCGACGGCCGCTGAAGCCTTCGCTATCGGCCTTGCCGAGACGGCGCTCGGCCTGGCGGCCGCCCGGGGCGGCGATCTTCACGTGATTCATGCCTGGCAGCCCTATGGGTTCGAGCTTCTCGCGGACCCGGAGCTCGAGCTCGACGCCTCGGATCGCGCGGCGTACCTGCGTCAGCAGCAGGGTGATAACGAGCAGTGGTTCCGTCGCATCGTGCAGCGCATTGAGAGTCTCGCTCCCGACGGCCTGCGCGTGCGCGCGGAGCTTGTACGCGGCGACGCAGTAAGCGTTGTGCCTCAGCGCGTTGAGGCGGAAAGATCCGGCATGCTGGTGCTCGGCACCACGGGGACCTCCGCCAACCCGGGCGTGCTCATCGGTCCCACGACGGAGTCGATTCTGGCGATCTGCGGTGTGCCGGTGCTGGCGCTCAAGCCCCCCGGTTTCGTCTCGCCGCTGATGCTCGCGACAGCCCGCGATATTCAGGCCTGAGCCATGGCCGGCGTGAGCGATCCCGGGCGCGGCGGGGACGGCCTGTATATCGCGCTGGCGAGTCCCTACAGCGCGGAACTCGCGGCCTGCCTCGAGGGGCGTCTGCCCCCGGCAGCGGTGCTTGTCGATGCCGCATCGGCGGCCGCGGATGCGTCGGCCCTGGCCCGCGCCGAAATCGCCTTCGGCGCCCCCGACCGCCTGCTGGCGTGCCTGCCCGCGATGCCGGCGCTGCGCTGGATGCAGTCGACCTGGGCTGGCGTCACGCCCCTGATCCGGCAGCCGCGGCGCGATTTTGTGCTTACCGGTGTCAAGGGTGTCTTCGGCAGGTCCATGGCCGAGTACGTGCTCGGTTGGAGTCTCGCGCTGCGGCGCTCGATCCTGCACTACGCCAGCGCATCGCGCTGGGAGTTCCGCCGCGACGCCGGCCTGTCGACGCTGAGCCTCGGTGTCGCCGGGGCGGGCAGCATTGGCGCCGAGGTGGCGCTGCGCTGCGCGCCGTTTTTCGCCAGGGTGGTGGGGCTCAACAGTGACGGTCGTGACGTCGAAGGCTTTGACCGATGCTTCGCCGCGGGCGAGCGCTGTGCCTTTGCCAGGGGCGTCGACGTGCTCGCGATCCTGCTGCCGGACACGCCATCGACCACGGGGCTTATCGACGCGGCCGTACTGAGGAGCCTCAATCCCGGTGCGATTGTGATCAACGCGGGGAGGGCGAACGCGCTGGTGCTCGACGACGCGCTGGAAGCGCTGCGCATCGAACAGCTATCGGCGGCGGTACTCGACGTGTTTGAAAAGGAACCGCTGCCCGATGACAGTCCGCTGTGGACGACTCCGCGGCTGCATATCACTTCGCACAGTGCGGCGCCCACATCAATCGACGACGTCACCGACCTGTTTTGCGCCAACCTTGAGCGCTACCTCTCCGGTCGCGAGCTTTTCGGTCGTATCGATATGGACCGCGGCTACTGATCGCGGGTCGTATCGGGTCTGCAGAGAGGCGGTCGACCCTGCGGTCAGGTGAGGGCGCTGCACGTGAGGCAGCACCCGATGGCGCCCTTAGCGGTTTCGGCCGAGGCGCTCGTGTGCATCCACCCATTCGTTGGTGCGCGTGGCCTTGTCGACACGCGTCGCAGCTGCCAGCGAAAGTTCTCCGGCCACGACCAGTGCCGCAGCGATTTCCGCGAGCTTGAGCGCCTTTCCCTTGCCGTGACAACCCATGATCTCCAGGCACTCGCGCTGCGTCGGCAGGTTGGTGCCGCCCCCGTAGCTCGCCACGATCAGTGCGGGCAGCGTGACGGAAAACTCGTAGTCGCCCGTACGCGTGACGCGGTTGTAGACGGTGCACTGGTTGGACTCGCCAATGTTGGCGATGTCCTGGCCCGTGGCGAGATACAGCGCCGCGAGGCCGTTGGCCGGATGGGCGGCGTTGTTCGAAGAGTTGGTCATAAAGGAGGCCAGCGTGGTGATGCCCTGCCCGTAGTGAAGCGCCTCCGGCGAAATGCGCAGGTTGCGCTCGACGACTTCGCGGGGAATCGTGATCTCTGCCGTCACGCGCTTGCCGCGGTTCTTGAGCAGGTTGACGGAGGATGTGCGCTTTTCCGTATCGAAGCTGCCCGACAGCAGGTAGTTCTTCAGCGCCGGGTAGTTGTCGCGGATCCACTCGCAGGCGACGAACGTGGCGCGGCTGGTCATGTTCTGGCCGGCGGCATCGCCCGTGCTGTAGTCAAAGCGCGTGTAAACGAACTGGTGCGCGCAGTAGTGCTCGATCTCGTTCAGCTTACCCACGGAGGTGGTGGACTCGGCGACGGCCTTGATCTCGTCGAAGTGCTCGACGAGCCAGAGTTCGAAGTCGCGGGCGTCGCGTGCGTTACGAAAGACAAAGCAGGGCGCGCGCTGCATGGCCTGGCCCACGACGGTGGTGTTCACGCCGCCGGCCTCGCGAATGACCTTCATGCCGCGGTTGTAGCTCGCCAGCATCGTGCCTTCGACGGTGGCCATGGGTACGTAGAACTCGCCCTGGGCGTATTCGCCGTTGATCAGCAGCGGCCCGGCGATGCCGATGGGAACCTGGGCGACGCCGAAGATGCTCTCGATGTTACCGGCCATATCGGCGGGGTCGAAGGAGAACTGCTTTGTGTGCTTGAGTTTCGCGCCGGTGGTTTCTTCAATGAAGCGCTGACGCTCGGCAATGATCTCGGGGCTGTAATCGTTCGAATTGTCGCGGGGAACACGCTTGCTCATTGAGGGCCTCCGGTTTGAAGGCCGGTAAAGCTACGCATCCGGAGCTTTCAGGTCAATCTCTGCCGGCGTCGAGGGCCTGCGCAGGACGCTTTGGTGCCCCTTTGATTCGGGCAGCGATCCGGGCCGCGCCTCGTGTGCCGCGAGCCGAGCGCAGGCATCTGGCGAGTGGCCGGACGTCTCGCTCATCAGTCGGGGAGCAAGCGGGCGCAGCTCGCGCGGAAACGGCGGACCTTGCGCGCGGTCTTGCGATCGGCGAAGAAGCCGATGTGGCTCGATAGCGGCACGAGCTCGCTGTTGCCGATGCCGTCGACGAGCATCACTCGATAGGCGTCAGCCTCGCGCACGGCGATGATGTTGTGCGGCAGCAGGTTGCGGCTGAGGATGCGCAGTCGCTGCACCGCGTCCTCGAACTCCCGGATGCCGGCTTCGAGCTCGCGGTTCATCCCCTCGGGAAGCATCTGCTCAAGATTCCGAGGCCAGCTGCCGTCTTCGTTGCGCAGCAGTTCGGTCACAACGCCCACGCCCATGTCCGTTTCCTCAATGCCGAAGTAGCGTGGCACATGGCGCCAGACGGCTTCGCTGGCTACCGGGGCGAGGGCCTTGTAGGCCTTGATTTCCTTGAGCTGGTCGTCGAGGAATCGTGCCGGCAGATAGCGTTTGAAGTCCCGGCGCAGCACTTTGCGCGCCGCTCCCGTGCGATCGGGGCGAAGCACCTTGACGCAGCGCCCGTGGTGTTGCGGGTGCTGGAAGCAGTAGCGCGTGCCGCCGACGAAAATCGGCCTTGTGTGGCGTAGTCGTAACATGTGCTCGCATTCTACCCCGCGCGGGCCGCGGCGCTTTGACTGTCCGCCGGCGCGCCCCCATAGTAGCGCGCTCGTCGAAGCGGCCGCGGCCGCTTCCGACCCCCGGCTCGCGGTGCCCCTACGACAGCGCCGCCCATTACTGACACCGCGCGATGATATCCAGGCTGACGCTGCTCCTTCCCATCCTCCTGCCGCTGGCAGTGATCCTGCTGCCCTTCGGCAAACTGGTCGAAGTGCCGCTGGGTCTGCTGTTCCTCGCAGGGATCGTCCTGCTCTGGCGCCTGCCGAAAAGCGAGGACGTGCCCTGGTCGACGCTCGCGGGGCTCTGGGCTGCCTTTACGCTGCCTATGCTTCTGGCGCTACCCGATGCCGTGGCGCTCGAGAAGAGCCTGCTGACAACGGTGGGCACGCTGCGCTTCGGACTGTCCTGCGCGGCGATGCTGGCGCTGTTCTCCCTGGCGGCGGCGCCCGCAGAATTCCAGCGGCGCACGCTCCATGGCTTTGGATTGGTCGTGGCGCTCTGCCTCCTGCTGTGGTGTGCCGATGCGCTGCTTCAGTTTGTCACCGGGCGCAATATTCTCGGCTATGGGCTGGGCGAGGGTTACGTCAATGGACTCTTCGGTGACGACGACAACATCAAACTCGGTGCGACGGTGGCGCTGCTGTTGCCCGTGGCGCTGGTCCACGGTCTGCGCCACTGGCCGCTGCTGCCAACGCTTGCCATGCTCCTGCTGATTCTCGCGGTGATCGTGCTCTCGGGAAAGCGGGCGGCCTGGGTTATGGCGGCCGTCGAGCTCGCCCTGGTGGCGCTGTATTACATGGTCCGCGGTCGTCTGGGCTTGCTGCGAGCGATGCTGTTCGGCCTGGCGGCGCTGGCCGTCGCCGCCCTGGCGTTCAGCTATAGCGACTGGGTGCGCGAGCGCAGTACGATTATTGTTGAGGCGGTCGAGAGCCCGGACTACGACACGCTCAATCGCGCGACGGGGATCCGTCTGCCGATCTGGGGTACGGCGCTGCGAATCGGCCGCGACCACTGGGTCAACGGCGTCGGCCCGCGGGGTTTCCGCTATGTGTACACGGATTACGCGAGCGCCGATGACGTCTGGGCCCGGCCGCTGCCGAATGCTCCCGGCGCCAAGGCGTCGCATGCCCACCAGCTGATTCTTGAGCTGTGGTGCGAGACCGGCGTGATCGGCATTGGCGGATATCTGGCCATGCTGTTTTTGCTGCTTCGTAGCTGGCAGCGCGCCGACGAGGCCGCGCGCTCGCGGGCGCTGCCCTTTGCCGCCACCCTCGGCGCCATGCTCTTTCCCGTGAATACGCACCCGGCCTGGTACTCATCCTGGTCGTCACTGCTCCTGTGGATGTTCATCGGGCTGTATCTCTTCGCGCTCTGCGCGGAGAAAACGAAGGTCGCGCACACCAAACAGCGCAGCGCTGGCAGCGCCGATACGGTGCTCGGTTCTACGGCAGGGCACGTCAGCGCAGCGGGCGCGGCACCGCTGCGATGATCATCAGTCACCGCCACCGCTTTATTTTTATCAAGACCCACAAGACCGCGGGCAGCTCGCTCGAGGTGGCGCTGGCGCGCGAGTGCGGCTCGGACGATATCGTCTCGCACATGGAGGACAACATCGCGACGGGCATTCCGCGCAACTACGGCCCGACGTCCCGCCTCGGTCCGTGGTACCGGGAAAGCCGCTTGCTGCGCAAGCTCGTCGATCGTCACTCGGCACTGCTCGGGGTCTATTACTACGAGCACATGCCCGCCTGGCGCGTCCGCGAACTCGTCGGGCCGGAGGTCTGGAGCAGCTATTTCAGCTTCTGCTTCGAACGGAATCCCTGGGACAAGGCCGTCTCCTACTATCTCTGGAAGAAGCACGGGCAGGGCAGGCCCGTGCCGGAGTTCGGCGACTACGTGGCGCGAAAATCCCATCGCCTGCCCGTCGACAGCGCCCTTTACTGCGACGACAGCGGCGTGATCGTGGATCGGGTCTTTGAGTTCCGCGAGCTGCCCGCAGCGCTCGCCGAACTGCGCGAGCGCCTCGGCCTCGATCTGCCCGAGCCCTTACCGCGGGAAAAGACCGGGATCGCGTCGCAACGCGAGCCCTACGCGACGTACTACGATGACGCCACGCGCACGCGGATCGCCGAGCTGTTCGCGCGTGAGATCGCCTTAATGGGCTATACCTTTGGCGCCTGAAGCCGGAAAACTGCCCGGAAGGCCCGTATCGGTATCCTGCTAGATGTCACGAACGCTGACGCTTACGTCGGTCCTTACATCAGAACTGCTGTTGTAGGGATCTTCTACAACTCGGTACTCTGAGCGCCAGTCGCGATCGTCGCATTCGCAGCGAAGATAGCCGCGTTGCCTGCCGTTCGTGTGGTGGACGTGTGGATTCAGATCACGCGCGCCCTCGACGCGCTCGCTCCAGGGGCAATGCGAGCTGATCGATGTGGCTGCGAACTCCCACCCAACGCGCGGGCTTTTCGGGTTGGACGCCTGCTCGTGGAGTGTTGCGGCGCTTGCGCAATGCCAGTCCCCGCTCAGCACTACAGAGTTCCGTTGCGTGCTCATGGCGTCCACGATGCGCTGTCTCTGCATGGGGTATCCGTCCCATTGATCCATATTGACGTCAAGGGGATCTGACTCCGCGTAAGCATAGGGCGCGAACCACGTCTGCTGAGCAATCACGTTATACGCCGCTCCGCCGCGCTCGAGCGATTGCAGCAGCCATTGCTCCTGTGCAGCATCCAGCATTCCACGATCGCGATCGGCCAGCAGCGCTCGTGCAGACTCGTCCGATATCTGCCCCCGGGGAATCTGATCGGAGCGGTACTGCCGCGTATCAAGCAGATGAATCCGCGCCGGCCCCATCCGGTACAGACCGTGTAGCTTCAAGCGCGAGGATGTACGGATCAGCTCTGGCGCCTCGCGCAACGGCATATGCTCGTAGTAGGCGCGAAACGCAGCCTGACGGCGAATGCGGAACTCGAGGTCTGTCTGCGCCCATGGGTCCTGGGGCGTTAAACCAGCCCAGTTATTGTCGACCTCGTGATCGTCCATAGCTACGATCCATGGGCTTGCCGCGTGCGCGGCCTGCAGATGCGGGTCCAGCTTGTAAAGAGCGTAGCGGTTGCGGTAGTCCCAGAGCGTGGCAATTTCATCGCTGTTGTGGGCACGCACGGTCTGGTAGCGAAATACACCACCGTCGACGCGCCGCTCGCCCGCGCCCACCGGATTCGCCCTTCCCTCGTAGATATAGTCACCCAAATGGATGACGCAATCTGGCATCCACTCGGCCATATCGCGGTAGGCCGCGTAGTACCCGCTCTCGTAGGACTGACAGCTCGCAACGGCGAGACGCACGCTGCCAGCGGCAGGGTCCGTCGTTCGCAGACGGCCGACGGGGCTCTCGTCATCACCGACGTAGAACTGGTACCAGTAGTCGCGTCCCGGATCCAAAC
Source organism: Halieaceae bacterium (assembly GCA_036351355.1). Taxonomy (GTDB): domain Bacteria; phylum Pseudomonadota; class Gammaproteobacteria; order Pseudomonadales; family Halieaceae; genus Congregibacter. Next base: position 22,943 of record JAZBOX010000185.1, read on the forward strand.
CTTCGACAATCGCATGAACGCTGTGGCCAACGGTTTCGTCAGTGACGAACTGCGCGTCGCGCACCGTATCGCGCATTCCCTCGTCCCGGCAGACACGGTAACGCACGGCTGTCTCACCCGACGCCATCCCCCCGCCCTGCAGTGGCTCCGGCGCCAGGCGGGTCCACAGTACCGCGCCGTCCGGCGCGGGGCTGCCCGAAGCCACGCCGAGGGTAAACGGGTAGCTTTTAACGCTTCCCGAGACACGCGAGAATACCGGTGTGCTCAGGATCATACCGCCCGAGCCCAGGAGAAAGCGGCGCCGCGAGATCATGGATTGCTCTCCGCGTCGCGGGCTTCGACCACGATAGGCTGAGTCCAGGCCATCTCCGGATCGCCCATGGCGAAGGGATTCGGGTGGTAGCGACTGGAGACAACGCGGGCGCGCACGTAAAGCTCGTCCCCCGTGGCCTGGTAGGATGCTGATGTGCCCTTGACGCGGTGGAGGACTTCGCCGATCTCCTCGCTGTATCGATAGACTGGCCGCGCGGGCTTTTGTGGCTCCGCGTCTGGAGTGAAGGGGCCTGCGATGGGCGTCAGCTGCGCGCTGCTCCTCGTGCCGACGAATTCGATGGTGTAATCGACGCCGGGCTGTTCGTCCACTTCGATGCTTATCGAGCGGTCGCTTATTTCGAGTTTGCGCAGCTCAACTCCCGTGCTGTTGTAGAAATCGCCCCGTCGAATCGCCTGCGTTATGAAGTCCGGTGTCAGGAAGGGAGCCCGCACCATCACCCAGCCGCGACCAGGATTGGTGAAGCCGTCCCCCCAATCGTTGTATTCGTGAGCGTCATCCGTGGCTACGCCGTAGATCAGGCGTCGATTGAAGCGGCCAAGCCGGTTGGCCAGCACGATATCCCACAGGCGCTCGGCACTGGGGTGTAGCTCGTCGCCGTTGTTGTTGACACCCGAGTGCCCGTTGTACATCTCGAAGAATCCGTCGCCGGGGGCGTGGTCCAGTTCAAAGAAGTCTTCTGCGGTGACGGCAAAGTGGAAATTTGGATGGTTCAGGTGGAGCACCATGGGCTTTGCGTGCTGGTGCGACTGTGCGACGACTGCATCAAGGTTATTCTGGATCGTGTTTGCGACGCTCGTGCCACCCTGTGGTGTGATCGGCTCTACGAGGTTGACGCCGTTCATGTGCACCGGGTGATGAAGGTGCCGGTCGGTGATTTCTTCGCCGTTGATGAACAAAAAACGGTTCGGCTCCTCAAACAGAGGCCGAAATTCGTCCAGGGTTTTCAGACGGACTTCCCGTCCGTGATCGCTTTCGCGCGTGGTAACCCATATTGAACCAAACCGATCCACGTAGCGTTCGTAGGCACGTTTGACGGCCTCGGGGCGACGAGGAGGCTGGTCAATGGGATACCACTTTTCACCCCTTTGCATAACGTTGTGATCGCTTATGACGAGGAAGTGATATCCGTGTTGCTTGTACCACTCGGCGACAAGCTCGGGCGGCGCGTCGCCATCGCTCCACCAGCTGTGCGTATGCGTGTTGCCGCGCCACCATATTTCACCTTCGCTGTCAGCGGCTGCTGCGAGCGCAAAGGAAGCGAGTAGGGCAATCGTTGTCAGCTTAGCGATCTGTATCATCTTGTAGGGCCTGTCAATGCTTGCCGCGGACCGGATCGGGGCCCCAGGCCCCCCGCCCCCCGCTCATCGGCATCTGTCCTGATCGTGGTGGGACTTTTCCTAGAAGGAATATTCGTACTGAAGCCAGAAAGATCGGGGTTTTCCGTTCCATCCGTACTGGTAATAGAAGTCGGGGTCGAAGCGGCCTATCTCTCCGCGCACTCCGGCACGCGACACCCGGCGGTCAGCACTGGCGCTAGCGCGTTCGAAGTACTGTTCATCTGTAATGTTCACGGCTCGGAGCATGAAGCGGTGCTCCTTGTCGCGTCCCATGAAGTACTGAATCGAGCCGTTGAAAACCACGTAGTCGCCGAAGTTCAGATCCGGGTTGGTGCGCTCTCCGTTCTCGTTTACCAGACGCGCGTCAGTTCCACCGGCATAAGCCCACTCCGCTCCCTGGAAACGCGCATTCAGCGCGAGCGTTATCCGGTCCGTGGGTCGAAAGCTGATTTGCGTGGCTGAAGACCACTCGGGGCGCTCCGAGGACTGGCGCTGCTGATCGCTGCCAGCCGCGCCGGGTACGACCATGCCCATCACCGCGCCAGACCCCGCCGCGAGGGCGCTCTGACCGAACCGGGGATTCGGCTCAAGCGAGTCCATGTCCGTGAAGGTAAAGTCGATATCCCAGTTGGCGATGTTGAAAGAAGCGTCGAGCGTGAA
>JAZBOX010000186.1:0-11778 GCA_036351355.1 Halieaceae bacterium
CCGTGTAACCCTGCGGAAGACGCACGAGCACGTCCTGATCCGTTCCGAAGCTCACCACCACGGCGCCTTCGTAGCCACCCGTCGCTAGCGTGCTGCGGATCGCACCCAGGTCCGCGCTGTCGGCATAGTGCAGCTCGACGAGCGTTCCCCCGGTGAAGTCGAGCCCCCAGTTGAGCTGGCGCACGATGAGCGAGCCGAGCGACACGAGCAGCAGGGCAATCGAGAAGCCCGCGGCGATGCGGCGGCTTCCCATGAAGTTGATCGTTTTCATGCTGCAGCTCCCGCAACCACATCGCGGCCGATGGCGAGCGACTGAACGCGTCGACCGCCGTAGATCAGGTTGACCAGCGCCCGCGTGCCCATGATCGCCGTGAACATCGAGGTGATGATGCCCACGGACAGGGTAACGGCGAAGCCCTTCACGGGCCCCGTGCCGACGGCGTAGAGAATCACCGCTACGATCAGCGTAGTGATGTTGGCGTCGAGAATCGTCGCCACGGCGCGCTCGAAGCCCGAATGAATCGCCATCTGCGGCGACAGACCGCCGCGCAGCTCCTCACGGATCCTCGAGAAGATGAGCACGTTGGCGTCCACGGCCATGCCCACGGTCAGCACGATGCCGGCAATACCCGGCAGCGTGAGCGTGGCCCCGATCAGCGACATGAAGGCCACCAGCAGCACGAGGTTGGCCGACAGCGCAACCACGGCGCAAAGGCCGAAGACGCGGTAGTAGAGCACCATGAACAGCACCACGAGGGCGAGACCGAACTGGACCGACTTCACCCCGAGGCGGATGTTCTCCGCACCGAGGGACGGCCCGACGGTGCGCTCCTCCACGAAGGTGATCGGCGCGGCGAGCGCGCCCGCGCGCAGCATCAGCGCGAGCTCCGAGGCCTCCAGGGGAGAATCGAGACCGGTAATCTGGAACTGGGCGCCGAGGGCACTCTGGATGACCGGGGCCGTCAGCAGTTTCTTCTCGTCGAAGGGCTGCCGTATCGGCACTTCGACGCCCTCATCGTTCATCTCGTAGCGCGTACGATACTTGCGCTCGATAAACAACACGCCCATGCGGCGCTTGATGTTGTTGCGCGTTGCCCGCGACATCAGCGTGCCACCCTCGCTGTCGAGGCTGATCTGAACGTTGGGCTGTCCATTCTGGTCGAAGCTGGCCTGGGCGTTGGAGACATGCTCGCCGGTGATGATCACGTCGCGCTCGAGGTATTCGGTCATGCCGGCGCGATCGGGACTGCGGTATTCGAAGCGCTGACGGTCTGCTGCGGCCGTATCCGGCGCGGCCACGAGGCGGAACTCCAGATTGGCGACCTTGCCGAGGATGCGCTTGGCTTCCGCGGTGTCCTGGATACCGGGAAGCTCGACGACGATGCGCGTGCGCCCCTGACGCTGCACCAGCGGCTCGGACACGCCGAGTTCGTTGACCCGGTTGCGCAGCGTGGTCAGATTCTGACTGACGGAATAGTCGATGATCTCGTCGACGGTCTGGTCGGTCATGCTGGCGCGGATGATCCACTCGTCTTCCCCGTCCACGCGGTCGAGGAGCAGCTCGGGAAACGCGTCGGCCATTTGCGTGCGCGCCTGCTCGCGCAGGTCCTCGCTGCGAAAGCGCCCGATCAGCGTGCGCTCGCCCTCGAATCCGACCAATCCGCGGATGCGCTCCTCGCGCAGGGCGCGCTTGGTGGCGTTCAGGTAGTACTCCATGCGCCGCTCGACGGCGGCGTCGACATCGACCTCGAGCTTGAAGTGCACGCCGCCGGAGAGGTCGAGGCCGAGCTTCATTGGCTGTCCGCCGAGGCCGGTGAGCCAGGCCGGCGTGGTTTCGGCGAGGTTGAGCGCGATGATGTAGCCGTCGCCGAGAGCTCGGGACACCAGCGCCTGGGCGCGCAGCTGCAGGTCCTGGTCGCGCAGGCGGATCAGCGCGCTGCGTCCGTCGTCGCTGAGTGCCTCGCCGAAATGTTCGATACCCGCGAGATCGAGGGCCTTTACGGCGCGTTCGAGGGTGGCGTCATCGATCTGCGTGGCGCTGCTTTCACCGGCGATCTGCAGCGCGGGGTCGGGCGCATAGAGATTCGGCGCGGCGTACAGGGCCCCGCCAAGCACGATGACGAGGACCAGTAGGTACTTCCACAGGGGGTAGCGATTGAGCATGGGCAAAAAGGACTCGAGAGGTCGCGGCCGCGGAATCCGTGCGACGGCCGCGGACCGGTGGCGGTGTGTTGGAGGTCGCGCATTATAGACGCTGCCCCGCCGGGCTCAAGACGGGGTCCGGCGCTTCAGCCGACGAAGACCCGCGCGTTGCGGAACAGGCGCAGCCACGGAGAGTCGTCGCCGAGGTCCGCCGGACACCAGGACAGCTGGCGCGAGCGGATGACGCGCTCCGGGTGGGGCATCATCGCGGTGACGCGCCCATCGGGTGTTGCCACAGCGGTCACCCCGGCGGGTGAGCCGTTGGGATTGGCCGGGTAGCGCTCGCTGACCGCACCACTGTTTTCGATGTAGCGCAGGCTGACGAGCCCCGTCGCCTCGCAACGCTCGCGCGCGGCCTGCGATGGAAACTCGGCGCGGCCTTCGCCGTGGGCAACGGCGATGGGCAGGCGCGAGCCCTGCATGCCATCAAAAAAGATCGACGGCGACGCGGTGACTTCGACCATCGACAGGCGCGCCTCGAACTGCTCGGAGCGATTGCGCCGGAAAAACGGCCAGTCCTCGCTTCCAGGAATCAGTTCGCGCAGCACCGACAGCATTTGACAGCCGTTGCACACGCCGAGCGCAAAGCTGTCGTTGCGCTGGAAGAAATCAGCGAAAGCGTCGCGCAGCTGCGCATCGAAGAGGATCGACTTGGCCCAGCCCTCGCCGGCACCGAGCACGTCGCCGAAGGAAAAACCGCCACAGGCGACGAGACCGGCGAAACTGTCGAGGCTGGCGCGGCCTTCCTGCAGGTCGCTCATGGTCACATCGACCGCTTCGAAGCCCGCGCGGTCAAAGGCCGCGGCCATCTCCACCTGACCATTCACCCCCTGTTCGCGCAGGACGGCGATGCGCGGACGCGTGCCCAGAAGGGCCGGGGCCGCGGTGATGTCCTCGGCGGGATCGAAGCTGGCCTGCAGAAACAGGCCCGGATCGTCTTCGCCGATACGGGCGTACTCCTCGTCGACACAGGCGGGGTTGTCGCGCAGACGCGCGATGGCCCGGCTCGTTGACGACCAGCGCGTCTCGAGGGCTGCGCGCTGATCGTCGAGGAGCACCTCCTCGTCACGGCGGATCACGATCCGCTCATCGCTGCGTAGCTGTCCGAGCTCGTGCAGGCAGCCACCCAGACCGCGCTCAGCGGCCTTCTCCAGCCAGGCGCCAAGACGAGCCTGCGGCAGCTGCAGCACCACACCCGGCTCTTCGTTGAAAAGATAGGCCAGGGCGTCATCGACGCCCGCGGGCAGAACGATATCGAGTCCGCAGCGCGCGGCGAAGGCCATTTCCAGCAGCGTTACTGCCACACCGCCATCGGAACGATCGTGGTAGGCGCGAATATCGCTGCGCCCCCAGCGTAACAGCTCGAAGAGCGCCTTCAGATCCTGCGGATCGTGTACGTCAGCCACCGTGTCGCCGAGCTCGCCGTAGACCTGCGCCAGCGCCGAGGCGCCGAGGCGATTCGACCCGCGTCCGAGATCAAGGAGAACGAGACAGAGGCCGTCGTCCCTGCTGAGCTCGGGCGTGAGCGTATCGGCGACATCGCCCGCAGGGGCAAAGGCAGACACGATCAGCGACACAGGAGCGGTCATGACGCGCTCGGCCTCATCCTCGCCATGGCGCTCGCGCCAGCGCGTCTGCATCGACATGGAGTCCTTGCCCACGGGTATGGCAATGCCGAGGGCGGGACAGAACTCCTCGCCGACACAGCGTACCGTGTCGTAAAGCGCAGCCCCCTCGCCGGGCTCGCCGGCCGCCGCCATCCAGTTCGCCGAAAGGCGGATGTCGCTCAGGCGATCGATCGGCGCCGCGAAGATATTGGTCAGCGCCTCAGCCACCGCAAGGCGGCCCGAGGCGGGAGCGTCGAGCACTGCCACGGGCGTGCGCTCGCCCATGGCCATCGCCTCGCCGAGATCTGATTCGTAGTCGACCAGGGTCACGGCGCAATCAGCCACGGGCACCTGCCACGGCCCTACCATCTGGTCGCGCGCCACGAGGCCGGTCACGCTGCGATCGGCGATGGTGACCAGGAACTTCTTGCAGGCAACGGTCGGCAGGGCCAGCACCCGGCCCAGGGCCTCGGCAAGGCTCGGGCGCAACGCCAGCGGGCGCGCCGGAGCGTGCATGCGCCGGTCCTCGCGCTGCATCTTCGGCGGCTTGCCGAACAGCAGGTCCATCGGCATGTCGACGGGGCAGTCGCCGCGCGGGCGATCCACGAGGCGCAGGGTCTGCTCCTCCGTGGCCACGCCAACCACAGCGACGGGGCAGCGCTCGCGCTCGCACAGGGCGAGGAAGCGCGGCAGGTCAGCTTCGGCCACGGCAAGCACGTAGCGCTCCTGACTCTCGTTGCACCACAATTCGAGCGGCGACATCGAGGTGTCATCGCTGGGTATCGCGTCGAGGTCAAAGCGTCCGCCGCAGCCGCCGTCCTTGACCAGCTCGGGAAGCGCGTTCGACAGCCCCCCCGCCCCGACGTCGTGAATGAACGCGATGGGATTGTTCTCACCGAGCTGCCAGCAGCGGTCGATCACTTCCTGACAGCGCCGCTCCATCTCCGGGTTCTGGCGCTGCACGGAAGCGAAGTCCAGGGCCTCCTGGCCGTCGGCACTGGCAACGCTGGACGCAGCTCCACCGCCGAGGCCGATCAGCATCGCCGGACCGCCGAGCACGAGCAGTCGCGTGCCGGGCGGAAAAGGCCCCTTGTGCACGTGCTCCTCGGACACATTGCCGAAACCACCGGCGATCATGATCGGCTTGTGGTACCCGCGCAGCTGCGCGCGTCCGTCGGGGCCGACGAGCCGCTGTTCGTAGCTGCGGAAGTAGCCACAGAGGTTGGGCCGGCCAAACTCGTTGCCGAAGGCGGCACCGCCGATGGGTCCCTCCAGCATGATATCGAGTGCGGACACGATGCGATCGGGCCGGCCGTTGTCCGCTTCCCAGGGCTGTGGATCACCGGGCAGATGGAGGTTGGAAACGCTGAACCCGGTCAGCCCGGCCTTGGGTTTGGAGCCGCGGCCCACGGCGCCCTCATCGCGGATCTCGCCGCCAACGCCGGTGCCCGCTCCGGGACCCGGGGCGATGGCCGTGGGATGATTATGCGTCTCGACCTTCATCAACAGGTGTACCGGCTGCCTGCGGCGCTGGTACACGCCGCTCGCTCCGTCGGGCGCAAAGCGGCTGGCCACGGGGCCCGCGACGACCGCCGCGTTATCGGCATAGGCCGACAGCACACCCTCCGGCGCCCGCGCGTGCGTGTTGCGGATCATCGCAAAGAGCGACCTGGCCTGAGCTTCGCCGTCGATCGTCCAGTCGGCGTTGAAGATCTTGTGGCGGCAGTGTTCGGAGTTTGCCTGGGCGAACATCATCAGCTCGACGTCGCGGGGATTACGCCCGAGGGCTTTGAAACGCTCGCAGAGATAGTCGATCTCGTCATCGGCGAGAGCGAGCCCGAGCTCGTGGTTTGCAGCCTCGAGCGCCCCCCGCCCCCCGGAGATCACGTCCACGGCCAATGCCGATGCCGGCGCCGCGTGCTCGAACAGCCGCGCGAGGTCCGCGCTGCGCCAGGCTGGCGACTCCACCATGCGATCGGCGAGGACGGCGACAAGGGCATCGCGAGCGCGGGCATCCTCGGGCAGCTGCGCGAACTCATAGGCGAGGACGCGTTCGATGCGCCGCAGGGAGGTGAAACCGCAGCGACGCGCGATGTCCGTCGCCTTGCTCGACCAGGGCGAAATCGTCCCGCGGCGCGGGCCGATGAACAGCCAGGCTCCGCTGTCGAGGTCCGACAGCCGGCAAAAATCGGGACGCCCCGTCTGCGCAAGCAGCAGGGCGAGGCGCGGCATCTCGTCATCGCCTGGGGGCGCGGCTGGATCAGCCTCCACGAGATGCAGAAAACCGGCCCGCTGCAGCTCGAGGTCGGCGCTCAGCTCGCGCAGGCGCCGCGCGAGGGCGTCGAAGCGGAAAGGCGACAGGGCGTCGGCACCGGGCAGTAGGCGCATGGTCATGAGCTCTTCTCGGGAGGGCGCGGATTGTACCTGTCGGGCGCAAGCGGGTTAAGGCAAGCGACAAGCGGAGCGCTACAATCGCGCCATGCGCCGCGTGCTCCTTATCGTCCTTGTAGGCCTGCTGGGTTTCCTCGCGGCGTGCACGGACCGTATGGCGCCCCTCGAGCAGATTCGCGATCGCGGCAGCCTCCGCCTCATCACGCGCAACGGGCCCGCGACCTACTATCTTGGACGAGGCGGTGAACGCGGCTTCGAATACGACCTGGCAGCGGCGCTGGCCGCGGAGCTCGAGGTGGAACTCGAGGTGGAGGAGGCCTTCAGTGTCGGCGAGCTCTTCGCCGCCCTCGAGCGTGGCGAGGCCGATATTGCCGGCGCGGGCCTGAGCCTTACGGCAGCCCGCGCTCGACGCTACGTCGCCTCGGTGCCCTATGACCGGCAGCAGCCGCGGGTCATCTACAAGGTCGGCACGGCGCGCCCGCAGACACTCGCAGATCTCGCCGGCAGGCGCCTTGCCGTAATCGCCGGCAGCAGCCACGAGGAGCTGCTCGAGCAACTGCAGCAGGACAGTAACGTTGTTCTCGAGCGCGAGTCGGTCCCCAACAGCGACACCTTCGACCTGCTCAGGCGCGTGAGCGACGGCCGCGTCGACGCGGCGATCGTGGACTCACGCGACTTCCGGCTGCAGCAAAAGCTTCTGCCTGGCCTGACCGTAGCCTTCGACCTTGGCCCCGAGCGCGACGTCGTGTGGTACCTGCCGCCTCGCAGCGCCGATTCACGACTGCTGTCGCGCATCAACGACTTTTTGAACCGCCAGCGCGCCAGCGGGCGCATTGCCGAGCTGCGCGAACTCTACTTCAGCGAGGACGAGAGCATCAGCCGCGTCGATACGCAGACGTTCGTCCGCAACATGCGCAGCGATCTCAAGGAGTATCAGCAGTTGATAGAGATCGTGGCGCGCGAAGAAAACCTGCCCTGGGAGCTCCTCGCGGCAATCAGCTACCAGGAATCACACTGGGACCCGACGGCGACCTCGCGCACGGGCGTGCGCGGCCTGATGATGCTGACCAGCGCCACGGCCAGGGATCTCGGGGTCGAGGACCGGACAGACCCCACCGAGAGCATGCGCGGCGGAGCACGCTACTTCCGCGAGCTGCGCGAGCGCCTGCCCGACGACATCCTTGAGCCCGATCGCACGCTGTTTGCGCTGGCGGCCTACAACATAGGCCGCGGGCACCTTGAGGATGCGCGTATTCTCACGGAGCGGCGCGGCGGCGACCCGCACTTGTGGGAGGATGTGATGGAGACGCTGCCGCTGCTGGAAAACCCGCGCCACTACGAGAATCTTCGCTACGGCTACGCCCGCGGTCTCGAAACCGTACGCTACGTGCAGAACATTCGTCACTACTACGAGATACTGCGTCTGCAAAGCGCCCGCGACCAGGCCCCCGAAGCTCCGCGCGATCTCGAACCCCTGCTCCCCAGCGCCCTGCGCGGCCTGCGCCTGCTTGCGCTTTAGGTCCGAACGCCGAAACCACCTGAAGGAAACGCTCATGACAGAAACCGGTAACTTCTTCAGAGCGCTCACGCTCAGCATCTTTGTCATCGGCGGGCCGGGCTCGCCTGCCGCAAGCGCCGCGGACTCCTCCCTGCCTTCGCCGAAAGACGTGCTCGGGCACGAGCCGGGCGAGGACTACTATCTGGCGACCTACGAAGAGTCCGTGTCGTATTTCCATGCGCTGGCCGACGCCAGCGAACGGATGCAGATGCGCAAGGCGGGCAAGACCACTCAGGGTCGGACGTTCGAATACGCGATCATTTCTGCGCCCGAGAACCTCGCGCGATGGGAGGAATACAAGGCGAATTCGCGCCGGCTGGCCGACGCGCGCAGCCTGAGCGACGACGAGGCCCGCGAGCTGGCCGCGAAGACGAAAATCATCGTGCATATCGATGGCGGCATGCACTCATCGGAAGTGGCGGATCACCAGCTTCCGATTCGCCTCGCCCACACCATGGTGAGCTCAGAAGAGCCGGGAATTCAGCGGATTCGCGACGATGTGATCCTGGTGCTGTGGCCGACGCTGAACCCCGACGGGCAGGACATGGTCGTGGACTGGTATCGCCAGAACCTTGGCACAGAACACGAAACCAGCCCGATGCCGCAGCTCTACCAGGAGTATGTTGGCCACGACAACAATCGCGACGGCTACATGCTGAATATGATCGAGTCGCGCTCCGTGACCGCAGCCGCGCAGGAGAATGCGCCGGCGATCTTTTACACGCAGCACCAGAAAGCGCCCTTTCCGGCGCGCATCTGGGTGCCGCCTTTCTCCGATCCGATCTCGGAAAACATCGACCCGCTGATGCGCCACTGGACCAGCCTCATCGGTATGCACATGATCGGCGAATTCGAGCACCAGCAGCTGCCGGGAGCCATAGCCCAGGCTCGCTTCGATAACTGGTACCCAGGCTTCCTCGATTACACGCACGTGTTTCGTCACACGATCTCCTACTTCACGGAAACCGCGCTGCACATCTACGCCACGCCCTGGGATTACGACGTCAAGGATTTCCCCGAGGAGCGCAAGGACCTTAAGCCCCAGGTCATGTATCCCAGCCCGTGGACCGGCGGCAAGTGGACGCTCAATGACGCCGTGCATTACATGGAGGTGGCCTCCCTCTCGACGCTGGACACGGCATCGCGCTACCGCGAAAAAATCCTCTTTGACCGCTACCAGTCGGGACGCGACACGATTGCCCGTTTTGCCGAGCAGGGCCCCTTTGCCTACGTGATTCCCGCACAACAGCACGACCGCTCCGAGGCAGGGGAACTGCTGAAGCTGATGCGCCTGCAGCAGATCGAGGTGTACGAGGCGACCACGGACACGCAGTTGGGCGATCAGGACGTATCCCGGGACAGCTGGGTAATCCCCATGGATCAGCCCTTTGCAGGCCTGGTGCAGGAGCTGTTCGAGCGCCAGCAATACCCCGCGACCTTCCTCGACAAGGATGGGCGGCCGCAAAACCTGCCCTACGATTCAACGGGCTGGACGCTGCCCCTGCAGATGGGCGTGGAAACCGTCGCCATCACCTCGAAGCCGACTGATGATCAACGGCGGAACCTGAAGCCCGTGGACTCCATCGACCTGCCTTCGGGAATCTCCGGTGACGGCGAGGTGTTTGTGACCGCCCGGTCACAAAACGCCAGCTTCAAGCTGATCAATGCCGCCCTGGCAAGCGGCGCGACGGTGCATTCTGGACAGCACGACGAGGATCCCGCGTTCTTCATTGCCGTTGCAGATAAAGATTCGGCCGATCAATGGGCCAATGATTTTGACCTCGAACTCGAGACCGTGGCAGAAGCCCCAGAGGGCAAAGCCCTGCGGGCAGCGCGCGTCGGTTTATATCGCCCCTGGAAGCCATCCATCGACGAGGGCTGGACGCGCTGGGTTCTTGAACAGTACGGCTACGCTTCCGTATCGCTGTACAACGACGACATGAAGCGCGGCGACCTGAAGGAACGCGTCGACGTGCTGATCATTCCGGATATCGACCTCGCCTGGCTGATGGAGGGCTTCGCCGAGGAAAAAGGCGACGGCTACTACAAGCGCATGGGTGGCGCCAGCGAAGACCCGGTACCGCCGGAGTACGATGGCGGTATCGGTGCCGCGGGCGCCCAGGCCCTGCGCGACTTCGTGTCGGGCGGCGGCAGGCTGCTGGCCTTCAACAAGGCCACCGACGTCGTCATCGGAATCCTCGGACTACCGGTGAGGAACGTACTCGCGGGCAAGGGCAGCGATGTCTTTTACTGTTCCGGAGCCCTGCTCAAAACCATTCTTGCCCCGGACGCGGAAGCGGCAGTCGTAGCCGGCCTGCCCGCCGAACCGACGGTGATGTTTTCCCACGGTCCTGCCTTTGAAACGCTGCCCGGCTTCGAGGGCGCGATCCTGTCGACCTATCCCGAGGACGAAAACCCGCTGCTGAGCGGCGTCCTGCTGCACCCCGAAGCCATCAACGGGAAAGCGGCGTCGGTGAAGGTGGACTACGGCGAGGGTGAGGTGGTTCTGCTGGGCTTCCGGCCGCAGTGGCGCGGTCAGGCTCACGGCACCTACAAGTTCATCTTCAATAACCTTTACCTGCAGACGCCGTAAACGCCCCGGAACCCTGATCAGCAGGCGCTGATAAGCGGGCTCGGACTGACACAGCGTTGGACCGGCGGACGCCTGCGGCAGCCGACGCCGCCGTTCATCGGCGCTGGCGGAAGAACTCGCGCAGCAAATCACCGCTGGCACTGGCCAGATCGCTGTACTCGCGCCAGCGCACCCGGTGATTGAAGCCCGCCTCGTCGAGGAGCGACCGCGTGCTGACGACCGCACCGGCGCGAGGCTCGCGCGCGGCGAACACGAGCTCCTCGATGCGCGCGTGAATCAGGGCGCCGCAGCACATGGTACAGGGCTCGAGCGTGACGTAGAGGACGCCGCCGGGCAGGCGGTAGTTGTCGCAGCGCTTCGCCGCGTCGCGCAGGGCCAGGATCTCGGCGTGCGCCGAGGGATCGCGCTGCGATATCTGTGCGTTCCCGGCCTCACCGATCAGGGCGCCATCGCGGACCAGAACAGCGCCCACGGGCACCTCACCCGCGGCCGCAGCCTGCGCCGCCAGCTTGAGCGCCCGGGCCAGGAACGCCTCATCCTCAGCCTTGCTGATCACCGCACCTCCATTCCACGACCCGGCAAGCATAACCCGCTTGATCGCCTGCCGTGGGCCTGTGCTAGCCTTGCGCGCCTCGCGGTGAGCCTTCAACAGGAGTAATCGATGCTGTCACCCCGCTGTCTCAAGCCCCTGGCCCTCGGCCTAAGCCTCAGTCTCTTCGGCGCAGCCAGCTACGCCGACATCGACGCGGCAGACTTCCCCGCCGAACTGCGCGCCCTTGAATGGCGCGAGGTCGGTCCCTTCCGCGGTGGCCGCTCCGCCGCCGTCGCCGGCATCCCCTCGGACCCACAGACCTACTACTTCGGCTCGACCGGTGGCGGCGTGTGGAAGACGCAGAACGGCGGCGAGAGCTGGGAGAACGTCTCCGATGGCTTCTTCGGGGGATCGATCGGTGCCGTGGCCGTATCCGAGTGGGATCCGAACGTGATCTACGTCGGCACCGGCGAGAAGACCGTGCGCGGCAACGTCTCCCCGGGTAACGGCGCATGGAAGTCCGTCGACGCCGGAGAAACCTGGCAGCGCATCGGTCTGGAGGACTCGCAGCACATCTCGCGAATCCGCATCCATCCGCGCAACCCCGACGTCGCCTATGCGGCAGTCATGGGCCACCTTTTCGGCCCGAACGAGGAACGCGGCGTATTCCGCACCACCGACGGCGGTGCGAGCTGGGAGCGCGTGCTGTTCGTGAACGATGAGGTCGGTGCCGTCGACCTCGCCATGGATCCCACCAACCCGCGCATCCTCTACGCCAGCTTCTGGCGCGTAAAGCGCACGCCCTACTCCCTCGAGAGCGGCGGACCCGGCTCCGGTCTGTACAAGAGCGTCGATGGCGGTGACACCTGGACGGAGCTGACCGGCAACGAGGGCA
>JAZBOX010000187.1:0-101579 GCA_036351355.1 Halieaceae bacterium
CGAAGATTCCTTTTTCCAGATTCTGGAAGGCGGCGAAGACGAGGTCTGCGAGTTGTACGAGACGATTGCTGCGGACCCTCGCCACGATCGCATCGAAATCGTCACCGAAGGTCCCGTCGAGTCGCGCGAATTCACCGAGTGGCAGATGGCCTTCATCGAACTCGACGGCCAGGACTATTCGGCCTTGCCCGGCTTCAGCGATATCCTGAAGAACACCCCGGAGGCGCGCGAGTTTCTCCGCGGTCTGTCACGCAGCAAGAAACTGGCGCTGCTGTTCAGCGTGATGGACTGATTCCGGCCCCTCTCGGGGCACCGGAATATAAAGAAGCTAGAGCTCTTCCGCACACTCCGAAGTGGGGTCGGTCGGGTCCTCGCGCTCGCTGCACGTTGTTATGCAAGCGAATGAGTCGACGAAGCTGGTGCTACCGCTGTCCGGATCCGTAGCCGACAGGGACACTGCGCCACCGCCGACTGCCCCGGTGCCGTTAACCACGATTCTTGTCGTAAAGGCTCCTGGGCCACCGGAAATGTTCGGCACTACAACTTCCAGTGTTTCCGTATCTTCTGGCTGCACGATTTTGCAGTCGCCCGTCGCGTTCAGCGTCAACGTCGTGCCGGCTCCAGGGGGATTGTTGAAGATATCCGAAACATAGATTTCGCTGACTTCACCCTCGCGAACCGAATCAGACGCGGGCCTTGGATTGCCCGTTGCGCGACCAACCAGGGCGAACAGATTATTTGCGGGCGCGCTGAGCGTAAGCACAAACTGCCGGCGGACGTTTACCTGCTCCCGGCTGCAATAGACGCCGTCACCGTCGGCAGGGCATAAGCTGCCGTTGTACACGGGCGCCCCGATCGCCGGATCGAGGTTCTCGCTGTACTCACCGTCCTGGTTGCGGTCGACAAAGGTCTCTTCTGCACCGGCGGCGGCACAGTTCTCATCCGTGCTCGGGGGAGGGCATTGCGGACCATAAAACGGTGTGTAAACGCCGTCTTCATTCATGTCGAGAAAGGCTTCGGGCAGGTTCTCGAAGGTCTCGCCTTCGTCGTAGACCCCGTTGCCGTTGCTGTCGATAAAGCTTTCGTCGCCGACGGCGGTGACCAGAATCGTGGAGCGCAGGCCGCGGATGGCGCCGAGGTCGTCGGGGCAGGGGCCGCCGCGGGAGGACGTATGTGATCGACAGCTGTAGGAGCCGTCGTCCGCGATAGTCTGGATCAAATCCTGGTTGAACACGGGGAAGCGCGGGGCCTGGCTTTGCCAGATCACGCTGCAGGTCCCCCGCTGCGGTGCCGTATCGCCGTTAGCTGCCTGAAAAAGGGCGCCATTCGACTGGCCTGTCAGGCAGGAGCCATCAATCGTGCCGTATTCGGTCGTGAAGATCGCTGCCGTGCCGTTCGCTACGGGGTTGTTGAACTTGTCCGCCATGCGCACGGTGATGGTTGCGCTAACGCCGTCCACGCTGCGCGCTCGCGGAACATTGAACACGGAGCTTGAGAGGCTGATGGAGTTCTGGTCGGGGAAGCCTGTGCTGACCACGATCTCGTTGGATGTTGCCGATGGCGCCGCGCCGTCAGTTACGCTGGATTCGTCTATTTGAGCCGTGACGCGCGTTGATGCAGCGACGTTACCTGATATGACCTCCGCCTCCACGATACCGTTGGCATCCGTCACATCGCTCGTATTGATCAGTTCGATACCACTTCGCATGTCGGTCAGCGCGAAGTTCACGCGCACGCCGGCGAGCGGAAAGCGCGTCGGCAGATCGAAGTAGCCGGCCTGGCCGGGGAGCGGATCGCCCGCCGCAAGCTCGACGGCCTCCTCGAGAACCTCAAAAACAATAGTTGCCGTCTCGGGCCGGGCGGCGCCGCCCGTGCCGGGAAGAGCGATGATCGTGCGCCCGCTGCCTTCTTCGGTCTCGAGGGGGTCGGAGGTCACGTAGCCGATGAAATCAGCGTCGCTGGGCGCGATACCGATGGAGGCCGAGGCCTCGGAATCTCCGTCGACGATCGACGCGCTGATCTGGTCCGTACCCTCGCAGCTGCCCGAAAGGTACTCGGCTGTTGCCAGTCCGTCGACGGTCTCGACGGTCAGGGTGGCGCTGCCCGCACCCGGGTCACCGACGACGCGCAGCGAGGCAAGGCCACTCGCGGAGCAGGCGCTGCGCAGCAGGATGGACTGCGGTGCGGTGATCGGAGAACCCGACGGGTCGACGATGGCGAGACGTAACACGGCGCTGCCGCGGAAGGGCACGATATCCGTGCTCAGGCCGATGCGCCCGGGCACGAAGGCCGTGCCGTCGAAGAATCCGAGCGTATCGCCGGCAGCGCCGACAATTTCGACCCCGATCGTCTCGGTGACCGTTCCGGCGGGAGATTCTGCGGTCACGGTGATCGTGTCTGCGCCGAGCAGCGTGCCGGAGATGATCTGCATTTCCGTTGAGCCGCCGCTGTTGGTCAGAGCCTGACCGTTCTCCGGGGCAATTACGGCGAAGTCGCTGGTGGCGGACACCACGAGTCCGGGAACGGGAGCGCGATCTGCGGTGTCCTCGGTGACCGTAATCAGCAGCCGCGCGGGCCGCGATTCGCTCACCTGGGTGATGTCATTGCCCTGCTCGTCGACGACGCGCAGAAATATCGTGTAATCGAGAAGGTCGGGTCCCGTATCAGGTCCCGTGGGGAGAAAACCGCCACCGCCGTCGCTGCCGCCGCCACAGGCCGTGAGCAGCAGCGCGAGCCCGAGCGCGCCAAGCCGAGAGGCGGTCGACGCCACGATTCGAGAGGCGATCCCTGAGGCAATCGAAGAGGCAAAGCCGTTGGTCATTGTTGTCCCCCGGGGCCACGTCGAGCTGCTCTGTTGCCGGCCTGACAAATGCTGGCGATTCGCTGCGCTTGCCGCGCCTTCTCCAGCGTTTTCTCCAGCGCTTTCTTCCGCGCTTCTTTCACTCTCGCCATCGCCGTTGGCGCTGACTCGATACCGACCGTTTATCGGTATCGCATCGACGCTTGGGCGACCCGCTGGAGTCGCGGGGCGAGGGCTCTGTCAGACCTGACTGGCCGCCATTTACGGCCGCCGCATTCAGCAGCAAAAAACAGGACCCGCTCCTACTTGTGTGGCTGCTCGTCGAACACAGGCTACCACAGATATGCGGGGGTAGAAGGAAAAAATCAGCAATAACATGGCCCTAGCTGCGATTTGTAATTAATTACGCAAACACATTCCCGGGCAGCCCTGGCGCCTCATCCGGTGCGGCCGCCCCGAGGCTCCGGGCCGCTTCAGAATCACGCGAGCGATAGCAATTTGTAGGCCCCGAGCGCGACGGTGACGGCCACGACGAGGACGCCAAGGGCATTGCTGCGCCATCCATTCACTGCATCACCGAGGAAGCGGCGCTGATTCATCAGCCAGAGAAGGACGGCGGCCACTACCGGCAGCATCAGGCCATTGGCGGCCTGAGCGAAGAGGATCAGGCTCAGGGGGCTGCTGCCAGTCACGGCAAACGCGGTGCCAATGGCGACAACGCCGAGGGCGATCGCGCGGAAGGCGCGGCCGCGCAGGCTGTCATCGAGACCGAGAACGCCGGAGACAGCGTAGGCGGCGGCAAGCGGCGCGGTCACGGCGCTGGTCAGGCCCGCTGCGGCGAGGCCCGCCGCAAACAGGTAGCGTCCGGCGGGGCCAAGAACGGGCTCCAGCTGCGAGCTCATGGCGGCGACGGAAAAGGCCTCGTCGCGCGCGAGCGCGGTCATTGCCCCGATCGACAGGATCGCCAGCGTGATCACGCCCCCGAGGGCGACGGAGGCGTAGGTGTCGAAGCGGGCGGAGGCGAGCGCTCCCGGGTTCTGTGCTTCGCCGCCCCAGTGATCGCGAGCCGCGTTGGCCTGCAGAAACAGGTTGTAGGGAACCACCGTGGTGCCGATCAGGGCGATCACCGTGGTCAGCGAACCTGCGGGCAGCGACGGCCTGATTCCCGCCAGCAGGTCGCTCCAGGCCGGTGCGAGGGCAACGGCGCAGACAAGGAAAACCGCGCTCATGGCCAGCACCAGGGCGACGAGGACTTTTTCGATCAGTCTGTAGGCCGGCAGAAAGAGCAACAGCGCCGCCGCGCCACCGATCGCCAGGGACCACTGCGCATCGCTGGCCGTGCCGGTGCCGCCAAGCGCCAGTGCGGCGCCGGCGATGTTTCCCGATTCGTAGGCCGCGTTGCCGACGCCGATCGCGGCCACTACGCCGATGAGGGCCAGCCGACCGGCGATACTTGTGTGGAGGGCGCGACGCAGCGTGACTGCGAGTCCGTCACCGGTCACGATCGCCGAGCGTACGCTCATCTCCTGCAGCGTCATGGTGGCCGCAACGGAGAACAGCAGCGCCCACACCAGCGCGAAGGTGAAGTTGGCCCCGGCGCTGCTCGCGGTGGCCACGGTGCCCGGGCCGATGAACGCGGCAGTGACCAGGAGCCCAGGCCCGAAGCTGAAGCGTGTTTTTTTCAAATCTGTCCCAAGGCCCGGAGCTCACGATCTGCACGCCGACTATCCGGCCTTATCCGCTACCGGCGCAACCATTGTGCCGCCGCAGCTGCGCAAGAGCCACCGTTCAGCGACGCGAAGCGGTGTTCCGCGGCTGCTACCATCCGCGCATGGCGGACAGCGGCGAGAGTGCGGAGAGCGAGAGAGGCAGGCAGGCGAGCCTGGGAGTCTCCGTCGTGATCCACAACAGCGCGCTGCCGGCACTGCGGGCGACGATCGAATGCCTGCTGCGCGCTGTCGAGCGCGGGCAGCGCGACGGCGTGCTCGGCGACGCGAGGCTCACGCTGATCGACAACGCATCGTCGCAGGACTATCGAGCAGGCCTTCGAGCGCTGCTGGCCGAAGTCGAGGCGCGGTTTCCCGCCGCCCGACAGGAACTGCGCTGTTCGGACGCCAACCCGGGCTTTGGCGCCGGCCACAACGCGGCGCAGGCCGGCGCTGCCGAAGACCTGCTGCTCATACTCAACCCCGACGTTGAACTCGCGGAAGAGGCGCTGCTGCTGGCTTTGAAATACCTCGCGGAGCATCCCGGGGTGGTCGCGGTCAACCCGCGCAGTTCGCGGCCGGACGGCTCGCCCGAGCACCTCTGCAAACGACATCCCGCGCTGGTCGATCTGCTGCTGCGCGGCGGCGGCAGTGCGGCGCTGCGCGAGTACTTTTCCGCGCGTCTGGCTCGCTACGAGTATCGCGACCGCGACCCCGGAGTCGCCGCGGTCGTCGAGCTGCTGAGCGGCGCCTGTCTGCTGTGCCGGCGCGAGGCCTTCGAGGCCTGTGCCGGCTTTGACGAGCGGTTTTTTCTCTACTTTGAGGATTTCGACCTGTCGCGTCGCCTCGCGCGCTACGGGGAGCTCCACTACCTGCCGGCGATGCGCGTCGTGCATCACGGCGGTTTTGCTGCCTCGAAGGGCTGGAAGCATCGACGCTGGTTCATGACCTCGGCGCTGAGGTTCTTTGCCCGCCATGGCTGGAAGCTGTTCTGAACCGCGGGAAGCGCCGTGAGCTGCCCGTCGTCGAATCGACAGCGGATCCGGGTAAACTGCGTCCATGAACGCCGAATGCGAAATCCGCCGTCTGCGCAGCCTCCAGGCGCTCGGAATCACCGCCCTCGTGGCGCGTCGTCCGCTGCCGGGCGCGGCGCCGTCGCAGCGTCTTCGCCTTCGCCAGCCGCCCGCGGCGCAGCCTGCCGGGGTCGCGGCGCTTCCTGCGCCGGATCGGCGCGGGCCGGCGACGCAGCCGGAAACACCGACGATATCGGCCTCTAAGCCGCGGGCGCCCATCGCTGCCGCCGCGGCCCTGCGCGAAAGTCTCAAGGCTTCCCCCGCCCGCCCGCCCGATGCGGCGGCCAGCGTTGCGGGGCGAGAAGTGCGCGCCAGCCGGGGAAGGACAGACACGCTCCCGCCGTCCGCTTCCGGTGGCGCCACGGACGGAGCCGCAGTCGCGGTGTCCGAGCGCTTCACCCTCGCCGTGGTGGCGGTCGCCGGTCGTCTGTGGGTTGAAGACCTGGCCGAGGGTGTGCTGGCCCGCGAGCAGCTCGAACTGATCCGCGCCATGGGGGCCGCCCTGCTGCATCCGACGCTGCTCGAGTCCGCGCCCGCCGTGACCCAGTTCGACTGGCCCCTGCACGGCAATCGGCAGCTGGATCTTGGTGAAGCGGAGGCTGCGGCGACGCTGACCAGTTTCCTGAGCCGGCAGCTCGATGCGCTCGAACTCAGCGAGGTGATCGTCCTTGGTGAGGCCGCGGCGCGACGCCTGCGCTCGATCCGCCTTGCGGCCGCGCGCCGCGAACTGCCGTCAACGCGGGAACTGCTCGCCGAGCCGCTGCGCAAGCGCGAAGCCTGGTCGCTGCTTCGGGCATGAAAAGCGCAAGTGGCCCCCCGATAGACTGTCGGCGTGCGACGAGCGACGACCTGTCCTTTGTTGCCGCGGCCGACCGCAGCCATTCGCCGGTTTTCCGCGATCGGGCGTCCTACGAGCGCCTGCTCGGCGATGATGGATTGGTGCTCGTTGCGCTTAAGGGACAGGATCCGGTGGGCTTTGCCGCCTTTTGTCGGGTCCTCGATGAGGCCGAACTGCTGAATCTCGTTGTGCTTCCCGCGGCGCGTCGCCGCGGCTGTGCGGCGGCGCTGATGCATAGCGCCGAGGGCCTGCTGCGCGAGAACGGTGTCCGTCGGCTTTTGCTCGAGGTGCGACCATCGAACGGGCCGGCGCGGCGTTTTTATGAGTGCTGCGGTTTCACCGTCGACGGTCGCCGCCGTGCCTACTACCCCGCGACAGCGGAGCATCCCGCTGAGGACGCGCTGCTGATGAGTCTGCCTGTGGGATCGCCTTCGCTGGCTGCCGGGAGGGTCCCCGCGTGAGAGTACTCGAGGCCGGCGACTGGAGCCTGCTGCTGCCCGATGAGTGGTTCGCCGAAAAGGAAGATGGGGTAATCTTCATCGGCGATCGCGACGGTGTCGGCTGCCTCGAGATCAGCGAACTGCGGCGCAGCGACGACAGCCCTGCGTCCTCGGCTGATGCGGCGATGGAAGAACTGCTCGAGCCGGGAGTCGCGTGGAGCCGCGCGCACTGCGGCAGTTTTTCGGGCTTCAAAGGGGCGTTCACCGAAGACGATGCGGCCCTGCGTGAGTGGTACCTGAGCTGCGGTGATCTGCTGCTTTACATCACCTACAGCTGCGATCCCTCAAATGCTGGTATGGACGACGCGGCGGTCGACGAGATGCTCGAAACGCTGCGCTTTGCCGTGGCGGATTCCTGACCGGCCTGCTGCTTTCCGTCCCTTCTCCCGCATCCCGCGCCGCCGAATCAACTCACGGCGCCGGTTACGCGAACGCGGCGTGTTCCGGCTTGCACGGGCGTGCGTCGGGCAGCGGCACGGCGTTCGATCTGCGCATCGATCAGGTTCTTCAGGGCGATCAGAAAACCGGTAAAGATGAACGCGCCGGGTGGCAGAATGGCCAGCAGAAACGGTTCGTAGTCCGGAAATACGACCAGCTTCCAGTTCGCTGCCGCGGGACCGAGGAGCAGGTCCATGTTCGCGAAGAGGGCGCCCGTGCCCGTGAGTTCGCGCAGCCCACCGAGCACGAGCAGCACTGCCGTGAAGCCCAGTCCCATCATGAGCCCGTCATAGAGCGCCGGTAGCAGCGGGTTCTTCCGGGCGAAGCCGTCGGCGCGGCCGAGGATCACGCAGTTGGTTGTGATCAGCGGCAGGAAAATGCCGAGGATTTCGTAGAGCTCGTAGCTGAAGGCCTGCATCAACAGCTCGATACAGGTTACGGCGGCGGCGATGATCATCACGAAGGTGGGCAGGCGAACAGACTCCGCCGTGATGTTGCGGATCAGCGATACCGCGCTGTTCGAGGTGACCAGCACCAGGCAGGTCGCGACGCCGAGCCCGAGCGCGTTGACCACGCTTCCGGTCACGGCAAGGAGCGGACAAAGACCGAGCAGCTGAACGATCGCCGGGTTGTTCTTCCACAGGCCGTTGATCGACAGTTCGCCGTAGCTTGAGCTCATGGTTCCATTCCCTGTTCAAGGTGGTGCCCAGCGCCGCCCGAGGCCGCCAGCGCGGCCGAGCTGTTTGGCGAAGGCGCGGCTGGCGGGCTTTGCCGCCGAGCGATCTCGTCCGCAGAACCAAAAATTTCTTCGTGATGCGCTTCGACGTACTGCAGGACGCGCGCCGTGGCTTTCACCACTGCGCGCGGCGTGATCGTGGCTCCGGTGAACTGGTCGAAGGCGCCGCCGTCGCGGCGCACGGTCCAGCGCTCCGGCTCGGGATTGTCGAGGGAGCGGCCGCGGAAGTCTTCCACCCAGTCCGACTTGCGGTGATCGATGGCGTCGCCGAGACCCGGCGTTTCGCGGTGGCGGATCACGCGAACGCCGGCGATGCTGCCGTCGCGCCAGACACCAACGAGCAGCTCGATGGCGCCGCTGTAGCCGTCGGGGGCTAGCGCCGGGACCAGCGCTGCGGCGGCCACGCCGTCCTTGCGTGCCACGTAGAGATCGCGTGCCTCGGGCAACTGCAGCAGCGGATCATTGACGGGCAGCTCGAGGCGATCGTCGAGCATGCTGTTGTCGTGGAGGCTGCGCGGCATGATCTCGAGCAGCGCCTTTTCCTGTGCAGCGCGTTCGGCGGCGCTGATCCGGTCGCGCGTGCCGAGATAGGTCCCCGCCACCAGCAGCGCCGTGAGCGCGGCGAAGCCCGCCAGCAGCAGGCCCGAGCGAGTGATGGCCCGGCCCAGTTCACGCACGCTGCTGTTGCTCCGCAGAACTCATGATTCGCGACTCCGTGCCGTGCCGTACACGCGCGGCTGCGTGTAGTGATCGATGAAGGGCGCGGCAAAGTTGGCGATCAGAACGGCGAAGGCAACGGCGTCGGGATACTGACCGCGCACGCGGATCGCGTAGACGAGCACGCCGATGAGTGCACCGAAGACGAGGCGGCCGCGGTTGCTGACGGCGGAGGAGACCGGGTCCGTGATAATGAAAAACGCGCCGAACATCGTCGCGCCGGAGAGAAGGTGAAAAAGAGGCGAACCGCCGCTCGCCGAACTGCCCTCGGCGTAGAACAGCGTGGCGCAGAGCGCGAGGGCCACGAGCATGGCCACGGGCGCATGCCAGGTGAAGACGCGGCGGTAGAGCAGCCACAGGCCACCGGCGAGGAAGGCGAGATTGACCACCTCCCAGCCCACGCCCCCGAAAAAACCGAACTGCGGATTGGCGGCGTAGAGGTCTGCCAGCAACTGGCTGTCATTGCGGCGCATCAGGTCCAGCGGCGTTGCCATGGTGACCGCGTCGAAACCGAGGCCGGAAAACAGGGCTTCGCTGCCGTTCGGCGCCGAATCCGCCAGCGAGCGCGGCGCGACCCAGCGCGTCATGTACACGGGGAAGGAAATCAGCAGGACCACGTAGCCAACCATGGCTGGATTGAAGGGGTTGTAGCCAAGCCCGCCATAAAGATGCTTGGCAACAAGAATCGAAAAAGACACGCCGAGCACCACGAGCCACCAGGGCGCGTAGGGGGGCAGTGCGATGCAGAGCAGAGTCGCAGTCACCAGGGCGCTGTAATCACCGAGCGTGCCCAGCACCGGACGCTGGCGCAGGCGCAGTGCGAGCGCCTCGCAGGCGAGGGCGGTGACGGCGCCGATGAGAAGATTGAACAGCACGCCCGGGCCGAAGTAATAGACCAGCGCGGCGACGCCGGGCAGCGTCGCAAGGAGCACCAGGCGCATGACCCGCGCCGTGCTCATCGGGCCGTGGGCATGCGGTGATGTGACCACCAGCAGGCTCACGCTTGCTCGGTCTCCGCAACCGGGGCGGGGACGGCGGCACGCGCCTCCGCCAGCTTGGCCTCGGTGGTCTCCACGGCCTTGCGCAGCGCGGCGCTGATCGCCGGATCGCTGCCGTCATCGGCGGCGAGCGTGGCCCGAGCCTTTTCGAGGCGCGCTTCGACCTTCGCCAGCTTCGCCGCGGCCTCCGCGGCAGCGCCTTCGGCGTCGGCCGCGCCATCCGCCTGCGCAGCGCGGCGTGCCTTTGCGCGCGCGATGGCGGCCTGGATCGGGTCGGCCTCGCCGGCACTGCCCCCGGCATCGCTGCTGGCCTTGTCGGCGGCCTTTGCCATCGCCGCCCGCTTGCGCTTGGCACGCTTGGCTTCCTTCTCGGCCGCGGCGCGCTCGATGCGCTGCTGGCGCGCCTCGAAGCGCTGTCGCGCCCGTTCGGACCTGGCGTCCTCGGCGCGTTGCTCGCGGATCGCCGCTTTCGACGCTCGGTAGTACTGCACCAGGGGAATATTGCTCGGGCACACGAAGGAACAGGCGCCGCACTCGATACAGTCGGCGAGGTGGTGTTCCTCGAGGCGCTCGTGGTCGCGGGCGCGGGCATACCAGTAAAGCTGCTGCGGCAGCAGGCTTGCCGGACAGGCCTCGGCACAGTGGCCGCAGCGAATGCAGGCCTGCGCGGTCTGGTCGTTGCCGAGTTCATCCGCGGCTGGCACGAGGAGGCAGTTGGTGGTTTTCACAATCGGGCAGTCGGCGTCGGGCATGGTGACGCCCATCATCGGGCCGCCCATGATCAGGCGCCGTGCTTCGCTGCCCGTCGGCAGGCTGCAGCCGGCTTCCGCGAGGAGCTGGCGCATCGGCGTGCCAATGAGTACCTCGAAGTTGCCCGGTCGCTGCGGGGTCTCTCCCGTTACCGTGGTGATGCGGCTCACCAGCGGTCGTCCGCGCAGCACGGCGTCGGCTACCGCAACTGCCGTGCCGACGTTCTGGCAGAGAATGCCGAGGTCCGACGGCAGGCCGCCGCTCGGCACCTGGCGCCCCGTCAGGATTTCGATCAACTGCTTTTCACCGCCGGAAGGATACTTGGTCGGAAAGACCATGATCTCCATGGCTTCGCGGCCGCGCACGGCTTCGCGCATGGCAGCGATCGCCTCGGGCTTGTTGTCCTCGATGCCGATGAGGATTTCGCGCGAGCCGGCGATATGGGCCAGGATTTCCACGCCTTCGACGATCTGCGCGGCGCGCTCGCGCATGAGGATGTCATCGGCGGTGATGTAGGGCTCGCACTCCGTGCCGTTGATGATCAGCGTGGGAATCGACGAGGCCTCGTCGCGCGGCAGCTTGCGCGCCGTGGGAAAACCGGCACCGCCCATGCCGGCGATGCCCGACGCGTGCAGGTGGGCGATCAGTTCGCCGCGATCGGCCTTGCGAAAATCCTCGAACCGATCACCCTCGCCCCATTCATCGAGTCCGTCGCAGGCAATGACGATACACGGGCCCCGAAGCCCGGAGGCGTGCGGCACGGGCCGCTCCTCGATGGCGCTGACATGCCCCGAGGTCGGCGCGTGTACGGGCAGGCCAGAAAGATCGGTCAGTCGCTGGCCGCCGAGAACGCGGTCGCCGACGGCAACCTGCGGCTTCGCCGGAGGACCGATGTGCTGCGCCAGCGGCAGCACCAGTTCCTCGGGCATGCGCGCCTTGCGCAGGGGGGGCGTATTGGACAGACCCTTGCGCTCAGGCGGGTAGATGCCGCCGTGAAAATCGTGGATGCGTCTCACGCGGCCTGCTCGCGGTCGCTGACAGTCTCGCGGTCGCTGGCAATGATGACGGGGCCGACCTCGATCTTCGGCAGTTCCCAGTGCCAGTTGGCGAGCGTGGTCGGCAGCGGGTGCATCTCGATGCAGTCGACGGGGCAGGGTTCCACGCACAGATCGCAGCCCGTGCATTCGTCGCTGATCACCGTGTGCATCTGCTTGGCGGCGCCGACAATCGCGTCAACGGGGCAGGCCTGGATACACTTCGTGCAGCCGATGCAGTCGTCCTCGTGGATGAAGGCGACGGACTTCACCTTCTCCGTGCCGTGCTCGGCATCGAGGGGCAGCGGCTCGACATCGAGGAGGTCGGCCAGGGCCTGAATCCCCGCCTCGCCGCCCGGGGGGCACTTGTTGATCGCCTCGCCGTCGGCAATCGCTTCGGCGTAGGGGCGGCAGCCCGGATAGCCGCACTGACCGCACTGTGTCTGCGGCAGGATCGAGTTGATCTGGTCGGCGATGGGGTTGCCCTCGGCGCGAAAGCGGATCGAGGCAAAGCCCAGCAGCGCGCCGAAGGCGAGGCCGAGCGCGAGCATGGCGGCCAGCGCAGCCAGCAGGGGGTATTGTTCGATGAATGTGATCATGGCGCGCTGTCCTCTAGACGAGTCCGGCAAAGCCCATGAAGGCCAGCGACATGAGCCCGGCGGTGATCATGCCAATGGCAGCGCCGGAGAAGGGCGCGGGTACGTCGGCCACGGCGATGCGCTCGCGCATGGCGGCGAAGAGCACCAGCACGAGGGAAAAGCCGAGGGCCGCGCCGAAGCCGTAGAGCAGCGCCTCGACGAAGCTGTGGCTCTTGTTGAGATTGAGCAGGGCGACGCCGAGCACGGCGCAGTTGGTGGTGATCAGCGGCAGATAGACGCCGAGCACGCGGTGGAGCAGCGGTGAGGCCTTGCGCACGACCATCTCTGTAAACTGCACCACGACGGCGATCACCAGGATAAACGCGATGGTTTTCAGGTAGCCGAGGCCCAGGGGCAGCAGCAGGTAGTGGTAGGTGAGATGACTGCAGGCCGAGGCTAGCGTCAGCACAAAGGTTGTCGCCATCGACATCCCCATGGCCGTTTCCAGCTTATTGGACACGCCCATGAAAGGGCACAGCCCGAGGAACTGTACCAGCACGAAATTGTTGACCAGGATCGCGCCGATCAGCAGCAGCGAGTAATCCGTCAGCATCGTTCACCTCAGGTGCTGCCTCTGCCCCTTGCTCCGCAGCGCTGTTCGCTCGCTGCGCGTGCTCTTAGGCCTATGCAGCATTGGTCCGCGGCGCTTTCTTCTCACGGCGCCCCACGGCGCCCCACGGCGCCCGTGCGCGGCTCGCCGCGCCGAATGGCGCCGATTGCGCGACACGCCGCATAACCGCAAGCAAATCAGGGTTTTAGCAGGCCCTCAAATTGAAGATGGTAGGCAGAAAAGCCAGCGCAGACAACGCCGCGGGCGCTCTGGCGGCGCGATCATTGATGCGGATCAAGAATCCGCATCAGCTGACTCGCATGCCCGGCTCGGCGCCGCTGTCGGGCGCGAGAAGGTAGATGCCCGTGTCGCCTTCCCCCGCCGCGAGCACCATGCCCTCGGATACGCCAAAGCGCATCTTGCGCGGGGCAAGGTTGGCCACCAGTACCGTGAGTCGGCCGACGAGCGCTTCGGCGTCGTAGGCCGCCCTGATGCCCGAGAACACCTGACGTTTGCCGAGTTCGCCGACGTCGAGGTGCAGGCGAAGCAGGCGGTCGGCACCGTCGACGGTCTCGGCCGCCTCGATGCGCGCCACGCGCAGGTCCACCTTGTGGAAATCGTCGATGCTCAGCAAGTGATCGCCGCCGACGCCGCCCATGCCGCTGCCTTTACTCCCGTCGCCCGCTTTGGAGGCTTTCTGCGACGCAGCGTCTCCGGCGCCGTCACCCGATTCGCCGCGATTGGCTTCCACCATCTGCGCCACGGTCTTCGCATCGACTCGCTGCATCAGCGGCTCGAAGGTTCCGAGTTCGTGATCGAGGAGCGAGTGCTCGATCGTGCTCCAGTTGAGCTCACAGCGCAGGTAGGCCGCGGCGCGTTCTGCCATACGCGGCAGTACCGGTGCGAGGTAGATCATCAGAATGCGGAAGGCGTCGATGCCTGTACTGCATACGGCCTGAACCCTCGGCGCCTGCGCGGGATCCTTGGCCATCTGCCAGGGCTTGTGCGTATCGATGTACTGGTTGGCGCGATCGGCGAGTTCCATGATGCGGCGCACGGCGCGGCCGAACTCGCGCGCTTCGAAGGCGGCGGCGATCTCGTCGCGCGCGGCGACAAAGCCGGCAATGAGCTCGGCGTCGTCGGCCTCGCTACTGGTGCGGTTCTCGAAGCCCTTGCGCAGGAAACCGGCGCAGCGGCTGGCGATATTGACCACCTTGCCAACCACGTCCGAGTTCACCCGCTGGACAAAATCCTCGAGATTGAGATCGATGTCATCGACGCCGCCGCCGAGCTTGGCGGCAAAGTAATAGCGCAGGTATTCGGCGTCGAGATAGTCGAGGTAATGGCGGGCATTCATAAAGGTGCCGCGGCTCTTCGACATCTTGGTGCCATTGACCGTGAGGAAGCCGTGTACGTAAACCCCCGTGGGCGTGCGCAGACCCGCTGAATGCAGCATGGCGGGCCAGAACAGCCCGTGGAAGTTGATGATGTCCTTGCCGATGAAGTGATACAGCTCCGTATCGTGGCCCGGTTTCCAGAATGCGTCGAAGTCAAGGCCCTCGCGTTCGCACAGGTCCTCGAAGCTGCCGATGTAGCCAATGGGCGCATCGAGCCAGACGTAGAAGAACTTGTCCTTCTCGCCCGGAATCGGAAAGCCGAAGTAGGGTGCGTCGCGGCTGATGTCCCACTCCTGCAGCTCGCTCTCGGTCCATTCGCGCAGCTTGTTGGCGACGGAATCCTGCAGCGTTCCCGAGGCGATCCAGTCGCGCAGCATGTCGCGCAGCAGCGGCAGGCGAAAGAACAGGTGCCGGGACTCGCGTTCAATAGGCGTGGCGCCGGAAAGCGCGGAGACGGGATTGATCAGGTCCGCGGGACTGTAGGTGGCGCCGCAGGCCTCGCAGTTGTCACCGTACTGATCCTCGGCTCCGCAGCGAGGACAGCTGCCCTTGATGAAGCGGTCGGCCAGAAAAAGGCCTTTTTCCGGATCGTAGGCCTGGGTGATGTTTCGGGCGCTGATGTGCCCGTTATCGACGAGGCGCTGGTAGATCGTCTCGCTCCAGCGCTGCGTTTGTGGCGAGTGCGTCGAGTGGAAGTTGTCGAAGCTGATCGCGAAGTCGGCGGAGTCGCGCTGGTGCTCGGCGCGAATGCGATCAATCTGCTCCTCCGGCGTGATCCCGAGCTTCTCCGCCGTGAGCATGATCGCGGTGCCGTGCGCATCATCGGCGCAGACGTAATAGCACTCGTTGCCGCGCAGGCGCTGAAAGCGGACCCAGATGTCGGTCTGCACCTGTTCGAGCATATGCCCCAGATGCAGCGGCCCGTTGGCGTAGGGGAGGGCGCTGGTCACGAGAATGCGCCGCGCGGAGTCGGTCATCGAGGGCTCTTCCTGCGGGTGGTCGGGGGCGCGCAATGATAGCGGTGGGTCGGGCGGATTTCACCTTCGTGCGCGGCCCCGGGGGTAAGGGGCTTGCGGCGCTTGGCGCGGCGCTCGCATTGAGGCGCTCTGCGCGCCTCCCTATACTCGCCGTCTTCTCAAAAAATCATCGGGTAGCAGCCAAGCATGATCAGCGCGCAAATTATCGCCGTCGCCTCGGGCAAGGGCGGTGTCGGCAAATCGACAACGGCGGTCAATCTCGCCCTGGCGCTGCGCGCCGGTGGTGCCGAGGTCGGGATTCTCGATGCCGACATCTACGGGCCGAGCATCGCGCTGATGCTGGGTGTTGTCGAAGGGACGCGGCCCGACACGCTGCCAGGAAACCGCATCGAGCCGATCGTGGCTCACGGCCTGCGCAGTATGTCGATGGCCTACCTCGCCGGCGCGAAGACGCCGATGGTCTGGCGAGGTCCCATGGCCGGCGGTGCGCTGGCGCAGATGCTCGAGCAGACCGACTGGGGTGCGATCGACTACCTCGTTGTGGATATGCCCCCGGGAACCGGCGATATCCAGCTGACGCTGGCGCAGAAGGCCTCGCTGGCCGGCGCGGTAATCGTCACCACGCCGCAGGACATCGCCCTCCTCGATGCGCGCAAGGGCATCGAGATGTTTGCCAAGGTCGATGTGCCCGTGCTCGGCATCGTCGAGAACATGGCCTTCCACGAGTGCAGCCAGTGCGGCCACCACGACGCGATTTTCGGTAGCGACGGCGGCGAGCGCATCGCCAGCGAATACGGAGTGGACGTGATCGCCCGCCTTCCGCTGGAGCGGCAGATCCGCGAACAGACCGATGCGGGAATGCCGATCGTGGTCAGCGCCCCCGACTCGGCAGCCGCCCGAGCCTATCTCGGCGCTGCCGAGGTCCTGGCCGCGCGCCTCGGGGGTGCCGGGACCGACGCTGACTCCGCACAGCCGCTGATCACCAGCAGCGACGACTGAGGAAGCCGCCATGAGTATCAAGTCCGACCGCTGGATCCGACGCATGGCTGCGCAGCAGGGCATGATCGAGCCCTTCGAGGCCGGCCAGGTGCGCGCCACGGCCGACGGCCAGCGCCTGATCTCCTACGGTACATCGAGCTACGGCTACGATGTGCGCTGTGCCGATGAATTCCGTGTGTTCACCAACATCAATTCGGCGACGGTGGATCCGAAGGCCTTCGACGAGAACAGCTTTGTCAGCGTTCGGGGCGAGGTCTGCGTCATCCCCCCCAACAGTTTCGCCCTCGCGCGCACCGTGGAGTACTTCCGTATCCCGCGCAACGTGTTGACGATCTGTCTCGGAAAATCGACCTATGCGCGCTGCGGCATCATCGTCAACGTGACGCCGCTCGAGCCGGAGTGGGAGGGGCATGTGACGCTGGAGTTTTCCAACACGACGACGCTGCCGGCAAAGATCTACGCCAACGAGGGCGTGGCGCAGATGCTGTTCTTCGAGTCCGACGAGGTGTGCGAAGTGAGCTACCGTGATCGCGGCGGCAAGTACCAGGGGCAGACCGGCGTCACGCTCCCGCGGGCCTAAGCCGGGACAGTGACCGGCGCGGTCTGTTCCGGAGACGAGATTAGTCGCCGGAGCGGCCGAGGGCGGTCTCGAGCTCCGCGCCGCTCACCTCTGCGCCGTCGATACTGGCGCTGATCAGGTCGGCGCGCGTGGCCTTGCCATCGTCCGCGTGCACCATGCGCACCATCAGATAATCCCAGGCCGGCGCCAGCCACACGTCAGACTCGCGCTCGGGGTCGTCGTGCAGGCGCTCGAAATGCAGCGTGTTGACCCAGCCCATGGGCGTCTGCAGCCGTTCCTCGCCGCGGTAGACAAGCTGGTATTCCTTCACCCGGCGTCCGTCGGCGACGCGAAAGCGCATGTCCTCGCGCGGCGTCGGGTCGTTCAGCAGGAGCAGGCGGAGTTGCTCCTGCTGGCTCATACGGTCGAGCGTATCCGGGGTCTTCGGCAGCTCGTACCACTCCTTCTTATAGAGACTACGGATAACCTCCGAGCCCGGGTCGAAGTGCACTTCGCGGCGCCGACTGATGGGCCCGCTGAGCTGGTAGATGTAGGACTTGGGGCGCACGCGCTCGCCGTCGATACCAAAAACGCTGACCTCGCTGATCCCGGCGACGAGCAGCCGGCCCTCGCTGATCAATCGGCAGTCGCCGTTGTCTTCGATGCTCAGGCTGCGCCGCAGCTTGATGCTGAGGCCGGATGTGGCTGTCTTGTAGACGGCGTCGTAGGGCAGAAGACTGCGTGGTTTATCAGCGTCATCTCCGCCTGCTTCGACACCGTGTGCCAGTCCGCAGGTCAGAGTCAGCACGATGGACGCGACAAGGCCTGAAGCGGCACTTCGGCGCCCCCGCCGCTGCGAGTTGCTCCTAGCCGAGCCCGAGCTGCCCCGCGTGAGCGAGGGCCAGGGCTGCGGCATCGTCGATCTGCTTTCCATCCAGCTCTGCCTTGGCATTTGTCAGTTTCAAACGTCCATCTACCCACCAGCCTACGGCCAGCGGATACATGCTGTGCTCGACGGCGCGCACACGCTGCGCCAGCGACTCCGGCGTGTCGCCGCTGTGGATCTTCACCCGCGCCTGCAGGACCGGCGGCCCCGCATCGAGTTCCGGGATCACGAAGTGCACCGTGCTACCGCCGTAGCGGTCGCCGGCGTCAAGCGCGCGTCGGTGGGTGTTAAGGCCCGGGTATTTAGGCAACAGGGAGGGGTGGATGTTCAACAGTGATCCGTAAAATTCCCGAACAAAGTCGTCGCTGAGAATGCGCATGAATCCGGCGAGCACAACGAGGTCTATGCGTGCTTCGAGCAGGCATCTGCGCAGTTCGTCGTCGAACTCCGCTCGACAACCATAATCGCGGTGGTCGATGCACCGCTGGGGCACGGCGAGCCGTCCGGCGCGCTGAAGCACTTCGGCGCCGGGCGTGTTGGCGATCACGAGTGCAAGATCCGCGTTCACGCGGCCGTCGCGGCAGGCCTCTCCAAGGGCCTGCATGTTGGAGCCGGCCCCGGAGGCCAGCACGGCGATGCGGCGCCTCACGGCAGATAGTGCACGCCGGGCTCGCCGCGTATCACGCGGCCGAGCGCCCAGGCGTCGATACCCGCTGCCTGCATGGAGGCGAGGGCCCGGTCGACGTCATCGCTGCCGACGGCGACCACCATCCCGACGCCACAGTTGAAGGTGCGCAGCATTTCATCCGCCTCGATGTTGCCGGCCTCGCGCAGCCACTGGAAAACGGGGGGCTGTACCCAGCTGCCCAGATCGACCTCGGCGGCGCAGCCGGCGGGGAGCACGCGCGGCAGGTTTTCCGTGATACCGCCACCGGTGATGTGCGCCGCGGCGTTGATGGTGACCGTCTTTCGCAGCTCGAGGAGCGCGCGGCAGTAAAGGCGCGTCGGTTCGAGCAGCAGTTCACCGAGGCTGGCTCCGCCGCCGTCGAGGCTCGCATCGAGGCGCGCCCCGCTGCGATCGAGCACCTTGCGGATCAGCGAGTAGCCGTTGGAATGGGGGCCGCTGCTCGCCAGGGCGATCAGGGCGTCGCCGGGGCGAACGGCGCTGCCGTCGATCACGCCGTCGCGTTCGACCACGCCCACGCAGAAGCCGGCGAGGTCGTAGTCACCCTCACCGTACATGCCGGGCATTTCCGCCGTTTCGCCACCGACCAGGGCGCAGCCGGCGAGCTCGCAGCCGCGGGCGATACCTTCGACCACGCTGGCCGCAACGTCCACGTCGAGTTTCGCCGTGGCGTAGTAGTCAAGAAAGAACAGCGGCTCTGCGCCGCTGACGGCGATGTCGTTCGCGCACATGGCAACGAGGTCGATGCCGATTGTGTCGTGGCGATCGAGCTCGATGGCAAGGCGCAGCTTGGTGCCGACACCGTCGGTGCCGGCAACGAGCAGCGGCTCACGGTAGCCGGAGGGCAGGGCACAGAGCGCGCCGAAGCCGCCGATACCGCCCTGCACCTCGGGACGCGCGGTGCGCGCCACGGCGCCGCGAATGCGCTCGACGAGGCGGTTGCCCGCGTCGATATCAACGCCGGCATCTCGATAGGAAAGGGAGCTTGAATCGCCGGCCTTGTTGTTCATAGGGATTTGCTCATCGGGGGTTGCTGAGGGGGCGCGGCGCGGGTCCGCAAAGCGCGCAGTGTAGCCGCAGCCGGTCAGCGCTTCAGCCTTCCTTCGGCGATTGCGCGGCGGGCGCGCTGGTACAATGTCGCCATGATGACGCCAATCCCTCCGTCGCCGCCGCGCCTTGCGCTGCTGCTCGCCCTGCTGTTCGCAGGGCTGGCGGCGCAGCGCACGCATGCCGAGGTTCTCGTCGATATCT
Organism: Halieaceae bacterium; assembly: GCA_036351355.1. GTDB lineage: Bacteria > Pseudomonadota > Gammaproteobacteria > Pseudomonadales > Halieaceae > Congregibacter. Next base: position 19,533 of record JAZBOX010000187.1, read on the forward strand.
ACACGGCCACGGTCAGCGTCGACAGCCGCTCCGAGCGCAGCGTCGCCGCGGCGCGGCGCGAGGGTCTCGAGCGTGTGCTGGTCAAGGCCTCGGGTGACGCTGCCGCTGCGCAGCGGCCGGAGGTCGCTGCTGCCCTCGAGGATGCCCAGCGCTATCTGCAGCGCTACAGCTACGTGGACACACCCGGGGGCGAGGTTGCGCTGCGCCTCGACTACGACGACCGCGCGGTGCAGGACCTGCTGCGCAGCGCCGGTCTGCCGCTGTGGACCTCAAATCGTCCGCCGGTGCTCGCCTGGCTTGTCGTCAGCGACGGCGCGCGTCGTCGCTTTCTTTCCGCCGACGATGCGCCCGACGCGGTGGCCGCGCTGCGCCGCCGCTTCGATGATCGCGGTTTGCCGCTGCAGCTGCCGCTCTATGATCTGACCGATACGGCCGCCTTGTCGCCGGGCGAGGCCTGGCGCCAGTCCTCGTCCGCGCTCGTCGAGGCATCGCGCCGCTACCGTGGCAGCGAGCTGCTTGCCGGGCGTGCCGCGCGCACGGCCACGGGACGCTGGGTCGGCGACTGGCAGCTGCTCTACGAGGGGCGCTGGGTTCGGCGTCGCGTCGATGTCGACAGCTTTGATGCCTTTGCCGAGGCGGCGGCGGACCTCGCCGCCTCGGCGATTGCCGGGCGTTACGCCGTCGCGCTCTCCGGGGGTGCCGACCTGCGCCACCGGGTCACCCTGCGCGGGATTCGCGGTTACGCGGAGTTCAGTGCGGCGCGCGCGGCCCTCGAGTCGCTCGCCGGCGTGCGACGCGTTGTCCCCGAACGCCTGATCGGTGATCAGGTAAGCCTGCGTATCGAAGCCGATGCCGATCTTGTTCAGCTGGCGCGAATCGTAGAGCTCGACCAGCGCTTTGTACCCACTCCCGCAACGGCGGGCGATACGGGGCTGTTCTACGAGTGGATTCGATGACTGAGACCAGCGAGGTCGGCCCCGTGCTCGACGAAGAGGCGCTGCCCGAGATCCCCGTCAACCGCTGGCCGCTGGTGTTCGCGGTCTTCGCTGGTCTCGGCGTGATGTTCTGGTTGCTGCAGCCGATACTGCTGCCCTTCGTGCTCGGTGCCCTCATCGGCTATCTCGGCGACCCCCTCGTCGATCGCATCGAGGCTCGCGGCGGTGGACGCACCTTTGGCGTGGTCGTGGTGTTCCTCGTCTTTACCGGGCTGATGCTGCTCGCTCTCCTGGTCGCGATACCCGTGCTGCTGTCGCAGCTCGACGGTCTCATCGGTCGCATCCCCGAGGTCTATCTCTGGCTGCGCGACGTGGTGCTGCCCTGGCTGCAGAGTCGGACCCTGGTTTCCGGTGCCCATCTTCCGCAGGTCGACTGGGGCGCCCGGCTCGCCGAGAACTGGCAGTCGCTCGGCAAGATCACGGCGTCAATGATTTCGCAGATAACGGGCTCGAGCCTCGATGTCCTGCTGTGGATCGCAAACCTGGCGCTGGTGCCGGTCGTCGCCTTCTACCTGATGCGCGACTGGGACGACATCGCTGCGCGCGCACTGCAGCTGCTGCCGCAGGACTGGCAGTCGGGGGCCGAGCACATGGTGGGGGAGGCCGACGAGGTGGTCGGTGCCTTCCTGCGCGGCCAGTTCATCGTGATGTGCGCCCTTGGCCTGCTCTACTCGATCGGACTGTGGCTGGCGGGCGTCGATCTGGCGCTTCTCCTTGGCGTTGTCGCCGGCCTCGCGAGCATCGTGCCCTACCTTGGATTCATCGTCGGGATCGCCTCTTCGCTGATCGCAGCCTGGCTTCAGTTCCACGAGTTTCTTCCGCTGCTCTACGTTGCCCTGGTGTTCGGTATCGGGCAGCTGGTCGAGAGCATGGTGCTGACCCCCGTGCTCGTGGGTGATCGTATCGGCCTGCACCCTGTGGCGGTGATCTTCGCGTTGATGGCCGGCGGCCAGCTGGCGGGCTTTGTCGGTGTTGTTGTCGCGCTGCCCGTCGCAGCGGTCATCGCGGTGTTTGCACGCCACGCCGTGGACCACTACCGCCGCAGTCACCTCTACGGACCGCGCGAGCGCAGTCCCGGTTCCAGTTCCGGCGCCGAAACGGAACACCCGGAGTAAGCGTGGCGGGACGACGCCGGCCTTCGCCGGCAGCTGTCGAACAGCTGCCACTGCCCGTGCGACTCGCTGACGAATCGACCTTCGACAATTTTCTCCTTCGCCGCGCCTTCGAGATGCTGATCGCTGCGGCGCAGGCCCCCGCTCAGGACCCCGTGAACTTTCTTCACGGCGGTAGCGAGGGCGGCAAGAGTCACCTGTTGCAGGCCGTCTGCCACCATCGACCGGGCGCCGTGTACCTGCCGCTGCGCGAACTCGTCGAGTTTTCGCCCGACGCCGTCCTCGCCGGTCTGGAAGACCTGCCGCTTCTTGCCCTCGACGATCTTCAATCGGTGGTCGGCGTAGCGGTGTGGGAGGAGGCGCTGTTCCATCTGATCAATCGCGCGCGAAGCGCCGCGTGCCCGCTGTGGTTCGCCGCGTCGAAACCGCCGGCGAGCCTCGGCATCGAGCTTGCCGATTTGCGCTCGCGCCTCGGCGGAGGTTTGCTGTGGGCGCTGCCGCCTCCCGATGACGAGGACCGGCAGGCGATCCTGCGCTTTCGCGCCGACCGTCGTGGGCTGCGCCTGTCACCGGCCGTCGCCGCCTACATTGTCAGACGCGGCCGTCGTTCGCTGAACGATCTGCTGGTGATCCTCGACGACCTCGACGAGGCTTCGCTGCGCTTGCAGCGGGCGCTGACGATACCCTTCGTGCGCGAGGTCATGGGCTGGTAGGGCGACGGGGCTGCTGCCCGTATCAGCCCTGCGTCTGTAGCGGCAGCGCCGTACTGTTCTTGATTTCCGTGACTGCCATGTGCGAGTGCAGCTCGCGCACATCGGGACTGGCGCTGAGCGTCTCGCGCACGAAGCGTTCGTAGTGGCGCACGTCGCGCGTCACGATCTTGAGCATGTAGTCCCAGATGCCGGTCATCGTGTAGCACTCCATCACCTCGGGATAGCGCACGATCTCCTCTTCGAAGTGCAGCAGATTCTGGCGGCCCGTTGCGGTGAGGTTGATTGTTGCGAACACCACCACGTCCATACCGAGGCGCTGGCGATCGAGCAGCGCCACGCGCCCGCGAATCATGCCGCCCTCTTCGAGTCGGTTGATGCGGCGCCAGCACGGTGACTGCGACAGATTGACGCGTTCGGCGATGCTGGCCGTGCTCAGTCCCGCGTCGTTCTGGAGAAGGTCGAGAATTGCCAGATCCTTACTATCGCAGTCCATTGGCTAAACATACCTGTAGTTGGCGAAATACCGGATAAATATACCTCGTTTGCGCGGTACTGGCGGGCATGGATGCATAGTAAAACCCCCACCCTTGCGTACCATAGGCAAAAAACTACAAACGCAGGTTGAGTGATGACAGTGAACGCAGCGCGTGGCCCGCGCCCCGTGTCCCTCGACGACAAGTACGCCCTCGATGCGGCCCGCGCCTACATGACCGGGATCGAGGCGCTCGTGCGTCTGCCAATGCTGCAGCAGCAGCGCGACCGTCAGCGCGGCCTGAATACGGCGGCCTTCGTATCGGGCTATCGCGGTTCACCGCTGGGGGGCGTCGATCAGGCCTTCTGGAAGGCAAAGCCCTGGCTCGATCGCCACAAGGTGCATTTCCAGCCGGGGATCAACGAAGAACTCGCGGCCACCGCCGTCTGGGGCAGCCAGCAGACCACGCTCTTCGAAGGCGCGCGCTACGACGGCGTGTTTGCCATGTGGTACGGCAAGGGCCCCGGCGTCGACCGCAGCATGGACGTGTTCAAGCACGCCAACGCCTTCGGCACCTCAAGGTACGGCGGCGTGCTCGCCGTTGCCGGCGACGACCACGCCTGCAAATCCTCGACGCTGCCGCATCAGTCCGAGCACAACTTCATCGCCGCCTCGATTCCTGTCCTCAGCCCGGCCAATGTGCAGGAGGTGCTCGACCTTGGCATCTTCGGCTGGGAACTGTCGCGCTATACGGGCTGCTGGGTCGGGCTGAAGGCCATCACGGAGAACATGGACTCGGCGATCTCCGCCGATATCGATCCCGCGCGCATCCAGATCGCGATGCCCGAGGGCTTTGAACTGCCGCCGGACGGCGTGCACGCGCGCTGGCCCGACAAGCCAATGGAGCAGGAGGAGCGCCTCAACCGCTACAAGATTTACGCCGCCCGCGAGTTTGCGCGGGTGAACGGCCTCAACCGCGTTGTTCTCGACAGTCCGCGCGCGCGCCTTGGCATCATCACCAGCGGCAAGGCCTACCTCGACGTGATGCAGGCCCTCGACGACATGGGTATCACTGCCGCCGTTGCTGCCGAGATCGGCCTGCGCGTGTACAAGGTGGGCATGCCCTGGCCGTTGGAGCCGCAGATCACGCACGACTTCGCCGACGGTCTCGAAGAGATCATCGTGGTCGAGGAAAAACGCTCGATCATCGAGGACCAGCTCACGGGGCAGCTCTACAACTACCCGGTTGTCGCCCGACCGCGCGTGGTCGGCGAGTTCGACGAAAACGGTCGCGATCTGCTGCCCAACCGCGGCGAGCTCACCCCGGCTATCGTCGCACTCGCCGTGGCGTCGCGCATTCGACGTTTTTACCGCTCCGAACTCATGGACGAGCGGATCGCCTGGATCGAACGCAAGGAACTGTCCCTGGCGCGTCCCACGGAGACGGCGGAACGCGTGCCGCATTTCTGCAGCGGCTGCCCGCACAACACCTCGACGCGGCTGCCCGATGGCAGCTACGCCATGGGCGGAATCGGCTGCCACTACATGGCGACGTGGATGCCCGATCGGCCGACGCTGACCTTTACGCAGATGGGCGGCGAGGGCGTCACCTGGATCGGGCAGGCGCCGTTTACGGACACGCAGCACGTTTTTCAGAACCTCGGCGATGGCACCTATTTTCACTCGGGCATCCTCGCTGTGCGTGCCGCCGTGGCGTCCGGTGTGAACATCACCTACAAGATCCTCTACAACGACGCCGTTGCGATGACCGGCGGCCAGCCCATCGACGGTTCGCTCGAGATACCCGATCTGCTGCGCCAGCTCAGCGGTGAGGGCGTGCGCCGCATCGCCCTGGTCAGCGACGAGCCCGGACGCTGGCGCGGTCGCATGCCGTCCCTCGATGGCCTTACGCTCCATCACCGCGATGACATGGATGCCCTTCAGCGCGAGCTGCGCGAGCTCAAGGGAACTTCGGTCATCGTCTACCAGCAGACCTGCGCCGCCGAGAAGCGCCGGCGTCGCAAGAAAGGCGAGCTGGAGGACCCGGCGAGGCGCCTGTTCATCAACGATGCCGTATGCGAGGGCTGCGGTGACTGTTCCGTGCAGTCCAACTGTCTGTCGATCGTGCCCAGGGAAACGGAGCTCGGGCGCAAGCGTCGCGTCGACCAGAGCGCCTGCAACAAGGACTACAGCTGCAACCGCGGCTTCTGCCCGAGTTTTGTGACCGTGGTCGGCGGCGGCCTGCGCAAGCCGCAGGCCGCAGCGGGTTCGGAGCTGGTCTTCGATCCGCTGCCGGATCCGACGCTGCCCGATATTGGCGAGCGCCCCTGGAACACCGTGGTCACCGGCGTCGGCGGCACCGGCGTGCTCACGATCACGGCGCTCGTCGCCATGGCCGCGCATATCGAGGGCAAGGGCTGTGCAACGCTCAACCAGACCGGGCTGGCGCAGAAGTTCGGCGCCGTCGTGTCGCACGTGCGCGTCGGCCGCGACCAGGACTCCATCTATGCCGTGCGCATACCCGCCGGTGAAGCAGACCTGCTGCTCGGCTGCGACCTGGTCGTCACGACGACCTACGATTCCCTTGGGAAGGCGGCGCTGGGACGGACCCACGCCGTGGTCAACGACGCGGAAACGCCGACGGCTGAGTTCATCCGCGACCCCGATGCGCGCTTCCCCACGAGAGCGATGAAGCAGCGGATCAGCGAAGAGGTGGGCGAAGCGGACTGCCACTTCCTCGATGCGACGCATATCGCCAGCACGCTGCTCGGCGACTCGATCGCCGCGAACCTGTTCCTGCTGGGCTTTGCCTACCAGCGCGGTTTTGTGCCCGTGTCGGCGGCCGCGCTCGAGCAGGCGATCGCGATGAATGGCGTGGCGGTGGAATTCAATCGACAGGCTTTTCTCTACGGGCGTCGCTTCGCCGTGCAGCCCGAGGCCGTCATGAGTCTGCTGCCAAAGCGCGAAGCGCGGCCCGTACTTTCCACGCCCGAGCTGTTGGCCGATCGCGCTGCGCGTCTTGAGGCGTATCAGGATAGCGCCTATGCGCAGCGCTTCTCCAAAACTGTCGACACGCTGGCCGCGGTCGATCCGCATGCGCAGGAGACGGACTCACTCACGGCGACGGCCGCGCGCGCGCTGTACAAGCTGATGGCCTACAAGGATGAGTACGAGGTCGCGCGCTTGTATACGCGTCCCGAATTTCTCGAGGCACTCGATGCGCAGTTCGAGGGCGACTACCGGCTGCGCTTCAATCTGGCGCCCCCGATCCTGTCACCCCGTGATGCCTCCGGGGCTCCCGGCAAGCGCGAATTCGGCTCGTGGATGCTGAGTGCCTTCCGTCTGCTCGCGCCCCTGAAGCGCCTTCGCGGCACCGCCTTCGACATCTTCGGCTACACCGCCGAGCGGCGCCGCGAGCGCCAGGACATCGTTGACTACGAGGCCCTGCTCGGCGAGATCGCATCGCGGGTCGGCCGCGCGGACTACGCCACGCTGCGCGAGCTGGCGGCACTGCCGCTGCAGCTGCGCGGTTTCGGCCATGTGAAAGATCGCAACCGCGCGCAGCTTGTCGTGCGCCGTGAGGCGCTCCTGAGTCGGCTCACGGAGCGCGAAGAGCCCGTCCGCATCGTCGAGGCCGCCTGAGCCGAAAACCATCCCGGTCGTCGAAGGGCGGCCTGCAACGAGGAAGCACCATGAGCGTTTTCGATGCCCCGGCATTCGATCAGCACGAAGAAGTGAGCTTTGCCCGCGACGCCGACAGCGGTCTGCGCGCGATCATCGCCGTTCACGATCGCAGCCTCGGCCCGGCCGTCGGCGGCTGTCGAGTCTTTCCCTATTCCAACGATGCGCAGGCGCTCGACGATGTGCTGCGCCTGTCCCGGGGTATGACCTACAAATCGGCCCTGGCCGGCTTGCCCCTCGGCGGAGGCAAGTCCGTGATCATCGCCGACCCGCGCTGCGACAAGACACCGGCGCTGCTGGCGGCGATGGGTCGCTTCATCGACCGCTTCGGCGGTCGCTACGTGGCGGCGGAAGACTCCGGGACTTCCGTTGAGGATCTGCGGCAGATGGCGCGGGAAACGCGGCATGTCAGCGGCATCGACGGGACAGAGCACGGCGGCGACCCGTCGCCGAGTACGGCACGTGGTGTGTTCATCGCGATCCGTACAGCGCTGCGCCATCGCCTGGGTAGCGACGCCCTGGGCAGCGTGCGTGTCGCGGTTCAGGGCCTCGGTCATGTCGGCTACCGCCTCGCCGCGCTGCTGCGCGCCGAAGGGGCGGAGGTGGTCGCCGCCGATGTCGACCTGCGGCGCTGCCAGCGCGCCGAGGCGGAGCTCGGCGTGAGGCCGCTTTCCATCGACGACATCGTTGCTGCGGACGTCGACGTTTTTGCACCCTGCGCGCTCGGCGATTCGCTCAACGCTGCGAGCATCCCGCGCCTGCGCGCCGGCATTGTGGCCGGCGCCGCCAACAATCAGCTGCACGAGGAAGCCGACGCCGCGCGCCTGGCCGACCGCGGCATTCTCTACTGCCCGGACTTTCTCATTAACGCCGGCGGTATCATCGACGTGCATTTCCAGCGTTCCGGCTGGAGTCGCTCGGGCCTTGAGCGATCCATCGCGGCGATCGGTGAGCGCCTTGAAGAAGTCCTGCGCCGCGCCGATGAAAGCCGTCGTCCCACGAGCGCGATAGCCGAGGATCTGGCTCGTGAAATGCTCGAGTCGGCGCGCCGCGCCGGCGAGACAGCGCCACGCTGCGTGGCCTGAGCCTCGCCGCGGGCACCGTGCGTCACTGCAGGCGGGTCGCGTCTGCGTCGACTGCGTCGCCTCCCGCGCCTTCTTCACCGGCGGCGGCGTACTCGCCGGGTGCCAGCTGCAGGTAGCGCCGCAGGTAATGCACTCCGAGGTAAAAGGGCCCCGTGTCGAGGAGAGCGACGGCGGCCTTGAACAGGTAGTTGCTGCCGATCAGTACCAGCAGCGCTGACAGCGCGATGTCGCCGCGCAGAAAGGCGGCGCCGAAGGTCACGGTCACGACCATCACCGAATCGACCATCTGGCTCATCAGCGTGCTGAAGTTGTTGCGCACCCAGAGATACTTTCCGCGCGTCACTCGCTTCCAGAAATGAAACAGCTGCACGTCGCAGTACTGCGCGGCGATGTAGGCGAGCATGGAGGCGAAGACAGCGCCCGAAGTGGTCGCGTAGATCAGCTGATAGAGCCCGATGCTGCTTTCGACAACCTCGCCGTTGGGCAGGGCGACGGGCGCCGCGAGCTGGATGACCTGCCACGGCGGCATTGCCTCCGCGGGTACGGAGGGCATGCTGTTGCCGAGAAACAGGACAAAGAGAATCAGAAAGTTGAGGCCCAGTCCCACGCTGACCAGGAAGTTGGCGCGCGCCTTGCCGTAGAGCTCGCAGATCAGGTCCGTGCACAGAAAGGTCAGCGGGTAGGGCAGTACGCCCACGGCCAGCGCCATCGGACCGAACTGCACGAAGCGCGTGATGCCGATCACGTTGAGCAGGGTCATGGCGCAGAGGAAGGTCCCCGCCAGCACGATGAACACGCGCTCGCGACGCTCGCGCAGCAGGGCGGGGTTCACCTCAGCTTTCCCGCTGGCCGAGATTGGCGTGCAGCACGGAGCCGTTGATCACCGGATTGCGATGCGCCCAGAGCAGCACGTTGGCGATTTCCTCCGGTTCGATGAGCCGGCCGAAGCTGTTCATCGCGCCGATCTGCTGCAGCAGCGTCTCGTCGTTGCCGAGGTGATTGCGCAGCATTTCCGTGTCGGTGAAGCCCGGGCAGACCATCGCCGTGTGAATGCCGCTGCCCATGAGGTCCTGGCAGGTAGCGCGCATCATGCCGAGCTGCGCGTGCTTTGACATTACGTAGCTGAAGGTATTCGGTACGGCTTTTTCCGCCAGCGTCGAGCCGACGTAGAGCACACTGCTTCCCGGCCCCATTCCCGGCAACAGCGCGCGCGTCAGCCGGTTCACGGCGACCACGTTGGTCTCGAGCACGTCGCGCAGCGAGTCGTCGCTGCAGTCCTTGGCGCTGTCCTTGCGCATCTGGCTGGCGTTGTGCACCAGGGCGATCTCGGACAGGCCGTGTACGTGGCTGAGCAGCGCATCGATCGCGTCGGCGATAGAGTCTGGATCGGAGAGATCGCAGGGCAGGTTGTGCACGTCCGCCACCTGGCAGTGGCGGCGGGAGAGGTTGACGACCTCGTAGCCGCCGGCCTGAAAGGCGCGGGCCGTGGCCTCCCCGATTCCCACACTGGCTCCGGTAATGATGGCGATGGTCATTCGGGTTGCTTCTCCCTGGGCCCGTTGAAACCGCCGCAGATGCTAGCAGGCCGCGCCGGGCGCTGCAGCCGCATTCGTCTGGAAGCTTGCGACGATCAGCGCCGGCGTCGCGTCCGAGATGCTGTGAACCGCGCTACACGGCGTTGCCGTATCAGCCCGTATCCGCAGCATCGAGGAAAGCCGCCGATGGAACGCCTGGCGACTCTGTACATCGACAAGGAAGCGCACAAGTTTTCCGTCGCCCACTACACGATTTTTTCCGCCACGGAGCGCGAACGCCTCCACGGGCACAATTACTCCGTCTCGGCGATGATCGCTGCCCCCATGGGCGACAACGGTTTCGCTGCTGACTACAACGTGTACAAGCGTCGCCTCAAGCAACTCTGCGACGAGCTCGACGAGTATCTGATTCTGCCTGAGCGCTCGCCCTACCAGAGCGTTTCGGAACAGGGTGACTCCTATGAAGTGCGCTTCAACGGTGAGCGCATGAGCTTCCTCAAGAGCGACACGCAGGTCCTGCCGATCAGCAACGCCACGGTAGAGGAGTTCTCGCACTACCTTCTTGCCCGCCTTCTCGATCTGTCCTCGGGTGATCGCCTTGCCGAGGTGCAGCTCTGTGTTTCCTCGGGTCCGGGGCAGAAGGCCTGTGCGCGCTGGTGCGCGATGGATGAAGGCATTGCCTGAGCGCGGCTATACTCGGCCCTCCATGCCGGCCGGCTGAGCCTCAGCGCCGGCCCGCAGCTTTGGCCCGGGGGAAACATGAGCAGCGTAAGAACCGTACAGATCAGTCGCGCCGGCGGGCCGGAAGTCATGCAGCTCAAGGACCATGAGCTCCCGGAACCCGGGCCCGGCCAGGTTCGTGTGCGCAACCATGCCATCGGCCTCAACTTCATTGATACCTACCACCGCAGCGGACTGTACCCGCTGCCGCTGCCTGCGGGTCTGGGTCTCGAGGCGGCCGGTACCGTGGAGGCCGTGGGCGAGGGCGCCGCGTGGCAACCCGGCGACCGCGTGGCCTACTGCTCGGCCGGCATCGGTGCTTACAGCGAGGCGGTTATCGTGCCAGCCGATCGCATCGTGCCGATACCCGATGGCATCGACTTCGATACGGCCGCGGCCGTATTGCTCAAGGGTGCGACGGTGGAATACCTGCTGCGCCGCCTCTTCACCCTGCGCCCCGGTCACGTCACGCTGTTTCACGCGGCGGCGGGCGGCGTCGGTCTGCTCTTCGGCCAGTGGGCCGCGGCGCTCGGCGTCGAGCTGATCGGCACCGTGGGAAGCGAGGCCAAGCGCGAGCTGGCGCTGGCCAACGGCTACCAGCACTGTCTGCTGTCCGGTGAGGACAATGTGGTCGAGGAGGTGCGTCGCATCACCGATGGCAGCATGCTCCCCGTCGTCTACGACGGCGTGGGTGCGGCGACCTTCACGCAGTCGCTCGACTGCCTTGCGCCGCGCGGTCTGATGGTGAGCTTTGGCAACGCATCGGGCTCGCCGCCACCCTTCGACCTCCAGCACCTGGCGCAGCGTGGCTCGCTGTTCATTACCCGCCCGTCGCTGATGGCCTACGTTGCTACCGAGGAAGAAATGCGCGCCTGTGCGGCGGCCGTATTCGAGCGCGTCCTCGACGGCACGCTCAAGGTGACCGTTGCCCAGCGCTATCCTCTGGCGGAAGTGCAGCGAGCCCACGCCGAACTGCAGGCGCGGCGCACTGTCGGTTCATCGCTGCTTATTCCCTGATTCAGGCCCTGAATCTGCGGCCGTTGCGGCGGAGTTACGCGTTGCAGCGATCAGACTGTCGGCGGTCTGCGGACCCACGAGCACACGCAGCAGGCTGCCGTCGGGACGCAGCACCAGCGTGGTCGGCAGCACCTGCGGTCGCTCCAGCCCGAAGCGTGGCCCCGGGTCCTCGCTGAGAGTCGGAAATTCCACGCCCAGCGCGTCAATCTGCCTGCTCAGCGCTTCGCCGCTTGCGCCGTCGAAGTTGACGCCGTGGACGCGGAAGCCGTCGCGCGCGTTCAGCGCGTTGAGCTCGGGGATTTCCTTGATGCAGGGCCTGCACCATTCGGCCCAGTAGTTCACGAAAGTCCAGTCGCCATTCGTGGAGGGTCCCTCCCGGCTGCAGGCACCGGTTGCAAGAAGCAGAATGACGGCGCCGAAGCGCAATAGGGTGTTCATCGACATGTTGAGCGAAGACCGGTTGGCATGGGTATCGGAGTGGGCATGACTACTGGACGACTTACGGAAGGCGGTGTTGAGCAGATGGGCGCGAGCTCGCGGACGACATCGGCGTCCGGCCAGGCTCGCGAGCGTCTGCGTCTGTGCGGCGCCCAAGCGCCTAAACGCTGCGCAGCTCCCTGCGGTCTGCATCGCCGCCCTCGATCGCTGGCGGCGACGCGTCCTGCGTGGCGAAGAGCTCGGCGAGGGAAAGCTGCAGCTGCTGACGGTTATCCTGCCGGCGCTGGGCGAGGAGGGCAACGACGCGTCGCTCCCAGGACGGAAGCGCCCTGTCGTCCCGCGGCGGCAGATCGCCCTCATCGCTGATCCAGCGCTGAAGCTGCCACAGCGGTACGTCGTGGAGATCCCTGGCGAGGCGATAGCGCCCGTCCTCGTCGCGGGCGATCAGGCGTACTTCACTCAGGCGGTCGCGCAGGAAGTGCCAGCTCTCGGCATCGATGGCAAGGCCGCGACGCTGCACCAGTTCGAGTTCGGAGATACCGCGCCCCTCGGCCTGGCGCCGGTGCAGGGCCTCGATCAGCTCTAGGGCCTTGAGCAGCATCGGTCGGCGTGCCTGTTCCGCGCTCTGATAGGCCGAAAGGCTGTGCGTGACGATGGCGGAGAGCAGCACGATGTTCCAGGAAATGTAGATCCACAGCAGGAACAGCGGCACCGCGGCGAAAGCGCCGTAAATGAAGGTGATGCTCGAACCGGCGACCAGCCTGGTGAACAAGGCGCGCGCGATGTTGAAGCTGACGCCGGCGATGACACCTCCGACGAGGGCGTGGCGCAGCGGTACGCGGCAGTTCGGCACGGCGGCGTAGACCAGCGTGAAACCGATGATCTGCAGCAGGTAGGGCGCCAGGCGGACGAAGAATGAGCCGATGCCGATCACGTCCAGACGTTCGAGCACGCCCGCATAGGAGGCCAGAAAGGTGCTCACACCGAGGCCGACGCCGATGGTGATCGGGGCCAGCGACAGTACGGCCCAGTACAGCAGAAAACTCGGCACGGCGCCGCGGTTGGCGCGTGCGCGCCAGATCAGGTTGAAGGCCTGTTCGATATTGCGCAGCATGAGCACGGCGGTAGCGAGGAGAACGGCGACGCCAAAGCCCGTGAGGTTCTTCGCCTGGCGCGAAAAGTCTTCGAGATAGCCTTCGACGCCGGCGGTGGTCTCCGGTACGAGGTGTTCGAAGAGCAGATCCTGAATGCTCGCCTCGACGCCCTGAAATGCAGGTACGGCCGACGCCATGGTGTACAGCACGGTCAGCAGAGGAACGAGCGCAAACAGCGACATGTAGGTGAGCGCGGCCGACGTGTCGCGACAGCGGTCACTGTGATAGCGCTCGTAAAGGTAGGCGAGCCGGTGTTTCAGCGCCGCCAGCGTGTCTCTCGACAATTCCATGTTCCAAGTATCGCAGAAAGCGGGCGTCGGCCGTTCTGCTATATTTGCGCGCCTTTTACTCCGTAGTGCCGCTGGGCCGCCTACCCCGGGCTTCCCTGAGCCTTCGCTAGCGACGACGACAATCCTTGAGCGACGATCCGTACATTCTGATTCTTTACTACAGCCGCACGGGCGCCACGGCGACGATGGCGCGGCAGATTGCCCGCGGCGCCGATGCGGTGCCCGGCATGCAGACGCGCCTGCGTACGGTGCCGCCCGTTTCCGCCGAGACCGAAGCCGTCAGCGACGCCGTGCCCGACGAGGGGCCGACCTACTGCATCATGGACGAGCTCAGGCGTTGCTCCGGGCTGGTCCTCGGATCGCCGACGCGCTTTGGCAATATGGCCGCGCCGCTGAAATACTTTCTCGATTCCTCCTCGGACCTCTGGCTGAGCGGCTCGCTGATCGGCAAACCCGCCGCCGTGTTCACGTCGACCTCGAGCCTGCACGGAGGGCAGGAGAGCACGCTGCTCAGCATGCAGATTCCGCTTCTTCACCACGGCATGCTGATCCTCGGTCTTCCTTACAGCGAGGCCGGCATGATGAGCACGCAGAGCGGAGGAACGCCCTACGGCGCCAGTCACTGGTCGGGAGCCGACGGCGCCCGCCCCCCGGGAGATACGGAACTCGCGCTGTGTCGTGCCCTCGGTCGTCGCGTCGCCGAGACGGCGCTGCGCCTGCTATGAAAGGAAACGCCATGGACAGATCTGCTACCGCCCGCGGCCGGGCCTCCAAGCTGCTGTGGTTGGGGCTGTGGAGCACGCTTGCGCTGCACGCGGCCACCATGGTCGCCGATGGCCTGCAGCGCGATGTGCCCGCCGTCGTCTGGCTGCTGTGGTTCCTGCCGCTGCTGGTGCTGATTCCGGGCCTCCTGCGCGACCGGCTGCGCAGCGCGGCCTGGCTGTCTTTCGTCACGCTGATGTATTTCGTCGTCGCCGTGCAGCGGCTGTTTGCCGAGCCCGACAGTGTGCGCGCCAGCCTGGAACTGCTTGCGGTTGTTGGCGTGTTTCTGACCTCGATGTTCTACATCCGCAGTCGCGGACCCGAGTTGCGCGCGGCGACAGAGGACAGCGCGGACGCGCAGGCTGGTTCGGCGCAGACGGCGGTTTCGTCGTCGGCCGTGCAGCAAAGCGGGGAAGGGGAAAAGCCAGGAGGTAGCGCATGATTCGTCGCCTGTTCCGCGGCCTGTGGCGCAGCATTACCGTTGTCCGCAGCAGCCTCGCCAACCTGTTTTTCCTGGCGCTCGTGGCACTGCTCCTGATCGCGCTCCTCGATCGTCCCGCGCCGCTGCCCGAGCGCGCAGCGCTGCGTCTCGACCTGTCCGGGCGCGTGGTGGATGCGCCGACGCGGGTCGGCGGCAGCGTCCTTGGCTTCGACGACGGCGCGACGCGCGAACTGCTGCTCACGGATCTCATTGACAGCATCGATCTGGCGGCGAAGGACACGCGCATCGTTGCCCTGGTCATCGAACTCGACGGGCTGCTCGGCATCGGCCAGAGCAAGATCACGGAACTGCGCGAGGCTATCGCGCGCTTTCGCAAAACCGGAAAGCCCGTGGTTGCCACGGCCGACTACTATTCACAGGATCAGTATCTGCTCGCCGTGGAGGCGGACACGGTGCTCATGCATCCCTACGGCGCTGTGGCGATCGAGGGCTATGGCTATTTCCTCAACTTCTTCGCTGAGGCGCTGGAGAAGCTGTCCGTATCCATGCACGTGTTCCGCGCCGGTGAATTCAAATCCGTTGCCGAGCCCTTCCTGCGCAGCGAGATGTCTGCGGGCGAGCGCGAGATCAGCCGGCGCTGGCTCGGTGATCTGTGGGACGCCTACCGCAGCGCCGTCGAGACGCGGCGCGGCCTGCCCGAGGGTGCGCTGGATGCGCTGTTGGGCGCCTATGCCGAGCGCCTGCGCGCCGTGGGCGGTGACCCGGCGAAGCTCGCCGCGCGCGAGGGGCTGGTCGACGAGCTCCTCGATCGGCAGCAGCGCGACGCCTACCTGAAGGCGCTGGTCGGCGTCGAGAGCGATGAGGGGAGTTACGAGAACATCGACTTTGCCTCCTACCTGGCACGGCAGAAGGCGCCCGCCCTGCGGCCCGGCGAGGACAGCATCGCGGTGGTCGTAGCCCAGGGCAACATTCAGCCAGGATCGCAGGGTCTTGGAGCCATCGGCGCGGAATCGCTGGTCGAAACACTGCGTCGCGCGGTGGATCGCGAGGGACTGCGCGGTCTTGTGCTGCGTATCAACAGCGGTGGTGGCAGCGTCTTCGCCTCGGAAATCATTCGCGCCGAACTCGAGCGCATCCGCGAGGAAGAAGACATCCCCGTGGTCGTGAGCATGGGCAGCGTGGCCGCCTCCGGTGGCTACTACATCGCCACGGCCGCCGATCGCATCCTCGCCACGCCGGCAACGATCACGGGGAGTATTGGAGTCTTCCTCGCCTTTCCGACCTTCGAGCGACTGCTCGAGCGCGGCGGCGTGTACACCGATGGCGTCGGCACCACGCCTGTGGCTGGTGGCGCGCGCCTCGATCGACCGCTGTCACCGATTGTCGAAGATGCTTTGCAGCAGACCGTCGAGGATATTTATCAAAAGTTTCTCGACCTCGTTGCCCGCAGCCGTGATCTGCGGCCCGACGTTCTCGGCGACGTTGCCGAGGGGCGTGTCCTGAGCGCATTGCAGGCGCGCGAGGTCGGGCTTGTCGACGGTCTGGGCAGCCTCGACGATGCCGCCGCGGCCGCCGCGGAACTCGCAGGTCTGGATGCAGACAGCTACCGCGTGATCACCATCAAGCCGAGTATCTCACCGCAGCAGTTGCTGCTGCAGCGCCTGAGCGATCTGCTCCTTCGCGGTCCCGCGCCTGTTTCGGAGCTGGGACTCTGGGTGCGGAGTCACTTTCCCGCCCTGGCGCCTGCCGCGGTGGTGCTTGGCCCTGCCTATGACGAGCTGACGCGAATCATGGAACACCCCGATCCGCGCCATCTCTACATGCGTTGTCTGTCCTGCGAGAGCCTCGCGTTCTAGCTCGCAGCGCGCGCTCGCAAGCGCGCGCTGCCTTCCCGCGCTTACGCGGCGCTCTTCTCCACCGGCAGCCCCGGCACGTGAACGTCCATCTGCGGGAAGGGAATGCTGATGCCTTCTTCATCGAAGCGCAGCTTCACGGTCTCGGTCGTGTCCCAGAGTACTGCCCAATAGTCCGAAGCGTTGACCCAGGGGCGCACCAGGAAGTTCACGCTCGAGTCGGCGAGCTCGCCCACGGTGATTACGGGAGCCGGTTCGGCGAGGACGCGGCTGTCGGCGGCGATGATCTCTTCGAGGATGCCGCGCGCCTTGCGCAGGTCGTCGCCGTAGGAAACGCCGAAGACCATATCCACCCGCCGCGTCGGTCGCGCCGAGAAGTTGGTGATGTTGCCGCCGATGATCGCGCCGTTGGGAACGATGACTTCCTTGTTGTCCGGCGTCGTCATTACCGTGGTGAAGATACTGATCGAGTCGACGGTGCCCATGGCTCCACCTGCTTCGACGAAATCGCCTTTTCTGAAGGGCTTGAACACGATCAGCATCACGCCGGCGGCGAGGTTCGCGAGCGAGCTTTGCAGCGACAGGCCGATCGCGAGGCCCGCGGCACCGATCAGGGCGACCAGGGAAGTGGTATCGACACCGATCTGACTCAGCGCGGCGATGGTGACGAAGAGCAGGCCGAGCCAGCGCAGGATGGAGCAGACGAAAGTGACCAGGGTTTCGTCCGTGCCGCGCGCGAGCATGATGCGCTGCGTGATCGAGACGATGCGCCCGACGACGGCCTTGCCGATGTAGAAGATGATCAGCGCGAGAAACAGCGCGGTGCTGTACTCGATGACCAGCGGCAGCCACTGTTCGGGCTGTTTCAGGAAGTCAAGGTTCAGATTTTCCACGGTCGGTGCTCCTGGGTTACAGCGATGATCGCCGGTTTTGCGAAGGTCTGGTGGTTGACGGGCTCAGCTGCGGCGCGAAGATTCCAGCGCGCAGCCGGGGCTCAGGGGCCGAGCCCCCGGGCAAGCTCGCCGGCGAAGGCGGCGAGCAGTTCGCTCAGCGCCTCGGCGGTCGCGCCGGGGCTGGCGGATTCAACGCGTCGCTGGCGGTCAAAGTCAATGACCGCGACGGCTGCATCCGGACTGTCGCTGCGCGCCCAGATTCCCCGGGCGCGCAGCTGAACCTCTTCACCCTGACGCTCGAAGCGATCGACCTCTACCTGCAGACGCCACTCAGTGTCCCTTGCCGCCGGCGTGGGATAGCGTCGGATCTGGCGCGTGTCCAGGCTTATCGACAGCTCTTCCGCGAGCACGCGCTGCAGGCCCAGATCCAGTGGCTCGGCCCAGCGCAGATAGGGGTTGTAGTGAAGACTGAAGTCGTCGTCGCGACGGATCAATTCGTCGCGCAGCAGGAAATCCGGGAGACGAACGCGGTCGATGAACAAACTGGGTCCATCCCCACTGATGCCATCCGGGCTGCCGGTGCTGATCGCTGCGAGCTGCAGGTACGCGGTTGAAGGGGTGCTTACGGCGCAGGCCTGGCACAGGAGCAGCAACAGCGCGATGCCGAGATCCCGGCCCGCCGGTGAGCGCCAGGGCTTCACGGCTCGTCCTCCGGGCGGCGCCCGCGCAGCAATGCCTCGGGATGTTCCTCGAGCGTGCGTGCGAGCGAGCGCAGCGCGCGGGCGGCGAGGGAGAGCTCCTGCAAGGTACTGGTCAGCTGGCGCCGCGGCGCCGAATCGGGCGACGCGGCGCTGTCGATCCGCTTGAGCGTTGAATTGGCGGAGGCCAGAGCCTGGTCGAGGCCGCCGAGCGTTGCCTCGAGGCGTTCGCTCAGCTGCGGCATGGTTCTGCTCACGCCGGCGAGGGCCTCGCGCCCGTCCTGCAGCAGGGCGTTCAGCGCCGGTCGGCTGTCGGTCAGCGTTGCGCTCAGTTCCTCGCTCGCGCTTTCCAGCGAGGCCAGGCTGCTGCGCAGTGAGGCGGGCAGTGCCTGCGTATCGGGGCTGTTCATCAGCGTGTCCAGCCCCTTTGCGATGCGGCTCAGATTGTCGGAGATCTCGCCGTAGTCGATGCTCTCAAGGGACTGGCGCAGCTGCTCGAGCTCCGTCGGTATCGTTGGGAGCTGGTAGTGCCTGGCGATGGTGTCAGCCAGCTTGGGTTCCGTATCGGGGTGAAAATCGAGCTGTACGTAGAGCAGGCCCGTGAGCAGGCTCTGCATCGCGAGCTGCGCGCGCAGGCCGCGGTCGACGAGTTCGGCGTAGAGCCGGTCGGAGATCTCACCGTCGACGCGCAGCGACTCCGGATCGAGTTCGCCGACGACTTCCATGCGCACCTCGGCCTGATCGGCGTCGAGGATCAGATCGATGTCCGTGACCTCACCGATAGTGACTCCGCGCAGGGCTATGGGCGCACCTACCGTAAGTCCGTGCAGGGAACCATCGAACACCATCACCACCGGGGTTCGTGCTCGTCCGAGGCCACCGCCGGCGAAGAACAGCCCCCCGGAAACGGCGATCAGCAGGCAGCCGATAACGAAGGCGCCGACCAGAATGCTGTTGCGGCGCTCACTCATGCCCGTCACCGCCGTCGGGACTCGCTTCGCGGCGCAGGAACTGGCGTACAACGGGGTGTTCGCTGTGGTCCCGAAGCGCTCTGGGGTCGCCCGATGCAATCATTCGCTTGCTGTCGGCATCAAGGTAGATCGAGTTGTTGGCAATGGCAAAAATGCTCGGTAGTTCGTGCGTCACCATCACCACCGTGGCGCCCGTGCTCTCTTTCAGCTGCAGGATGAGGTCATCGAGGCGCCGCGAGCTGATCGGGTCGAGGCCCGCGGACGGCTCGTCGAAGAACAGGATATCAGGGTCCAGGGCGATGGCACGAGCCAGGGCGGCCCGTTTGCGCATTCCTCCGGAAATTTCCGAGGGATAGTAGTCCTGGAAACCGTCGAGGCCTACCAGGGCGAGTTTCAGGGCGACGAGATCATCGCGTTCACGCGGCGCATAGTTGCCGTACTGCTCCATCGGCAGCGCCACGTTTTCCGCGAGGGTCATCGCGCTGATCAGGCCTCCGGACTGGTAGGTGATGCCCCAGCGGCGGCGCAGGTCGCGCTGCGTGGTCGCGTCGGCGCCGGTGAAGCGTACGTCGCCGTAGTAGATGTCACCGCTGGCCGGCTCGAGCAGCCCGAGGAGATGCTTGAGGAGCGAACTCTTGCCGCAGCCGGAGCCGCCCATGATCACGAAAATGTCGCCGGCGTTCACGTCGAAGCTGACGTCCTGCTGTATCAGGCGCGAGCCGTAGGCCATGGTGAGGCCTCGCACGCGGATGACCGGGACAGGCTGCGTTTCGCTCTGCGCCTGATTCACGCGCTAGACGCCCAGTTCCTGACAGAGGATATTGATCGCCGCGTCCGCGATGATCAGGTAGACCACCGCGGTCACGACGGCCTCGGTGGTCGCCTCGCCGACGGCGGCGGAGCTGCGTCCGGCTCCCATGCCGGCGCGGCAACCCGCGATGGCAATCAGCGCGGCGAATACGACGGCCTTGAGCATGCCGACAAGGAAATGGGCGGGAGCGATAGCCTGCTCCAACTGCGTCAGATATTGCAGCGGGCTGACCCCCATGCCACCGGCGACCAGGGCTCCGCCGACAATACCGAGGACGTCGGCGAGAATAACCAGCAGCGGCATCATGCACAGCAGGCCGATGATCCGCGGCGCGACGAGGTATTCCATCGGATCGATGCCGAGCGTGCGGATCGCGTCGATCTCCTCGTTACCCTGCATGGTGGAAAGCTGCGCCGCGTAGGCGGCACCGGTGCGACCGGCCATGACCACAGCGGTCATCAGCGCGCCCATCTCCCGGAGCATACCGATCGCGACCAGGTCGGCAACGTAGAGCGCGGCACCGAACTGCTGCAGCTGTGCCGCACCGAGGTAGGCGAGGATCATGCCGACCAGGATACTGGTCAGGGCAATGATGCCGAGGGCGTCGGGTCCGGCGCGATAGCAGGCGTCTATGAGCTCGCGGCCGCGCAGGGCACCGCGGCCCGATAGCGTTCGAAGCAGCGCCGTCAGGGCCTCGCCAAGGAACGCCAGCGAATCGAGGAAACTCTCGCCGACATCGTGAAGGAAATCCTTCCAGGCGGCGCGCGACAGCCAGGCGGTGCGGGCCTCGCTCCGCGCGGGGGGCGGCGTGACCGAGGTCGCCAGCGCGAAACTGCGCTGCTGTGGCTCCGGCGCACCGCTCAGTTCGAGCCGTCCCCCTGTCGCTGTGGCCTTGCGTTCAAGACGCAGCAGCAGGGCCGTAAGCCGGGAGTCCCAGGAGCCGACCGCCGCGAGCTCCGCCGTCCAGTCGCCACCGGTCTGGCTGACGGTTTCGAGGATGTCATCCGTAGGCGGCAGCTGCGGCGCATCCCAGTCGCCCGCGAAGCATAGGCTGCGCCGCCCGGGATCCGCGTGAACCGTCGCCTCGGATTTCACGCCTGCGCGCTACTGGAAGGGTAGCGGTGGTCGCGCGGCCGCAATGGCGTCCACGGCCTGCTGGTAGATCGCGAGGATCGGCGTGCGGTCGCCGCCTTCGCGGCGCCGCGAGATCATCGTTACGGGGAAGAGAAAGTTGTCCGTATTGTCGAGACGCAGGGCTCGGCTGCGTCCCCTGGCGTCTTCGAAGACCACCCAGTCGAGGTCGATTTCCGCAGCGAGAAGATCGCCGAGAACGATACCCATGGCCTGCAGCTCCTCGCTCTGGTCATCGCGTACGTGGCGATCATCCAGCAGGCGCTGGAGGTAATCGAGATCGGCCTCGCGCCGGCAGCACTGGCCGCCGTAGTGACGCAGCATGAGGTCGTTGATCCGCTGCCGTTGTCGGTCCATGTACTGGCGGTCGAGGGCGGTCAGCGCGCCGACTCGCTGCTCGATCAGACCGGCGCCGGGCCTTGGAGACGCCGAGGGCGGGGGAACAAGCTGGGCGGTCGCCGTGCTGGCCGCGAAGGGCGCCGCGGTGAGCAGCACCGCCAGCACGCAGCCGGCTCCGCTGCGGGCCCTGCGTCCACTCCTGCTGCTGCCCTTGCTCATCGCTTTGCGTCCCCTGCGTTTGCTTGTCTTGCCCGTATTGTCGTGGATAATGGCGGCCCGTCAAAGGCCGACGCGGGTCACGCAGCCCGCGCACCCGCCCCAGGCCGCGGTGAACGCGGCCCGCATCCGCCCCAGCGACCTATTCGGAACACTATGACCAAAGGCAGGATCAAAGGCAGCCTCGTAGCCCTCGTGACGCCGATGCGCAAGGACGGCAGCGTGGATTACGAGGTGCTTGCCTCGCTCCTTGACTGGCACTGCGAGGCCGGCACCGCCGCCATCGTCGCCGTGGGCACCACCGGCGAGAGCGCGACGCTCAACGTGGACGAGCACCTCGAGGTGATCCGTAGCTGTATAAGCCCCCTGCAGGGGCGAATAGCCCTGATCGCCGGCACCGGGGCGAATTCCACGAAGGAGGCCATCGAGCTCACGGCCGCTGCCGCGGGGGTCGGCGCCGATGCCTGCCTCCAGGTGACACCCTATTACAACCGCCCGACGCAGCGCGGTCTGTTCGAGCACTTCACTGCCATCGCCGATGCGGTGGACGTGCCGCAGATTCTCTACAACGTGCCTTCGCGCACGGCCGTAGACCTGCACAACGCCACGACGCTGCGGCTGGCAGAGCATCCGCGCATCGTCGCTATCAAGGACGCGACCGGTGATCTGGCCCGGGGTCGCGAGCTCATCGCCGCGGTGCCCGAGGACTTCGCCGTGTATTCCGGTGATGACGGCACGGCTGCCGAGCTGATCCTCGCAGGCGCCAGCGGCAACATCTCGGTCACCGCAAACGTGGTCCCGGAGCGCGTCGCCGCGGTCTGTGCCAGCGCTCTCGCGGGCGATGTGGAGCGCACGCACGCCCTTAACGGCGAGCTGGCCGCGCTCAATGCGGCGCTGTTCGTGGAGGCGAATCCCATGCCCGTCAAATACGCCCTCGAACGCCTCGGGCGAATTCCGCGCGGTATCCGCCTGCCCATGACCTGGCCCGAGGGCGAGGCCGCCGCTGTGGTGGATGCGGCGCTTGCGGAGCTCGGCCTCGCGTGATCGCCGTTCTCCCCATGCGCCGCCTGCTGGCACTGCCGCTGCTGCTGGCCCTCGGCGGCTGCGGGTTTCTGTTCGGTGATGAAGGCGTGTTCCGTGACCGCAGTGGCGATTATCGCGAGGCGCGGGAGACGGATCCCCTGCGCCTGCCGCCCGGTCGCGAGTCGACTTCGATCGCCGAGATCTATGCCGTGCCGCAGGTCAACAGCGAGGCGACGCTCAGCGGCAGCGACGACAAGGTTCCCCGTCCGGCACCGCTGGTAGCGGCGAGTGCCGACCAGCTGGTGCGCATCCAGCGCCTCGGCGACGAGAGCTGGGTGCTCGTTGGTATCGCACCGGGACAGCTCTGGCCGCAGCTGCGCAGCTTCCTGAATGCCGCCAGCATCGATGTCGCGCGCATGGATGCGCGGGCCGGAATCATCGAGTCGCCGTTCCTCGAACTGAAGGGCGACGAACGCGACGCGCGCTTCCGCTTCCGTATCGATCGCGGCGTGCAGCGCGGTAACAGCGAGCTGCATATCCTGCAGATGTATCGCAGCAGCGACCCCGGCTGGCCGGAACGTTCCGATGACCTCGAGCTCGAAAGCGACATGCTGCAGGCCGTGGCGCAGTACATTGCCAACAGCGCCGACACGGCACCGGTGTCGATGATGGCGGAGCAGTCGATGCAGGCCACCTCGCGCGTCACCCTGGTGGACGCCGGCGGCGAGAACCCCTATATCAACCTCGAGCTGCCTTTCGAGCGCGCCTGGGCGTCGCTTGCCCGTTCGCTCGAATTGTCCGGCTTCGAAATCACCGACCGCAACCGCAGTGCGGGGCGCTACTACGTCCGCTATACGGGCGACCCCGAGGATGAGGACGGCGGTTGGTTTGCCTGGCTCGGTGGTGGTCGCGACGAGCATCCCGCGGAGGGCGTTCCTCTGCTGGTTACGATGCAGAGCGTCGATCCGCGGCGCGTCGAAATCCAGTTGCAGCCCGAGTCGGAGGCCGCTGCGCTCGCCGCGCGCGACCGCGAAGCGCTGCTGGTGCTGATCAAGGGCAACATCAATTAGCGAGGCTCAGACCACGCCCGGGCTTTACCATCCCCGGCACTGGCCCAGCTGGTGTGCGGTCGGGGTGCTTCGCCTCGTGGCGATGCTGCCGTATCGCGTCAAGCTCCTTGCAGGAAAGTACTGCGGGCTGCTTGTGCTGCGAGTCGCCCGCACGCGCCGCCACGTCACCCGCACCAACCTCCGCCTCTGCTTTCCGGAGCTCGACGAGGAACGTCGCGCCGAAATGCTGCGCGAGGTCTTTATCCAGAACGGGATCGGACTGTTCGAAATCGCCTGGGCCTGGTGGGCCAGCGCCGATGAAATTGACGGGCGCTACCGCGTGGAAGGCCTGGAGCATCTTCACGCAGCCACCGCGGCTGGCCGCGGCGTGGTGCTCGTGGGGGCCCACTTCGTGCACCTCGACCTGTGCGGGCTGATGCTGAATCAGGTATACCCCATCGACGTCATCTACCGGAAAAATAACGATCCGGTCTTCGAGCATGTGGTGACGCTCGGACGTAAAAGGGTTTTCAGGAACGTGCTCGAGCGTTCGGATCTGCGCAACATCGTGCGCAAGCTGCGCGAGGGTCGCGTGATCTGGTACTCCCCAGACCAGGACTACGGCCGTGGCAACTCGGTTTTCGCGCCGTTTTTCGGCGTTCCTGCATCGACGCTCACGACCACGGCGCAGCTCGCGCGGATGGGCCGGGCAAGCCTGTGCTGCGTCTTCCACTATCGGGATCCGGCCACGAACGAGTATCGGATCGTATTCAGACCGGTGTCCGGCGAGTTTCCCAGCGGCGATGAAGTCGCCGACGCAACGCTGATCAATCGTCTTATCGAGGCCGGAATCCGCGAGCAGCCGGAGCAGTACATGTGGGTTCACCGTCGCTTCAAGACCCGGCCCGCAGGCGAGCCCTCGCTGTACTGAAGGCGCCGGCGCGGCGGCCCGAAATGCGCGTATTCCTCCCGGCTGGGCGCCGCGTCATACCCCTGGCGGCGTCATACCCCCAGATAGCGGTCCGCCGCCCCCGGCGTCCTGCTGCGGAAGCGCTTGTACTGCCACACATACTGGCTGTCCCAGCCGTCGATAACTTTTTCGACTTCCCGGTTGATCGCAGCGACGGCCATCTCCGCCGCGCTGTCGTAAACGGCTTCGGAAACCGGTCGGTAGCAGACCCTGAAGCCGCCGCGAATGCGGTAGGCCGCGCCCATCAGCGCCACGGCGCCACTGCGCTTGATCAGATTGGGAGCGAGCGTGGCGCTGAAGGCAGGAAGCCCCATGAAGGGCGCGTCGATGCCGCCACTTTCATCGTCGGGCACCTGGTCGGGCAGAATTCCGGATACGCCGCCCGCTTTCACGTTCTTCACCAGCGCCGCGAGACCTCGCGGTGTGGTCGGAACAAGTTCGCCTCCGGCTCGTTCGCGAGCGGCCTTGATGATCGGGCCGAGCGCGGCGATCCGCGGCGGCTCGAACAGGGCGACCAGGTCACCGAGCGTCGACAGATGCAGACCGAGTACTTCCCAGTTGCCGATGTGGGGGCCCAGAACGATCACGCCCCGGCCCTCGGCCTTTGCGGCGCGGACCAGTTCTGCGCCCTCCACCTCGAGGATCAGCCGCTGAGTCTCGCTCCACGGCTTATGCCAGACATGACCCATTTCGAAAACGAGCATCCCGCCCTGCAGGAGCACGTCGCGTGCGAGTTCGCGGGACGCCCCGGGGCCGAGCATGGGGTAGGCCAGACTGATGTTGCGCTCGGTGATCCGCCGCCATCTGCCATTCAGGAGCCAGGCCGCGTGGCCCACCAGTCGGCCGAGGGCGCGAGCCCACGTAAGAGGTAGTGCGGCAGACAAGCGCAGCAGCAACCTGAGCGCCGGCGCTGCGAGGGTATACAGAGGCCTGCGGATCAGGGTTTTCAAGCGGCGATTCGAGTACGGATGCTATCGAAGATGTTGGGCGAGAACGCGCGTTCAGTGTCCGACAAGCGCGGCACCAAGTCTACCAGCCGTGGGCGGCCTTACGCCTGTCCCGGACTTGTCCGCAGTGGCCTGCGGCCTGAGCGAGGCCATCGCGCAACGCGGGCTCGAAAACGCGGCGAGAGGCGCTAAACTGGCGCGAACGTCCGGCTCAAGTCGGTGTTGCCGCGGGCACCCGGGTATCCATGCGCGAAAAAACAATCACGGTCGAGGGGCGGACAGTCATCTTTGATGCCGACGGTATCAACGCGACGGCGCCTGCGGCATTATTCGACACCTCGCAGTACGACAGCGTGCGCCGGGTCCGTCTCGGTCGCGGCAACGTCCGTTTCATCGATCATGGCGGCTGCCAGTGGGTGATGCGAGAGTACCTGCGCGGTGGAGTGATCAGCAAGGTGGTCAGGGCTAGCTACCTGTATCTCGGTCGCGACAGTACGCGCATGGCGCGCGAATTTCGTTTCCTCGCCTACCTGCGCAAGGTCGGGTTGCCGGTACCAAGGCCCGTCGCCGCGCAAATCGTGCAAAAGGGCCTGACTTATCGCGGTGCGCTGATCACCGAGTGCCTGCCGGGGTCGAAGACGCTTGCCGAACTGCTGCAGTCGTCGGCGCTCGGCGCCGATCAGTGGCGCCGCATCGGCGAGTGTATCCGCGCGTTCCACAACCGCGGGGTGTACCACCCGGACCTGAACGCCAACAACGTGATGCTCGACGATGACCGGGTCTACCTGATCGACTTCGATCGCGGAGAACTGCGGGACCCGGAAAAAAGCTGCTGGCAGCTCGCCAACCTCGAGCGTCTGCGTCGTTCGCTGCAGAAGATCCAGCGAAGCGCTCCCGTTTTCCACTTCGAGGAGCGCGACTGGCAGTACCTGGCCGATGGATACGAGGCGGCGTGTGCCAGGGAAACGGAGGCCGTCGCCGCTGCGGCCGGCAGGCCTGATGACTGAGTGCCTGAGTGCCTGAGTGCCTGAGTGTGTGCAGGACAGCCCGCGAATCGGTCAGCACGATCGGCGGTCGGTGCGCAGCTGACCGGAGTCGTGCCCGCAACGCTGGAACGCGGGCAGGGGGCGGGGCATACTACGCGCCTGTTGTCTCTGGGACATTGCGTGTCCAAAGATCCCATCAGCATCGTACAGCGCGGCAATCTCCAGAACCTCGAGAAAACCCTGCGCAAACAATGGCGCCTCGGCCAGAACATCTGCCTGTGCTGGTGCTGGGACGAGCGCGGTCTCCTCGTTATCTTTGTTCCCCACTATTTCCTCGGAAACTACTGCGCCAGTCGCGAAGACGCGGAAGTTATGCAGGAAAACGAAGATTACATCCGTGAACTGATTTCCGGTCGCCGGCGCATGAGCCGCGATGAGCTCTTTGCCGTGGCCGTGCGCCTGGCCGTGTCGCCGACCTTCATCAAGCTCTCCCATCCTCTCGAGGAGTCCCTGGCGGTGATGGAGGCGGTGGAGCAGATCATCCGCCGCTATGGGCTGAGCTTCGTGGAGCGCCGCGGCGTCCTGCTCATCGATATTACGGACTTTTCGCTGTACAGCCCCTTTGAGCAGGCCAGTCAGCTCAACAGCCTGTCCTACTCGATGAATTCGGCCTACAACAAGCTCGCATCGCGCGGGGTTGAGGTGCACTTTGCGCGGACGACCACCGGCGACGGCTATTACGTCTGGAATCGCGATACGCATCCGCGCTCTGACCAGCAGCTGTTCCTGTTTCTGCTGCTGATTCTCGCCGACAACGCCATGGCCCGGGCCGTATCGAAGGGCAACACGGTGCCGGTGATACGCGCGGCCTTTCACGTGGGCAGTCACTACGAGCTCTACCAGGCCGAGGGCGTGAATCCCACGGTGTTCAGCTATATCGTCGGCGACGTCACCATCGAGCTGGCGCGGATCGTCGACCGGGCGCTTCCCGGCCAGCTCATGCTCGGCGACTTCGCCGGCGCGGGCGAAGGCCACGGCAGCGCGGACTTCCTGCGAAGCTGCGCGGAGGCCGCCGATGCGCTGAAGGGCCTGTCGATGATGGGTCAGCCCTTGCGCGATCTGCGCTGCTGGCTTTCGCGGGATACCGGCGAGGGCGAGGATTCATTGCCCCTTGATCTGACGATCACCGATAAGCACGGTATCAAACACCACGCGTTCAACCTGCAGGCGGAACTCGACTTCGACGAAGGCTCGCTGAGCCTGGGAATCACCCCCGAGGAGTTTCGAAGCGGCGACGCGGCGCGAACGAAGGGAGGCAGATCAAAATCGGGCGCCTGGTGGGTCTGATCGGCGGAGAAGCGCCGTCGGCGGATATGGTACATTTCGCCCGCAGTCTCGACCTCGAGCTGTTTGCGTCGGAGGCGGATCTTGCTCCGCGTATCGACAGCGACGACCTTGTCCTCGATGCGCGAGGCGGGTTGAGCCTGCGCTTTCTCGATGGCCGCGCCGGTCCCGTGCGACTGAGCTTCAACGACCCGGCTCTCCGGCATCGCCGTCACGCGCGCCACAACGAATTGCTCGGTCGGGCCATGGGCTGGCGCGCCGATCGTCCTCCTTCGGTTCTTGACGCGACGGCCGGCTTCGGTCGCGACGCCTTCACCCTCGCCGACCTTGGCTGCGCCGTGCTCATGTGCGAGCGGCAACCGGTGATGGCAGCGCTCCTTCAGCGGGCGCTTGAGGAGGCGCAGACCGGCGATGAGCGCCTGCGCGATATTGCCACTCGCCTTGAACTGGAAGCCCTCGATGCGCGATCCATCGCGCGCGATCGTCTTGCCGGCATCGACGTCATCTACCTCGACCCCATGTTCAGCCCCTCGCGCAAGGCGCTGCCCTCGAAGGATATGCAGCTGCTGCAGGTGCTCGCGCAGGAAGACGGCGCAGGCGTCGAGGATCAGGTGGGGCTCCTTGCCTGGGCGCGCGAACAGCCCGTGCGTCGCGTGGTGGTCAAGCGTCCCCGGCGCGCAGAGGCTCTGGGCTCCGCGACTCCCAGTCACCGCCTGACCGGTCGCTCCGTGCGCTTCGATGTCTATGTCAATGCGGCGCACTCAGGTGCTTTCGATGAAGAAGCGAAGATGCGCTGCGATGAAAACGCTGAAGCCGCTAGCCGCAGAGGGCAGAAGTCGTGAGTGGCCGCCGCGCGCTCATCACCGGCGCATCGTCGGGAATCGGCGAGGCCTACGCGCGCGCCCTGGCGCCGGCCTGCGACAGCCTCCTGCTCGTGGCCAGACGCGGCGATCGCCTTGAGGTACTCGCGGAATCGCTGCCAGCGCCGTGTGCCGTGGAGATCCTCGCCGTTGATCTCGCCACGCTCGAAGGTCAGGCCCGCGTGGTGGAGGTGATACGTCAGCGCGATCCGCTCGACCTGTTGATCAATAACGCCGGTTTCTCCACGCTTGGCAGCTTCGCCGCCAGCGAGCTCGACGAGGAACTGCGCATGCAGTCGCTGCACGAGACGGCAACGCTGGCATTGACGCGCGCGGCGCTGCCGGCGATGCACGCGCGCGGCAGGGGAGCGATTATCAACGTGTCTTCCGTAGCCGCGCTGCTCAGCCTGCCGGGCGTGGCGACCTATGCCGCTACGAAAGCCTTCCTGCTCAGCTTCAGCCGATCGCTCGCTGCCGAACTCGAAGGCACGGGCATTGCCGTGCAGTGCCTGTGTCCCGGTTACACGCGTACGGAGATTCACAGCCGGGACAGCTTTGCCGGCTTCGACGCATCGCGAATCCGCGACGAGCTTTGGATGGAGGCCGCCGAGGTGGTTGACGCGAGTCTCGCGGCACTGCCTGCGGCAGATGCCGAGGATAGGGGCGATGGCGCGGGCCCGGGATCATGGCTCGTGGTCCCCGGTACCCACAACAGGGCGCTGCTGCTGCGCAGCCTCGCCGACCTCGAGCGCGCGCTCGGAGGGCAGGAAGAACCGCCGGCCTAAAGACTTGCCTGTCTGCCCAGCAGCCGCTCGAGAATGCCCTCGTACATGCGCGCGAGGCGCTCCAGATCGTCGACGATGACGTGCTCGTTGACGCGATGGATGCTTGCATTCACCGGACCGAGTTCGACCACCTCGACGCCATAGGGCGCGATGAAGCGACCATCGGAGGTGCCGCCGCTCGTGGACAGCACCGTATCGATGCCGGCCACTTCGCGGATGGCCTCGCGGCTGGCGCGTACGAGCGCGCCCTCGGGAGTGAGGAAGGGTTCCCCGCTCAGGTCCCAGTGAATGGTCGCGTCGATGCCGTGCCGGTCGAAGCACTCCTCGACGGCGCTGCGCAGACCGGCGCTGCTCTGCTGCGTCGAGAAGCGGAAGTTCATCAGCAGTTCGAGCTCGCCCGGAATGACATTGCTTGCGCCCGTTCCCGCGCTGATATTGCTGATCTGCAGGCTCGTCGGAGGAAAGTATTCATTGCCCTCATCCCAGCGCCGGCCGGTCAGTTCGACTAGCGCCGGCAGCGCTTGATGGATCGGATTGAGCGCGAGTTGCGGGTAGGCGACGTGACCCTGGCGACCGCGGATACGCACGCTCGCGTTCAGCGAGCCACGCCGGCCGTTCTTGATCGTGTCGCCCAGCGCGTCAACGCTCGATGGCTCTCCAACGATGCAGTAGTCGATGCGGATGTCGCGCTCGTCGAGCCACTGCATCACGCGGACGGTGCCGTTGCGTGCCGGTCCCTCCTCATCGGAGGTGATCAGAAAGCCGATGCGGCCCTTCCCGTGTTGCTCCCTGGCCAGGAATCGCTCGCAGGCCGTGATCATGGCCGCGAGGCTGCCCTTCATGTCGGCAGCGCCGCGGCCGAAAAGCAGGCCGTCGCGCTCCTCCGGTCGGAAGGGGTCGCTGTGCCAGGCGTCGCGCGGACCCGGCGGCACCACGTCCGTGTGTCCTGCAAAGACCAGCAGCGGGCCGCCGTGGCCCCATTCGGCCCAGAAATTTTCCGTGTCGTCGAAGGGAAGTGACGTGCACTGGAAGCCCAGGGCGGTGAGGCGCCCCATGAGCAGGGTCTGGCAACCTGCGTCCTCAGGAGTCACGGACGGGCGTTCAATGAGCGCTCGCGCCAGCGCCAGCGTTGTGTCCGGGTCCATTGTTTCAGTTGTGCTTGTGCAGTTCGGCATTGAGTTCAACGGCGCTCTTGTTGGTCAGGCACTCCACGGCGCCGCTTTCGCTGTTGCGCCGGAACAGCAGGTCCGACATGCCCTGCAGACTGCGCGCCGCGCGCGTCTCCACCGCCCTGCCTGCGGCGTCGCGCATCGTGACCTTGGTTCCCGCGGTCAGATAAAGCCCTGATTCGATGGTGCAGCGGTCGCCGAGGGGGATGCCGAGGCCCGCGTTCGCGCCGATCAGGCACTGGCGTCCCACGGAGATAACCATGTTGCCGCCACCGGACAGCGTGCCCATGGTCGAGCAGCCGCCGCCGAGATCCGAATCCGCTCCGACCGTGACGCCCGCGGAAATCCGCCCCTCGATCATACCCGGCCCGTCGCTGCCCGCATTGAAGTTGATGAAGCCCTCGTGCATCACCGTAGTACCCTCGCCGACGTAGGCGCCGAGGCGGACGCGCGCCGTGTGGGCGATGCGCACGCCGGCGGGGACGACGTAGTTGCTCATCTTGGGAAACTTGTCGACGCAGCTGACTTCGAGCACTTCACCGCGCAGACGCGCATCGAGCTGGCGCTCCGGCAGTTCCTCGAGGTCGACGGCGCCGGCGTCGGTCCAGGCGACATTGGGCAGCACGCCGAAGATACCCGTGAGGTCGGTCCCGTGCGGCTTTACCAGGCGATGCGAGAGCAGGTGAAGCTTGAAATAGGCCGCGGGCACGCTGTCGGGCGCCGTGTCCTCATCCAGGCCCAGGGCGACGGCCGGACGCCCGCTTTCCGCCGCGCGGCGCGCCAGCTTCGCATAGGCCGCTTCGCCGGCGTCGTCGCAGGCCCGGGCGATATCCTCGAGTTCACCGCTGCTGAGGGGGGCCGGCGATCGTCCGCGGAATACCTCCGCAAGCGCGTCGGATGGGGTCAGACGAGGCTGGGGGAAAAAAACTTCGAGCCACTCGCCCTTGCGGTTGCGGGTGCCGATACCAAGTCCCAGGGCAAAGCTGCTCATGCTCCGTGTCTCCGTTCAATTATCCGTCGCGAATACACGCCCTGTTGCGCGCCGCCGGCTGAGCCGTGGCGCTGCTGGCACGCCGCCCACAGCCGATGATCTCAGCCGATCAGTTCGCGGTAGCGCGCTTCACCGAAGCCGAATTCGAGCGCTTCGCCGTGCACGAATACGGGCCGCTTGATCAGCGTCACCCGCTCCGTGATCGCCTCGACGGCCCCGGCCGCGTCCATGGCCTCACGCTGCTCGGCCGAGAGTTCCTTCCAGCTGCTGCTGCGACGATTCACTACGGTTTCCCAACCCACGCGATCAATCCAGCGGCGCACGAGCTGCCTGTCGATGCCATCCGCGCGCAGGTCGTGGAAGTCGTAGGCAATGCCCTTTGTGTCCAGCCAGCGGCGCGCCTTGCGCACCGTGTCGCAGTTGCTGATTCCGTAGAGCGTTGGGTTGGTGGCCAAGGTGCTTTTTCCTGTCGGGGTGCTTCTTCCTGCGGGGGTGCTGCTCCCCTGCTGCACGCTGCTGTCTGATTCGAGCTCGGGGCGGTCGGAAGGAGCGCCTCAAGCCAATCCCGGCCGCGCGACGAAAGGGCGCCGGGGGCGCGAGAGGATATCATCTGGGCACGCCACGCGCTTTGTTACCAGCGCGGCTGGAGTTCGAGCGCCTCAGGCCTTGCGCGTGCGCTTGGGGTGCTTGCGCATCGGAAAGCAGTGGCGGCAGATCTCGCACACGCGACCATCGCAGCCGCGCGCGCTGCAGTGCTCGCGGCCGTAGAAGATGATCTGCAGGTGCAGGCGGTTCCAGGCCTCGCGCGGGAAGAGTCGCTTCAGGTCCTTTTCGGTCTGCGCAACGTTCTTGCCACTCGACAGGCCCCAGCGCTGCGCAAGGCGGTGTATGTGCGTGTCCACGGGAAAGGCGGGTACGCCGAAGGATTGCGCCATAACCACGCTGGCCGTCTTGTGACCGACGCCGGGCAGGCGCTCGAGGGCCTCCATGTCTGCCGGGACCTCACCGCCGTGCTCGTCGATGAGGATTCTCGCCAGGCCCGCGATGGCGCGCGCCTTCTGTGGCGACAGGCCGCAGGGGCGGATCAGTTCGCGAATTTCCTCGACGGGGACCGCGGCCATGGTCTCGGGTGTTGCTGCCCGGGCGAAGAGTGCCGGGGTGACCTGATTCACGCGTTCGTCCGTGCATTGCGCGCTCAGGAGTACGGCGACGAGGAGCGTGAAGTGGTCGCGGTGATCGAGCGGTACCGGTGGATCGGGATAGAGTTCGTCGAGGCGCTTGAGAATGTAGGCCACGCGTTCTGATTTGCGCAGGTTGCGTGCGGCGATCGGATCGCCGACGGGGGCTGGAGACGCCGCTGCCGAAGGCATGGGACTAGAGCGAGGTCACGAAGTCGCGGATACGCCGCGCGGCGTTCTCGCAGTCGTCGTGGGAGGCGACGAGGGCCATGCGCACACGCATGCTCCCCGGATTGCCGTGCTGGCCATCGCGGCCGAGGTAGCTGCCCGGTAGCACGAGCACGCCGGCCTCCGCGAAGAGACGACGCGCAAACTGCTCGTCGTCGATGGGCGTTTCCGGCCACAGGTAAAAGCCGCCCTCGGGGCTGTTCAGGGACAGAACGGGTCCCAGGATGTCGCGCATGGCGGCGAACTTTTCCCGGTAGCGCTGCCGGTTTTCGACCACATGTTCCTCGTCGGACCAGGCCGCGGTGCTCGCAACCTGATGGTGCGGCGGCATTGCCGATCCATGGTAGCCGCGATAGCGCAGGAAGGCCGAGATCAGGCGCGCGTCACCGGCGGCGAAGCCCGAGCGCAGCCCGGGAAGGTTCGAGCGCTTAGACAGCGAATGCATGCTGATGCAGTTGCGATAGTCCGAAAGACCGAGCGCCTGACAGGCGCTGAGCAGTCCGGGCGGAGGCGAGGCCTCGTCGGGGTAAATCTCCGAGTAGCATTCGTCAGAGACAAGGACCACGTCGTGACGCAGAGCTTTCTCGATAAAGCGCCCGAGCAGCGCCTCGTCCATGACCGCGCCGGCGGGATTGCCCGGAGTGCACAGATAGAGCAGATCCATCGCCTGCCACTGCGCTTCGTCAATCGCCTCGGGGTCGGGGAGAAAACCCTGCTCCGCCGGCGTATCGAGCAGCAGCGTATCGGCGCCGGCAAGAAGCGCCGCGCCCTCGTAGATCTGGTAGAAGGGATTGGGTGCGCCGACAAGCGCGCCGCGGCGCACGCAGGTCTGCGCGATGGCGAAAAGGGCCTCGCGCGTGCCGTTTACCGGCAGCAGCTGCGTATCGGCGCTGATTGCCTTCAGTCCGTGGCGAGTGCGCAGCCAGGCTGCCTGCGTTTCGCGCAGCGCCTCCTCGCCACGCGTGGTGGGATAGCGTGCGAGCAGGTCGAGGCTCTGCGCGAGCGCGTCCTGCACCACCGTCGGCGGCGGATGCTGCGGTTCACCGATGGATAGCTTCAGCAGCGGACCCGCGGGCGGCTCGCAAGCCTTCAGCAGCTGCGCCAGGCGCTCGAAGGGGTAGGGGCGCAGGCGATCGAGATCGGGGTTCACGTCAGGCGGCCTCGGCGCCGTCGAGCTTGTCGCGTATGGCGTTCTGCAGACTTGCGATCAGCGCCTCGTCGCGGAGCGGTTGCTGCTGCGTGTCCGTAATGAAAAACACGTCTTCGACGCGTTCACCGAGGGTCTGGATCTTCGCGGCCTGGCAGACGATACGGAAGTCGATGAACACCTCTCCGATACGTGCCAGCAGTCCCGGGCGGTCCAGCGATACCACCTCCAGCACGGAAATACCGCGCTGCTCGTCGATGCCCACGGATGTTTCCGTGGCCACGTGGAAGGAGCGCACACGCCGCGGCGTGAGGCGCGGGACTATCGCGAGGCGGTCCTTGTCGTCGCCGAGGCGCGAGGCCAGCACGCTGCGGATGTGCTTGAGGCGCTCGGGATCCTCGATCGCCGTACCCATGCGATCGAGGACGTAGTAGGTGTCGAGGCTCATGCCGTCGCTGCCGTGGTAGATGCGCGCATCGTGGATGCTGAGATTGAGTTGCTCGAGGCAGGAACAGGTGCGCGCGAAGGCCTCGATATCGAAGCGCGCGTACACGAAGATCTGCGTTGTATTGGCCACGTTGGACTCGGCGCTGTTGCGCACCAGCACCAGTGGCTGCTCGACTTCGAGGTGCGTGGCGATAGCTTCCGTATGCCAGGCGATGTCCTCGGCCTTTTCGCGCAGGAAATAGTAGTCGCCGCGCTCGCGCCAGAGTTCATTGAGCTCGGTGGGTGTGAAGCCGCGGTACTCGAGGATCTTGTTGGCGGCGGCGCGCGTTTCCTCCACCCACTCGCGGCGATCGACGGGGTTCTCGAGGCCGCGCTGCAGGGCGCGCTTCGCTTCGGCGTAGAGCTTGCGCAGCAGGCTGCCGCGCCAGGCGTTCCAGAGCTTCGGGTTGGTGCCGTTGATGTCGGCGACCGTGAGCGCGAAGAGGTAGTCGAGGCGATTCTGGTCACCGACGTGGCGAGCGAACTGCTGTACGACCTCGGGGTCGGAGATGTCCTTGCGTTGAGCCACGGCGGACATGAGCAGGTGGTTGCGCACCAGCCACTCCACCAGGTTCGTGTCGCGCCGCGACAGGCCGTGGCTCTCGCAGAAGCGCCGCGCATCGACGGCGCCGAGCTCCGAGTGATCGCCGCCACGCCCCTTGCCGATGTCGTGGAACAGACCTGCGATGTAGAGAAGCTCGCGCTTCGGCAGGCGCCGGGCGACGCGGCTGGTCACGGGGAAGCGCTCATCGTTCTCCGGCTGCATGAAGCGGCGCATGTTCTCGATCACCAGCAGCGTGTGCGCGTCCACCGTGTAGCTGTGAAAAAGATCGTGCTGCATCTGGCCCACGACCTGGCCGAAGGCCGGGAGGTAGCGACCGAGGATGCCGTAGCGCGACATGCGCCGAAGCTGGCGCGTGAGACGTTCATTGCCGCGCAGCAGTGCCATGAAGCGCTGCTTGTTGGCCGGGTCGGCGCGGTAGGCCTCGTCGATGAGATGGCGGTTCTCGCGGATCAGGCGGATCGTCTGCGCAGAGATACCAATGGCCCGCGGATCGTTGCCGGCGTGCTGGAACACCTCCAGCAGTGCGCCCGGGTGCTCCTGGAAGACGCTGCTGCGAAGGGTGCAGACATAGCCGTTGCGCAGCTCGAAGTAGTCATCGAGGGGAATGATTTCCTGTTCGCGCCCGGATTGCAGTACGGCCTGGTCAAAGGAAAGGAGGAGCACCTCGTTGAGCTGAGACAGGGCGAGCGCCCAGCGGTAGTAAAGCTGCATGAACTGCTCGACGGCCAGCTTGTCGCCGTCCTGGAAGCCCCACAGCTTGGCCAGCTCGCGCTGGTGATCGAAGATCAGCCGGTCCTCCTCGCGCCCCGTGAACATGTGCAGGGCGTAGCGAACGCGCCACATGAATTCCTGGCCGTGGACAATCGTCGTTGCCTCGGCATCGGTCAGGAAGCGATTGGCGGTGAGCTCGCTGAGCTCGCGCCAGCCGAAATGGCGCCGTGCGAGCCAGCCGATGAGCTGCAGGTCGCGCAGCCCGCCCGGGGAGCTCTTGACGTTGGGTTCGAGGCTGTATTCCGTATCGGCAAACTTGGCGTGTCGCGCTTCCTGCTCGCGGAGCTTGGCGCCGAAGAATGCCTCGGCCGGCCACATGCGCGGCGCGGCGATGCCGTCCTCGACGGCCTCGAGCAGCGCCGCATCGCCACGAAGCAGCCGCGCCTCGATCAGGTTGGTGAGTACGCTGACATCGTCGCGCGCCTGCCGCAGGCATTCGCTCACGCTGCGAACGCTGTGACCGATCTTCAGCCCGAGATCCCAAAGCACGGTCATGAAAGCCTCAAGGCCTGCCGGCGGGTCCGTGTCGTCGCGCTGAAGTACCAGCAGGTCGATGTCCGAGCAGGGGTGAAGCTCACCGCGTCCGTAGCCGCCGACGGCTACAAGCGCTACGCCGCTGCCTGCGTCCACGCGGAAGTGACGCCACAGGACCCCGAGGACCTCGTCGATGAGTGCCGCACGCTCGCGCAGCAGTTCGGACACGGACCGGCCGTCGATGAACTCGCGGTCCTGCGTGTCACCGGCGCGCTCGATAACGTCGCGCAGAATGGCGCAGAGGCTTTCTGTGCTGATATCGGGGGGAACGGCGCCCACATCAAAGTGCCGCTGACCGTCGCCGACGCGCAGGTTCCCCATGACGCTCAGAAGCTTTCGTCGCTGCGGCGGGTAAACACCTCGCAGCCGCTTTCCGTGACCCCCAGCGTGTGTTCCCATTGGGCCGACAGGCGGCCGTCGCGCGTGGTGACGGTCCAGCCGTCGCGGGTGTTGAGTTTGGTGTGACGCTTTCCGGCGTTGATCATCGGCTCGATCGTGAAGGTCATTCCCGGCTTCAGCTCGAGGCCCGTGTTCGGTCGGCCGTAGTGCAGCACCTGCGGATCCTCGTGGAACACGCGGCCGATGCCATGGCCGCAGTACTCGCGTACCACCGAGTAGTAGTTGCTCTCGGCGTGCTGCTGAATAACGTGACCTATGTCGCCAAGGCGCACGCCGGGGCGAACGATCTCGATCGCGCGGTACAGGCATTCCTGAGTGATCCGCATCAGGCGCTCGGCGTGTGCCGGCGGATCGCCGACACCGACCATGATCGAGGTGTCACCGTGGAAGCCGTCCTTGATCACGGTGACGTCGATATTGATGATGTCGCCGTCGCGCAGCTTTTTTGTGTCCGAAGGAATGCCGTGACAGACCACCTCGTTGATCGAGGTGCAGATTGACCGCGGGAAACCGTTGTAATTGAGCGGAGCGGGTATCGCATCGAGATCCTGCGTGATGTAGTCGTGGCAGATGCGGTCGAGCTCACCCGTGGTGACGCCTGGCACCACGTGCGGCTCAATCATCTCCAGAACTTCCGCGGCCATGGCGCCGGCGACGCGCATCCGGGCGAAGTCCTCTTCGCTTTTAATTGTGACTGCCATCTGATCTCGGTAATGATGTCGTGACTGATTGGTCGTGCGCCCGACGCGGGCTCGCGCATTCGCTTGTCGTCAGCTTGCATGGCGCTCATGTGCCACTGCGGCGGCCACGTGCGACGCGACCGCGCGACGCGACCGGAAGACGCCGGGGCGAGTACGCGCGGCCCGCGATTGTAACGCACCACGGCGGTTTCAACGATTGTGAAACCTTTCGCGCTGGCGCGCGTCGGCCGGCTGTGGTATAACGCGCGCCGCCGAGAGGCCCGGCTCGCTGCTTCAGCCTGCCAGAGGCCTCCACGGCAGTTATAGAAAACACAAGGCATCAAAAGCCAACAAAAGCGACCGCGCACCGACACCCCACGTAGGGTGCCCGACATGGATGGCCAGGGATGGGACGATTCCCGCCCTGGCATCCGCCGGGTTTGCATGGGGGGTGAGCGGGTAGATTCAACCCTAGTAAAATCAGGTGATTACATGACTCAAGTTAGTATGCGGGACCTGCTGCAGGCGGGCGCGCACTTCGGGCACCAGACCCGTTACTGGAACCCCAAGATGGGCCAGTTCATTTTTGGTGCGCGCAACAAGATCCACATCATCAACCTCGAGCACACCGTTCCGGCCTTTAATGAGGCCCTCGACGTGGTCAAGCGTCTGTCGGCGTCCAACAGCAAGATTCTGTTCGTCGGGACCAAGCGCGCCGCGGGAAAAGTCATCCGCGAGCAGGCCGAACGCGCCGGCATGCCCTCTGTCAGCCACCGCTGGCTCGGCGGCATGCTGACCAACTTCAAGACCATTCGCGCATCGATCAAGCGTCTGCAGGAGCTCGAAGCCCAGCAGCAGGATGGCACCTTTTCGGCGCTGACCAAGAAGGAAGCCCTGATGCGCGCCCGCCAGATGGAGAAGCTCGAGCGCAGCATCGGCGGTATCAAGAACATGGGCGGTCTGCCCGATGCGCTGTTCGTCGTCGACGTTGATCACGAGCGTATCGCGATCACGGAAGCCAACAAGCTCGGTATTCCCGTGATCGGTATCGTCGATACCAACAGCGATCCGGACGGCGTCGATTACGTGATTCCCGGTAATGACGACGCGATTCGCGCGATCAAGCTGTACGTGACGGCGGTCGCCGACGCCTGCGTGGCGGGCAAGGTCGAAGCCGGTGGCGGTGTTCCCGCTGCGGGCGAGTTCGTCGAGGAGTCCGAGGCGCCTGCGGAAGCCGCAGCCCAGTAAGTCCCGCGGGACGGCTTGCCGTCCCTGCACTCCAGTCTTCGTATTCAGCATGCGATCAATGCCGCATGCCATCAGTTCAAAATTCGACTAAGAGCGAGAGGCCAGCGGCTTCCGCGGGGAGAAAACCTATGTCTGCTTCTCAGGTGAAAGAACTGCGCGAGCGTACGGGCCTTGGCCTGCTCGAGTGCAAGAAGGCCCTAGCAGCGGCCAACGGCGATATCGATAGCGCCATTGAAGAACTGCGCAAGTCCAGCGGCATGAAGGCCGCCAAGAAAGCCGGTCGCACGGCCGCCGACGGCGTGGTTGCGGCTCGCGTTGCCGACGATGGCAGCTACGCCGTGGTGGTCGAAGTGAACAGCGAGACCGACTTCGTCGCCCGCGACGAGGGCTTCCTGGCCTTTGTCGCCAAGGTGCTCGACGCCGCCTTCGAGGCGCGCGAGACCGACGTCGCCGCGCTGATGGCCGGCGATCTCGAGGCCGCTCGAGAGTCCCTCGTGCAGAAGATCGGCGAAAACATCGGCGTTCGTCGTGTCGCCGTGACCAGCGCATCCGATGGCGTCGTGGGCGCCTACGTGCACGGCAACAAGCGGATCGCGGTGCTCGTGGAGCTCAAGGGCGGGGATCAGGATCTGGCACGCGACGTTGCCATGCACGTCGCCGCGGTGAACCCGCAGGTGGTGTCCCCCGATGACATGCCCGAAGAAGTGATCGCCAAGGAAAAGGAGATCTACACGGCACAGGCGCTCGAGTCCGGCAAGCCCGCCGAGATCGTCGAGAAGATGATCGGTGGCAGGATCAAGAAGTTCCTCGCCGAGAACAGCCTCGTCGAGCAGCCCTTCGTCAAGGATCCCGACACCACCGTGGGCAAGCTCGTGTCTGCGGCCGGAGCCGGCGTTGCTTCCTTCGTACGCTTTGAAGTGGGCGAGGGCATTGAGGTCGAACAGGTCGACTTCGCGGCCGAAGTCGCGGCTCAGCTGCAGGCCTGAGCCTGCCGCAGTTCGCAAAACGGGGCCAAGGCCCCGTTTTTTGTGCCCGGCGGGGGGCGCGTCCCTGCATTTTTAGTAGACTGCGAAAGCAGGAGGACCGGCGATGAGTGGCGGCAAGATAGAGAAGAAATACCAGCGTATCCTGTTGAAGCTCAGCGGCGAAGCGCTCACGGGAGCCGAGCGCTTCGGCATCGACCCGAAGATCCTCGATCGCATGGCGCTGGAGATCGGCCAGCTTGTCGGCATCGGCGTTCAGGTCGGTCTCGTCGTCGGCGGCGGCAATCTCTTTCGCGGTGCCGCGCTGCAGTCCGCCGGCCTCGACCGCGTCACCGGCGATCACATGGGCATGCTGGCCACGGTCATGAACGCCCTGGCCATGCGCGATGCGCTCGAGCGCTCGAGCATCGCCACGCAGGTCATGTCTTCGATACCGATGAGCGGCGTTGTCGACCACTACGACCGACGCAAGGCGATTCGCGCGCTGTCCAACGGCGACGTGGTCATTTTCTGCGCCGGGACCGGGAACCCGCTGTTCACCACGGACTCATCGGCCTGCCTGCGCGGCATCGAGATCGAGGCCGACGTCGTGCTGAAGGCTACCAAGGTCGACGGCGTCTACTCCGCCGATCCGATGAAGGATCCGGACGCCGTCAAGTACGACCGTCTGACCTACGACGAGGTGCTGGACCGCAAGCTCGAAGTGATGGACCTGACCGCCATCTGCCTTTGCCGCGACCACAGCATGCCCGTACGCGTCTTCGAGATGGAGCGCGTGGGTGCGCTGCTCAACATCGTGCGCGGGGGCGATGACGGTACCCTGATAGAATAGCCGGCTTTATTTCAGGAGTTAGCCAGGTGCTCGACGATATCAAGAAAGAGGCGGAGCAGCGCATGCAGAACAGCCTCGAAGCCCTCACGGGAAATTTCAATCGAATTCGGACCGGGAGAGCGCATCCCAGCCTTCTCGATGGCATCAAGGTGTCCTACTACGGCGCGGAAACGCCGCTCAACCAGATGGCCAACGTGAGCGTCGAAGACGCCCGTACGCTGGCTCTCACGGCCTGGGACAAGTCCACGGTGCCTGATATCGAGCGCGCCATCATGAAGTCGGACCTCGGCCTTAATCCGGCTACCGCCGGCGGCGTGATCCGCATTCCCATGCCGGCGCTTACGGAGGAGACGCGCAAGGGCTACATCAAGCAGGCGCGCGGTGAAGCCGAAGCGGCGCGCGTCTCTGTGCGCAACGCCCGGCGCGATGCCATCGCTATGCTCCGCGAGCTGGTCAAGGACAAGGAGATCAGCGAAGACGACGAACGTCGCGGCGAGGAGCGCATACAGAAGCTGACGGACAAGTTCATTGCCCGGATCGAAGAGATGCTGTCGGCCAAGGAAGCCGATCTGCTCGAGATCTGAGCGCGGCTTGAGTCCATGGGTGATAGCGCGACAGGAAGTATTTCGGCGCCTGGCGGAGGCAAGGGCCTGACGCCGCGTCACGTCGCCATCATCATGGACGGCAACAATCGTTGGGCGCGGCAGCGCAATCTGCCCGGGCCTGCCGGCCATCGCGCAGGCGTTGAAGCCGTGCGCGGCGTGATGCGAGCCTGCCGCGAGCACGGTGTCGAGGTGCTGACGCTGTTCGCCTTCAGCTCCGAGAACTGGCGCCGTCCCCTGCCCGAGGTGCGCGCGCTGCTGGCACTGCTGTCGCGCTACCTGCGTACGGAGGTCAAGCAGCTGAACGAGGACAATGTCCGCCTGCGTTTCATCGGCCAGCGCGAGCGCTTCAGCCCCCGTCTGCAGCGCCTGATGGCGCACGCCGAGGCCGCCACGGCTAACAACACGGCGGCGACGGTTATCATCGCCGTCGATTACGGCGGACGCTGGGACATCGCCGAGGCCGCGCAGCGCCTTGCGCGGCGCTGCGAGCGCGGCGAGATCGCTTCTGCTGATATTGACGAGGACCTGCTGCGCTCGGAAATGACCCTCGCCGACTTTCCGCCGCCGGACCTGTGCGTCCGTACCGGCGGCGATGCGCGCATCAGTAATTTCCTGCTCTGGGACTTCGCCTACACGGAGCTCTACTTCACGCCCGTGCTGTGGCCGGACTTCGGTGAACTCGAATTCGCTCGCGCGCTCGCCGACTACGGTCGACGCGAGCGCCGTTTCGGTGGTCGCGGTGAACCCGACGGCATCCTTGCCGGCGGGGCCATAGATGCTTAGGCAGCGCGTGGTAACCGCGCTGCTGATGGCGGGGCTGTTTCTCGCCGGAGTATATTTTCTTCCCCTGCCCGTGCTCGCATTTCTCTTCGCCGTCGTGGTGGCCCTGGGCGCCTGGGAATGGGGGCCGCTGGCGGGTCTGCAGGGTACCCTCGGGCGCACGCTGTATACGGCGCTTGTCCTTGTCGGCGCCGGCGCGCTTTACCTGTCGGCGGGCCTCGGCGGCAGTCCGTCGCGCGAGCAGGTGCAGCCGGTGCTCGGCCTGGCCGGTTTGTGGTGGTGCTTTGCGCTGCTTTGGGTGAAGTCCTTTCCCGCAAGCGCCGTGTTCTGGCGCCATCCGATTGCGCGCGCGGTCATGGGAATCCTCATTCTGCTTCCGGCGTGGTTTGCGGCCGTCTACCTGCTTCACGTCGAGGAGCGGGGGGCCGCCGTGGTGGTCTTCGTGCTGCTGGTCGCGGCCGCCGATATCGGTGCCTATTTCACCGGTCGGGCGATCGGCCGCCACGCGCTGTCGCCGGAGGTCAGTCCGGCGAAAACCTGGGAGGGGTTCTGGGGCGGCGTGCTCTGCGCCGGGCTTGTCGCCTCGGGTATCTGGTACCTGCTCCCCGGTCGCTTCGACCATCTCAGCTTCGCTGCGGTGCTCTGTGTCGCCCTCGCTACAGCCTTTGCTTCGGTGCTGGGAGACCTGACCGTGAGCATGGTGAAGCGCCTGAGCGGCGTGAAGGACTCGGGATCGCTGCTACCGGGCCATGGCGGCATCCTCGACCGCCTCGACAGCCTGTGCGCGGCGGCGCCCACCTTTGCGCTCGGCCTGCTACTTGTCGGGATATAAGCTGCCTATGCAACAGGTCTGTTTACTCGGTTCCACGGGGTCCATCGGAGCTAGCACGCTCGACGTTCTGGCGGCGCATCCCGAGCGCTACGCCGTATTCGCGTTGGCCGCGAATCGCTCCGTCGAGGCCCTGGAGGCGCAGTGCCTGCGCCACCGGCCGCGCTACGCCGTGCTCGCCGACGTCGCTGCGGCCGACGAACTCCGGCGTCGCCTGGCTGCCGGGTCAGTGCCGACGGAGGTGCTGTCCGGGGCCGATTCGCTTGAGGCTATCGCCGCGCATGACGATGTCGACACGGTCATGGCCGCCATTGTCGGATCCATCGGCATGCCCTCGGCGCTGGCTGCGGCGCGCGCCGGCAAGCGCCTGCTGCTCGCCAATAAGGAGGCACTGGTCACCGCCGGTTCGCTGTTCATGGCGGCGGTGGAGGAGGGGGGCGCCACGCTGCTTCCGGTGGACTCGGAGCACAACGCTATTTTCCAGTGCCTGCCCGTCGATGGCCGCGCGCGACCGCGTATGGAGCAGGTCCACAGTCTCGTGCTGACCGCCTCGGGCGGACCTTTCCGCGGTCGCGATCGCGCCTCGCTCGCGGCGGTTACGCCGGCTCAGGCCTGCGCCCATCCGAATTGGAGCATGGGACAGAAGATCTCCGTCGATTCCGCCACGCTCATGAACAAGGGGCTCGAGCTCGCCGAAGCCTGCTGGCTCTTCGCCATGCCCGAAGATCGGGTGGAGGTGGTGGTGCATCCGCAAAGCATCGTGCATTCGATGGTGCGCTACCCCGACGGCTCCGTTCTCGCTCAGCTCGGGGAGCCTGACATGCGCACCCCGATCGCCTGCTGCCTTGCCTGGCCCGAGCGGATCGAGGCGCGGGTGGGTCATATCGA
Source organism: Halieaceae bacterium (assembly GCA_036351355.1). Taxonomy (GTDB): domain Bacteria; phylum Pseudomonadota; class Gammaproteobacteria; order Pseudomonadales; family Halieaceae; genus Congregibacter. Next base: position 63,138 of record JAZBOX010000187.1, read on the forward strand.
CTTTGTCGCTGCGGCGGATCTTCAATTTGAGGCGCCGGACATCCGTGCCTTTCCCTGCCTGCGTATCGCAAGAGAGTGTATCGCTGCCGGCGGCTCGGCGATGGCCATATGCAATGCCGCCAACGAGATCGCCGTGGAGGCGTTTCTCGGCGAGCGCATCGGTTTTCTGGACATCGCTGCCGTGATCGAAGACACGCTGCAACGCCTGCCGGCGACTGAACCTGCCAGCCTTGCCGAGGTCGAAGCAGTGGACGCGGAAGCGCGAGCGCTCGCCGCCGAATGGCTCGGGCGGCGACGTGTGAGCCTCGCTGCGGGCGCCAGCTCCAAACCAAACACCGTGGAAATCTGATGGATCTGCTTTACACCGTTGGAATCACCCTGCTCACCCTCGCGGTGCTCGTGGCCGTGCACGAGTTCGGCCATTTCTGGGTCGCACGCCGCTGCGGCGTGCGTGTGCTGCGATTTTCGATCGGTTTCGGCAAGCCGCTGCTGCGCTGGAAGGACTCGCTGGGCACCGAGTACGCCGTGGCCGCGGTTCCCCTCGGCGGATATGTAAAGATGCTCGACGAGCGCGAGGCGCCCGTCGACCCCGATGAATTGCACCTGGCCTTCAACCGCAAGCCCGTACTGTCGCGCATCGCCGTGGTGGCTGCCGGCCCCCTGGCCAACTTCCTGCTCGCCATCGTCGCCTACTGGGCGCTGTTTCTGGCCGGTGAAAGCGGCTATGCGCCGGTGATCGGCGAGGTCGAGACCGGTTCGATCGCCGAGGTCGCCGGCCTCGAGCCAGGGCAGGAAATCGTCGCCGTCGACGGTGAGGAGACCCCGACCTGGCAGGCGCTGTCCTTCCAGTTGCTCGAGCGCATCGGCGATACGGGGCCGATCCGTTTCTCCGTGCGCTATCCGGACTCGGATGTGGTCTACGAGTCCAAGGGTACGCTGGACGCCTGGTTGGCCGGAGACGACGCGCCGGATCTCCTCGGCGGCCTCGGCCTTACGCTTTATACGCCCCCGGTCGAGCCGCTCGTGCGCGAAGTGGTGGCAGGCAGTCCCGCCGAGGCTGCCGGTATCCTCGCCGGAGACCGTATCGTGGCCACGGATGGTCTGCCTATGGCGCTTTGGGACGACTGGGTCGAGTACGTTCGTTCCCGCCCCGGCGAGCGCCTCGAGGTGCTTATCGAGCGCGATGGCACGACGCAGCAGCTCACCCTGGTGCCCGAGAGCACCCTCGATGACAACGGAGAGCGCGTGGGACGCGTGGGTGTCGCCGTGCAGGTCCCAGGCATGCCCGAGAGTCAGCGTCGCGAGTTTCAGCGCGGGCCCATCGATGCGCTGTACGCGGGTATCGGGCGTACGGGCGACATGATCGCCTTCACGGTGGAATCCATGGTCAAGATGGTCAACGGCCTGATCTCGCCGAAAAACTTGAGCGGCCCCATCACCATTGCTAAAGTCGCGACCGCTTCGGCCAAGTCCGGCCTCGAATCCTATATCGGTTTTCTGGCGCTGCTCAGCGTGAGTCTCGGCGTCCTTAACCTGTTGCCGATTCCGGTGCTTGATGGCGGGCATCTGCTGTACTACAGCATCGAACTCGTCGCTGGGCGCCCGGTGCCCGAGCGCGTGCAAATGGTCGGCTACCAGGTCGGGTTGATGCTGGTCATCAGCCTCATGGTATTTGCCCTGTATAACGATTTTTCGCGTCTGATCTGAACAAGCGTCGAGCGCAAGTGCCCCGCAGGGCCCGGGCGCGCGACGATCGTTCGAAGAGACCGTGGGAAAAAGCTGCCAGACGCGTGGAGGGAAGTCGGAACCCGGTGTTCCGGCATGATGGTATTGAAATCACTGACTGAACAAATGGCGGCACGCACCGCCCCCAGGCTGCACGCGCGCGTGCTGACCGTGCTGCTCGCCGCAGCACTCGTCGCCGCAACACCATCTGCAGTACACGCGCAGGACGAGGACCCGTCGGCGGATGCACGCTTTCTGGTGTCCGACATCCGCGTGGAGGGTCTGCAGCGCATCGCTGCCGGCTCCGTTTTTGCCGCCATGCCGATCGCCGTGGGCGATACGGCAAGTCCCGCCGCGCTGCGGGCGACGGCACGCGCGCTGTTTGCCACGGGTAACTTCGACGATATCCGCCTCGGCCGCGACGGTAACGTACTCGTGGTGGTCGTTGCCGAGCGTCCGAGCATCAGCGAGATCAACATCGACGGCAACAAGGCGATCGAGACCGGGGCGCTGCTCGACGGCCTGAAGAGCGCCGGTCTTGCCGTGGGACAGGTTTTCCAGCGCTCGACGCTCGAGGGCATGCAGCTTGAGCTGCAGCGTCAGTACGTTACCCAGGGCCGCTACGACGCCGCCATCGACACCGAGGTGATTCCCGAGCCGCGCAACCGCGTGTCGATCAATATCGACGTCGATGAAGGCACAGTCGCCGCTATCAAGCATGTGAACGTCGTCGGAAACAAGGTGTACAGCGACGAAGAGCTAGCCGACGTGTTCACGCTCAAGCCCACGGGCCTCCTGTCCTTTTTCACCAACGACGACAAGTACTCGCGCGAGAAGCTGACCGGCGATCTCGAAAGCCTCACCTCCTTCTATATGGATCGCGGATACCTGCAGTTCAGTATCGATTCGACGCAGGTGTCCGTGTCGCCGAGCAAGGAAGAGGTGTACATCACCGCGAACGTCACCGAAGGCGAGAAGTTCACCGTATCCGACGTGGATCTCTCCGGCGATCTCGTGCTTTCCGAGGCGGATCTGCGGCGCTTCGTGCTCGTGGGCCCCGGCCAGACCTTTTCTCAGCAGCTGGTCACGGCGACGGAGGACTACATCACCCGGCGCCTCGGCAACGAGGGCTACAACTTTGCCACGGTCACCGGGATCCCCGAGATCAATGAAGAGGACAACAGCGTTGCGCTGAAATTCTTTATTGATCCGGGTAAGCGCACCTACGTCCGTCGTATCAGTTTCAAGGGCAACACACGAACGGCCGATGACGTGCTGCGCCGCGAGATGCGTCAGATGGAAAGCGCGCCGGCCTCCGCTGCCGCCATCGAGCAATCGCGAATCCGTCTGCAGCGTCTCGGCTTTTTCAGCAAGGCTGAAGTGGAGACGCCGGAGGTTCCCGGTCACGACGACCTGATCGATGTCGAGTTCACCGTCGAGGAGCAGACCTCGGGCAGCGTCGGCGCCTCGCTGGGCTTCGCCCAGCAGGCCGGCCTGATCCTGTCGCTCAATCTGCAGCAGAACAACTTCATCGGCACGGGTAAGCGCGTTGGGGTTAACCTGTCGTCGTCGGCGTTTCAGGATCTTTACAACATCAGCTACACCAACCCCTACTTCACCGAGGACGGGGTCAGTCGCGGCTTCAACGTGTTCTTCCGCTCGACAAACCTTGCCGAGGTCAACGTCGCCAGCTACACCACGGACTCCTACGGCGCCGCGATCAACTTCGGCTATCCGATCAAGGAGACGGCGCGTCTTGGCTTCAGCTTCGGCATCTCGCAGACGGACATTACCGCGGGCCGCTTCGCCGTCCAGGAAATTGTCAGCAGTCCGCGCCTGATCGACGGCATCAACGGCTTCTACGAAAGTACGCTGCTGCCGGGAGGCGCCTATGGAGCGCCGGAGGTGTTCCGCCCCATCGATGAGCTGCCCCCGGAGGCGCTGACCCTGCCGCCGGAGCCTGGCTTCCTCGATGAAAACGGCGACAGCTATCTCAACTGGACTGTCACCAGTAGCTGGAGCGCGTCGACGCTGAACCGCGGGCAGCTCGCCACGCGCGGCTCGGCGCAGTCCGTGGCACTTGAGGTGGCGATGCCCGGGTCCGACCTCGAGTTCTACAAGCTCACCTATCGCGGCGAGATCTTCCTGCCGATCCGCAACGAGTGGATCATGCACTTCCGTACGGAACTCGGCTACGGCGACGGCTACGGCACCACCACGGAGCTGCCGTTCTACGAGCACTTCTTCGCCGGCGGCTTTGGCTCCGTGCGCGGCTTCGAGGTCAACACGCTGGGGCCGCGCGCCACGCCGCCGTCGATCTACGACGTCAGTCAGCCGGTCACGCAGATCGATGAGAACGGCAACCCGATACAGGTCGGTGGTCCCGACGGGCGCCAGTTCGGCTACGTGATCGACCCCGCGACGGGCAAGCTGACCTTCCAGACAGTCCAGAACCGTCGTCGTCCGCTGCCCTTTGGCGGTAATGTTCTCGTCGAGGGAACCGCTGAGCTGCTATTTCCCGTGCCTTTCCTGAAGGACCGCAGCCGCGTGCGCTCCGCGTTCTTCTTTGATGTCGGCAACGTGTTCCAGACCCAGTGCGGTGTGGTGCAGCTCAACTGTTTCGAACCCGATGTCGGCGAACTGCGCTACTCGGCCGGCATCGGTGTGACCTGGCTCAGCGGATTCGGACCCCTGACCTTTGCTGTCGCGACGCCACTTAATGCCGGGCCCTTCGATCGCGAAGAGGTGTTCCAGTTCACCCTCGGCCAAACTTTCTGACCCCTGACAGGAGTAGCAAGACATGAAAAATCTATTCACACATTCCCTGGCCTCGCTTGCCGTGGTGGCCATCGTCTTCGCCGTCGCGCCTTCCGGGGCCATGGCCCAGGGCAAGATTGCGGTGGTGAACCTGCAGGAGGCGATTCTGCAGTCGGATATGGCCCAGCAGCGCCTCGCGAGCGTGCGCGCCGAAGAGAGCTACAAGGCCGACAAGAGCGAGTTCGATCGCCTCAAGGAAGAGCTCGATGACCTCGTCAAGGACTTCCAGAAAGACGCGGCGGTGATGAGCCAAGAGCAGCAGATCTCTGCGCGCAAGCGCCTCGCCAGCAAGCAGGCGGATCTCGAGCACGTGGCCGGCAAGCTGCAGCAGGCCGAGCAGGCCACCGGCCAGGCATTGCTTCAGGAAATGTCGCCGCTGGTGCAGGAAGTGCTTCGCGAACTGATCGCCACGGAGGGTATCGGCCTGCTGCTGCAGCGCACCTCGGTCATCCACGCCGATCCCGGCTACAGCATCACCGCCAAGGTGACCGACAAGCTGAACCAGGCAACGGCGCAGTGACCCAGGCTCCCGGAGCCTCGTTTCCGAGGGCCTCCGGGTGACGACGCTGGGCGATCTCGCCGCCATGCTCAGCGGTCGACTCGCGGGCGGAGATCCTGGGGCGGCAGTGACAGGCATAGCCCCGCTTTCGCGCGCCATCGGTACGGAGCTGGCGTTTGTTTCCGAAAAGCGCTATCTCGCCGGACTGACCGCGACGCGAGCCGCCTGCGTACTGCTTGCCGAGAGCTGGGAGTCGGAGGTTGAGAGCCCCGTCCCCGTTATTTTCGTGGCGGATCCCTATCTGGCCTATGCGCGCGCCTCGCGTCTCTTCGAAGGTGCAGAGCCCGAGTTCAGCGTTCACAGCACGGCCCTAATCGACTCGTCCGTACAGCTGCCCAGACGCGTGAGCATCGGCGCTTACGCCTGCATTGAGGCCGATGTGACGCTTGGGGAAGACGTAATCATCGGCCCCGGCTGCTTCATCGGCCGCGGGGCCCGCCTCGGCGATCGCACGCGCCTGATGGCCAATGTCACGCTCTACCACGGTGTGCACCTGGGAGCGCGCTGTCGCGTTCATTCGGCAACGGTTATCGGCGCCGACGGCTTCGGCTTTGCCCGCCGTGCTGACGGCTGGGAGCGCATCGCACAGCTCGGCGGTGTGCGGATCGGCGACGACGTCGATATCGGTGCGACGGTTACCATCGACCGCGGCGCGCTGGATGACACGGTGATCGAGAGCGGCGTGATCATCGACGACAAGGTGCATATCGGGCACAACTGCCGCATCGGCGAGCGTACGGCGATCGCCGGCTGCGCGGGCATCGCCGGAAGCACTCAGATCGGTGCCGGCTGCACCCTGGCCGGGCAGGTTGGAGTGTCCGGGCATCTCGAGATTTGCGACAATGTCCACCTTGGCGGTCAGGCCCGCGTCACCAAATCGATCCGCGAGCCCGGCGCCTACTCATCGGGCACACCGCTCGAACCGTCCCGACAGTGGGCCCGAAACGCCGTGCGCTTTTCGCAGCTTGAGAGCCTTCAGCGTCGCGTGAGCGACATAGAGGGGCTTCAGCGCCGCGTGAGCGAGCTAGAGGAACTTCAGCGCCGCGTCAACGAGATAGAGGCCGCGCTGACGAGACTGACAGCGTCCGATGAAGGACGCGCGGATGGACGCGCGGATAAGAGCAGCTAAGCGAGTTGACGACGGCCGCCATCATGGCTGGTCCGCGGAGCCCTGAACGTGCAGGGCACTTGAGCAGGGAGGCATGGCATTGTCAGAAAAAGCGGTCGTATCCGTAAACGCAGCTTTGGCGTCAGAGGCGCTGATGGATATTTCCGGTATCCGAGCGCACCTTCCGCACCGCTATCCCTTCCTGCTAGTCGATCGAGTGGTCGAATTGACTCCCGGTGAGTCGATCGTCGCCTACAAGAACCTCAGCATCAATGAGCCCTTTTTTGACGGGCACTTCCCCGGCAATCCGGTTTTCCCCGGGGTATTGCTCCTCGAAGCCATGGCGCAGGCGGCGGGTATTCTCGGTTTTCGCACGCAGAACAAGACACCCGCCGACGGGTCGATCTACATGTTCGTCGGCGCTGACGATCTGCGCTTCAAGCGACCCTGCGTTCCGGGCGATCGCGTTTACCTGTACGCGCGCATCCTCAGCGAGCGTCGCGGGATCTGGAAGTTTGATGTTCACGCCGAGGTGGAGGGCAAGCGCTGCGCGTCGGCCACGATCCTCTGTGCTGACCGCCCTGCCTGACGACCCGCGGGCGAGCTCGTGATCCACCCCGGGGCCGACGTTCATCCGCAGGCCATCGTCGATGAGGCCGCGACGATCGCCGAAGGCGCCAGTATCGGGCCCTGGACGCATATCGGCCCCGAGGTCGAAATCGGTCCCAACTGCAACATCGCCTCGCATGTCGTGATACGGGGGCCGACGACGATCGGTGCCGAAAACCGCATCTACCAGTTCTCCTCCGTGGGCGAGGCCACCCCCGATCTCAAGTACCGCAACGAGCCTACGCGTCTCATCGTGGGTGACCGCAATACGATCCGCGAGGGCGTGACGATCCATCGTGGCACGGTGCAGGATCGCGGCGAGACCGTAATCGGCAGCGACAACCTGATCATGGCCTACGCGCACGTCGGTCACGACAGTGTGATCGGTGATCACGTGATCCTCGTGAACAACGTCGCCCTCGCCGGCCACGTGGTGGTCGGTGACTGGGCGATCCTCAGTGGCTACACGCTGGTGCACCAGTTCTGCCGTATCGGACCGCATTCCTTCAGCGGCATGCAGACGGCGATTGGCAAGGATGTCCCGGCCTATGTGACCGTATCGGGCTCTCCCGCCGAAGCGAAAACCATCAATACGGAAGGACTGCGTCGGCGCGGGTTTTCCGATCGCGCCATCAGCCAGCTCCGCCGGGCATTCAAGATCCTGTACCGTCAGAATCTCACGCTCGACATCGCGCTGCAGCGTCTCGAGACGATGCTCAGTGACACCCCCGAGGTGCAGGTTCTGATCGACTCCATCCGCGCCTCCGAGCGCGGCATAGTCCGCTGAAGAAGGCGCCGGGCGATGCGCCGGCAGGGGCGCTGAACGAAGCAGCGCAAGCCGCAGCGGAGCGAGAGACGCGCACGGTGTTCGCGCCCGCCTCCGGGTTTCGCCTGGCGCTCGTTGCCGGCGAGCGCTCCGGCGACATGCTCGGTGCCCGCGTGCTCCGCGCGCTGCGCAGGGCTCTTCCTGAAGCGTCGATCCACGTCGAGGGAATCGGCGGTGAGTCCCTGATCGCCGAGGGTTTGGAGTCGCTCTGCGATATGGAGCGCCTCTCCGTGATGGGTCTCATCGAGCCTCTTGGCCGCCTGCCTGAATTGCTGCGCCTGCGCGCGCGCTTGCGACAACGCTGGCTGAGTGCGCCCCCGGATCTGTTTCTCGGTATTGATGCGCCCGATTTCAACCTCGGGCTCGCAGGGGCCCTGCGGCGCGGCGGCGTTGCCACGGCGCAGCTGGTGAGTCCGACGGTGTGGGCCTGGCGCCCGGGTCGGATTCACAAGGTCGCCCGCGCCGTCGACGACCTCCTGTGTCTGTTTCCCTTCGAGCCCGCCTGCTATGCCGACGTGGATCTGCGTGCCCACTACGTGGGGCACCCGCTGGCCGCGGAGCTCGCGGAGGAGGGCGATCGCGGAGAGGCCCGACGCCGCCTCGGCCTCGACGAGGATGCGCCGGTCATCGCACTGCTGCCGGGCAGCCGCGCCGCCGAGGTCACGCAGCTTGCTGCGACGCTCCTGCGCGCCGGGCTCCTGCTCAGGGAGCGCGATTCGCGCCGGCAGCTGCTGATGCCCGCGGCCTCGTCCGAACGCTTCGAACAGTGTCGCGCGCTGTTGAGCGCGGAGCCGGGTGGCGACCACGTGCGCCTGCTTCGCGGTCAGTCGCGCGACGCGATGGTTGCCGCCGACGTCGTCATCCTGGCATCGGGTACGGCGACGCTCGAGGCGATGCTCCTGCGCCGTCCGATGGTGATTGCCTACCGCGTTGCGCCGCTGTCCTGGACGCTGATGTCGCGGATGGCGGTCACGCGCTTTGTCGGTCTTCCGAATATCCTTGCCGGAGAGGCCGTCGTTCCCGAACTGCTTCAGGACGGGCTGAGTGCCCCGGCGCTGGCGATCGAAGCTGAAACGCTGCTGGGGCCCGGCGGACGCGCGCAGGTCGCTGCCCTCGAGCCGGGAAGGCAAGCCCTGGCCTTCGATTTCGACGCGGCGGCCGGGAAGTGCCTCGCCGATGCGCTACTGCACTCGCGGCAGCGGCGCGGTCCGCGGGCTCAGTCCTGATGGCTGCGGCGCGGCGGGGGCGGGGTGGCGGCGGGATGGAGCCCTGGGAAGCTGCGCGGGCGGCGCTCGCGCCCGGCGCATGCGTGGTGGGTGTCGACGAGGTCGGCCGCGGTCCGCTGGCGGGCGATGTCGTTGCGGCGGCCGTCTGTCTGAGCGGCGTGCCCCCGGTGGCGGGGCTCACGGACTCGAAGAAGCTGTCGCCTGCGCGCCGCGAACAGCTTGCCGCGACGCTTCACGGCAGCCAGGCGCTGCTTGCCCTCGGGCGGGCGACGGCAACCGAGATCGACGAACTGAATATTCTCCGCGCCAGTCTTCTGGCCATGCACCGGGCCGTCGATGCGCTGGCGCTGACCCCCGATCTCGTACTTGTCGACGGCCGGCACCTCCCCGACTGGTCCTATCCGGCCTTTGCCGTGGTTCGCGGCGATAGCCGCGTTGCAGAGATCGCCGCCGCGTCGATAATCGCCAAGGTTCAGCGCGACGCAGAGATGCGCGAGTTGCATCGGCGCTGGCCGCACTACGGCTTCGACCGGCATATGGGCTACCCGACAGCGCGCCATCTGCAGGCCCTGCGTGAACACGGGCCCTGCCCCGAGCACCGTCGCAGCTTCGCGCCCGTGCGCGCGGCGCTTCACGAACCGAGTAAGGAGGACTCCGCTTGACGGACTTCGTTCATCTGCGGGTGCACAGCGAGTATTCGCTGAGCGACGGTCTGGTGCGCCCGAAGGCCCTGGCCGCGCGCTGTGCCGAGCTTGGCATGCCCGCCGTGGCCCTGACCGACAACTGCAACTTCTACGGCCTGGTGAAGTTTCACAAGGCGGCGGTGGCCGCCGGCGTGAAGCCGATCTTTGGCGCCGACCTGCAGGTCATTGACGGGGGAGACGAGGGCGACAGCTATCTTCTCTCCCTGCTGGTGATGAACCAGCAGGGTTACGGCAATCTCACGCGGCTGATCTCGCGCGCCTACCGCGAGGGCCAGGGCCTCGACGGACCGCGCCTGCACCGCGAGTGGCTCGAAGGTCACTCCGACGGCCTGCTCGCCCTGTCCGGCGGTCTGGCCGGCGACGTCGGCCGTGCCCTGAACAACGGGCGCGAGGTCCTGGCCCGCGAGCGACTGGAGGCCTGGCAGGCGCTGTTCCCCGATCGTTTCTACGTCGAGCTGCAGCGCACGGGTCGCGAGGGTGAGGAAGACTATCTCCACGCCGCCGTCGCTCTCGCGGCCGACTGCGATGTTCCCGTTGTGGCCACCAACGATGTGCGCTTCCTCCATGCCAGCGAGTTCGAGGCGCACGAGGCGCGCGTGTGCATCGCCGAGCACCGCGTGCTCGACGATCCGCGGCGGCCGCGCCGCTACAGCGAGGACCAGTACCTGCGCAGCCCCGAGGAAATGGCCGAACTGTTTGCCGATGTTCCCGAGGCGCTGGCCAACAGCGTCGCCATTGCCCAGCGATGTTCGCTGGTCCTCGAACTCGGTCGTGTCTTCCTGCCCGAGTACCCTGTGCCCGAGGGCATGACCCTGGAGGAGTTTTTCCGTCATGCGGCCGAGGAGGGCCTGGAAAAACGTCTGAGCGGGCTCGCGCGCGCGCGGGGAACGACTGCCGACGAGCTGCGCCCGGCCTACCGCGAGCGGCTCGATTTCGAGATCGACGTGATCCTGTCCATGGGCTTTCCCGGCTACTTTCTCATCGTGATGGACTTCATCCGCTGGGCTAAGGAGCGTGAGATTCCCGTGGGCCCCGGGCGCGGATCGGGAGCGGGCTCGCTCGTTGCCTACGCGCTTGAGATCACTGACCTCGATCCGATCGAGTACGAACTGCTCTTCGAGCGCTTTCTCAATCCCGACCGCGTATCCATGCCGGACTTCGACGTCGATTTCTGCATGGAGCGGCGCGACGAGGTGATCGAGTACGTGGCCCAGCGCTACGGGCGCGAGGCCGTGTCGCAGATCATCACCTTCGGAACGCTGGCGGCCAAGGCCGTCGTGCGCGACGTGGCCCGCGTTCAGGGCAAGTCCTACGGACTCGGCGATCGTCTGTCCAAGATGATTCCCTTCGAGGTGGGGATGACGCTGCAGAAGGCCTACGACGACGAGGAAGTGTTGCAGCAGTTCCTGCGCGACGACGAGGAAGCGCAGGAAATCTGGGACATGGCCGTGCAGCTCGAGGGTCTGACCCGCGGCGTCGGAAAACACGCCGGTGGCGTGGTGATTGCGCCGTCGGAGCTCACGGACTTCTCGCCGCTGTACTGCGATGCGGAAGGCGGTGGTCTGGTCACGCAGTTCGACAAGAACGACGTTGAAGACGCCGGCCTGGTGAAGTTCGACTTCCTCGGCCTGCGCACGCTGACGATCATCGACTGGGCGCTGAAGATCATCAACGGCATCCGCGCCAGCCGCGGCGAGGACAAGCTCGACATCAATGCCATACCCCTCGACGATGCGGCCACCTTCGAGCTGCTCAAGTCGGCGGAAACGACCGCTGTCTTCCAGCTCGAATCGCGCGGCATGAAGGAGCTGATCTCGCGTCTGCGCCCCGACTGCTTCGAGGACATCGTCGCCCTCGTGGCGCTGTTCCGTCCCGGGCCCCTGCAGTCCGGCATGGTCGACAACTTCATCGACCGGAAGCACGGCCGCGAGGTGGTCTCCTACCCGGACCCGGAGTACCAGCATCCCTCGCTCGAGCCGATCCTGGCGCCGACCTACGGCATCATTCTCTACCAGGAGCAGGTGATGCAGATCGCCCAGGTGCTCGCCGGCTATACGCTCGGCGGCGCCGATCTGCTGCGCCGCGCCATGGGCAAGAAGAAGCCCGAGGAGATGGCCAAGCAGCGCTCCGTGTTCGCGGCGGGAGCCGCCGAGCGCGGCGTCGATGCCGATCTCGCGACCAAGCTCTTCGACCTCGTGGAGAAGTTCGCCGGCTACGGCTTCAACAAGTCACACTCCGCCGCCTACGCGCTGGTGTCCTACCAGACCGCCTGGCTGAAGGCGCATCATCCGGCGGCCTTTATGGCGGCGGTGATGAGCTCGGAACTCGACAATACGGACAAGATCGTCACGCTGATCGAGGAGTGCCGGCGCATGGGCCTGAGCGTGCGTCTGCCCGACGTCAACGAGGGGCACTACATGTTCACGGTCAGCGAGGAGGGCGAGATCGTCTACGGCCTCGGCGCGATCAAGGGCCTGGGCGAGGGACCCGTGGAGCAGATCCTCGCCGCCCGCGAAGAAGGTCCCTTCCACGACCTGTTCGATTTCTGTGCGCGCACAGACCCGCGCAAGCTCAATCGCAAGGCCCTCGAGGCGCTGATACGCAGCGGGGCCTTCGACTCGCAGGGCACGGAGCGCTGGGTGCTCTTCGCTGCCATCGATGCCGCGCTGCGCGCCGCTGAGCAGAACGCCGCGAACCGCGATGCGGGCATGAGCGACCTCTTCGGTGAAACGGTGCAGGCGAGCCGCAGCGACGAAGACCCCTACGCAGAGCTCGCACCCGTGCGCCCGTGGACCGATCGCGAACGCTTGCAGGGCGAGCGCGACACGCTCGGTCTCTACGTGACCGGTCATCCCATTGATGACTGCGAGGACGAGCTGCGCCGCTTCGCGCCGCAGCGTATCGCCGACCTGCGAACGGACAGCCGCGGTAACTGCCGCGTCGCGGGACTGATCATCAGCGTGCGCGCCATGAAAACCGCGCGCGGATCGATGGGCGTCTTCGTGCTCGACGACCGCAGTGCGCGCATCGAGGCAACGGCCTATTCCGAGGTCTACCAGCAGTATCGTGACCTGCTGGTGAAGGACCGCATCGTGATCGCCGAGGGCCGTCTCGCCCAGGACGATCGCACCGGCGCTGCTGTCATGCGTGTGGCCGAGCTGCGCAGCCTGGAGGAGGAGCGGGCGCGACACGCATCGGGGCTGCGCATCGACGTTGCCGGTGATGAGGCGGATGACCGCCTGCGCGACTTCCTGCGCCGCGTGCTCTCGGCCACGCCGGGCGAGTGTCCGGTCAGCCTGCGCTATCACCAGGGTGAGCAGAGCGCGACGCTGCTTCTGGGGCAGCGCTGGCGCGTCGCGCCCAGTGAGGACCTGCTTGAGGAATTGCGGCGCGAACTCGGGCGCGATAGGGTCCGCCTCCTCTTCGAAGCCGCCTGAGGCGGCCCACCTCGCCAGCTGGAGATAACAGGATGAGTGACGCGAACGCCCCCGAGACCGACCGCGCAAATGCCTCAGCGCAAAGCAACGCCGTCGAGGCAGCCGTACTGCGGCGCCTCCTCGCCCACCTCGATGAGCGCAGCGATGTGCAGAATATTGATCTGATGAACCTTGCCGGTTTCTGCCGCAACTGCCTGTCGAAGTGGTACGTGGAAGCGGCGCGCGAGGAGGGGCTCGAGGTCGACTACGACGCCGCCCGCGAGCGCATCTATGGCATGCCCTACGCGACGTGGAAGGAACGCTACCAGCGCGAAGCCACGCCCGAGCAGCTGGCGGCCTTCGCCGCCGCGAATCGGGACTGATCCCCGTGAGGTCGGGCGCTCGCTCGACCTCGCCCGCGGTATTCGGGCTGAAGGAGACGCGCAGGTGATTCATCGTCGCCGGCTCTGCTCGCCGCCTGCCTGGTCCACCACTGTTTCGAGGGGGCTTCTAGCCGCCTGCTACCGATCTCGCGCAGCGCTTCTGCTGCGGTCTCTTCATTTCAAATTGAACCACTGGGTTCTAATTGAACGTAGAATCCGCATCAAGTTATGCGCTACCTGCCTCTATCCGTTGTGCGAAGTTATTCGTAAGCCATTGAAATAAATAAAAAACGGTAATTCCCAGAGCGTCAGGGCCGGGACTGGACCAAAACTTGCCAAGCGGTGTATGTCGGGCGCTGCCGCGCAGCGTGAACAGTGCTATCCCACGGCGCAGGAGCTGGTCATGAGCAAACCCCTCGAGGGGCTTCGAATCCTCGACCTTACACACATGCTGTCCGGACCCTACGCCGGCATGCTGCTGGCCGACATGGGCGCCGAGACCATCAAGGTCGAGCCCCTGACCGGCGAAGGCACGCGCAAGCTGCTGGCAACGGATCCGCGCAATTCGCTCGAGGGGCAGGGCGCCTACTACCTGACCCTGAACCGCAACAAGCAGAGCGTCGCCATCGATCTCAAGAGCCCCGAAGGTCTCGAGGTGTTCTACGACCTGGTGCGCAACAGCGACGTGGTGCTCGAAAACTTCAGCGCTGGCGTCACCCGAAAGTTGCGTATCGACTATGAGCACCTGAGCGAGATCAATCCGCGCATCATCACCTGCGGTATCTCGGGTTTCGGCTCGGCGGGGCCCAACTATCAGCGCCCCGCTTTCGATCAGGTCGTGCAGGCTCTTGGCGGGGGCATGTCGATCACCGGTAGCAGCGCTGCCGAGCCAACGCGCGCCGGAATTCCCATTGCCGATCTTGGCGGTGGCATGTTTGGCGCCCTCGGCATCCTGTCGGCGCTGTACGAGCGCGAGCGCAGCGGCCGCGGCCAGCACGTGGATATCTCCATGCTCGACTGCCAGATCTCCATGCTCAACTACATGGCGACGATGTATTTCCTGTCTGGCGAGGTGCCCGAGCCGATCGGCAACAGCCACTTCGTCCATGTGCCCTACAACAGCTATCCCACGGCCGACGGTCACATCATCGTCGCCGTCATTTTTGACAGCTTCTGGAGCAACCTTCTCGAAGTGATCGACGAACCCGCCTTCCGCGACGAGAAGTACCTGACGCAGCCGGGTCGCCTCGCCGACAAGGCGTTCATCGATGCCCGCCTCGGCAAAATCTTCGCCACGCAGCCATCCGCCTACTGGCTCAGCCGCCTCGAGGCGAAGCGCATTCCCTGCGCGCGGGTGAACCGCATCGACGAGGCGCTGGCCGACGAGCAGGTGCTCGCACGCAACATGGTTGTCGAGTTGCAGCATCCGAATGGCGCGCGCACGAAGGGCCCGGGCAATCCCGTGAAGATGTCGCGCAGCGGCGAAGAGAGCTTCTCGCCGGCCCCGCTGCTCGGGCAGCATACGGACGAGGTGCTCGGCAGCCTCCTTGGCTACAGCGCCGAGCAGCGCGAGGCCCTGCGCGCCGCGGGGGTTGTGGCATGAATTCTGGCGTTGCTCCTGGCGCGGGTCCTGACGCTGGTCTTGCAAATAAGGGCCCGGTGATCATCAACGAGGTCGGACCGCGCGACGGCCTGCAGAGTCAGGCCGGCGAGCTGAGCCTGGCGCAGCGGAGCGAGTTCGTCGATGCGCTGCTCGGCGCCGGCCTCGCACACATCGAGATCGGCAGCTTTGTCTCCCCGCGCGCCGTGCCGCAGATGGCTGGCACCGATGAACTGGCGCGCGCGCTCCTGGGGCGCGCTTGCGGCGCCGAGCTCAGCGCGCTGGTGCCCAACATGCGCGGCTACGAAAACGCCCGCGCTGCAGGTGTCGAAACCGTCGCCGTGGTCGTGTCGGCCACGGAAACCATGAATCAGCGCAATATCAACATGAGCCTGGCCGAGACCTTTCGCGTCGCCGCCAGCGTGATCGACCGCGGCCACAGTGAAGGCGCCAGCGTTCAGGCCTATCTTGCCGTGGCCTTTGAATGCCCCTTCGAGGGCGCCGTCGACGCCGGTCTCGTGCGCGATCAGGCGCGCGAGCTGCTCGACGCCGGCGCCTCATTGCTGGTTATCGCAGACACGATCGGGGCGGCGAATCCCGCTGCCGTCAATCGCCTTATGCGCGACCTCGTCGCTGAACACGGCGCCGACCGTCTCGCCTGCCACTTCCACGATACGCGCGCGCTCGGCGTGGCCAATGTCTACGCCGCCCTCGAGGCCGGCGTGCGCCGCTTCGACGCCTCCGTGGGCGGTCTCGGCGGCTGTCCCTTCGCCCCGGGCGCACGCGGCAACGTCGCCACGGAAGACGTGGTGATGCTCTGCGAGCAGATGGGTTTTTCGACGGGTATCGATCTGGCCGCGCTGCTTGGTGTCGTCGACCTTATTTCGGACATGCTCGGCCGGCCCCAGGGCGGGCGCGCCATCGAATGGCTGCGCCGCTACGCGGTGCCCGAGGCGGCCTAGAGCGCGCCGACGGCAGCCGGGACACGGCAGACCAGCGGCCCGGCGATCGGCGGCGCCACAACAACGAAAAGAACGACTGAGGAAAGGGAAAGCGCAATGAGTTTCAGACTGGGTGTAGACGTCGGCGGTACCTTCACCGATTTCCTTCTGCTCAACGAGGACACGGGCGAGACCTTCACCGCCAAGGTGCCGTCGACGCCGGAGGATTCCTCCATCGGCGTGCTCAACGGGATCGCGCGAATTTGCGAGGAGTCCGGCGTCAGCCCGCGCGATATCCGCCGCGTGATGCACGGCACCACCGTCGCTACCAATGCCGTCCTCACGCGCCGCGGCGCCCGCGTCGGGCTGGTCACGACGGCGGGCTTCGAGGACACGCTGCAGGTGGCGCGCTCCTTCTGCCCCGGCGGTCTCGGCGGCTGGGTGAGCTACATCAAGAGCCCGCTTCTGGCGCCCCTCGAACTCACGATCGGTGCCCATGAGCGCATCGGCGCCGACGGTGAAGTGGTCACTGCCCTCGACGAGGAAGCGCTGCGTCGTGACCTGCAGGCACTGCGCGAGCGTGGCGGTATCGAGGCCCTGACGATCTGCCTGATCAACGCCTACATCAATCCGCAGCACGAGCGCCGCGTGGCAGAGGTTGCCCGTGAAATCTTCGGCGACACGCCGATCTCCGTTTCCGCGGATGTGGTTCCAGAGATGCAGGAGTACGAGCGCACGGAAACCACCGTGGTCAACTCGTACGTTCGCCCCGAAGTCGCGCGCTACGTGAGTAATCTCCAGAGCGCCCTTGACGAGCGGCTCGGCGACGGTGCGCAGCTGTCGATCCTGCGCTCCGACGGCGGTCTGGCCTCGGCGCGAGCTGCCGGCGAAGCGCCCGTGAACCTGCTGATGAGCGGCCCTGCGGGCGGCGTTTCCGGAGCGCTGTTCTTCTGCGAGCAGGCCGGCTTCCGGAATATTCTCACCTTTGACATGGGCGGCACCTCGACGGATGTGGCGCTCATTCAGGATGCGCGGGCGCGCGTGCGCCGCGAAACGATCGTCGGCGATGTGCGCGTGCGAGCGCCCTCTGTCGACGTGCGTACCGTGGGTGCCGGCGGCGGTTCGATTGCCTTCGTTCCCGAGCTTACGAAGGCGCTGCGCGTAGGACCCGAGTCCGCCGGCGCCGTGCCCGGCCCCGCCTGCTACATGAAGGGCGGCGAGGCGCCGACGGTCTGCGACGCCAACGTGGTTCTCGGCTATTTGCCCTCGGACGTGCAGCTCGGCGGCAAGATGGAGATCAACCGCGAGGCAGCGGAGAAGGCGGTGCAGAGCGTTGCCGACGCCATGGGAATCGATCTCATGGAAGCCGCCGAGGGCATCATCAAGATCGTCAATGAGTCCATGTTCGGTGCGCTTCGCCTCGTGTCCGTGGAGCAGGGCTACGATCCGCGCGATTTCGCCCTGGTGGGTTTCGGCGGCGCTGGCCCGCTGCATGCCAATGCCCTTGGCATTCTCACCGACGCCTGGCCGGTCATCGTGCCGCCGGGCCCGGGCGTGCTGTGTGCCTACGGCGATGCCACCACGCAGGTGCAGGACGAGGCGGCGCGCACCTATCTCACCATGGCTGAGGAGCTGTCTACGGAGCAGCTGCGCGCGGATCTTCACGAGCTTCGCGATCGCGCGCGCGAATCGCTGCTCGCCGACGGCATCGCCGCCGAGGATCAGCAGGTGAGCTACCAGGCCGATTTGCGCTACGTCGGCCAGGCTTTCCAGATCACGGTGGATTTCAGCGAGGACGAGCTCGACGACAAGGGTATCGAACTGCTGACGGAAGCCTTCGACGCGGAACACGAGCAGCTGTTCACCTTCAAGCTCGGTGATGGCCACGAGATTCTCATGATCCGTGCCGTGGTAAAGGCCGTTGCGCGCCGCCTCGATTCGGTGAAGGTCACGCAGGGCGAGGGCAGCCTCGATGCCGCCCTGGTCCACGCCAGCCGCTTCTATCACGAGGGCGCCTGGCACGACGCGCCGATCTACGATCGCAGCAGGCTCTCGTCAGGCATGTTTGTGCCCGGACCGTGCATCGTGTCGGAGATGGACTCGACCACGGTAGTGCTGCCCGGCTACGCGGCGGCCGTCGACGCCGTCGGCAATCTCCTGATCAATCCGAAGGACTGAGGATACCGCCATGCCAGCCAGAATCATCCAGAGCAACACGCAGCCCCTCAGCACCGTCGAGGTCGACGGCGTGACCGTCGACATCATCGAGAACGCCCTGCGCAACGCGCGCGAGGAAATGGATGCGGTGCTCTTTCGTACCGCCATGTCGCCGGGAATCCGCGAGCAGGGCGACTGTTTCCCGATGATCGCCAATCGCGACGGCAAGATGGTCGTCGGTCAGTTCGGTTCCTTTATCGGGCCCTTCCTCTCCGCCTACGACGCGGACATCGAGGAGGGCGATGTGATCCTCACCAATGACCCCTACCTGTGCAATGCGGCCGTGTCGCACCTGCCGGACTGGGTCGTGCTCGTGCCCGTATTCAAGGACGGCCGTCACATTGCCTGGTCGGCGATGTTCGGCCACATGTCGGACAACGGCGGTATGGTGCCGGGCTCGATCCCGATCCAGGCCACCACGATCTACCAGGAAGGCATCCGTATACCGCCAACCAAGCTCTACAAGCGCGGCGAGCTGCAGGAGGATCTTCTTGAGCTGATCCTGCACAACGTGCGCACGCCGCAGTGGAACCGCTTCGATCTCAACGCCCTCGTGGCCGCCTGCAAGACCGCCGCCCGGCGCTGTGTTGAACTTGCCGAACGCTTCGGCGACGACGTGCTCGCGTCGACGATGGAGGTGATGCTGCAGCGCAACCACGACGCTATGAAGCACATCATTGAGATGTTCATCCCCGAGGAGCCGCGCGAGTTCGAGGACTACCTCTGCGATGACGGCATGGGCATGGGGCCCTACCGTATCAAGTGTCGTCTGTGGCGCGAGGGCTCGACGGCGATCTTCGATTTTGCCGGTACGGATCCGCAGGCCCAGAGCTCGGTGAACTTCTTCCTCAATGAAGACATGTTCAAGATGTTCTTCGGCTCCTTCACGATCAACGTCGTCGATCCGCAGATTGTGTTCAACGATGGTTTCTACGACCTGGTCGACGTGCGTATCCCCGAGGGCACGCTGCTCAAACCGAAATTCCCCGCGGCGCTCTCAGGGCGTACGCACGCCCTCGGACGGATCTTCGACCTGCTCGGCGCCCTGCTCGGCATGGGCGCGCCCGAGCAGATGCTTAACGCCGCTGGCTTCTCCGACTCTCCTCACCTGTTCTATTCGGGCTACGACCACCGCCCCGGCAAGAACGGCGAATGGTTCCAGCTGTTCCAGATCGGCTTCGGCGGTATCCCCGGACGCCCCGTGGGCGACGGCCCCGACGGCCACTCGCTCTGGCCGGGCTTCACCAACGTTCCGAACGAGTTCATCGAGTCCTACTTCCCGCTGCGCATCGAACGCTACGAGACGATCCGTGACTCCGGCGGCGCGGGTCTGCACCGCGGTGGTAACGGTCTATCCGTCGCCTATCGCTTCCTCGCCGACGGCGAGATCGGTATCCACGACGAGCGCTGGCTGACGCACCCCTGGGGCGTGCTCGGCGGTGAGCCGGGCCTGCGTTCCACGAAGAAGCTCGTGCGTGCCGATGGCAGCGAGGAATGGCTGCCGGCGAAAATCGAGGGCGTGAAGGTGCAGGCCGGGGATCTGCTCTACTTCAACACCTGGGGCGGCGGGGGCTGGGGTGATCCCTTCGAGCGCGATCCCGAGCTCGTGCGTCAGGATGTCGAGCGGCGCCTCGTCAGCGCCGACGGGGCGAAGCGCTACGGGGTGGTGATTGCCGCCGATGGCGCTGTGGATGCGGCGGCAACGGATGCCCTGCGTGCCGAGCTGCGCGCCGCTCGCGGCGAGGTCACGGAGATATTCTCCCGCGGTGGCAGTATCGAGGAGCTCAAGGCGCGCTGCCGGGCCGAGACGCATCTGCCGCCGCCCGTGGCTCCGCGCTTTCCCCAGACGCTCGGCGGCTAGGAGCGTGGCGGATCTGGCGCGCCGGGCGCGGGCGCTGGGCACGCGCCCGGCGCTCATCCTCGTTGACATGATCAACGGCTTCACCGACCCGGCCAGTCCCCTCGGATCGGAGGCAAGCCCGGTGGTCGCTGCCTGCGCAAGGCTCCTCGAGGGCTTTCGCGCTCGCCGATGGCCCGTTTTCTACACCACTGTCGTGTATGACGATGCTCGCCAGGCTCGCGTTTTCCGCGACCGACTGCCGGCGCTCGACGTACTCCAACGCGGTGCCGCGGCTGCCGAGGTCGATGGGCGCCTGGCTCGCCGACCCGATGAAACGCTGATCGAAAAGCAGTACGCGAGTGCCTTCTTCCATACGGACCTGGCCCAGCGTCTGGCCGATGCCGGCGCCGACTCGCTGGTCGTGACCGGTCTGACCACCAGTGGCTGCGTGCGGGCGACGGCGGTGGACGGACTGCAGCACGATTACGTGGTCTGGGTGCCGCGCGAGGCTGTGGGTGACCGCAATGCGGCGGCGCACGAGGCGAATCTGCACGACCTGCATGCCAAGTACGCGGAGGTGGTGGATCTCGACGCAGTGCTGGCAGCACTGGAGTTGGCCGCGTGAGCCGTCGCGCGCGGATACTCCTTGTCGGTTATCGCAAGTTCAGCGAGCTGATCAATGCGGTACTGCCCGATTACGAAGCCGAGGCGGAGGTGGTGATCGTAGAGTCCGTCGCCTCGGGCAGCGTCGACTACCACGCGCTGCTACGCCAGTACCGCCCCGATGTTGTCGCCAGCGCCGGCTCCAACGCCGCCTACCTCGAGAAGACGCTCAAGCTGCCGGTCATTGCCCAACCCGTTACCGATGCCGACGTTGTCGATGCGGTGGCCCGCGCGCGGGCGATCGGTCGGCGGATACAGGTGTTCACCTATACGGCGCAGCCTGAGCTGTCGGAGCGTGTGTTTCACGCCCTGCGAGCGCTGGGCGACTACTCGATCGAGCACCGCAGCTACAGCACAACCAACGAGGCCGCGGAGCAGCTGCACGCGGTAGCGGCTGCTGGCGAGGCGGACGTGGTGGTGGCGCCGAGTTTCGTCTGCCATCTCGCGGAGCAGCGCGGTCTTCCGGCCGTGCTTGTCTACAGCAAGGAGTCGGCGCGGCGCATGCTCGATGGGGCGCTGCGCGCCGCGCGCTCGCGCGGTGAAGAGCGAGCGCCGGATCCCGGCCGCCTCGTGATTGATTCCGAAGCCATGGCGCGCGTCATGCGCCTTGCTGAAACCTATGCGCGCGGCAGCGCGGCGGTGCTTCTTCAGGGTGAGAGCGGGACCGGCAAGGAACACATCGCCCGCGAGATCCATCGTCTGTCGGACTACCGTGGCGGTCCGCTGGTGGCGATCAACTGCGGCAGCATCCCCAACGAGCTGTTTGAGTCCGAGCTTTTCGGCTACGTCGATGGCGCCTTCACCAGTTCCCGTCGCGGCGGGCGCGTGGGCCTGATCGAGCAGGCCAACGGCGGTGTGCTCTACCTCGATGAAGTCGGCGAAATGCCGCTTCCCCAGCAGGTCAAGCTGCTTCGCGTTCTGCAGGAGCGCCGCGTGCGGCCCGTGGGTGCCACGCGCGAGACCGCCGTGGATTTCAAGGTGATCGCGGCGACCAATGCCGACCTGTCAGCGGAGGTAGAGCGCGGCGCATTCCGCGACGACCTGTACTACCGTCTCAACGTGTTTTCCCTGCGCCTGCCGCCGCTGCGCGCGCGTCGCGATGATATCGGTGCGATTGCAGCGCATTACCTGGCGCACTACGCCGCGATCTATGGCGCCGAAGTAAACGTCGGCGCGCTGCTGACGCGTCTTCGCGACGCCTTTGATGACTACCACTGGCCCGGCAATGTTCGAGAACTGCAGAACTTCGCCGAGCGTCTCGTGGTGAACCTCGCCAGCGGCGTCTCGCAGCAAGCGCTGCTGCTCGACGAGGTGCTGCCGGAGCTCAGCGCAAATTCGGGTCGGGGTCGCGGTCTCAAGGAGCAGGAATTCCGCTCGATCCGTGAGGCCATGCTGCGCCTCGCTGGAGACAAGGCGGCCGTGAGCCGCGAGCTGGGCATCAGCACCACGACGCTGTGGCGTCGGCTGAAGGAAATGGACTGGGATGCATCGCGGGCTGCCGCGGATCCCGCCGACAACAAGAAACGCAACGTCATCTCATGAGGGTAGGGAAGGGCTTATGACACTTCGCAGGAATCCGCTGGCCGCCGCGCTGGCGACTTTGACGCTCACGCCGGTCGCGCCGGCCGTCCTCGCTCAGGAAAGCAGCCTGGCGATCGAAGAGATCGTGGTGGTCGCGCGAAAGCGCGCCGAGAACCTACAGGACGTGCCGATCGCAATTTCCGCGATCGATGAGGGCACGATCGAGCGCGCCGGAATCCAGCGCGCCGGTGACTATGTCGGCCTGGTGCCGAACGTAACCCTCGTGGATACGGCCAACGTCGGCGATACGCAGCTCAGCATCCGCGGCATCGTATCGACACGTGATGCCGAATCGACCTTTGCCTACGTGGTTGACGGGATTCTCAGCACCAATCCCAACAGCTTCAACGAGGAGATGTTCGACATCCAGCAGATCGAGGTACTGAAGGGGCCGCAGGGCGCGCTCTACGGTCGCAACGCGGTGGCAGGTGCGATCCTTGTGAGCACAAAGGAGCCGACCAACGAGTTCGAGGGTCGTATCGGTGCCACCGTCGGCAACGCCGGTATCGTCCGTGGCAATGCGGTGATCAGCGGCGCCCTTGTCGAAGACAAGCTGCTCGGCCGCCTCGCCGTGAGCAGCAGTCGCATTGATGGTTTCTACGAGAACATCTTCACGGGGCAGGACGACGCCGTCGACTTCCTCGAGGACACGAGTCTGCGCGGGCGCATGATCTGGAACGTCAACGACGATCTTCGCCTCGACTTCCGCGGCGGTTACTCGGAGGTCAGCGCCGGCGCCATCAACTTCAATGCGACCTTTGCGATTCCGCAGTTCGTGGAGGTGTTCGGTGCGCCGAACTACAACCAGGATCCCAACACGGCGGACTTCCGCTTCATCTTCAACACGCCCGGGGAGAACGAGCAGGAAACGCTCGACCTCGCCGTGAAGGCCGACTGGGCCCTGGGCTTCGCCGACCTCGTGGCCAGCGTGGCCTACAACGATCTCGAGGAGTACCTGCTCTCCGACGGTACTGCCGCCACCTTCTACGGCTACGAGCTCACGCCCGCCTGCCAGGCGGGCCGCGCCGAACTCAACAGCTTCACCCGTCCCGACCTCTACGGCGAGCTCTTCAATCCCTTCGGCGTGCTGCCGCCCGGGCCCGAAACGGACTTCAACGGCGTTTACGGTCCCTATAACCCGACCACCTGCGACGGCTACCAGTACCAGGAACGCAACCAGAAGGACTTCAGTGTCGACGCGCGCCTCGTGTCGCCCGACGATGGCGGATTGCGCTGGATCGCCGGGGTGTACTTCGCGGATATCGAGCGCGAGTCCCTCGTGGCCTACGGCGCTGACCAGGGTCAGGGCTATCTGCGCCAGCCCTACGTGGCGCCCACGGGACCCAACCCCACGGACCTCCTGTTCTGGGATGATTTCGAGACGCGCGTCTTCGCCGCCTACGGTCAGGTCGGCTTCGATCTGGGCAGCGACATGCAGATCGATCTGGCGATGCGCTACGACCGCGAGGAGCGCGACGTAATCAACCGCGTGCCCGATGTGCTCAACTCCGGGCTGAACGTGAACCTGCTGGGTCCGGACTTCTCGCCGCTGCCGATCAACCCGGCGCTGGCAAGCAACCCCGGTGGCATCCCCGATCGCTCGCGCGACTTCACGCAGTTCCAGCCCAAGGTCACCTGGAGCTGGACGCCGACTGATGCCATGACGCTCTACGCCAGCTATGGTGTCGGCTTCCGTAGCGGTGGCTTCAACGCCATCGGCACGGAGGATCTGATCAACTTCTGGTTCAATGCCGGTTTCGGCGGTCCCGGCGAGGCGGTGAACGCGCAGCTGCAGGTCACGGACGATTACGACAAGGAAGTCTCTACAGCCTACGAGATCGGCGTGAAGTCCGAGTGGATGGATCGTCGCCTGCGCCTCAATGCGGCCGTGTTCCGCACCGATGTCGATGACAACCAGTTCTTCGAGTTCTACGCCGGTCCCTTCGGCATCCTGCGCACCGTGACCACGATCGACGAGCTGTATATCCAGGGCTTCGAGGCCGATTTCACCTTCGCGGCGACGGACTTCCTCAAGCTCTATGGCGGCATCGGTCTCATGGACTCGGAGATAGAGCGCAACGATCACCGGCCGCTCTCCGAAGGTAACGACGTGCCCCAGGCACCGGAGACAACGGGGAATCTCGGAGCCGAGCTGGTCTTCCCGCTGGCGGGCGAACTGCAACTCGTGAGCAGGCTCGACTGGACCTACACAGGGGAAATGTGGTTCCACACGCTGCAGGGTGAGCAGACGCCGACGATCTGGAACGCCTTCTTCGGTCCCGGCTTCAACCAGGACTTCTCACAGTCCGCGCGCGACGCTTTCAGCATCGTGGATCTGCGTGTGGGTATCGAGGCGGACAACTGGTCGGTGACGGCCTGGGGCCGGAACCTCGGCGACGAGCAGTACCTGCAGGAGCTTATTCCAACGCCGGAATTCGGTGGCAGCTTCGTACATCCCTCGGCCCTGCGCAGCTACGGCGTTGATTTCCGCTACAGCTTCTGAGGTAAATGCGCCGGCCGTGTCTGCGCTCGCCCGGCGGGCGCGGCTTCGGCCGCTACCCCGGATGGCCTGAGCGGGAAGGCTCGAGCCTCGAAGCTACGCCCGGGAGCGTCGAAGCATCTTGTCTGTTGCTTCGACGCCGACGGGGTGGCCATAGAGGAAGCCCTGTCCTTCCCGGCACCCGAGTTCCATCAGCGCCCGGGCCTGCTCCGGTCGCTCGATACCCTCGGCAATCACGCGAATTCCCAGCGCATCGGCGAGGGCGATGACGGCCTGCGTGATGATGCGGTCGTTCGTACTGTCCATGATGGAGGCGACGAAGGACTGGTCGATCTTGAGGCGATCGATCGGCATGCGCTGCAGGTAACGCAAGGAGCTATAGCCGGTGCCGAAGTCGTCGATCGAGAAGTGGACGCCGAAGGCGCGCAGCTCGCGCATCTTGTTTATGAGCTCCTCCGTGTCGCTGACGAGAACGCTTTCGGTGATCTCGAGCTCCAGCAGCTGCGGCGGCAGGCCGCTGTCGCCGACGGCGGCTTTTACGAGGTCGACGAAGTCTTCGTCGCGAAACTGCGGCGCCGAAATGTTCACCGCGACCTGGCCAAAGTTGAGACCCTCGCGGTGCCACGCTGCGGCCTGCTCACAGGCCTTTCTGAGCACCCATTCCCCGATACTCCGTATCAGGCCCGTGCGCTCCGCGTGCGGAATGAACTGGCCCGGCGGGACCGTGCCGAGCTTGGGATGGTGCCAGCGCAGCAGAACTTCCGTGCCGACGACCGACAGGTTGTCGAGGCGATGCTGCATCTGGAAAGCCAGGCGCAATTCGTCGTTCTTGATGGCCTCGCGCAGCGCCGCGTCGAGAAGCACACTCTGGAAGGCGTCGTGCGTCATGCGCTCCGAATAGAAGCGATAGGTGTCGCGGCCCTGTCCTTTCGCGCTGTACATGGCCGCATCCGCATTACGCATCAGATCCTCGACGTTCTCGCCGTCATCGGGGTAGAGGCTGATCCCGAGGCTTGCGCTCACGGCCACGCTACGCCCCTCCAGCTCGATGGGATCGCTCAGGGAAAAGAGCACCTTTTCCGCCACGGCACTGGCGTCCTGCGGTGCCTGGAGATCTTCCACAATGATGAGGAACTCATCGCCGCCGATGCGGCCGATGTCGTCCTGGTCGCGAAGGCAGCCCGTGAGGCGCTCAGCGACTTCTTCGAGGAGTCTGTCGCCCGCCGCGTGACCGAGACTGTCGTTGATATGTTTGAAGGAATCGATGTCGAGGAAGATCGCCGCCAGCTTCAGGTTCTTGCGTTTGGCGCGCTTGAGACCCTGCGACAAGCGCTCGCCGATGAGGTAGCGGTTGGGCAGACTGGTGAGCTGGTCGTAGTGCGCCAGATACTGCAGCTGCCGCTCCGTATCCTTCATGGCGCTGATGTCGGTGAATACGGCTACGTAGCCGCCGTCCTCATCCTCGCTCACCTGCGTGATGGTCAGCAGTTCGGGGTAGATCTCACCGCTCTTGCGCCGATTCCAGATCTCGCCGCGCCACAGGCCGTCTGCCTCGATCGCTGACCACATGGCGGCGTAGAAGTCCGCGTCGTGCCGGCCCGAGCGCAGCAGTCGCGTGTGCTGGCCCACGGCCTCATCGCGTGAGTAGCCGGTTATCCGCGTGAAAGCGTCGTTCACCTCGCGGATCACGCCGCTGCCGTCGGCTATTAGAATCCCTTCGCCGCTCGACTCGAAGACCGCCGCAGCCTTGCCCAGCCGGCGTTCGGCTTCGCGTTGCTGAGTGACGTCGCTGCCTGCACCGTAGGCGAATTCGCTGCCATCGGGCACGCTCGACGACCAGCTGATCAGTCTGTAGTTGCCATCGGCGTCGCGGTAACGGTTCTCGAAATACTCCGTGCGCTCGCCGCTGGCGATACGGGTCAATTGGGCGAGCGTCGACTCATGGTCATCGGGGTGGACGAGGTCGAGGAAGCTGCGCCCCTCGAGATCTTCCGGCGCATAGCCGAGCAGGGTCTGCCAGGCCGCGTTAGTCTCGACGATGCAGCCGTCGAGCCGCGCCACGAGATGCAGACCGTTGGGCTGTTCAAAGAAGCGGCGGTGAATTTCCTGGGCGCGGCGCTCGCGGGAGATGTCGATGATGATGCCGTCGGCGTGCGTGACAACGCCGTTCTCATCGACCTGCGCCTCACCCACTGCGCGCAGCCAGCGCGTCGGCTGCCCGGGGATATCGACCTGGAACTGCGTTTCGCCGATGCCCGGTTCGGCGAAGACCTCGTCGAAAGCGAGGGGAATATCGTCGCCCACGAATACGCGGCCCGTGTCCGTGATGACCCTCACATCGCCGAACTGCTCGCCGATGTTGAGGAGCTCGCGGGCCTCCGGTGACAGCGTGAGTCCGCGGTCACCGTCATCCCAGTCCCAGGCAGCGAGGCCAGCGGCGAGGAACACCCTGCTGTTGTGTTGGCGGGTATCGCGTGACACGGGTCTCATCCGGTCTCTTAGAGCCGGGAGTGTACGGGATTAGCGCGCGCAGGGGCAGAACCTGCAAGCGACGTCCCGGCGACGCGGTGCAGCGCCCCGCCAGGCGTGCCTGGGTCTTCGGAGCATGGGTGGCGCATCGCCAGGTCTGCTGGCCCCGGCGGCTTTTCGGAAACCTACCTGCTGCCGCCGATCAATTCATCCTGTGGCTCGCGGAAGCTGTCGATTGACGGGCAGGCGCAGAACAGGTTGCGGTCGCCGTACACGTTATCGACGCGCGCTACCGGCGGTCAGTACTTGTCGTGGCGCAGGCTGTCCATGGCGAAGGCGGCCTGCTCGCGCGAGTAGGCGTGGGTCCAGTGCTCCGCCGTGAGATCGCGGATCGTGTGCGGCGCGTTGACCAGCGGGTTGTCGTCGAGGGGCCAGCGGCCTTCCTCGACGGCGCGGATTTCCTCGCGGATCGTAATCAGCGCATCACAGAAACGGTCGAGTTCGGCGAGGGACTCGCTCTCCGTCGGCTCGATCATCAGCGTACCGGGCACGGGAAAGGACATGGTCGGTGCGTGGAAGCCGAAGTCGATCAGGCGCTTGGCAATGTCCTCCTCGCCGATGCCGCTACTTTCGCGGATGGGTCGGATGTCGATGATGCATTCGTGGGCGATGGTCCCCGAGCGGCCCGTGTAGAGCACGGGGTAGTGATCGCGCAGACGCGCAGCAATGTAATTCGCGGACAGAATCGCGACACGGCTTGCCTGCGTGAGGCCGGTGCCTCCCATCAGGGCGATGTAGACCCAGGAAATCGAGAGGATCGAGGCGCTGCCGTAGGGTGTCGCCGAGACCACGTCGTTACCGCGGTCCAGTCCCGGAGGCGGGGACACAGGATGCGTCGGCAGGAAGGGAGCGAGGTGTGCGCCCACGCCGATCGGTCCCATGCCGGGGCCACCGCCGCCGTGGGGAATGCAGAAAGTCTTGTGCAGGTTGAGGTGCGACACGTCTGCGCCGAACTTGCCCGGGGAGGCGAGGCCGACGAGGGCGTTGAGATTGGCGCCGTCGACGTACACCTGCCCGCCGTGCTGATGCACGATGTCGCAGATTTCCGCGATACGCTCCTCGAACACGCCGTGCGTCGAAGGATAGGTCACCATGATTGCGGCGAGACGCTCGCTGTGCGTCGCGGCCTTGGCGCGCAGGTCGTCGACATCGACATTACCCTGCGCATCGCACTCGACGATCACCACCTTCATCCCCGCCATGACGGCGCTGGCAGGGTTCGTGCCATGGGCCGAAGAGGGAATGAGGCAGACGTCGCGCTGCCCCTCACCGCGATGCCGGTGATAGGCGCGGATCGCGAGAAGGCCCGCATACTCACCCTGTGAGCCCGCATTGGGCTGCAGCGATACGGCATCGTAGCCCGTGCACTCGGCCAGCATCCGCTCGAGTTCATCGAGCATCAGTCGGTAACCTTCGGTCTGCTCTGACGGCGCGAAAGGGTGAAGTGCCGCAAATTCGGGCCAGCTCAACGGCAGCATCTCCGAGGTCGCGTTCAGCTTCATCGTGCAGCTGCCCAGCGCGATCATGGAGCGGTTGAGGGCGATGTCCTTGTGCTCGAGGCGGCGCAGATAGCGCAGCATCTCTGTTTCCGAGTGGTATTCGTTGAACAGCGGGTGCTGCAGGTAGTCGATGCCGCGCTGCAGCGGCGCCGGTATGGCGCTGTCTGCCCGCTGAGCACCGTCGCCGTCGCTGCCCGCGGTGCTGCCAGTGAAAACGGCGAGCAGATCGGCGATGTCCCCGGCGCCTGACGTTTCGTCGAGGGACACGCCGAGCACGCCGTCGCGATCGATGCGCAGGTTGATGCCCTGCGCCTGGGCACGCTCGAGGATTTCAGCACGCTGCGCGTCGCTGACCACCACGGAAATCGTATCGAAGAAGTGCTCGCTCTCGAGTGCCAGGCCGGCGCCGCGAAGCGCCGCGGCCAGCGTGTTGGTCAGGTGGTGCACGCGCTCGGCAATACGCCTCAGGCCCGTGGGGCCATGGTACATGGCGTAGAAGGCGGCCATGATCGCGAGCAGGGCCTGCGCCGTGCAGATATTGCTGGTGGCTTTCTCGCGACGGATATGCTGCTCGCGCGTCTGCATTGCCATGCGCAGCGCTGGCTGACCGAGGCGATCGACGGAGACTCCGATGATGCGTCCCGGAATCGAGCGCTTGTAGGCGTCGCGCGCTGCGAGGAAAGCGGCGTGCGGTCCGCCGAATCCCATCGGTACGCCGAAGCGCTGGCTGCTGCCGAGCACCACGTCGGCGCCGAATTCACCCGGAGCCTTGAGTAGGAGGAGTGCGAGCAGGTCGCTGGCCACCGCAACCAGTGTTTTCTTCGCATGCGCCGCGGCGATCAGGTCCGTCAGGTCGCGCACCGCGCCACTGCTGCCCGGGTACGGTACGAGCATGCCGAAGGCGTCTTCTTCCGCCGCGACGAGCGTCGCGGCGTCACCCACCACGATGTCGATTCCCAGGGGGGCGGCGCGGGTGCGCAGCACCGCCAGGGTCTGGGGGTGGCAGTCCTCGTCGACGAGGAAGCGTGAACTGCGGCTGCCGCGGTTAACGCGCTGCAGCAGCGTCATTGCTTCGGCGGCCGCCGTGGCCTCGTCGAGGAGCGATGCGTTGGCCAGCTCCATGCCGGTCAGATCCATCACCATCTGCTGAAAGGTCAGCAGCGCTTCGAGCCGCCCCTGGGAAATTTCCGCCTGATAGGGTGTGTAGGCGGTGTACCAGCCCGGGTTCTCGAGCACGTTGCGCTGGATCACGGCGGGTGTGTAGGTGCCGTAATAGCCCGTACCGATGAAATTGCGTGCCACGCTGTTCTTGTTTGCGAGTTGGCGGAGTCGCTGGAGCACCTCGACTTCACGCTGCGGGCCCGGCAGATCAAGCGGCTCCTGTTTGCGGATGCTCTCCGGAACGGTCGCATCGATCA
Organism: Halieaceae bacterium; assembly: GCA_036351355.1. GTDB lineage: Bacteria > Pseudomonadota > Gammaproteobacteria > Pseudomonadales > Halieaceae > Congregibacter. The sequence continues at coordinate 93,299 of JAZBOX010000187.1, forward strand.
GCGCGTCGACGCTGTCAAAGCCGGCGGCGACGGCCATTTCACGTTGCTGCGCCGGCGTCGGGCCGATATGGCGGCGAAGAAACTCGTCGTGCCCCTCAAGCGCGGCGAGGCGGCCAGGCACATGACCTTGAGCCAATCCCTGATTTTTCGCTGTCATCGAATCTCTCTCGGTTTGCTTTGGGACTGATACGCCGGTACGGCGCCGCTGGCGCAGTGGAGTGGGTTCCGTGGCGTCGGAGCGACGCTGCCCGCCGGGCCCGATGCGGGCCGGTGCAGGGCTGCATTTGCAAAGCGGCGAATTCTAGCAGCGCGGCCCGCCAGCCACCACAGAAGCTGACGCTTTGAGCGCGAAGGCAGTACACTCCCCGGCTTTTTTTGAGGCGGAGCCCGTACATGGATTGGACAAAGCCTGACCCCAAGGCCGCTGGCTTGGACGAAGCGCGTCTGGGGCGGATCGCGGAGCATCTCGAGTTGCGCTATTTGCAGCCGGGCAAAATCAGCGGCTGCCTTACGGCGGTACTGCGGCGTGACGCCCTGGCCTATCTCCACGTCGCTGGCGAGCGCGATCGCGAGCGCGGCCTGCCGATGACGGCGGACACCCTGTTCCGGATCTATTCGATGACCAAGCCAGTGACTTCCGTCGCTGTGATGATGCTCTGGGAGCGTGGCCTCTTCGGTCTCGACGACCCCGTTCACCGATTCATTCCGGAGTTTCGCGACCTGCGCGTCCGCAGCGGCGGCAGCTGGCCCGGCTTTCTCACGGAGCCCGCGGCCCGCCCCATGCGCATTCGCGATCTCCTGCTGCACACGGCGGGTCTGACCTACGACTTCATGTACGCAACGAATGTCGATCACGCCTATCGCGAGCTCGGTGTCGGCCGGCCAGCGCCGGGCTACACGCTCGATGACATGATTTCCCAGCTCGCCGGGCTGCCCCTGGAGTTCTCGCCGGGCGAGCGCTGGAACTACTCACTGGCGACGGATGTCCTCGGCGCCCTGATCGAGCGCGTCAGTGGGCATTCGCTGCCTGAGTTCCTGGCTGCGGAAATCTTCGATCCGCTGGGCATGCATGACACGGGCTTCAGTCCGCGGCCGGATCAGCTCGAGCGCTTCGCTTCGTGCTACACGCGCGACGCCAGCAAACAGCTGGTGCTCGAGGACGATGCACAGGCCTCGCGTTTCATGGATCGCAGCTTCTTTTCCGGCGGCGGCGGACTGGTATCCACTGCCGGCGATTACCTGCGCTTCTGCCGCATGCTGCTTGCCGGCGGCGAGCTCGACGGACAGCGCATCATCGGCTCGCGAACCCTCGAGTTCATGGTCAGCAATCACCTCCCCGGCGGCGGCGACCTTGCCAGCCTGTCCATGTCCGGCTTCAGTGAAACGCACAACGAGGGCGTCGGCTTTGGCCTCGGCTTTGCCACCAAGACCGACCCGGTGCGCAATGGCAATCCGGCCTCGCAGGGCACCTACTACTGGGGCGGACTGGCGAGCACGCTGTTCTGGGTGGATCCGAAGGAAGAGCTGATCGTGCTGTTTCTGACCCAGCTGATTCCCTCGAGTACCTTCAACTTCCGCGGCCAGCTCGAAGCGCTGGTGTACAGCGCACTCCGCTAGTGCCTTGGGCTCGCGTCGGGACCGATGCTGCGGTGCATCGCGCGGAGGGAATCGGTACCCGGTCAGCTACCCTCGTAGGCGATGGCGAGGACTTCGATTTCACGTTGCCCGCGAGGTGAGTCAAGAACGATGACGTCGCCTGCGCGCCTGCCGAGCAGGGCGCGGGCGAGGGGCGCGTCGATGGAGATCTCGCCGCGCGCGGGTTCGAACTCGTCGGGCCCGACGATGCGCACGCGACGCTCGGCGCCGTCCTCCTCGATCAGGTGCACGGTCGCCCCGAAGTAGATTTTTTCCGGGTTCGCGGGCCGGTCGCGTACCACCTGCAGGGCTTCGAGGCGCTTGCTGAGAAAGCGAACACGGCTGTCGATCTCGCGCAGGCGCTTCTTGCCGTAAATGTAGTCGCCGTTTTCCGATCGGTCGCCGTTCTTCGCGGCGTCCTGTACGGCGCGAGCCACGACGGGGCGTTCTTCGCGCCACAGACGATCGAGCTCGCTTCGTAGACGGGCTTCACCGGCGGGAGTGATGAGGGCGGTGCCCTTTTCGCGGGGAGGACGGTATCGACTCATCCTGCGATTGTAGGCGCTCGCGTGGGCTGCCTCGAGATTGCCGTCCGCGCTTTTGAGCGCCTACACTCGTCGCTATGACTAACCGTATTGCTGAAGGCCGGCGCCCGGCATCAGCCGCGCTGTTCCTCGCGCTCTTTTCCATCCTATTCTTCGTCGCCGTGCCCGGCCGCGCCTGCGTCAGCGTCGGCGGCAGCCTTGCCGAGGGCGGTCTTATCTGGGGGCAGGTGGAGCCGGGTACATCCGTACGCCTTGATGGCGAGCCCCTCGACGTGCTGCCCGACGGCTACTTTTTTGCCGGCTTTCATCGCGACGCGTCCGAACGGAGCGTGCTGTCCGTCGGGGAGGACTGTGAGCTGCCGCTGAAGGTCGCGCAGCGCGAGTACCGGATATCCCGTGTTGAAGGCGTGCCGCAGCGCACGGTAACGCCGCCGCCAGAGGACCTCGAGCGCATCCGTCGCGAGCGCGCCCTGGTCAGTGCCGCCAAGGCCCGGCGCATCGAGCGGCCGGATTGGCTGCAACAGGTCCGCAGAGGCTTCGTTTGGCCTGTGACCGGCCGCATATCTGGCGTATACGGCAGTCAGCGCGTGTATAACGGCACGCCCGGCAACCCGCATTACGGCGTCGACGTGGCAGTGCCAACGGGAACCCCTGTGCGGGCGCCGGCGGCGGGTCGCGTCACGCTGGCCGAACCCGATCTCTACTACTCGGGCGGCACGGTGATCCTCGATCACGGCTACGGACTGTCGTCGTCTTTCCTGCACATGAGCGAGATTCACGTCAGCGTCGGCGACGAGCTCAAGGTCGGCGACCTGATCGGGGCCGTCGGCGCAACGGGGCGCGCCACCGGGCCCCATCTCGACTGGCGGATGGCCTGGCGCGATCGTCGCGTCGATCCGCAGAAGCTTGTGCCGCCCATGTCCACGGCACGTGCCGTGGAGCCCTGAAGCCCGCCGCAGGACCGATGGGCACATGGAACCGGAGCGCGCAAAGGCCGTATAATCGGCGCCTTTTCGAGGACCGATTCATGCTCGATCGCAAGCTGCTCAGCATCCTCGTGTGCCCAGTCAGCAAGGCGCCGCTCGAATACCATGCGGATTCGGAGGAACTCGTGTGCAAGGCCTCCGGCCTCGCGTACCCCGTGCGCGACGGCATCCCTGTGATGCTCGAGGAAGAGGCACGCCAGCTCACGGCCGACGAGAAGCTCAACTGAGCCGCAGCCGAATTCGAAACTCGGTCTACGAGGACCGCGCACCGAGGACTACAGCGTGACCGACACGATTTTTGCCAAAATCATCGCCGGCGACATTCCCGCCGAAAAAATCTATGAGGACGATCACTGCATCGCCATCAACGACATCAATCCGCAGGCTCCCGTGCACGTGCTGGTGATCCCCAGGAAGGCGATCGCGCGCCTCGCGGACGCCGAAGACGGTGACCAGGAACTGCTCGGTCACCTCATGCTGGCGGCGGGCAAGGTCGCACGGCAGTTGGGCGTGGACGACGCCTTTCGCCTGATCGTCAACAATGGAGAGGGCGCGGGTCAGACCGTCTTCCACCTTCACCTGCACATCATTGCAGGCCGCAGTTTCGCCGAGGGGCGCATGGTTGGCTGAGGAAATCCGTCTGACTAAGACGGACTGAGGCGGCGTTCTTCGGCCAGATCGCCGACCAGCAGTCGGGGCTCCGCGGCGCCGAGGTCGCAGTCGATTCATCACCACAACGATTCCCGTGAGGCGGTCAGCACCGCTTCGTCGGGCCACAGCACATTTGAACGTGTATAGAGGGTCCCATGAAGACCGGAGAGATCCGCGAGGCTTTTCTCGCCTATTTTGAAAGCCACGGGCACAGCCGCGTTCCCAGCAGCTCGCTGGTGCCGCACGATGACCCGACGCTGCTGTTCACCAACGCGGGCATGAACCAGTTCAAGGACGTGTTCCTCGGCGCCGAGTCCCGGCCCTACTCGCGCGCGGTAACTTCACAGAAGTGCGTGCGCGCCGGCGGCAAGCACAACGATCTCGAGAACGTCGGCTACACCGCGCGCCACCACACTTTCTTCGAGATGCTCGGCAACTTCAGCTTCGGTGATTATTTCAAGCGCGAGGCGATCCGTTTTGCCTGGGACTTCCTGACCGTACAGCTCGGCCTGCCAAAGGAGCGTCTCTGGGTGACCGTGCACCTGAGCGACGATGAAGCCGAGCAGATCTGGATCGAGGACATCGGTTTTCCCAAGGAACGCATCTCGCGCCTCGACGAGGACAACTTCTGGCAGATGGGCGATACGGGCCCCTGCGGGCCCTGTTCCGAAGTCTTCTACGATCATGGTCCCGACGTGCCGGGCGGCCCTCCCGGCAGCGAGGATGACGACCTCGACCGCTACATCGAGATCTGGAACCTCGTATTCATGCAGTACAACCGCAGCGCCGATGGGCAGATGACGCCGCTGCCCAAGCCCTCGGTGGACACGGGCATGGGCCTCGAGCGCATCGCTGCCGTGCTTCAGGGCGTACACAGCAACTACGAGATCGACCTTTTCGAGGCGCTGATCGATGCGGCGGCTGCCGTCCTAGGTGTCGAGGACCGCGACCACGCCTCGCTGCGCGTGATTGCCGACCACATCCGCTCGACGGTCTTCCTCATGCTCGATGGCGTGCTGCCCGGTAACGAGGGACGGGCCTACGTGCTGCGGCGGATCATGCGCCGCGCCATCCGCCACGGCAACAAGCTCGGCGCGCGGGAACCCTTCTTCCACCGCCTCGTCGCCCCGCTGGCAGAACAGATGGGGCAGGCCTATCCGGAGATGCCAGAGCAGCTGGAAAAGCTCGAGGCCGCCGTGCTGCGTGAAGAGGAACAGTTCGCGCGAACGCTCGATCAGGGTATGGGGATTCTCGAGGAGGCGCTGGCCGGCCTTGATGGCACGGTGATTCCCGGTGAGCTTGTGTTCCGCCTCTACGACACCTACGGATTTCCCACGGACCTGACCAACGATATCGCCCGCGAGCGCGGCCTGACCCTGGACCTGGAAGCCTACGAGGCGGCCATGGAGCAACAGCGCGCACGCTCGAAGGAGGGCGGGACCTTCAGCGTTGATTACAACGCGACGCTCAAGCTCGACGGTGAAACGCAGTTCATCGGCTACGACAGCAGCGAGGGCGAAGGTCGAATCGTCGCGCTGCTGCGCGACGGCGCCGAGGTCGACCGCCTCGACGAAGGCGAGGACGGCGTGGCGGTGCTCGATCGCACGCCCTTCTACGGCGAATCGGGCGGTCAGGTCGGCGATACGGGCTATCTTTCGGGCGAGGGCTTCCGTGCCGAGGTCCGCGACACAACCAAGGCCCGGGCTCATCACCTTCACCACCTTCACGTGCTCAGTGGCAGCGTCCGGACCGGTGACGCGGTCCTGTCGCGTATCGATAGCAGCCTGCGCCAGAGGACCCGGCTGAATCACTCGGCAACGCACCTGCTGCATGCAGCGCTGCGCAAGGTGCTCGGCGATCACGTCACGCAGAAAGGATCCCTCGTTGATGCCCAGCGCCTGCGCTTCGATATCTCCCACCCGCAGGCGATCACTCGCGACGAGCTCAAGACCGTGGAAGATCTCGTCAACGAGCAGATTCGCGCGAATACGCCGGTGAGCACGCGGATCATGGATATGGAGTCGGCGCGCGCAGCCGGTGCCATGGCGCTTTTCGGCGAAAAGTACGGCGATGAAGTGCGCGTGCTGACGATGGGTGAAGACGACTTCTCCGTCGAGCTCTGCGGCGGGACGCACGTTGAGCGCACGGGAGACATCGGTCTGCTGAGGATCATTTCCGAGGGCGGACTTGCCGCCGGCGTGCGGCGCATCGAGGCCGTCACCGGTGCCGCCGCCGTTGACGACATCCGTCGAAGCGACGCGGCACTGGCGGAGGTCTGCGACAGCCTGCGTGTGGCGCGCGATGGTGTTGTCGACAAGGTCGCTGCGCTTCGCAGCCAGGCGCGCGAACTCGAGAAGGAGCTGACGCGCCTCAAGCAGAAGCTGGCGTCCTCGGCGGGCAGCGATATCACTGCGTCGGCGCGCGATGTGGCTGGTGTTCGTGTGCTGGCGACCACCGTGGACGGCGCCGATGCCGGGGCGCTACGCGGCATCATGGATCAGTGCAAGAACAAGCTCGGCAGCGGTGTGATCGTGCTCGCCGCGGTGAATGACGACAAGGTCGCGCTCGTCGCCGGCGTCACCAAGGACCTGACCGATCGCCTGCGCGCCGGTGACCTGATGCGCGAAGTCGCCACTCGCGTTGGTGGCAAGGGCGGCGGTCGACCCGACATGGCCCAGGGCGGCGGCACGGACCTTGCCGCGCTCCCCGACGCCCTCGCTGCCGTGCCCGACTGGGTCGCGAATGCCCTGAGCGCCTGAAGTGGCCCTGATTGTCCAGAAGTTCGGCGGTACCTCCGTCGGCAGCGTCGAGCGCATCGGGCAGGTGGCGGACAAGGTTGCCGCCTTCCGGGCGCGCGGCGACGATGTGGTCGTTGTGGTCTCGGCCATGAGCGGCGAGACCAACCGGCTCCTCGCGCTCGCCGACGAGATCATGGAGCAGCCGACGCCTCGCGAACTCGACGTGCTGTTGTCGACAGGTGAGCAGGTCACTACGGCGCTACTCGCCATGGCCCTGCACAAGCGTGGTGTGAACGCCCGCAGTTACAACGGCTCGCAGGTTCGCATCGTTACGGACGACGCGCATACCAAGGCGCGTATCCAGCACATCGACGACCAGCGTCTGCGCGCCGAGCTCGCCGCGGGCAGCGTGGTGGTGGTCGCGGGTTTCCAGGGCGTGGACGAGCAGGGTGATATCACCACGCTCGGGCGCGGTGGTTCCGATACCACGGCCGTCGCCCTCGCGGCGGCGCTCGGCGCCGACGAATGCCAGATCTACACGGACGTCGACGGCGTCTACACCACAGACCCGCGCGTTGTCGACGGCGCGCGCCGTCTCGATCGCATCACCTTCGAGGAAATGCTGGAGATGGCGAGTATGGGGTCGAAGGTACTGCAGATCCGCGCCGTTGAATTCGCCGGTAAATACAGCGTTCCGCTGCGCGTGCTGCACAGTTTTCAGGACGGGCCGGGGACCCTCATCAGCCTCGAGGAGGAGAACAGCGTGGAAGCACCGACGATTGCCGGAATCGCCTTCAACCGCGACGAGGCCAAGCTGACGATCCTGGGTGTGCCCGACACGCCGGGCGTTGCCTACCGGATCCTCGGGCCGATCGGTGAGGCGAACATCGAGGTCGACGTGATCGTGCAGAACATTGCCGAGGACAAGTCGACGGATTTCACGTTCACCGTCGGTCGCCCCGATCTGCTGCGCGCCGAGGCGATTCTGCGTCGCGTCGCCGATGAACTCGGCGCTCGCGAGGTGCGCTCGGACAGCCGGATTGCGAAGATCTCCGTGGTCGGCGTGGGTATGCGCTCGCACGCCGGAGTGGCCAGCCAGATGTTCGGAGCCCTGGCCGAGGTCGGTATCAATATCCAGATGATTACGACCTCGGAGATCAAGATATCCGTGATTATCGAGGAAAAGTTTCTCGAACTCGCCGTGCGGGCCCTGCACTCATCCTTCGGTCTCGACGGGGAACCCGAGTCCGGGTCCGCTGCCTAAGCAGGTTCATTCATTGCGCCAGTCGCTGGCGAGGCCGAGGAAGCCTGCATGCTCATCCTGACTCGAAAAGAAGGCGAATCGCTGCGCCTCGGTGATGACATCGTCGTCACCGTGGTCAGCGTCAAGGGCGGCGCCGTCCGCATCGGCGTCGCAGCTCCGAGGGACCTGGCCGTCCACCGCGAGGAGATTTACGAGCGCGTTCAGCGTGGAGAAGACAGTTCCGGCGGGAAGGCAGATGAAGGTGCCAGGAAGAAATAGGGAAGGCCGCTCGCGGACGCAGGTCGAGCGTGAGTCTTTTCTCACAAAGCCGCGTGATGTTAGAATCGCCGCCCCGCAACGGAGCCTCTGAAGGCTGCTTGCGGATTGCGGGCGGAGTGCTGTCTGCGGGAGTTTCCCCCGACATCGAGCGCGCGCTGCAACCCGGTAACTCTCAGTGACTGGCGTTCGCAGTAGCGAGTCTCC
>JAZBOX010000188.1:0-47905 GCA_036351355.1 Halieaceae bacterium
CGCGCGGGCGCTCCACGAAATGCACGAACCCGGTTCGTGGACCGTCGATACCGAAACGCTCGCGGCGTTGTGGGTCCGGTTCGATATCCGCCGGTGCGAGCACCGTGACCCCGAACCCGGCCTCGCGGAGGCGTTCGCCGTAGTCGAGGCCGTAGGCGCGCAGGTGCTCGTCCGGGCGCTTGTCCCAACTCGCGCGCACCTTGCCGGGCCCTTCGCCCTCGCGCGTTTCCTCTTCGAAGATCGGCACGTTCAGAACGGCCCAGCCACCGGGGCGCAGCACGCGGAAACACTCGGCGAGGGCGCGGCGATCGTCGGGGACGTCCTGCAGTACGTGACTGCAGTAGATCGCGTCCATGGTCTCATTGGGGTAGAGCATGTCCTGAACGTCGAGCTTCACCATGACGTCTCTGCGCATGAGGTCGGCTGTTATGTAGCCCTCGCCGATCAGATCGTAGAAAAACTGCCCGAGGCGTGGCTCGGGTGCGATGTGGAGAAACTGCATGTGACGGCGAAAAAGCGTGTCCTGCCGTGACAGCAGGAACAGCCAGGTCAGCCGGTCTCGCTCACGGCTGCGGCAGCGCGGACAGACGGCACCGGGTCTCGCCCGTTCGCCGCTGCCTGCGGGAAGAAAGTGCTTGAAGTTGCCGTCGCAGACCGGGCAGTGCACGGCATCGCCGCGATGCAGGAGTGGCGAAATCAGCCGATTTCGCCACTCGCGGATGCCGGTCTCCAGAGACTTGAGGAGCTGCATAGCGACTTGGGGCCCGGCCGCGGGCCTATCAGCCGAAGACGAAGAAGGCGAGCTTGTTGCCGTCGGGGTCGCGCACGTAGGCGCCGTAGAACATGTCGGGGATGCGCTGGCCGGGCTCGCCGTCGCAGCTTGCGCCGAGCTCGATAGCCTTGTTGTAGAGCGCGTCTACGCCTTCCTTGCTTGGCGCCGTGATCGCCGCCATGTTGCCGTTGCCGGGGTGATTCGGCTCGCCGTTGTACGGTACGCATACGGCGATCATCGGCTCCTTCATGCTCTTGCCGATAAAGGCGATACGCTCCATGTCGACCACCACGGAGGCGCCGAGATCCTTGAGTAGCTCCGCGTAGAAGGTCTTGGCGCGCGCCATATCGCTGACGCCCAGAGTGACGTAACCGAGCATAGTAGTCTCCTGATTCCTGAAAAGGGGTTCGCAGGCTCGATAGCCCGCGTCGCGCGGCGAGCGCGGCGCGGAGTGTAAACGATCGGCGTTCCGTGGCAACTCGAGTCGCCAGCGCGTATCCTCGCGGCAACCACGGTCGCCTGCCGAATATGTTCGCTCAAGCCTTTACGGCAGCGGTATTCCTCTGCCTCTTCTACAGCCTTGCCTTTACCCGCATCCCGGCGGCCTGGCCTTTCGTCTCGGCCATGGGGGCGGTCTACCTTTTCGGGCTGGTCGATACGGAGACGGTGCTTGCCAAGGGCACGAACACGGGGCTGGTGACGCTGCTGCTCCTTCTCCTTGTATCCCTCGGCCTCGAGAAGCTGAGCTGGCTGTCGCGCCTCGCGCGCAGGCTGGTGGTGCACGGCTATCGCACGACGCTGCTGCGCGTGACGCTTGTCACGGCGCTGTTTTCCGCGCTGGTCAACAACACGGCGGTAGTGGCAGCGCTGTCGAATACGCTGCGGGACAATACACAGCACCTGCCCAGCCGTTTGCTCCTGCCCCTGTCCTATGCGGCGGTGCTCGGTGGCACGATGACCCTGATCGGGACCTCGACCAACCTGATTGTCAGCTCATTTCTCGAAGACGCGACGGGTCAGGGACTTGCCTTCTTCGACTTCCTGCCCGTCGGTGCGCTCGCATCGGTGGCCGCAATTGTGGCCATGCTCCTCGCCGTCGCGGTGCTGCCGCGCAACGAGCGCGAAGAGGTATCGGTGGCGCAATATCTTGTCGAGGCCGAGGTGATCCCAGGGTCGGTGCTGGTCGGCCGCAGCATCGCGGAAAACGGTCTTCGCGAACTCGATGCGCTGTTTCTGGTGGAAATCGTGCGCGACGAGCACCTGATTTCTCCGGTCTCTCCGTCAGAATACATCGAGGCCGGAGACAAGCTCATTTTCTCCGGTGACATCGAACAGGTGAGCGTACTAGAGCGTTTCGACGGTCTGCGAACCTTTGCCGCCGACGAGGGGCTGCTGCGTAACAACCTGGTGCAGGTGATCGTGCTACCCGGTGCCACCGTCGAAGGCAGAACCATCAAGGACTCGGGCTTCCGCTCGCTCTTTGACGCCGCCGTCGTCGGCCTTCGTCGCGGTGGGCAGCGCCTGTCGGGCAAACTCGGCAGCATCACGCTGCAGGCCGGTGACAGTCTGATGCTCGCCGCCGGGAGCGACTTTTACGCGCGCCGCAACGTGGAGAAGAACTTTCTCGTCGTGGGTTCGCAGGACGTTCAGCGCCGCCTTCCCCCGGTGATCGACGCGCTCATTGGCCTGGCCCTGCTGGCGGTAGTTGGCCTCGCGGCACTCGGTATGCTCGAATTGCTCAAGGGCCTCGCGGCGCTGCTGGTGCTGATGCTCGGGCTGAAGGTGGTGCGTCCGGGAGAGCTGCGGCGGCGCTTTCCCTTCGAGATCGCCATGGTGATCGCTTCGGCGTTGGTGCTGGCCGAGGCGCTCGGTAACTCCGGTCTCGTCGCCCGCGCCGCCGATCTGCTTCATCTGGGCCTCGCCGGCGGCAGCCCTTATCTGGCGTTGGTCGGCGTGTACCTGGGTACGCTGCTGCTGACGGAGCTGATGACCAACAACGCGGCCGCCGCCCTGGCGTTCCCGATCGCCTACGGCCTCGCGGAGAACTTCGGTGTCTCGGTCATGCCCTTCGCCATGGCCGTCGCCTACGGCGCGAGCGCAAGCTTTCTTACCCCCTATGGCTACACCACGAACCTGATGGTGCAGAACCTCGGCGGCTATCGCTTCCGCGACTATCTGCGCTTCGGGCTTCCTGTTTCCGTGACCTACACGACGGTGGTGCTGTTGATGCTGCCGCGTATCTTTCCCTTTACTGCCTGAAGGACCGCTAACGCAGGCGCATCACGTGGCGCAGCATCGGCAGCTGCTCAATGCTGATATCGGCGTCCATGCCGCTGCCTCCGCGCTCGCCGTCGGCACCCAGGGTGCTCAGGCTGATTCGCGGCAGGCTGCGCCCGGCAAGGCCGGGATCGTAGCGGTAGGGCCTGCCCCAGGGATCACTGAGCTGGCCTGCGCTCACACCGTAGTCGCCGTCGAGCAGCTGCGTGAGCTCTCGCGGCGGAACATTGCGCTCGTTGTAGTAGGCGAGAACGCTGCGCTCGATCGCGCTCATGTCCTCTTCGATCTTTCCAAGCGCGCTCCAGACGGCCGCATCGCCACCGATCCCGTAGCTGGCGAGCATTTGCCCTTCAGAGTCGCGGCTGCAGTAAACGGCCCGTTCCTGCTCCTTTGCATCCCCCAGCACGGCTTCCGGTGTGATCACGAAGGGCCGTGTTTGCTTGTAGCCGACATAGCTGCGCGCGGTATAGGTCCCGCACAGAACCTTGCCCGGAAAGCTGCTCTGGTCCTCGAAGACCACGCCGCGCTTGTCGGGCAGGGTATCGATGAGTCGGGCCTGATAGTCAGCCCGGTAGCTTGCGCAGCCGCTGAGCAGCAGGCCTAGAAGAATCACTATGCAACGCATGGACGGTTCCCGGTAAAACGAGGCGCCGGAGTATGCGCGCTGGCCTCAGCGTCGACAAGAACCCACCCGAACCCACCCGAACCCACCCGATTTGATGGAGCAGCGCACGTTTCTGACGTGTCCGCTCCCGCCCACGCGGCGCAGACTGGCACCTCGGATCAGCGCCGTACCGTGTTCGAGGCGCTGCAGTGGGAAGGACGGTGATCGACCGATCAATTATGGCTGGAACGCTTGCACAAACGGGCTCTCGCCCTGGAAAACGCCCCGGCGTCGCAAGGCGCACGGGCCATGGGCTTGGACCGCTGGGGCCGCCGGCAGTCAGAGCCGCGCGAACCGTAGCGTCGCGCCTGCGGCAAATGCCGCCCTGCCTTCTGGTCGCCTTATTGGCTGGCGATGCGGCAGCGCAGGCTCCTCTGAGCGTGCAGCAGCTGATGGCCGAGGCGCGGAGGTGGCAGCTCAGCGCGGCCCTCGATCAGCGCTCGCTCGACGGAGGCGAACAGATCGATCAGTGGGACCGCAGCCTGAGCACCGCTCTGCGCTACGGCATCACGCCGCAAGTCGAAGTTAACGCCACCTACCGCCGTGGGTCGAGTGAACTCAGGGTTCCCGGGATCGGTGGCGAAGTGTTCGAGGACGCTAGCCGTCGCTCGTCCCTGGAGCTCGGCGCGAATTGGCTGGCCCGAGGAGAAGACGAGTGGCCTGCGCTGCTGCTTGCTGCACGCGTCGTGTCGCTGGCAGAGCAGGCCGGCGAGCGAGCGCGTTTCCCCAGCTTCACCGTCGGCGCGACGACCTACCGGAGCATCGACCCCGTGGTGTTGTCGCTACGCGTGGCTTACACGCAGCGCGCCGCCTTTACGCGCGGCGGGGAGCGCCTGGACGGTGGCGGCAGCTGGCAGCTCGAGCCGCTGGTGAACTTTGCGGTCAACCCGCGGGTGACGCTGATCGGTGGCTTTACGCTGGGCAGAAACAGCGATCCGCGCGTGAATGGGCAGCGGCGCATCACCCGTCGCTACCCCATGGCGCTGCGCGTGGGGCTTGGTTTCGCTCCGACGGCGCGCTCAACGGTCTTTCTGAGCGGCGATCTCGCGGGCTCCGGTCGCAGCAGTGGGCTGAGCCTGCGATGGTTCCAGCAGTTCTGACGCGGCCTGCCGTGGGGCATTGCAAGGCCGCTGCAGGAGCAGCAAAGCCCGGCTGCAGGAGCAGGGGAGCCCGACAGCGGCGCTGGTTCGTCGCCGTGTCCGCGAAGATGCAGGGCTATCAGACTTGGTGGTGGGGAGTGGGAAAGCGTGTGTATGACAATCCATGGAAGGAGACGATCGATGATCAATGAAACGAAGAAAGTGGCGCTTGCGCTGGTCCTTGGCCTGACGATGACAGGCGCGGCGGTAGCGGAGCCTCTGGCGGAGGCCGGCCTCGACGATACGCTGGTGGAGCAGGCCTTTGGTGCGGTGCAGGCTGATGAACTCCAGCTTCTCGATCAGGCAGCGATGGAGTCCACGGAGGGAGAGCTGTGGCCCTTCGTGTTTGGCGTGGCAGGCCTCGACATCGCCCTGAGTGCCTATTTTTACGGGGTTTACGTGCCGGCGATATCCGGAACCGGTGGCTTCTGCGTGTCCTGTAACTGGCCGCAGCCCTGAGTGCTCGTGCGGGCGCGCCCCTCGCCGTTGCCAGGACCGCGGTTTCCCCCGGGGAGCCGCGAGCAGCAGCGGGGGGTCGCGCCCCTCTTTTTCGGGGTGGTAATGTTATGCGCGGGGTCAGTTACGGCACAGCGACAGGAGGAACAGACTATGCACACGCTGAGCACCGGGGACGGCAGCGAGGGCGCGCAGGCGGCCACATCGGGAGCCGGGTCCGAAGCGCGGACAGAAGCGCAGCAGATCAGGCAGCGCCTGGCGCGGGGCAGGGCCGACTGGGAATACGAGCGGCGCTTCAATACCGTGGGGCTGCTGGTGCTGCTCTCGGCGATGCCGCTGCTAGCCTACGTCGCCCTGACTTATCACTTGCAGGGGGCGTTTTCGGCGCCGGCGCTGGTTATCGCGCTCCTCGCTTTCATGATTCTGGTCTTTGTCGCAAGCACCGTGGCGCGACGCGCCATCACGGCGGCGCTGCAGGCCGAGGGTCAGGCGCCCGAGGGGTATCGCCCCCCGAACTGGTAGTTTCTGTTGACCAGGAAGCGCGATGCGAATGCTGCTCGCCTCGTCGTGGGGGTAGCTGCCTTCGCATTTGCTGCCTTCGCATAAGCAGGGCCGGCTTCCGCGTGGAGGCAGGGCGTTGCCTTCGCGTTGCTGCCCTGGTCATCGCCGCCGCGCTGCGACCGGAATCGGCGGCCGCTTTCGACACCTGGGTGGCGCAGCGCGATCGCGCAGTCGTTCGTCAGAGCCTCGATTACAGCTGCGGTCTGGCGGCACTGGCAACGGTGCTTTCCGAGCTCGGTCCGGCGGTGAGCGAGGCCTCGCTGCTTGGCGATCTCGGCGTGCAAGCGTCCGGGTCCCGGCCCGGCATAAGCTTTGCCGATCTTTCGAGGCTCGCCCGCGAGCGCGGCTTTCGTGCGCGTGGCGTCGCGGTCAGGCCGTCGCTCCTGCCGCGCCTGCGGGGACAGTCGGTCATCATCGCGATGACGATCGATGGGCGAGCGCATTTCTCCGTGTTGCGTGAGGCCAGCGAGGACGGCGCCGTGTGGCTGGCCGACCCCAGCTGGGGGAACCGACGCCTCGCGGCCTGGGAGTTCGAGCGCTACTTTGTCGACGAAGGCGGGCTCGGTCGCCTGCTTCTCATTGCGCCGGCGGCGCCTTCGAAGCCGCAGCGTGAAGGTGACGTTGCGGCGCGACACGGATCGGCGCAGAGCGCGCGCGATCCGATACATGCAGATCACACTCGGTCTACAAGAGCGTCAGCCCGACCGCCGTGGAAGCGGACGTCCTGGCGCTGGCCAGTCCATTTGCTGCCGAACTGAGACGCCCGCTGATCCCGCTGATTACGTCGCCGCCGCTGGCACATCAGAGCTCGCGCGTTGACAGTTCGAGACCCTCGAGCGCGGCGGCGTTCTCGCGCCAGGCGCTCGATCCCGTAATGATTCCGATCGACGCTGCTTCGGGCTTGAGGTAGGTCTCGCACACCCGCCGCAGATCCTCGAAGCTGACGTTGAGCACGGCCTCACGGAAGGCCATACGCTGGCTCCAGTCGCGACCAAAGCGTCGGTTGTGAAAGTCCTGCTTGGCCTCTCCGGCCGGCGAGCCCGGCTTGTCGAGCGTGCTCATGACGCCGAGCACGGCCTCTTCGAGCGCCGAGGGGTTCGCGGCGCTCTCCAGCAGCCAGCGGATACTCGCATCGAAATCCTCCAGCGTGCCGCCGATGCGCGGATCGCGGTAGGAGAAGAAGCGGAAGGCCGCAGTGCTTGCGTCGTGGCTGGCGCCGCCACCGTAGGCGCCGCCCTGTTCGCGGATCGCCCGGTGCAGGAAGCCGTTGCGCAGATAGCCGGCCAGCACCGTGAGTGCGGGAGCATCGGCGTGGCCGCTGGGCACCGTCGGGTAGGCCTTGGCGCAGAAGCTGACCTGCGAATTCACTAGCCAGCACTCGCGACGGTCTTCGCGCAGCGGCTCGAGATCAAGGCTTCGCCGCTCGCTTCGCGGCAGATCACGCCACAGTGCCTCGGCATCGGACGCCAGCGCCGTGGCGCGCTCGGGTTCGGCAACGATCAGCGCCTCCCAGTCACCCTCGCGCAGGCGCTCGTAAAGCGCGGAAAGTCGCGCCGCAAAGGCTTCGAGCGCCGAGCTATCGGCCAGCTCGCGGTCGAGGCGGCGCAGCGCGGCGATGCCCTCCATGCCCGACAGCTCATGGTTGAGCCGGGCCAGGGGACTCATGCCGGCGCAGGCCACGAGCATGGCCAGCGAATGACCCTGACCGGTGATTGACTGGTCGCGGCGTGCCCGCTGCTGGGCCACGAGATCGCGCAGGCGCGGCAGCTCGTCGAAGCGCAGGCGCATCAGCGTGTCACGCATTAGCTCCGCCTGTTCCCGGCTTTTGCGCAGCAGCGCCTTGGAAGACACCACGAGGCTCGCCTGGGCTTTTTGTTCATCATCGATGCTGCCGCGCATGGAGGTGAACAGGCTGATCGATCCCACGCTCGAGGACTGGCGGTGCTGGGTGGCGAGATAGTCATCGTCGCCAACGCCGAGTTCCGCCGCCATGCCCGTCACGTGCGGCAGGATCGCCAGGTCATCGGCGCTCAGCGATCCCAGTGAGCAGCTCAGCTGCTGATAGACCAGCCCATTGGTGCCGGTTTCGTACAGGGTCACGGGCAGCTCCGCGATGCGGCGCTCTTCGTAGGACAGCCGCGGCAGCGTGGTCGGCACGTCGGCGAGCGTCACCTTGGGCAGCAGTTCGGGGTCGTCTTCCTTTCCCTGGCGCTCGATGAGCGCGGCAGCGCGCTCGTCAATCGACTCCAGCGCTTCGTCGTCGAGACTGGCCTTGAGCTCGGCGAGACGCGCCCGCTCGGCGCTCAAACGCTGCTCCGAGAGCGATGTATCCGGCGTCATCACCAGGGTGACGCGATGCGGGTTTGCCAGCAGCAGTCGGCGGGCGAGGCCGCGCAGAAAGTCCGGATCGCGGATTTCTTCGCGCAGCGTAGCGATCACGGGCTCGAGATCAAGGGCGGGAATGGGGTCTGCATAATGAGTGACCGGGCCCAGCGCCTGCAGGATCAGGTTGAGCCCGTAGGGCATGCCGTCGCCGCCGACCTCGCGCTGATGCAATTCGAGCTGGTGGAGTACGGCTTCGAGCTGCTCCTGCTCGACGCCGTTTTCTGCCACGTCTTCGATGACGCCCAACACCAGCGCCTCGAGGTCTTCCTGGCGTTCAGCCTCACTTCCCTCGATCCCGCAGCAGAACACGATTTCGCGCAGCGAATCCTCGAGGCCACACAGGGGAGAGGGCGCCGTACCCAGATCCGTGGTTTCGAGCGCGCGCATCAAGGGCGAGGCGCTGTTTTCCATCAGCACGCTCGACAGGAGCTGCGCTTCGAGAACCTCGCGGAGGTCCGTGCTGTCCCCGAGAAGCCAGCCCATGACGATATGCGTCTTGTTCTCCGTGCCGCCCTCTTCGTCGTAGGCGTAGGGCTCCTGAACGCGCAGCGGCGACGCAAAGCGCTGCTCCGGATCGACGGCGATGCGCTCGTCCAGGCGAGAGAAGCGCTTGAGCACCTGCTCCTCGAACACGGCCTGATGTTCGCTGGCGGGGATGTCGCCGTAGGTCATGAAGGTCGCATTGCTGGGGTGATAGTGGCTTTTATAGAACTTGAGCAGCTGCTCGTAGCTCAGCGACGGGATGACTTCGGGGTCGCCGCCAGAGTTGAAGTGATAGGTGCTGGTGGGGAACAGGTGATGGCACAGGGTCTGCCAGAGCGTCGATGCCACGGAGCTCATGGCGCCCTTCATTTCGTTGAAAACCACGCCCTTGTAGACCAGCTCGCTATCCTTGTTGCCGCGCTCTGCCAGCTCGACCCGGTGTCCCTCCTGCGCGAAGTCCAGCGGGTCCAGGCGGGAGAAGAAAACGGCGTCGAGGTACACGTCGAGGAGGTTGCGGAAGTCCTTGCGGTTCTGGCTCGCGAAGGGGTAGGCGGTCCAGTCGGCGCTGGTGAAAGCATTCATAAAGGTGTTCAGCGAGCGGCGCAGCATCATGAAGAAGGGGTCACGGACCGGGTAGTGCTCGCTACCGCAAAGCGCGGTGTGTTCAAGGATATGCGCCACCCCCGTCGAATCCTCGGGCACTGTGCGCAGAGCAACGAGGAACACGTTCTCCGGATTGTCGGCGGCGAGATGGACGTGAAGCGCGCCGGTTTCGCGATGCTCGAACTGCTCGACGACCAGGTTCAGCGCATCGATGCGGGCCTGGCGCAGGGGAATGAAGGCGTCGTGGGCAACGGGGAGCTGCGTGGGGATGTTCATTGAGGGCTCCGTGAGAAAAAGCGCAAGTGTAACGCGATTGCCCTCGTCTGACGGTACGACAAGGCTCCGGGGCCGACGGTGATCAGGCTCCCGGTCGTTGGGGGATGAGGCGAATGCGGTAGATCCAGGGCCAGCGTTTTCCCGTGACCCAAAGCGTGTTCGCCTCGCCGTCCCAGGCGATGCCGTTGAGCACATCGGTGTCCGGGCGCCGGTCCTCGGGCGCAAGGATGCCGCGAAGATCGGCGATCGCGGTGACCACGCCGCTGGCCGGGTCGATGCGCACAAGCTGGTTCGCCTGCCACACGTTGGCCCAGACGGCACCGTCAACGTACTCGAGCTCGTTGATGCGAGGCAGCGCGCGACCGTTCAGCGTGACCGTGACTTCGCGCTGGACACTGAGGTCCTCGGGGTCGAGGAAGCGCAGCCGGGGGCTGCCGTCGCTGTAGATCAGCTGCCGGCCGTCGTGGGTGATGCCCCAGCCCTCGGTGTTGATCGCATGCGTGCTTCCGGCCTCGAGCGTGGCAGCGTCGTAGGTGAGGATTTTGCCCTCGCGCCAGGTGAGCTGATACACGCGGTCGCCGAAGCGGGTGACGCCCTCACCGAAGAGCGTCTCGGGAAGCGCCGCCGACTGGCGCAGCTTCATCGCGGGGAACTCGTATATAAGCAGCCGCGATTCGCCGTAGAGCCCCGTGCCCAGGTAGAGCAGACCGTCGTGAAGCTGCAGGCCCTGAACAAAATGATCGCGCGGCTGCGCCACCCGCTCGATCACGTCGAAACCGAAGCGCTCGAGCGCCGCCATGGGCTGGGCAGCGGCGCTTCCGGCAAGGCACAGAAGCAACGTTAAGAATGTGTGCAGCTTGAGAACGGTCGCGAGCGAGAAGGGCACCGTATCAGTCCCGGCCGATGGCGTTAGCGCGCACGATAGCGCGAATCAGGAAGCGCGCGGGAGCCACGGCACGCACGAGTTCGGCGGGCAGGGGCAATGCCTCGTCCGCAATCTGGCTGGCGATGAGTTCACCGGCGAGCGCGGCGTAGCTGAGGCCTCGCGATCCCATGGCCGTGCTCAGATAGAGGCCGGGGAGATAGGAGCCGCACTCGCTGATGATCTGCCGCGCGTCCCGCGCAAGGTCGGCATAAACGGAGGCGAAGCTTTCGCTGTCGGGTACGGGGCCGACGAGGGGCAGATAGTCGGGCGAGACGCAGCGAAGCTCGGCGCGCCCGTCGAGCGCCGAAGGGTTCAGCGCCTGTAGCGCCGGCGCCCAGTCCGGCAGCGCCCGCGCGAGTTCCGTGAGGTTGCTGCGATGGTCCTCGATACGCAGCTCGCGGCTGTCGTCGCCGGGCGAGAAGGTCGCGCCGATGCAGTGCTCACCGGTGCCCGCCGGAGCGACGTAGCCGCGATGGCAGAGCGCGTGGCGCAGCGGCAGCCGCGACGAGCCGGGAACGTGCGTGGTCTGCCCGCGCGCCACGCGCAGTGGCAACTGCGGCAGAGCGGCCTGGGCCACACTGGTGCTGCCCGCTGCGATGACGGCCGCTGGCGCCGTCGCCAGCGTGCGAGCTTCGCTGTCTTCGATGCGCCAGCCGTCGCTGGCCTGCCGGATCAGGAGCGGCCCACAGTTGGCGCGTAGTCGGATCGCGGGGTGGTGCAGCAGCGCGGCGCAGACCCGTGGCGGTGACAGCCAGCCAGACTGCGGATGCCATAGACCGCCCTGCGCCGAGGTGGTCCCGAGCAGCTCGGTCGCCGTCTCGCGGTCGATCGACCGTGCGAGTTCCGGCAATGCTGCGACTGCCGACCGGACCGCATCGAAATCGCCGCGCGGTGGCGCGGTCTGAACACAGCCATCGAGACTGCCGTCGCGGCCGTGGACCAGTTCCCCGCATTCGAACAGCGCTCCGTACAGCGAACGCGAATAAAGGAAGGCGCCGAGCGAGAAATCGGCGAGGCTCGAGCGTTGGTGCGACAGGCGGTGAAAGAGCAGTCCCTGGGGATTCCCCGAGGCTCGCGCAGCCGGGCTTTCAGCGTCGAAGACCTCTACCGCGCAGCCTCGGCGCGCGAGCGCTGCGGCGACATGGCAGCCGGCAAGGCCCGCACCGAGCACGATCACGCGCTCGGGTGCGCTACAGCGCGCTTTGGGCAGGTCCCAGGGCGTCTCCGTGGGCGCGGGGTGAGCCGCGGCGGGCAAGGCTTGCTGGCCCGTGCCGCGCTGACCTTGCAGGCACTCGCGCTTGCGGCCGAATCCAGGACGGCGCTGCACGGAGAAGCCTGCGGCTTCAAGGCCGCGGCGTACGGCGCCGGCGGCGCTGAAGGTCGCAACGCTGGCGCCGCTGCGACTGCTCCGTCCGATGCGCTGCAGTAACTCTGGCGTCCACATCTCCGGGTTTTTTGCCGGCGAGAATCCGTCGAGGTACCAGGCATCGAAGCGCGCCTGGCCGTCGCGCGTCAGTTCCTCGAGTGCCGTCATCGCATCGCAGTAGTAAAGATCGAGAAGCACGCGACCGCCGTCGAGAACACGGCGGTGCACGCCCTCGACGGGCGGCGGCAGTGCCTGCAGCAGGTCCCGGGTCCGCAGGTCGCTGTAGGGAGAAAGGCAGCGTTCGAGTTCGTTGCGCCTAAGCGGGTGCTTTTCGATGCTGACGAAATGCAGGCGGCGACCCTCGCCGGCGCGGCGTGCAAAGCAGTCCCAGGTGAGCAGAAAATTGAGTCCCGTGCCGAAGCCGAGCTCGCCGACTACAAAGGGCGTGGCAGAGTGCTGCGCAAGGCGCGCGGCAAGGTCGCTGCCATCGACGAATACGTGAGCGCTTTCGCGGGCTGAGTCTTCACTGCCGAAATAGCCGTCGCCGTAGCGCGAGGAGCGCGGGCGGCCGTTATCGTCCCAGGTCGGATCGGCGGGAGTCATGGGGCCGAAGGCGCCCCGGGCGAGAATCACGGCGGCCGGGTTCCTTATGCGAAAGCGCTGCCAGGAGCCGCGCAGCATAGCAAAGCGCGCTTCCCAGGACGCCGGTCAGTCGCTAGACTCGCGCGTTTTTCCCGCTGCCCCCGGTTCCTGTTCATGCAGTACACGACCCAGACAAAAAGCCTGCCGCCGCAGCAGTTCCTGACGATCTCCGGCAACCTGCTGCGCAAGAGTCTCGTGCTCGCCAGTCGCACGGAAGCCAAGCGTATTTTTCGCGAGATCGAGGCCGGCAAGACCGTACCGCTGACCTACCTCGAGCTGGAAGACAAGTCGCTGGTGCGCTTCGACCTGTCCCTCGACCATAAGATGTACCGTGGCAGCTTCACCTTCAAGGCCTTCCGCGATAGCGTCGGTCTGCTCGTGCTGAATATCGGTGAGGCGCTGACGGAGCAGGAATCGATACGGATCTTCCAGGAGGAGAACAATCCTCGATCAATGGTTTTCGGGGTGTTCGCGATCACCGTCGAAGAGGACCAGCCCAGTATCCTGTCGCTGGTGATCGACTCCAGCGCCGGCGATGCTTCCGTCGAACTGAAGCTGACCTATCTCGATTCCGTACAGTTTCAGCAGCAGGCCGGTGATGGCAGCGGCGAGAGCGCGTCCGATACCGCCTGAAACGCGCCTCGGATCAGGCCGGCGCGATGACCTCGGCCGTGCCGCGAAGCACCACGCTGTCCGCGTCGGCCTTGCTGATCTGACAGGCGAGCAGTACGCGACCGCGGCGCTTCTTCTCGCTCACGGTCAGGCGCAGCAGGAGCTCGTCGCCGGGCAGGGCGGCCTGGCGGAATTCGAGACTCTGGCGCAGGTAAACGGTCCCGCGCCCGGGCAGCTCCTCACCAATCGCCGCGGACAGCCAGCCGGCGAGAAGCATGCCGTGGGCGATGCGGTCGGGAAAGCCGGCCTCGCGCGCCACGGCTGCGTCGAGGTGAAGCGGATTACGGTCCCCGCTGACCTCGGCGAAGGCGTCGATATCCTCACCGCGAAGCGTTCGCCGTATTTCGACCTGCTGGCCCTCGATGAGCTCGTCAAAGGAGTAGCCCCGGCCACTTTCGGGTCCCTTACTGTTGTCCAAGTGACATTTCCCGTCCGCTGTCTGACGCGCAAGCATAGCCCAGGGTTGGTCCTGTCGGCTCGCCGCGTGAGGCGCGGCCGCCGATTCAGGAATCGCAAAACACCATGAGCCAGGAATCCGCCGCTGCGCAGCGGCAGGTGCCTCCCCTTGCGTATCCCGGGGAACTGCCGATCAGCGAGCGCCGCGAGGAGATCGCGGCGCTGATTGCGCAGCATCCCGTTGTTGTCGTCGCCGGCGAGACAGGGTCGGGCAAGACCACGCAGTTGCCCAAGATCTGTCTCGATCTGGGCCGCGGGCGCGAGCAGCGCATCGGGCACACGCAGCCGCGTCGCCTCGCCGCGCGCACGGTGGCACAGCGGATCGCCGAGGAGACGGGCGGCAAAACGGGAGAACTGGTCGGCTATCAGGTGCGTTTCGAGGATTCCGTGTCCGACGCGACGGCGGTCAAGGTGATGACCGATGGTGTCCTGCTGTCGGAGCTGGCTCGCGATCGCGAGCTGCGCCAGTACGACACGCTGATCATCGACGAGGCCCACGAGCGCAGTCTCAATATCGACTTTCTCCTCGGTTACCTGAAGCGCCTACTGCCGAAGCGGCCCGATCTCAAGCTGATCATCACCAGCGCGACGATAGACGTCGAGCGTTTCTCGCGCTTCTTCGACGGCGCCCCGGTCATCGAAGTGTCCGGTCGCAGCTACCCAATCGATATCCGCTATCTTCCGGCCCCCGTCGATGACCGCGAGGATCTCCCCAGGCGGGTCGCCGATACGGTGCTTGCGGCAGCGGCCGGGGAATTCGGCAGCAATGGCGACATGCTCGTGTTTCTGGCGAGCGAGCGCGACATCCGCGATGTCGCGCGACTGCTTCGCGGTACGCCGGACCTTGACGTCCTGCCGCTCTATGCGCGCCTGAGCGCCGCCGAACAGGCGCGGGTTTTCGGCCGCGGTCCACGGCGCGGACTGCGCGTGGTGCTGGCAACCAACGTGGCAGAGACCTCCGTGACGGTGCCTAGGATCCGCTTTGTGATCGATCCCGGTGAAGCGCGCATCAGCCGCTACTCCTACCGTAGCCGCGTACTGCGGCTTCCCATCGAAGCGGTATCGCAGGCCAGTGCCAACCAGCGCGCGGGGCGCTGCGGCCGCGTGGGCCCGGGCGTGTGTCTGCGCCTGTACAGCGAGGATGACTTTGCCGCGCGGCCCGAATTCACCGACCCGGAAATCCGCCGCAGCAACCTCGCTGCCGTGGTACTGACCATGCTCAAGCTCGGTCTCGGCGAGGTGGAGAAATTCCCCTTTCTCGAGCCGCCGGATCCGCGCCTGGTGCGCGACGGCTACCGGCTGCTGGAGGAACTTGGCGCCGTCAATGCGCGTCACCGCCTTACCGCGCTAGGCCGACGCATGGCGGCCTTTCCCGTCGATCCCGCGCTGTCGCGGATGATCCTCGCGGCGGAGCGTCACGGCGTTCTCGCCGAGATTCTCGTGATTGCCAGCGCCCTGGCGATTCAGGATCCGCGCGAGCGCCCGGCTGACAAGCGTGCCCAGGCCGATCAGGCGCATGCACGCTTCCGCGACCCGCGCTCGGACTTTCTCGGCCTGCTCAATCTGTGGCGTTATTACGAGGAGCAGCGCCAGGATCTCAGCGAGAATCGCCTGCGCAAGCTGTGCAAGCGCGAGTTCCTGTCGTGGCTGCGCATGCGCGAATGGCGCGACATGCACCGCCAGCTGACGCTCGCCTGCCGGGGCCAGGGGCTGCGCCCGACGCAGGGCTTTGCCGATGAGGTGGACTACGCGGGCGTCCATCGCGCGTTGCTGGCGGGTCTGCTCGGCAACATTGCGCAGCAGGAGGAGCGTCGCGAATACCGTGCGGCGCGCAATCGCAGTCTTCAGCTGTTCCCCGGCTCCAGCGTCTACCGCAAGCCTCCGAAGTGGCTGGTCGCAGGGGAGGTCGTCGAGACGGAGCGGGTCTTTGCGCGCAGCGCGGCGATGATCGAGGCGCAGTGGGTACTCGATATCAATCCGTCGCTGCTCAAGCATCACTATTACGAGCCGCGCTGGAATCCTGAGCAGGGACGCGCCGTGGCCTGGCGTCGCAGCACGCTGTTCGGTCTGACCGTCGCCGATCGCGTGAGCGTGCATCTGGGCAAGGTCGACGCCCGCGCCGCGCGCGAGCTGCTGATCCGCGAGGGCCTCGTGGCCGGGCGCTGGCGGCGTCCACCGCGCTTCCTCAAGCACAACCTGCGCCTGGTGCGCGAGGTGGAGGACCTCGAGTCGCGACTTCGCCGGCGCGACCTGCTTGCCGACGACGAGCTGCTCTTCCGCTTTTACGACGAGCGGCTGCCCGAACGCTGTATCAATGTTGCCGCCCTCGAGAGCTGGTTGAAGGATCAGGATGACCGGGACGCAGGCCTGCGCCTTGCGCGCGAGGACCTGCTCCTTCGCGATCCCGGCGCACTGGCGGATCAGTTTCCCGACCGGCTGGAGTGGGAGGGCCAGGACTACCGCCTCAGCTATGAGTTTGCGCCGGGTGAGGAGGGCGACGGCGTCACCCTGAGCGTACCCGTCGCCCTGCTCAATCGGCTGCCGGTCCATCGTCTTGAGTGGCTCGTGCCCGGGCTGTTGCGAGACAAGTGCATCGCGCTCGTGAAGGGGCTGCCCAAGGGACTGCGCCGCCAGCTGGTTCCGGTTCCGGACTGGGTCGATCGCGCGCTCGCGCGCCTCGAGCCGTCGGATCGCCCGCTGACGAGCGCGCTTGGCGATGCGCTTGAAGCTGCCGGAGCTCCGAGGCTGGCTGCTTCGGTCTGGGCAGACGTCGAGATCGATGACTTCTATCGTATGAACCTGCGTGTGGTCGATGAGCGCGGTCGCATGCTGGCGCAGTCACGCGAAGCGCAGGCGCTGGTCGAACGCTTTCGCGAGAAGACGCGCGACAAGGTCGCCGCCGGCGGCACGGAGTCACCCGCTCGCGAGGGACTCGGCAGCTGGGACTTCGACCGCCTGCCCGCCGAGCATCGATTCCGCCAGGCGGGTGTGGCGATCACGGCCTTCCCGGCCCTCGTCGACCGCGGCGACGCAGTGGATATCCAGCTGTGCGACTATCCCGGAGACGCCTTTGTTGCTCATCGCCGCGGCGTGGCCCGTCTGCTCCAACTGTCCAACCGACCGCTGTTCCGCGAGCTTCGCAAGCGTCTGCTGCGTGGTAACGAGGTGACGCTGCTGCTCGCGGCGCTCGATCTCAGCCGCGATGCAGTGCTCGACGCCGCCGTCCCTGCGCTGGCCCTGGAGGCCTCGGGGATCGCCTTCGGTGACTGTCGCGATCGTGCGGTCTTCGAGGCGGCGGAGCAGCAACTCAAGCGGCGCGCCGGAAGCGAGGCCAACGAGTTCGAGCGCTGGCTGCTGCAGAGTCTCGAGGCGATGGCAGCAGCCTTTCGCAGCATGAGCCGCCTCGGCAGCGACTATGCGCCCGCTATCGAAGATATGCGCATCCAGCGCGAGGGGCTGCTGACGGGAGATGCCTTCCTGCGCCGTTCCTGGGAGGAACTGCGTCACTATCCGCGGTTCGCCAGAGCGATGCAGGTGCGGGGTGAGCGTGTCGTGGCCAACTTCCGGCGTGATCAGGAGCAGCAGGCGACGCTGAATGCGCTCGAAGAGCCGCGCGCCGCGCTGCTCGCGCAAAATCCCAATGCCGCCGAGCTCAGTCCCTCGCTGCGCAGCTACGGTCTGATGCTCGACGAGCTTCGCGTGTCTTATTTCGCTCAGCATCTCGGCACATCGCGTCCTGTGTCGCCCAAGCGCCTGCGCGAGCAGTGGATGCGGGTCGAGAGCTGGCTGCGCGATGGCGGTGGCCGCTCGCCCGAAGTGTGAGCGCGCGGGCTCTGGATGGTTTTGTGCGCTTCATCGCAGAGCGGTCTCGTTCTGGCCGATGAGTGGTCGCGGTTTCACTCATCTGCTGGTATACGGGCCGCGTAGGGTTGCGGTAAAGGGAATGCAGGCGGCTTTCGGCCGTCTTTTTATGGGCAGGCTAAAGTCCGCTGCGCAGCGACCGTTCGTGAATGCGGCAGCGACATACGATAGGGTGAGCCGGCAGGGTGAGCCCAGGGCGAGCCGAGAGGGCGAGCCAGTAGGGTAAGAGAACCCGGGAGCAGAGAATGACCGCGGTGCGAAAGAGCCGCAAACTACGGACAAAGTTACTTGCAGGGCCACGCAGGGCTCTGCTCGCCGCGCTGTGCCTGTTGTGCGCGTCAGCCCTGACCCCGGAAGCCACCGCCAACACGGACCCCCTCGAGCCGATCAACCGGCCGATCTTCGTTCTCAACAACACCTTCGACCGCTTTGTGCTGCGCCCCGTATCGCAGGGCTACGACTACCTGATGCCCGACCCCGCCCAGCGCAGTGTCAGCAACTTCTTCGCCAACCTCTACGACGTCACCAGCGGTCTGAACGCGGTACTGCAGTGGCGCTGGGATGGTGCCATGCAGAACGGCGGACGGGTTCTCGTCAACAGTACGGTGGGGGTCGTGGGTCTTTTCGATGTGGCGTCGAAATTCAACATGGAGTCCTATCGCACGGATTTCGGTCAGACACTTGCGCTCTGGGGCGTGCCCGATGGCCCCTACCTGATGCTGCCGCTGTTCGGCCCCAAGACCGTGCGTAGCGGAATCGGCACCCTCGTCGACACCTTTACCCTGTCGGTCCCGCCGCAGCTGCCCGATCGCAGCCTGCGCAACGCGATCTGGCTGACGGAGCTGGTCCACGTTCGCGCGCGCCTGCTCGGCACCGACGAGCTGATTACCGGAGATCGCTACATATTCATGCGCGATGCCTACCTGCAGCAGCGCTCGCTGCTGGTGAATGATGGCAAGGTCATCGATGAGTTCTCGGATTTCGAGGATTCCTGGGATGACGGGCTGATGGAGAAGGAGCTGTAGGCACCGCCGGAGTCGCCTTATCCCCGACCTGGCATGCTGTAGGGCGCACCTGCCGCGGCAAATCTGTGAAATTCTGCTCAAAGACGCGGCGCCAAGTTGCCCGCGGGGCGAGTGGGGGCGTAGGGTCACGCAATATCGGTAGAGAGCAAAGTTTTAGTGGCCTATAGCGGCAAGGTGCTGGTCATTGACGAGGATCCGGACCGGGGTGCGCACCTGGCGCACCTCGCCGCTTCCGCCGGCTTCACTCCGAGTGTCGCCGCCTCTCTCGATATCAATACGCGCCTCGATGAAAGCAGTGACTGGGACGTCGTGCTCTGCGACGTCCACGCAACCCCTGAGGCCTGGGCCGACAACGACGTCAGTCTGCGCGAACTCGACGTGCAGGTGCCCGTGATGATGTTCTCGAACGACTCGCGCGCGGCGGGCATGATGCGCGCGCTTCGTCTCGGCGCCAATGATTTCTTTGCCACTCCCGTAGAGGACCGCGAGGCGCTGCTGGCCTCCATCGAACGCTGCGTACGCCTGCGCTCGATGAGCCGCGAGCTGCGTCGCTCGCGCGAGGCCCTCGAGGCCACCAACCGCGAACTCCGCGATACGGTCCGCGTCCTGCGCAAGGACCAGCAGGCGGGGCGACAGGTGCAGATGCGCATGCTGCCCAACTCGCCGCTCGTGGTCGGTGACTACATGTTCAGTCACACGATTATTCCCTCGCTCTATCTCAGCGGCGATTTCACCGACTACTTCACCGTCGACGAGCACTATGTGGTGTTCTTCATGGCCGACGTATCGGGGCATGGCAGCTCCTCGGCCTTTGCCACGGTGCTGTTGAAAAACCTCTTCGCGCGAAAACGATCGAATTATCTGAGGCGCAATGACGATTCGATCCTCGAGCCCCTGCAGATGCTGCGCCTCGCCAATCGCGAGCTGCTCGAGCTCGATGTGGGCAAGTTCGCCACGATGGTGGTAGGAGTGATCGACCGGCGGCAGAACACGCTGCGCTACAGCGTCGCGGGTCATCTTCCGCTGCCCGTGCTCGTCTCCGATGCGGGCGCCCGCTATCTCGAGGGGCAGGGCAACGCTGTGGGTATGATGAAGGATGCGGAGTTTTCCGAAAGCACCATCGAGCTGCCGCCGGCCTTCATGCTTGCGCTGTTCTCCGATGGTATTCTCGAGACACTGCCGCCGAATAACCTCGTCGACAAGGAGGCGTTTTTCCTCGACGTGTTCGCGCGTACGGCAGAAAGCCCCGACGAACTGGTCGCTCGCCTTGGCCTCGACAGCGCCGCATCGGCACCCGACGACATCGCCGCCCTGTTTGTAAGCAAGCGCCCCGGCGATGGCTGACGGTCGATTTCTCGCCGCCAGGGAGAATGGCGCGTACGTGCTGCGTCTTGTTGGCGATGTGCGCCTGACGCTCTGCGCGTCGATCGATGATTTCGTAGAGCAGATGCTCGCAGACCCCGAGTTCTCGAGCGTCTGGGTCGATCTCTGCGACGCCTCGGGTATCGACAGCACCACCCTCGGGCAGCTGGCAAAGCTGGCAATCGCCGTCGACGAACGCTACCACTTCAAGCCCGCGATCTTCTGCTGCGATCCCGGCCTCAATCGTCTGCTGCGCAGCATGGGCCTCGATCGTCTGTTCCTGCTGCAGGAAAAAACCTGCTGCGCGACGGGCTGCGCACAGATGATTCCCATGGTCCCGGGAAGCGAGGATCAGGTTCGGCAGAAGGTGCTCGAAGCGCACCGCACGCTGATGGATGTGTCCGAGGAAAACCGCGCCCGCTTCGCGGACCTGGTCGCGACGCTGGAGCGCAGCTGAGCCTGCGCTTATACCCCCCGATCGCGCCGATCGTTCCGTCGGCGTCGTGACATTCGCTGCCCGTTTTCCCTTCCCGTTTCTCAACGGATCGTGATCAGGCGTCGCGGAGACCGGCGGCGTCGTGCTTGCTGCGTATGAAGTCCGCGTGCGGCAGATAGATGAGCTCGGCGACGCGGCGGATGATGTGCTCCTCGTACTTGTCGAGATCGCCGTCGGCGTAGGCCACTCGCCACATGGAGGCAACGAGTTCGCGCTTGTCGTCGGGCGCATAGTGATCATTGATCAGGCGCGTGAATTCGTAGAGCGAGGTCGCGTTCTCGACGGCCGATCCGGCACGCTCGAGCAGGGCCTGCACCTCGGCGTTTTCCAGCTCCAGCGTCTCGACGAGCAGTTCTGCGATCGCGCTCGCCTCCTCTTCCAGATGATCGTGATCGGCGCGCGCTACCTCAACCAGCAATGCTGCGGCCGCGAGGCGGATGTCGTGCTCGCGCCGCTGCGAGTCCGTTTCCGTGTCTTCGAAGAGCCTGAGAATTCGATCGAGCATGTGCCAACGCCCCTCAGCTGCCGTCGCGCAGCAGGGCTTCGAGGCGCTGCTGGTCGGCGACGAAGTTGCGTATGCCCTCGGCGAGCTTTTCCGTGGCCATGGCGTCATCGTTGAGCGCATAGCGGAAGGACGCCTCGCCGAGTTCGCTTTTGGCGTCGGCGCCGGTCGTATCGGACGGGCTGAGGCGCCGCGGCAGTTCAGCGTTGTCGCCGGCGAGCGTCTCGAGCAGTGCCGGACTGATCGTCAGCCGGTCGCAGCCTGCGAGCGCTTCGATCTCGCCCGCGTTGCGGAAGCTGGCACCCATGACCACCGTGCTGTATCCGTGCTTCTTGTAGTAGCGGTAGATGCGCTGGACCGACTGCACGCCCGGGTCGTCGTCGCCGCTGTTGATCACGAGTTCCGTGTTCGCCGTGTACCAGTCGAGGATTCTGCCGACGAAGGGCGAGATGAGGAACACGCCGGCGTCGGCGCAGACCTGCGCCTGGGCAAAGCCGAAGAGCAGCGTCAGGTTGCAGTTGATGCCGTCGCGCTCGAGCTGCTCGGCGGCGCGAATGCCTTCCCAGGTCGATGCGATCTTGATCAGGATGCGCTCGCGGCCGATGCCGGCGTCCTCGTAGAGGCCAATCAGGCGATGGGCACGCTCGATCGTCGCCGCGCTGTCGAAGGACAGGCGGGCGTCTACCTCCGTCGAGACGCGACCGGGCACGATCGAAAGAATCTCGCGACCCACGGCAACGGCAAAATGGTCGCAGCAGGCCGCAAGGCGTGCCGCAGAGTCTCCGCCTTCGGACGCCGCGTGGCTGCGCGCGGCTTCCAGCAGCGAGGCGTAGGCGGGGAGGGCGGCGGCCTTGAGCAGCAGCGAGGGGTTGGTGGTTGCATCCTGCGGCTTGAAGCGGCGGATCGCGTCGATGTCGCCCGTGTCGGCGACCACGTCGGTCATCGTCCTGAGTTGGGTCAGCTTGTCGCTCATGGTCCTTCTCGTATGCTGGTGGTGCGCAGGTTAGGCGGCACGCTGGGTGACTTCGAGGGCGGCTGCGCGCAGCAGTTCCAGGCCCGCGCCGGGACGGTGTGCGCCTTCGCTCAGCACGCGGCGGAAGCGGCGCGCTCCGGGGACCTGCTGGTAGAGACCGAGGATGTGGCGCGTGATCTGGTTGAGGCGCGTGCCTTCGGCGAGTTCGCCTTCGATGTAGGGCGAAAGTGTATCGACAAGCGCTTCGCGCGTCGGGCAGGGGCTGCGCGCGCCGAACAGGCGTTCATCGACGGCCGCCAGCAGCCAGGGGTTGTGGTACGCGGCTCGGCCGAGCATGACCCCATCGACCTTCGAAAGGTGCTCCTCGCATTCATCGAGCGTTTCGATGCCGCCGTTGAGCACGATGATGAGCCCGGGAAACTCGCGCTTGAGGGCATAAACCCAGGCGTAGTTGAGCGGTGGGATCTCGCGGTTCTCCTTTGGCGACAGGCCTTGCAGCCAGGCCTTGCGCGCGTGGACGATGAACACGCGGCATCCGCCCTCGGCCACGATGGCCACGAAATCGCGAAATTCCGCGTAGCTCTCCATGTTATCGATGCCGATACGGTGCTTGACCGTGACCGGCAGCGACGTGGCGTCGCTCATGGCCGCTACGGCGTCGCGCACTAGCTCGGGGCGGGCCATCAGGCAGGCGCCGAAAGCGCCATTCTGAACGCGGTCCGAAGGACAGCCGCAGTTGAGATTGACCTCGTCGTAGCCCCAGTCCTCGGCCCAGCGCGCGCAGCGGGCGAGATCGACGGGGTCTGAGCCGCCGAGCTGCAGGGCGACGGGCTGCTCGCTCGCATCGAAGCGCAGGAAGCGCTGACGGTCTCCGTGTATCAGCGCCCCGGTGGTGACCATTTCCGTGTACAGCCGCGCACGCCGGCTCAGCTGCCGCCAGATAAAGCGACAGTGTCGATCAGACCAGTCCATCATCGGCGCGGTGCAGAAACGCCAATCCGATGTAGAAAAGTCTTTCCTATCAGTTGCTTGGAGCAAAATCCTGATGACTTTTGTTAAGTGCCTGATGCCTTTTGTTGAGTGATTGCGGGGCTTGGCGCACGGATCGACGGGGCCCTGAGCTACCGTGTAGAAGCGACGGGCCACGTTTGCTGAACCCGATTATATACCCGGCTGCCGTTTACCCATGAGCGGGACCCTACTCCGCGCGTAGCGCCTCCACGGGGTCGAGGCCAGCCGCGCGACGCGCGGGCAGCACGCCCGCAATCAAACCGATGATTACGGCGACGGCTTCGGCGAGGACCACGTAGAACATCGATAGCTGTACCGGCAGGCTCGGTACCAGCCAGTGCAGCGCCTGCCCCAGACCGGCTCCGAGGAACAGGCCCGCGAGGCCTCCCACGCCGGCGAGGACGATGGCTTCGCCGAGAAACAGCGCCAGCACCTGCGTTCGCCGTGCGCCCAGCGCGCGCAGAAGCCCGATCTCGTTGCTGCGTTCGTTCACCGAAATCGTCATTATCGTGACGATGCCGATGGCGCCGACAAGCAGTGAGATCGCTCCGATTGCGGCCACGGCGAAGGTGAGTATGTCGAGGACGCCGCCGAGCACGTCGAGCATTTGCTGTTGCGTGGTGATGGTCACGTCGTCACGGCCGTGGCGGGCCGTGAGGACCCGGCGGATGCCCGCGACGACGCTGTCGACGGGCGTTCCCTCCTGGTACATCACGTCAATCTCGATGAGTCCTTCCACGTTGAACAGGCTCATCGCGCGCGCCGCCGGGATGTAGACCGTGTCGTCGAGGTCAAAGCCAAGCACCGTTCCCTTGGATTCCATCACGCCGACCACGCGAAAGCGGCTCCCCGCGATGCTTATCAGCTTGCCGAGCGGGTTGTCGTCGCCGAACAGCTCGCTGCGCATGCGGCTGCCAAGCACGGCGAAGGCGCGTGGTGCCGTGGGGTCGTCGCGAGGCAGGAAGCGGCCGCTGCTGATGCTCATGCGAAAGGCCTCGGGCATTGCCGGACCCGCGCCGTAGATTGTGCTGCGTCGGCGGCGACCGCCGTACTCGACCTCGGCATTGCCCTGGACAAAGGGAACCACGGCACGCGCTCCCGGCACCTGCTCAAGAGCGACGGCGTCTTCGATGGTCAGCGGACGTTCCGTGCCGAAGACACCGACGCTGGTTCCCGCCGTCGTGGCCTTGCCCGGATTAACGGCAACGATGGTCGTGCCGAACTGCGTGAACTGGCCCATGACGAACTGCTGCAGGCCTTCGCCGATGGAGGTCAGTAGCACGACGGCGGCGATGCCAACGGCTATTCCCAGCGCCGTGAGCAGGCTCCGACCGCGGTGGGCAATGAGGGCGCTGCCGGTAAGACTTAGAAAATCCCGCGCTTGCACGGCGCTCGCCTCGGCCGGGTCAGCGTCGCGACAGCGCGAGCACGGGATCGAGCGCCGCTGCGCTGCGCGCCGGGAGCACGCTGAACAGCAGGCCCGTTCCGAGGGCGACGGCGAGGACCAGCACGATGACCCAGGCGGGGGCGAAGGCCGGCATTTCGGGGAGCGCAAGGCGGATAGCCAGCGCACCGGCCTCGCCGATGGCAAGGCCGAGCATGCCGCCGAGCAGGGCGAGCATCGATGCCTCGGCGAGGATCAGCGTGAGGATCTGCCGCGGGGTGGCGCCGATGGCCTTGAGCAACCCGATCTCTGCCGTGCGCTCGGATACGGCAACCAGCATCACGTTCATGATCAGGATGCCCGCCACGGCGAGACTGATTGCGGCGATCCCCGCTACGGCAAGGGTAAGCGCACCAAGGATATCGTCGAAGGTCGACAGAACGGCATCCTGCGTGACCACGGTAACGTCCCGTTCACCCTGGTGGCGGACGCGGATTGTCTCCTCGACGAAATCACGCACGCGAGTTATCACATCGCGGTCGCGCGCCTCCACGAGGATGCGAAACAACGACTGCGTGTTCAGCAACTGCTGCGCGGCGGCGACGGGGATGATGATCGACTCGCCTGTATCGACACCAATGGAGCGACCCTCGGCGGCGAGGATGCCAATGACGCGGAAGCGGCGATCGCCGATGCGCAGCCACTCGCCTAGCGCGGGTTCGGCAGCGAAGAGTTCTTCGCGCAGCGTCGCGCCGATCACGGCGACGGGCGTGGCGCGCTCGAATTCGCCCGCGGGCAGAAAGGCGCCACGCGCCAGGGTCCAGTGGCGTATATCCAGCAGCGCGCTGGTCGACCCGAGCATTACCACGTCGCGCGAGCGTGCGCCGCGGCTGACGCTCACGGATCCGACGTTCAGCGGCGCCACTCGCCGCACGAGTCCGCTACGCTGCAGAGCCTGCGCGTCATCAAGGGTGAGGTCGCGCGGCGTCTCGCCGAACATCGCGCCCGGGTTCATCCCGGCAGTTTCCGAGCGCCCGGGCAGGACGATGACCAGGTTTGTCCCCAGCGACGCGAACTCGCCCGTCACATAGCCGCGGGCGCCCTCACCGAGCGCCGTCAGTACCACCACGGAGCCGACACCGATGGCCATCGCAAGCAGCATGAGTAGCGTCCGGGCCGGATAGCCGACGAGGGCGCGCCAGGAGAAACGCGCGACGTCGGCGCTATGCAGCATGGTCCGCGCCGCGACGCTCGTCTGCGACCACGCGCCCGTCCATCATGCGCAGCTGGCGCTGTGCGCGCCTGCCCATGGCCGCGTCGTGAGTAACCATGATCAGCGTGAGCCCGCGGTCGACGAGACCCTCGAGAATGGCGATCACGTCGCTGCCCGAGCGCTGATCGAGATTGCCGGTGGGCTCATCGGCCAGCAGAACCTTCGGTTCGCTGATCGTGGCCCGGGCGATGGCGACGCGCTGGCGCTGCCCGCCGGAGAGCTGCTCCGGGCGATGGTGCGCGCGGTCTGTCATACCGAGGGCGGCCAGCGCCGCCGCGACGCGGGCGCGGCGCTCGTCGAAGGGCACGCCGGCCAGTACGAGGGGAAGTTCGACATTCTCCGTCGCCGTGAGGCGCGGCACCAGATGGAACATCTGGAATACGAAACCGATCTCGCGGTTGCGCACGTGCGCCTGTTCCACGTCGCTCAGCGAGGTAACGTCCTCGCCGTTGAGGCGGTAGCGGCCCGCCGTCGGGCGGTCGAGAAGACCGATAAGGTTCAGCAGTGTCGACTTGCCGGAACCCGAAGGCCCCATGATCGAGACGTACTCTCCGCCTCCGATCTCCAGCGATACCTCGTCCAGTGCCCGGACGACCTGATCGCCGACGAGAAAATGCCGGTTGATCGCGTCGAGCTCAATCATCGTCCTGCTCTATGGGTCTCACCACGGCACCTTCGCTGACGCCGTCGCGGTCCGTTGATGTCACCAGCAGGTCTCCGGCCTCGAGGCCGCTGCGGACCTCGGTCCATACCCAGTTGCTGAGTCCGATCTCGATCTGTCGTTCGCGCAGGCGACTATCCTCGCCCACAACGAGAACGCGACTGCCCTCACTCACCGCCTGCGTCGGGATTCGTAGTACCTCGGTGCGTTCGCGCAGGATAACTTCGATATCCGCGCTGTAGCCCGGGAGCATGCAGTCACAGTCGTTCGCGTCGGCGAACTCGACTTCCACGTCGACGGTCCGCGCCTGCTTTTCGCGGTCGAGCACATAGGGCGCAACGCGGCGCACGCGGCCGGCGAAGCTGCGGCCCGGGAAGGCATCGAGGCTGATTGTCGCGTCCATGCCGACGCGGATCTCCGGCGCATCGACCTCGTCGATCGGAGCCGACACAAACAGGCAGCTCGTGTCCATGAGATCGACGGCGGGCGGTGTTGGGATGCCGACGGGGGAGGGCGTAACAAACTCGCCGACTTCGCCGTTGACCTCGGCAACGATACCCGCGAAGGGCGCGCGCAGCCGCGTCTGGTCGAGAGCGGCCATGGCGACCTCGAGACGGGCACGGGCGACCTCGACGGCGGACAGCGCGGCGTTGCACGAAGCCTGCTGTGCCAGCGCATCGCTCTCGGCCTTGTCGATGGCCTCTTCGGAGGCGAGTTCCTTCTCGCTCAGGCGGCGCTGCCGCTCGGCCTCGCGCTGGCTGAGTTGGGAGACGATGCAGGCCTGTTCGCGCCGCGCCTGAGCGGCACGGACCTCGCTCTCAGCGAGGCGCACCTGGGCGAGGAGATCGGCGTTCCAGAACTCCATCAGTATCTGGTTTTCACCGACCGTGTCGCCCTCGGTCACCGGCATCGAGGCGATCTGGCCGCCGAGGCGCGGTGAGATGCCGGCGCGGCGACAGGCCTCGATAGTGCCGGCGCGTGTATTGGCGACGGTGTCCCGGACCATGCCGAAAGCCACGCTGGCAACGCGGACGGCGATCGGTTCGGGTCTGCTCAGCCAGAAAACGACGGCGATAACGATCGCAACGCTCGCGATGAGCAGGAGACTGAGGCGGTGGTCCTTCACGGGCATGATGATCGGCTCCCATCTATCCTCGCCCCCAGTGTGGATGGCACCGGGTGGCGCCGCCGCGAGCTGGATCAATTTTTTGGGCGGTTTGTCGCCTTTCGGGCGATGGAGCGAGAGGTCAGCGAGCGGGGCTCTGTCATTTTCCCGCTCGTAATCACACCATTGATCCCTCGGTTGCGGGCCCTCACACTCCACGTTCTTCGCGAGTCACCGCAGATCACAGGGAGCCAACGCACCGTGAATACCTCTCGACGCCTGAACCGTACCGACCTTGCCAAGAGTCGGACCCCGTTGCCTGCCGCACTGACAGTTGCCGCCGCGATCGCTCTTGGCGGCCTGGCGCCGGCCGCCAGCGCCGACTACTACATCCTCGACGGTCACAACGACCTGCCCTGGCAGTACTACGGGCGCCATGGCAATCGTCTTGCGGAAATGGACGTGTCCGAGCGCCAGGACGAGCTCGAGCGCCCCCTGCACACGGATATACCGCGACTGCGCGAGGGACGCGTCGGCGCTCAGTTCTGGTCCGTCTTCGTGCCGATCTCGGAATACGGCGGCAGCCCCGGCGATGCCTCGCGCGTGCTGACGCAGATGGATGTGGTGCGTCGTCTCGCTGAGCGCTACCCCGATGACCTGGCGTTGGCCTTCACCGCCGATGAGGTTCGCGCCGCGCAGGCAAGCGGGCGCATTGCCTCGCTCATGGGAATCGAGGGCGGCCATGCCATCGAAGACTCTTTGGGTACGCTGCGCTCGCTGTACGCTGCAGGTGCGCGCTACATGACGCTGACGCACAGCAAGGGCCTGCGCTGGGCCGACTCCGCGACGGACGAAGCCCGTCACGGCGGCCTCACGGACTTCGGCGTGACCGTCATCGAGGAGATGAACCGCCTCGGCATGCTGGTGGACCTGTCCCATGTGACGCCCGAGGTCATGCACGATGCCCTCGACGCCAGCGTCGCGCCGGTGATCTTTTCCCACTCCTCGGCAAAGGCCGTGAGCGATCACCCGCGCAACGTGCCCGACGACGTTCTCAAGCGTCTGCCCGAGAACGGCGGCGTGGTGATGGTGACCTTTGTTCCCGGTTACATCTCGCAGGAGAAGCGCGACTGGGATCTCGCGCGCGGTGGCGAGCGCGCGCGCCTTGCAGCCATGATGCCCTTCGATGAAGAGGCGCAGAAGGCTGCCCTCGAGGCCTGGGTCGAAGCCAATCCGAACCCCGGGGCGACGCTTGAGCAGGTTGCCGATCACATCGACCACATCCGCGATGTGGCGGGCATCGAGCATATCGGCATCGGCGGCGACTTCGACGGGATCGGGGAAACGGTCCGGGGACTGGACGACGTCAGCACCTACCCGGCGCTGATGGAGGAGCTGTCCCGCCGGGGTTACAGCGATGCGGATCTCGCGGCCATCGGCAGCGGCAACGTGCTGCGCGCGATGGAGCGCGCTGAGGCTGTCGCTGCCGAGCAGCAGGCCGCGCGCCTCGCCGCTGATCCGCCGGTACCTGCAGACAGCTGATGCGCGAGGCGGCGTATGCGAATCCGCGCTACCGTGAACGCCCGACGGTAACCTGAATCGCCCCTCGCTCCTGTAGGGCGCAGCGAATATAATCGCCGCCCTTTTTTACAGGGCATTTTCCATGACCGTTCGCACCCGCGTTGCGCCGTCTCCCACCGGTGATCCCCATGTAGGCACGGCCTATGTGGCGCTTTTCAATCTGTGCTTCGCCCGCGCTCATGGCGGTCAGTTTGTGCTGCGCATCGAGGACACGGATCAAGCCCGCTCGACGGCGGCCTCCGAGAAGGCGATTCTCGATTCGCTGCGCTGGCTGGGGCTCGAGTGGGACGAGGGGCCCGATGTGGGCGGCGAGCACGGGCCCTACCGTCAGAGCGAGCGCATGGAGATCTACGGAAACTACGCGCAGCAGCTCGTGGATGCCGGTAAGGCCTTCGTCTGCTACCGGCGCCCTGATGAGCTTGAGGCGCTCCGAGAAGCGCGGCGGGCCGCGGGCACCAGCACGGCGCTCAAGCCTTCGGATCTGAAACTAGCCGAGGAAGAGGTCGAAGCACGTCGGTCAGCCGGTGAACCCTACGTCATCCGCATGGTGGTGCCCGAGGACGAGGGCAGCTGTCGCGTGCAGGATCTGCTGCGCGGCGAGATCGAGCTCGACTGGGGTATGGTCGACGCACAGATACTGCTCAAGTCCGATGGCATGCCGACCTACCATCTCGCGAATGTGGTCGACGATCACCTGATGGGCATTACGCATGTGATCCGCGGCGAGGAGTGGATCAACTCGGCACCGAAGCACCAGCTGCTGTACGAGTACTTCGGCTGGGACATGCCCGTGCTCTGCCATCTCCCGCTGCTGCGCAACCCCGACAAGTCCAAGCTCAGCAAGCGCAAGAACCCCACGAGTATTCTCTACTACCAGCGCATGGGCTTCCTGCCCGAGGCGCTCCTGAACTACCTCGGCCGCATGGGCTGGTCCATGCCCGACGAGCGCGAGAAGTTCTCCCTGCAGGACATGCAGCAGGCCTTCGACATCCAGCGTGTGTCGCTTGGCGGCCCGATCTTCGACGTCGAAAAGCTGCGCTGGCTAAACGGCCTGTGGATCCGCGAGGAACTCAGCGACGAGGCGCTCGCGCAGCGCCTCGCGGACTGGGCCTACAACGCCGATATGCTCGCGCGCGTGATTCCGCACCTGAAGCCGCGCATCGAAACGCTCAGCGACTTCGCGCCGCAGGCTGCTTTTCTCGTATCTGGCACGCTTAACATCAGCGAGGACGCCTTCGCAGAGCTGAAGGAGGAGCGCGACGAAACCCTGCGCCGGCTCCAGTTTGCGCTCTGGTCCCTCGAGGCCCTGGGCGACTGGGAGCGCGATGCCGTGTGGAATACGCTCAAGTCGCTTGCCGACGCCATGGACTTGAAAGTGCGCGATTTTCTCGCGCCACTGTTTGTGGCTATTTCGGGGAGTCGCGCGTCGATTTCCGTGGTTGATGCCATGGCGCTGCTGGGGCCGGATATGAGCCGGGCGCGTCTGCGTCACGCAATCGAGGTGCTCGGCGGTGTTTCCAAGAAAGCCGGCAAGCGTCTTGAGAAGGAGTACCGCGATCTGCCGCACTGAGCGGTATCAGTCGCCTGCGTTTTCGGCTGCGGTCTTGTGCCAGCGGTCCAGGGCGCGCTCGCAGGGGTTGCGGCGGTCGAGGAAGCGGCCGAAGAGTGGTTTGGCAATGACCGTGATTCCGCCGGTTGCAACAGCCGCACCGCCTGCGAGGGCGGAGCTCGTGACGTCGAGGCCGATCTTCGGGCTGCCGAGACGCCCGGTAATCTGAACGTAGGGATTTACGAGACTGGCGGCGCTGATGCCGAGGCCCTTGCGTGCCTGATTATCAAAACGGATTGCGAGCTGCTCCGTGGCCAGGTTGACCTGACCGCGGGCCGACAGGTCGACGCGTTCCGTTCGAACCACGAAGCCGGGGTCGAGCGTTACGATGCCGTCGACGGCACGAAGGCCCAGAACGCTGCACTCCGCTCTCGGTGTTTCCCTGGGGGCGGTCAGTCCCGGGAGCAGCACCTCCGCTATCTGCTTCAGCAAGGAATCGGTTGCGAGCTCGATGCCCATGTTGGGCAAGTCGCCTTCTCCCCCGGTGATCAGAAGTTCGCCGCTCAGGGTCGCTGCAAGGGCGCGCGTGGATGCGCCCTCGGCGCTGAAGCTTGCGTCGACGTTGTAGCGCGGAAGGCCCGTCGGCTCGCGGGCTAAGGCGAGAAGACCCAGAGGCATTTTCTCGATCCCTGCCTCGGCAACCAGCGCCGCCCCCGCCGCGCTTTGTCCGGCCGTGGCAGAAAGCTGCAGCAGGCCGCGACTGCCGCGAAGCTCCTCAATACGCAGCTGCGCGACGCCCTCAGCGCTGCGAAGGCTGCCGCGGAATGTCTCGATCAGCTCGGCGTTCGTGAAGCGCGGGTCAGAGAGGCCGAGCGGTCCCGTGCTCAGATTCAGGTCGAGCGTCAGTTCGTTGAGCCAGGCGGTGGGCAGCGCAATATCGGGGATCACGCGTCCGTCGTTGCTGCCGGCCGGGCTGTCCTGCGGCACGTCTTCATCCGTGCCGCGTGTCAGCCAGTCGTCCACACGCGCCGACGGAATTTCAAGATCTGCGACCAGCGACGGCGGCTCGTTGTCCGATGCGGCGTGGCGAAAGCTGGCGCTGCCGCGAAGACGCGAGGCGCCGAGCTCGATCTTGCCAATGCGGAAGTCGTAGCCCGAGCCCGCGTCCGCTTCAAGGATCCCGACGTCGACGATATAGGGCAGGGGGCCATCGGGCAGAGCATCGATCCGGCCGAGGCGAGACACGTCGGCACTGCTGCCGGTCACGGTGAGGCGAGCACCGCTTCCTGCGGTTCGCCGCTGAAGCGTTGCTTCGAGGAGTTCAACCCCGGCGCTGCGAAGCGAGGCCCGAAGGCTGTTCAGATCGCCACCCGTATCCACTCGCAGCGAGAGCGGTGTGCCTGGTGGCTGATAGCCGGGGATAGCAGGGAGGTGCGCCGCTGGTTCCTGAAAGTCCAGCGTCGCCTCGATCTGCAGTTGCTCATCGGCCCGGAACTGCGGGCCGATGAAGAAGCGCCCGCGGCCGTTGATTCCCTCTCCGCTCAGTTCCTTCAGCTCTACGCCGAAGCCCTCTGGCGAAAACGCGGTCGCGGCCACGAGGTGGAAGGGCTTGCCGCCGTAGGCCTCGGGTGCGCTCGGACCGAGGACTTCGCGCAGGCCGACGACGTCGGCATCGATAAGCAGGTCCGAAGCTAATCCATCGTCCCCGATTCGAAGGGCGCCCGCCGTGCTTCTCACCTGCGTGTCGCCGGCCCGGGCTTCGAGATCGCTGATGTGCAACGCGGTGAGCGCGCCGCCGACGTGGCCCGAAAGGCGAAGCGGTACCTCACCGAGTGCCTGGTCCAGGCCCAGAGCTGCGCTCGTGAATTGCAGCGATGAAGCTGATATTTCTGCTGTCAGGTCGATCTCGTCGAAGTCCGGATAACCCTGAAGGCTGCCGCTCAACACGGCCTCGGCGCCGGCGGCCTGTGCACTGAAGCCGTGAATCCTGACGCTCCCTGATTCCTCGACTGTCACGCGGGCGCTGGCTTTGAACGGGCCCGATGGCAGCTCGAGATTGACGCTGCGACCGGCGCCGGCGAGGTCCTCTCCTTCGATCTGCAGCTTGAGATCAGAGTCCAGGTAGCGCGGAAAGTCTCCGAGCAGGCCGGCAAGCTCGACTCGGCTGTTGCCGAGGCGGATCGTGGCGGCGACCTCCTCGCGCCCGTCAGAGCTCCCGGCGATCTTGAGATTCAGCGAATAGGGCGCCGCGAGTTCGAAGGGGCGATTGAACAATCGCTGGTAGAAGGAGAAGTCCGGCCCCGACGCGTACAGATCCATACGAGCATCGGTCGTGCCCGGCAGCAGTGGCAGGACTACCTTGCCGTCGATGCGGTGCGGGCCGACAACGGCCGTAAGGTTCTGCAGCTCGATACTGCGGCCGCGGCGGGTGAGCGTTGCGCCGAGGACAAGGTTTGCCTCATCCGTGGGTCCCAGTCCCAGGGACGCAGCGAGGCGCGGGAAGCTCGCCGCGTCGAGATCAATGGTCAGGGCGAGACCGTCTCCATTCCCGGGGTCGTCCGCGCTGCCCGTGATGTGAACTTCTGTGAAGCCGAGATCGAGCGTCGCATCAACGGCGATTCCAGGGTCGATATCGTCGATGTTCAGACGCCAGTCCATCGTCTGCTGCGTATCCAGCAACGGTGTCAGCTCTGCAATTTTCGGCGGCGGCTTCCCCCGGAGATGAGCCTCCAGCTCCAGGTCTTCAAGGTGCGCGACGTCGGCGAGGCGGTAGTCAGCATCGAGGGTGAGACCGTCGAGTTTGCCCTTCAGGCTGCCCCAGAGGTCGCGGCCGGTGCTCAGCGAGGCCTGCCCGCTGTGCGTGCCGGTGAGTATCCATGGCCTGTCCTGCAGGCTGCCGTGTCCGGTGAGCTCGAGTTCCCCGGAGCCGCGCAGCGTTTGCCTCAGTGAATCCACGACGAAGGTCTTCAGCTCCGGCTGACCGGGGCGCGTGCTGCTGATTTCGATGCCGCGAAGCTCGACTGTGTCAAAGAGCAGCGGAAAGCCCTCTTTTCGTGACTCCGCCTCGGGCAGCTGCGTATCCTGAGGCTCCCGCTGCGGAAGGTTCCACGTTCCGTCTTCGTCTGCCTCAAGCGCCAGGCGCAGGCCGTCCACCTCAAGGATCTTGATACGCAGGGGTGCTTCAAAGAAGCTGAGCGGGCTGATCGCGATAAACGCGCTGTGCAGGGACAGCAATTCGCGCGCTTCACCCCCGGGAGCATTCGCGATCGCAAAGTCCTTGAGTTGCAGGTGAAGATCAGGCCGCAGCTGAATCCAGGGCTTTTCGCCGAAGCGTACGTCGCGGCCCAGGGCGCGGGTGACTTGTTCTTCCAGCCAGCTCGTGCTGACGGGCAGGTGGACGCCACGGGCCAGCAAACCCAGCGCGGTCGCCAGTGTGACGACGACGCTGAGTGCGACGGCGGCCGGCCAGCGCATCAGACGCTAGCGCCGCCGTGTATGCAAGGCGGCCGCCAGAGCCGTGACCAGCGTTTCGAAGGCGAGTGCGCCCCAGGTGTAGGCGGTCACGATCTCGCTGCTGCGCAGGGCGCTCGCACCGCGAAGCACGGCAAGCAGGCCGATGCCGAAAACGAGAAGGAGCAGCGCCGCCGGCTGCAGGCTGGGTCGTAGCGCCGCCAGAACAAGAAACAGCCCGACACCGGTCTGCAGTCCGCCGTACATGGCGCCAAGTTCGGCGTAGCCATCGCCGTTGACG
The DNA here is from genome assembly GCA_036351355.1 of Halieaceae bacterium. Classification (GTDB taxonomy): domain Bacteria; phylum Pseudomonadota; class Gammaproteobacteria; order Pseudomonadales; family Halieaceae; genus Congregibacter. The sequence continues at coordinate 34,212 of JAZBOX010000188.1, forward strand.
ATCTCGAGGCCGGCAAGACGCGCTGCCAGCCCGGGATCGATAGCGCAGGCGAGCCCGTAACCCGCGAAGATGAGTCCGACGATCAGCAGGAATGCCCGTGTCATGGTGGTGTCCTCCGAGGGTTTTGGTGATCAGGGCTGAACATCAAGCTTCGCTTCCCTGCCAGCGCCTGGCGGCTTTCGGTGTGCGCCGAGGGAGCAGCTGACGAAGTAGAAGGCCGCGCCGGAGCCCACGATTAGCAGCGTGATCATTGCCTCGACGGGGCGCTGCAGGACCACGTAAAGCAGGGTCCATCCGGTGATCAGAAGAAACAGCAAGGGCGGCAGCGGATACAGCCAGGTGCGGAAGGGGCGGGGTAGTGACGGCTGTCGCCAGCGCAGGATGAACACGCCAAGCACGGTGAAAAAGGTGTTCAGGGCCATGGTCGCGCCGGAGAACACCAGGATCCGGTCAAAGGACGCGCTCCACAGGAAGGCAAGCGCGAGCGCTGCCTGCACGAGCACGGCCGTTGTGGGAATACCATCAGCGTTGCTTCGTCCGAGCAGCCGGAACAGCGTGAAGTCCTCGCCGATACGGTGCAGCACGCGCGGTCCGGCGAGGACCATGGCGCTGACCGTCGAGACGAGCAGCAGTCCCAGGAGCAGTCCCATGATCGTGCCACCGGCCTCGCCAAAGGCAAACCGCGCCGCCACGAAGCCGACCTCGACCTTGCCTGCCATCGCTTCCATCGGCGCGACGGCAAGGAACACCGAGTTCAGCAGAAGATAGGAAAGGCCGACGAGCGCGGTGCTGCCTACAAGTACCCGTGGCAGCCAGCGCTGCGGGTTTTCGAGTTCACCGCTGATATAGGTGGCGGCATTCCAGCCCGAATAGGCGTAGTTCACATAGATCAGCGATACGGCGAAAGCGCCCGACAACAGGAGAGCGCCGTCGCCGGGGGCGGGAGCGAAACGCGTGTCCTGCGCGGCATCGTTGAAGAGGAGGGCGAGGACGGCAAACCCGATAATGAGCAGGATTTTCAGGACCGTGAACAGGCTCTGGGTGCTACCGGAGCTGCGATGGCTGCGGCTGTGCGCAAGGGCGAGCACGACGATCAATCCCGTGGCGAGCCAGATCGCCGACAGTTGGGGAAACACTGCGGAAAGGTAGCTGCCAAAGGTCATTGCCGCCAGCGCCGTGGGCGCTGCAAAGCCGACGGTGGCCGACACCCAGCCCGAAATGAAGCCGGCCATCGGGTGATAGATTTCCGTGAGGAAGTTGTACTCGCCGCCGGAGCGAGGCAGCGCCGCTCCGAGTTCCGCGTAGGACAGGGCGCCGCAGAGAGCCGCGATGCCGCCAACGGCCCAGAGCGCGAGGATCACCGGCGCCGACTGGATCTCGACGAGCTGAAAACCCAGGCTGGTGAACACGCCCGTGCCGATCATGTTGGCAATCACGATCGCTGCGGCGACGCGTGGCCGGAAGCGGGTCATCGCGGTTTTGCTCGAGCGCGCGCGTTTTCGGTCGGCGCGCGACGACTCAGAACGGCAGCCACTGCGCGATCAGCAGGGCGATCAGGAACACCGGCGTGAAGCGTCGCGTGAGGGCAAAGGCGTGCGGCGCGAACCACAGCGGCCAGAGGTTATCGGGGAAGCGTTCGGGCTTCTCCTGCGGCTTTTCTTCCGAAAAAATCTTGAGAGCCTTGTATAACGACGGCGCGGTCAGGAGCACGGCGAGCAGAATCCAGTGCTCGCGGCCCGTGATGACCAGCGACAGGCAGCCCGCGTACTGCGCAATCAGTATCAGCTTGGCGCCCTGACGGGCTGCAGTACTGCCAAGGAGCACTGGCAGGGTGCGAACGCCCTTCTCACGATCGAGCTCGATCTTGTCGATGTGCTTGCCGAAAAGCACGGCTGTTGGACCCAGGCCATAGAGAGCGCCCAGCCAGGCGGCCTCATTACTCCACTGGCCCGTGCAGACATAATAACTGCCGCCGACCATCAGCGGTCCCCAGACCAGCAGAACGGCGGGCTCGCCAAGACCGATGTATTTGAGAGGCCAGGTGTAAAAAAGGACGAAAAAAGCGCCTGCGGCCATCAGTGGGAGCGTAAGACCGCCGCGCATCTGTACGAGGAGGGCGCCGGTCGCGAGCGCCGCTCCGCCGGTCAGCAGCAGGTAGGTGTTGAACTGACGCGAGTTCAGCAGTCCGTCTTCCAGAACGTGCACGCCGTACTGGTTGCGGTAGTAGTTGCCACGATCCACGCCGCGCTTCGAATCGGTGAGATCGTTGAGCAGGTTGTTGGTCGCGTGGGCGAGGCAAAGGCCGAGCATGCAGAGCAGCCACGGCAGCCACTCCCCGCCGCCGTCACGCCATGCCAGGAGTCCGCCGAGGGCTGCCGACATCAGCGTCATGAAAAGCACAGAAGCGCGGGTGGCGATCAGCCAGCGCACGGGTACGGTGAGGCGACTCCAGTCCTCCGCGGTAATGCTCGGTACCGTCGCAAGGGCCGCGAGGCCGGTGCGCGTATTGCTCATGGTTTGGGTTCCGCGATCGCTTTCGGCCGGATCATAGCAGCGCGTGCCGGGCAGCACTAAACGACATGAACACGCGTTGGCGTTTTGTCATCCGTCCCGTTACTGCCGTTCGTTCCGGCGACACGGCGCGATCGCCAGGGCTCGCGAAAGGCTATTGAAATCCCCCGAACGCGTCATTACACTTCGCGCTCCTCGCTGTGGGGCCATAGCTCAGCTGGGAGAGCGCAACACTGGCAGTGTTGAGGTCGGCGGTTCGATCCCGCCTGGCTCCACCAACCCCCCCCATCCGTTAACGTTTGTAGCCGGCTAGGCACGAAGGGTGCAGCAGGTGCCGGGCAAAGCCACCGTATTTTTCCCTTGCGCTCAGGCACTGCGTGGGTTGGACAGGGCAACGATAGCTGGGTGACACCGCACCGATGCGGTCGGCGACTTTCTGCTCGATCATCGGGTCTGCGTAACTGTTGCAGTTGTTGCCTTCGTCCCACGCACCGTCGATGTAGTCGGAGATGTTGAACTCCCGGCGAAGCACCCAGCTCTTGACGATCTTGCGGTGTCGGAGTGACTCGATGATCCGGGTCTTGCACACGACATAGGGCTGGGTGAACCAGTTACCGATGGGGCCGAGGAGTGGGTCATCATCCTCGCCCAGGACTGCGCGCCAAAATCGAAAGCCATTGAAGTTGGCCACCAGGTCGGCGAAGGAAAAGATGCCCGTTGTGGCATAGCCGTATTTGCCTGCCTCCTGGCGGCTTCCCCACCTCATAGCCTCCTCAAGCGTGCGGCCGTTTTGCTGGGTGCGCTCGAAATATTCCCAGCCTTCGGCGAAGAAATGGCCGAGCTTGTCCACTCCAAGCAGGTGATCATCGACGCGGACGACGTCGCTGAGTTCCTTGAGGCGCAGGGAGAATCCCTCGAGGTAGCTGATGTCACGGTAGATGGAGTCCTCCAGCATCAGCGAATAGCTGGTCGCCGTTAGCGCTTCGCGTAGCTGACGATCGAGGTCATAGCCTCCGAGCCCCCAGCCCGGCAGGAAGGAATCGAATATGGCGCGCCGGAGCTGCAGATACAGATGTTCCTCATCGCAGAATTCCTGCGACTCCAGATCGGCGATATCGGCATGGCGTTGATTGGCATTGTCGACGCCCGCCCGGAGGCGCGCGTTGATGATCGCATTGATAGCCGCTCTGCTATCGTCGAGCGGAATCCGGCGCGTGGTTACACTGTCGATCTCCGCGGCGTCCGTGGTGGCGACGGAACATGCATTCCACGCGATAAAGAATGCACACGCGGCTATCGATCGAAGAATAATCATTGCAGACCGCCGCTTCGGCTGGAAAGACGAGGCCGTCGGAAGACCGCTTTCGACAACTCTCAAAGAGAATCAAGGATTGCCCGAAGTTGTCGGTCTGGCAACGGTTGACCTCCAACTGTCGCCCGTCGCCGTGACGTAAAGCCAATACGCCGTCGGCCCGCTGACAGATACCCGCGACGATCGAGCGAGCACGCTGCGATTGCGGGCGGTCCAACACGCGCAGGGTTACGCAGAGCCGAACCGGCGGGTCGGCTAGACTATGCTGGCGGCTTGCGGCAAGGGGAGTGACTGATGAATGTGATGTCCGTACTGAACCAGGTGATGCGACAACTGGGCACTGCTGACGGGTCGACAGCCGGATTCGAGGGCCTTTCCCAGCGAGCCGGCGGCGTCAGTGGTCGACAAACCGGAATTGATGTGGCGAGCCTGCTCGGAGGCGGCGCTCTTGGGCTCATGCTCGGGTCCAAACGCGGGCGCAAGATGGGTGGAAAAGTCATCAAGTATGGCGCCCTCGCAGGGGTGGGGGCACTCGCATGGAAGGCGTATCAGGACTATCAGGCAAACAACGGCGCACAACCCGTACACAGCCGGGCACCGGAGGGACAGCCGCTGGAGCAGTTGCAGGGACCTGCGCAGGAGCAGCGTGGCCTGGAGATTCTGCAAGCGATGATCATGGCGGCTCGTGCAGACGGGCATATCGACGCCAGAGAGCGCGCCCAGCTGTCCGAGGCGATCGAGGAGCTCGGGGCTGATGACGAGTTGCATGCGTGGATACAGCAGCAGTTCGACGCGCCGCTGGATGCGGGTGCACTGGCAGCCAATGCAGACTCGCCGCAGGCACGGCGGGAGATCTATCTGGTCAGCGCCATCATGGTCGATGAGCAGAATCCGATGGAGCGCGCCTGGCTAGACCAGCTTGCGGCTGCTCTCGGCCTGGAACAGGCCATGGTGTCGGAGCTTGAGGGACAGCTACGGTTCGCAAATGGTCCCTGATGTAGGTGGAGCACAGGTGCAGAGTTGACAGAGATTCGGATCCTCCAGGTTGAATGGTCCCGTCGGAGACTAGGCAGTTCGACGGCAATTCAATCAGCGCTCTCCGCGTCGTGGCCGCAAAATCAACAGCGGATTCACGTCCTGCTATCCGACTTTTCCGTCGACCCGTTTTGATAAAACTTGTCAGCTACAGGCTTGCCAGCAGTGGCGGGCTAACTATGCATCGAAAAAACGAAGGAACTCTTGCGCGGCATCCACGCAGAAGTTCGTTCTCACAGGTCCGCGGCAGATAACCGCTGGTTTTGGTCGGTGCTTAAAGGTTCCACCAACCAGTCCAAGCGACCCTACTCCGTAGGCGACATCAGAACGAGCGAGCCGCATTCTGAGCTGCGCGGCTCGCACGGTTCTTGGTCGCCTTCATTTGGCCGCCGCGCAACTTTGCCGCCGGCTTAGTCGCATTCTTCAGATGCAAGGGGGCTGATGGTTGAAGCGTCCGATGGTCTCTGCGCAGCTCGGCGAGCGCCTTGTAGTAGAGAACAAAGCCGTTGTCCTCCCGGGTGCCCCGTGTGGAAGCCCCTGCGTGATGTCGCGACACAGGCCGCCGGACTCCACGCAGCGATGCATGGATTGCCAGATCAAGTTCAGGGTGAAGCGATGTTTGACACGTACTGCCACCTTATCCAGCAGCAGGTGGTCGTCGATAAAGTCATAAAACGCCTTCAAATCCGTTCCTATGACGAGCGTGTTGGACCCCAGATGCTGCTGAAGTCTTGTGGGGCGAAACAACAACCGCATTCTGTATCGTATCGCGTCAAGATATTTAGGGTCCTTACGTATGCTCGTTCGTTCGCTCCTGTGTGCTATCGCACTGACTCTGAGCCTCAGCGGCGGTGCCGTTGAGTTACCTGTGCAGTTTGAAGAGGGCGTCCGGGGAAAGCTCGTGCTGCCGGATGCACATCGCACAGTAAGTAAGGCGGTGCTGATGCTGCACGGCATGAACGGCTCCATGGATGAGGTCGGGAATCTGTTTGCCGATCTCGCTGACGCGCTGGCCGCGCGCGGCATTGCCAGTCTGCGTTTCAATTTCAGCGGCGAGGGCGAGCGAGTCGACTATCTGATGACGTCTACGCAGCAGTCTCGGCTCGTCGAGTCACGCGCTGCCTTCGAATTGCTTCGGCGCGAAGTGCCGGATGCTTCTTATGGTGTGCTTGGATTCAGTCTCGGTGGTCTCACGGCTATGGAAGCGGTTGGACAGCAGCCCGATAGGTTCAAGAGCATGGTGCTCTGGTCTGCTGTTCAAGAGATGCGGATGCAGGGTTCTCCCGCCATGAGCGCTGCGGCGCGCGAGGCCGCTCAAGAGGGTCGGGGTAGCTACCGGTCTTATGCCGAGATCACTCTTACGCGGGAATTTGTACTTTCCTACATTGGTGTGGACGCCAGTAGAGCCCTCAGCACTTACTCCGGTGCGCTGCTCACCATCCGCGGTGATGCCGATTATCTGCCTTCGCACGACCGGGACTGGTTGCGACGCGCCCCCGGCCGCGACAAGAGCTTTCTTTTGATTGGCGGCGCCGATCATATCTTTAACGTGCTCGAGCAACCGCGGCCAAACTACGGAGCTCGCGTGATTGATGCCACCGCGGACTGGTTTCAGCGTACGCTGCAATAGCCAGGGAGCCGAGGAAGACAATTGAACGCAGTCTCAACGCCATGGAGTGTATGCGCGATGAGCAGATTCACTCAAATCCGGTGAATCAGGAGTCGGGAAGCGCCATGGTAGGCCAGAAGGAGATTCTTTCCTTCTGGTTCGAGGAATCCGGCCCGAAGAACTGGTTCCGAAAATCCGGTCCCTTCGACGCCGAATGCAGGGCACGGTTTCAGACGACGCTGGAGGCCGCCGCAAAAGGCGAGACCTGGCGCTGGCGTTCTACGCCCGAGGGGCGCTGCGCGGAAATTATCGTCCTCGATCAGCTCTCTCGTAATATCTATCGCGGTACGGCGCAGGCGTTTGCTCAGGACCCCATGGCCCTTACGCTGGCTCAGGAGGCGGTCGCAGGCGAGTGGGATAGGCGGATGACCACCGATCAGCGCTACTTCACGTACATGCCCTACATGCATTCCGAGTCTGTGCTCATTCACGAAGAGGCGATGCGGCTATTCACAGCGCTCGGTAACGATAAGGCGCTGCATTACGAAAAGCTGCACCGCGACGTCATCCAGCGTTTCGGACGCTATCCGGGTCGCAATGCGGCCTTGGGGCGCGCTACCAGCGCAGCAGAGGCAGTGTATCTGGCGGAGGAGGGCGGGTTCTGAATTGCCCGGGTGATTGCCCGCTGAAAGGACGATGTCGGCCAGGCCATACGTCGGCCGCTGCGCGACTCCATCAGCGATTTTGGTAGCGGTTCAAATCGAACACGCCTGCCTCCACAGGCGCGTTTTGGAAATAGGCCGCGTGCATGTCGTCGCTGAGCTTCCAAAACCACGGCGCCGTGCGGCGGACGCCGTAGCGTTCGACAATACGCGAGTAGGCGTCGTCTGAATCCAGAGCCAGGAGCAGGCTGGTGAAACGGTCAAGTTGGGCCTCTGTCACCTGAAAAAACATATTCGGGTAGGAGCTGACGAAACCGCGCACAACGGTCAGCGTATCTTCCTCGGGAAGGCGACGACTTTCTTCGTTGAACAGCTGCGCGTTGTTGCTGAACGCCCTGTTGTGGACGAGCGTGTAATAGCGGGGATCACCCCGCCGCGGCAGTACCTGTAAAAAGGACGCCTCGGGCATGTGGCTGAAATGGGCCCCTATGCTTCTCATTAGCTGCGTGAGGGAAGTATCCGCCACCGAATAGCGTGGTGATGCCGCCGTCGGGATATGTGCAGCGAGCTTGTCCATTAGCTCGGACCGTGGGTCATCGGTCTCGTAGTCGATCGCCGAGGGACGCTCGTATTCCTCGTTTTTCGGAGCGAGAACAAAACCGCGAACGCGTTCACGCGCGTTGCGATACCAGTAGTCGCGTACGGCCATGCGTTCTTCTTCGGGCAGGAACAGCAGAAATGCGTTCTCCCCCTCCATGCGCAGGAAGTCCATGTACAAGCGGCTTTCGAGCTGGTGCGCAATACCCCCGTACACGTCGAAGCCTGCAACCAGCAGGTAGTGGATGCGCTCCAGCAGCGAATAGTCGATGATCCACATGGTCTTGGGTTTCTGGCCGACAAAGCCTTTCACCACCGTCGCACTGTCGAAGTGACGAAACACCGTGAGCGCGGCGTTGTCATTGCTACCGCCGTCTCCGTCCCAGATAAGATCCAGGTCGAGGCTGAGCCGATCGTTACCGATACCCCGGGCAGTGGCCTCTGCCTTGGCCTTCAGAAAGCGCCGCTGGCTCTTTGCATAGCCGTTCCACTGCAGGGCCGTAACGATGAGGCTGCCCTTCGGCTGGGGTAGACGCATGTCGTAGGACTCGGCGGCAAGAAAGCGTGCCAGCTTCTCTGGATCCACGTAATCTGGTTTGGCGAAGGCGACCCAGAAGTGATCATCGATCACGTTGAGGGCCACCTGACCGCGACAGACCGGTCCCTTGATATAGGCCATGATCGTGAACTGCGCCTCCTCAAGCATAAAGCGGTAGCGCGCGTTGACCGGCAGCGCCTCGAATGTCACGAAAGGGTTGGCGCTGCTTTTTCCTTCGTATCCCGGCAGCGTGTCGACGGTGTAGTCGGGGGCGAGAAATAGCTTGCGCCAGCGCTCCATGCGCGCTGCGCTGAGCGCGTAGGGCATGTGGCGTTTTGCGAGGCGACTCAGATGCCGGGCCTGCAGGCGATAGTAGAAAGGCTCGATGCCGGGGTCATCGTAGGGCCGGCGTGTGGCGATAATATCGATGGGCTCACCCGGGGGAGTGCGCGAGCGCACGAGCGTGTACCAGGCAGAAGAACCCTGCAGATCGCTCAGGTAGAGGCTGCCGATAAACAGATGCTCGTAGATGTAGCGTGCCATCAACCGCTGGCGATTGCTTTCGCCGTTCAGGAATGCCTCCCACTCGGCGACGGCGCGTCGCTCCTCTGCGCGACGCATCGCCGGCGCGGCGCCGGGCGCCCCGCTCTCGACCCAGTTCACGAGGATGTCCCGGCGTTCAGCGTCAAGGCCCGGCAGACCGTAGGGCATGCCCTGCAGGGGCTGTTCTCTCTCGTAGGCATCCATCTCGTCAGGCCTTGGACAGGCTTGATCCCGGTCGAGACGGAAATCAAAGCTGTCTGGCAACGGACCGCTTGTCGGCGAGGGATGTTTTTCTTTTAGTGCCAGCATGCGCAGAAGCGTGCCATCCGACGCCTGCTTCTCGTCCAGCACCGGATGAAACCCTCGCTCGCGCCAGCCCTCGATATCGTGAGCGTCCTCGTAGAGGCGGGTAAGGTTCGCAGCGCGGAGCCGTGTGCCGTCGTAGACCTTGTCCTTGCTGCCACCGCGCCTGAGCCCCGCCCAGGCATCGAGCTTGAGCTGACAGGGCGCGTCGTAGCAGCCGTGACAGACCACGCAGCGTTGTTCGATCACGCGTTTGACAGGTTCGGGGTAGTCCTGGGTCAGCAATTCATTGCCGAGGGCAGTTGTTGTCAGACCAAGAGCGATGAGAACGGCGATGAGAACGAGGCCTGCCCGACCCAGACAGGTGCATATGCCTGAGTTGGCGCTAATGCATAGGCGAGTAAAGGCCACAGGCTGACTCCGTGGTGATTCTGCTGAAACCGTAGCCGGTCGTCCCGGGCACCACAAGCATTGCAATTGTGGAAGGGATCTTTGGCAGAAGTATTGCTGAACTCATGGACGCACGCTCTGCGATTGGTCGGGAGGCGCTGGTCCCCTACTCGTCGCGGCGGATGCGCAGTTTATCGCGGGTCAGGCTATTGCGAAGCCGATCAGGGTAGTCGGCCGGGATGCTCCAGAGCAGATCAAGCTCCGTCGGGTCCAGCCCGCGGTCCTTCGGCCCGAGGTCGCTCCGTATTGCGAGAATCAGATCGGTGCTCGCCCATGGGTGGTCGAACCAGTAGCGATGGCCTGTGATGTCAAAGCCGCGGCCTTCCCAGTTCCTTGAAACATCGATGACCTCGAGCTTTTCCGCCGCCATGACAACGCCGAGCTGTTCCTCGGACAGGTCCGTGCGCCGTTACCCGATCCGTTTTCCTCCCCCCATGAACGTCGAGGCTGTATCCAGAGCCCCGTCCTTGGAAGATACGGTAACGACGACTCGGGATGCCACTGCATCTATCGCCGGCAGGGCATCGAGAAATTCATCGCCCGGAACGTCGGCGGCCGCGTAGTAGATCGTGCCAAGGCGAAACCGCTCGCGAAGATCGTCGCCGCTGGCGCAGTGGCGTTCATACAACTCCTTGAGCGCCGCCGTGACCACGCGTCCGCCGGCGCTCCAGCACACAACATGGATGCGACGCGCGACGGACTCGCGTGACAATACCTCGAGCAGCGATGTCAGTGATGGCGCAGCGCGGTAGGCACGCCTGACGTCGGCGCCGCTGCCATAGGCGGCGAGGTTCTGGCGCGTGGGCCACGAAAAGGCCATGGAAGTCATGTCGCGGCCCATGAAATGGTCGAGTTGGGCGGCGAAGGCATTCGCGTTGTAAAAATTGACTTTCGCGCCATGGACGTAAATCAGCAGATCCCTGTCCCCGGCTGATTCTATTGAGTGATTCAGCTCTGCCATCAGGTACGACAGGCGACCACCGATATCCTCTGGTTCTCTTCCGTCGCTGTGCGGCTCGAAACGCCCGATCTCGACCAGCCCCGCGATCGAAAGATCGACGACCTCCGGTCGTTTCGGCATGCGCGAATAGTCGCTCAGGTCCGACCAGGACAGGGAGGGTCCATCGAAACCGATGAGGCTCATACCCACGGAGATGTTGTGGCTCTCCGTGTTTCCGTAATCGATACGCTGCAGGTCGTCCTGGCGCGCGCGAGTGGTCGCATAGAAAACGCGGCGAGGCGTCCAGCGCCGGTCCTCGGGAACGTTTTCCAGCGGGCTGACTTCGAGTTCGGAAAAAAGCACAGGCGTTGGCATCAAAGGCTGAACGCTAGGACCAGAGCAACCAGAGAGGAGCAGTGCTGTGAAAAGAATCCTGGCAATGCCATCGCTGCCAAAGGCGACCAAAGCGCCCGGCTTGGTCCGCCTGCACTTTGCTCCGTGTTCTGCGAGAGCAACTCGAAGCCGGCAGAGGGAGTGGTATGCGCCAAACGGATAAAGCAAGACTTGGTGGTCCTTTCGCAGCGTTGATGAATCCGCGGCGGCGCGTGGCGATGCGGTCTTGGTCACCCGTCTTCGTCACGCGCCGCCGGGTTTTTCGGCTCCAGTTTCGTCAGTCCACCCCGCGGTACGAGGTTTGTCTGATGCGAGGGCGGCAAAAACGCATTGAGCGCATGGAAGAGGGAACTCGTCAGCGCCGCGTGTGGCGTGTACACCGAGCCGTCTGCCGCGAGTACGACGGCGGCTTCGCTGCTGTCGGGTAGCTGCGCGTATCCGAGCAGCTCGCCCTTCGACGGATCGATGCTGGCCAGCACCGCGCGATGCGGCTGCGTCATTGGTCCTTGCCCCGGGGGCGTGAAGGTGTAGCCGAGCGTCATGACCACGAGAAGATGCGTTTCGGACACCGTCGGCACGCTGTTGATCGACGCGTGAGGGCTTGGGTCGGGGAACAGGTTCTCAAGCAAAGGGCGTTGCTCGAGCAACTCCTTGGCCAGCTCGTCGTAGTTGCGGCACCAGCGAGCGCGCCCCGTCTCCGGGTCGATGGCGCTGAGCTGCGAAGGAATTCCGGGAGCCACGGTACAGCCCGAGTAGACCGTTCCGTCGAGGCCCACCGTAGGCGATGCCGCTGTGGCCGCGGGCGAGTAGCGCCAGCGCAGATCGCCGCGGGCGGCGTCGAAGGCCAGTAGTTCTCCCTTATGGTTGCCCGTGTACACGGTGAGCCCGTCCGTCGAAATGCTCGGCGTGACCGAGCAGTAGCCTTCGAACTCGGCGAGCACCAGTGCCTCGAGTGCCCCTCGCGCCTCGCGCACAGCAACGAGGCGGGTGCGGCCGAGCGATTCCGCTGCGACCGTGATGTAGGTCATGCCCGTCGCCGGTGAAACCGCCGGCGAGTTGGTCACGGGGAAGCCGCGACCGAAGAAAGCGGGGAAAATCGTGTTGCGCGTCGCGGGCTCCATCATGCCTTCCCAGAGGCCATGTGGTACGTCCAGTGCAGCCGGCGCAGGACCAATCGGAAGGGCAAGCGGTGCGAAGGCTGGCTCACCGCTATGGGGATGAAGAAACAGCGCCACGCCGTCGAGGGAAATTCCACCCACGTGCCCCGAGGGCGAGAGCACCGCCGAGGGAAAGCCGCCGCGCACACCCAACTCCGCGAGATCGGTCCGCCAGCGGACTCTGCCGTCCGTTTCGAAGCACCAGAAGGCAAGCTCGTCAGCGACGTAAACACCGCCGCAGCCGTCGAGCAGCGGCGCAAAGGGACTGACACGCGCCCCGAGTGTGTCAATGCCACGTCGTGGCGGTGATTCCCAGCGCAGCGATCCGTCAGGAGTAAAACTGTGCAGATGCGCAAAACCTTCGCCGCGACCGGTGCAGGCATACAGGTTTCCCTCGGCGTCGATGTAGGGGCCAAACAGTACCGCAGTGCCTTCGAGCGCGCGCCAGGCGCAGCTGTAGCGGTCGCTGGTCGGATAGGCGAAGCCGTCCGAATTGCGCATGTCTCCGTGGATGCTGTTCCATTGAACTGCGGCGCCAGGCGTTGTCACGGAGTTCCTCCCTCCGCAGCTGAAGCCGTGGTCAGGACATCGTAAAGAGCTGCCACCAGACCCGTGGCGCGCGGATCGCCGACCAGGTCTCTCCCCATGGCGTTCATTACGTAGGCACAGCCCAGGCGACATTCGGGATCGCCGAAGGCGAAGGAGCCGCCCCAGCCCGAATGGCCGAAGCTGTTCTCGCCGGGGCCGTACAGTCCGAGGCTATTGAGCAGGAAGCCGCAGGCCCAGCGCACGGGAAGGACGAGCACACGATCGTGGCCGGCGTACTGGAGTTCGCGCATCGCGGATCGCGCGCCGCTGCCCACCAGTTCAACACCGGCAAGTCGCCCATCGCCGGCAAGAGCGCCGTATAGCTGGGCGAGGGAGCGCGCATCGGCGAAACCGTTGGCAGACGGGATTGAGGCCTGGCGCCACGCGGGCTCGTTGGAGACCGTTGGAGAGAGGGCAGGATTGGCGAGGGCCGAAGCGCGCAGGGCATCGAGCGCGGGGGCAGCCGAATCCGATCCGCTGCCCTGCTCAGCGGGTGCGTAGGCGGTAGCGGCATCGGCCTCACGCGTGCCCGGCAGTCCGATCGAAAGGTTGAGTCCAAAGGCCTCGCGCAGTTCCTCGGCGACGAAGTCGCGAAGATCGCGCCCGTCAATGCGGCGCACGAGTTCATCGACCAGAAAGCCGACGGTAATCGCGTGGTAGCCGCTACCATCGCCGGGCGTCCACCACGGCTCCATGGCGGCCAGCTCTGCTGCCATGCCGCGGCTGTCGCAGAGGTCGGCGAGTGTTGCAGGTCGGCGCAGGCCGCACAGACCGGCCTGATGCGAAAGCAGTTGTGCCACCGTCACCGACCCCTTGCCGTGGGTGGCAAACTCCGGCCAGTGTTGGGCGACTGGATCGCCGTAGGCGAGCTTTCCGCGACTGACCAGCATGGCGATACAGGCAGCGGCGACACCCTTCGTCGTTGACCACACGTTGGCAACGCTTTCGCGTTCCCATGGCAGGGCGCGTTCGCGATCGCGCATCCCGCCCCACAGGTCGACGACGAGTTCGCCGTCGATTGCCACGGCGACGGCGGCACCGATCTCCCCGCGGGAG
>JAZBOX010000189.1:0-5335 GCA_036351355.1 Halieaceae bacterium
GAGATCCGGCGCGAGATACGCGTATTCCGCGACACGGAGCAGGAACTCGATCCAACGCTAAATGCTCAGGCATCGATGGGGTTGATGGCCGAGCTACAGCAGCAGCGGGCGCAGGCCCAGGTCGAGCTCGACAGCTACCTGTCGCTGGTCGGTCCCAGAGGCCCGCGCGCGCCTGCTCTGCGCCAACGCATCGATAGCCTTGAGCAGCGCATCGCACAGGAGCGCCAGCGCTTAGGCACAGGCGCCACTGGCACCGTACCAACCGGAGAAAGCCGGCTATTCGCCGATCTGATGGGCGACTACGAAGAATTGGTGGTTGAGCGTGAATTTGCCGAGAATACCTACGTGTCTGCGCTGGCTTCCTTCGAACAGGCGCAGGTCGAGGCCAGGCGGCAGACACGGTTCCTGTCGCCGCACATCCGTCCTACCCGCTCGGTTGATCCGCAATACCCCCAGCGCGCCCTGCTGTCGCTGGGGGCGTTCGTACTGCTTACCGTGGCTTGGGCGGTGCTGGCCCTCATCGCCTACAATGTGCGCGACCGGCGCTAGGCAGCGTTCGTTCGGTTTGGTCGGGCTCGGTAATCACCATGGATGTGCGACAGGATGCGTTGGCCACTGGCAGTAGCCGCCACATCGACGACTTTGGACTGCCGATGAAGTTGCAAGGACGGCTGAAACTCTTCGGACTGCTGCCAGCTGGCCGGGCACTGCCGATACTGAACTCTTGGCAGATGGGATTGATGGTGACGTCCTGTAGCCACTCAATTTACTGGCAGGGCGTGGGCAACAATCCTTAGATAGCAGCCGGGAAGGGTGGAAAGGTTGAAGTTCATGCGCAATGACCATGTCGTCGCGATGCAGGGACGTGTGTTGTTCGCTCTTATGATGAGAGAAATGAGTACGCGCTATGGGCGTAATGCCGGTGGCTATGTCTGGGCCGTGCTCGAACCGGCGGGTACGATCGCAATAATGTCAGCCATATTCCAGTTCATAGCGAGGCAGCCAGCGCTTGGAACCAATTTTCCGATATTTTTTGCAACGGGTTATCTTGCGTTCCATTTCTATCTCGACATTTCGCGTACCGTCAGCAATGCTGTAAATTCAAACCGTGCTCTTCTGGTGCTGCCTCGGATTACAGTCATTGATACCGTGATTGCCCGGTTTTTTTTGCAATTAATCACCTTGAGTTTTGTCAGTGTATTGATTATGGGAGGCCTCTTGATTGTATTTGATGAGCCTGTCATAATACGCTTTCATCATATAATTATTTCAATATTACTCTCCTCGTTTCTTGGCCTGTCAATTGGTGTATTCAATTGTATTGCATTTGCTTACTCAGCTACATGGCAAAGTATTTTTATGATATTAAATCGTCCTATATTTCTAATATCTGGAATCTTCTTTTTATATGAGTCATTGCCTCGTTTTGTACAAGACATACTATGGTGGAACCCATTAATACATGTTACCTCAATCATGCGTGTTGGCTTTTACCCTACCTACGAGGGAAGTTTCGCGTCTCCCGTCTATGTCGTGATATTCGCCAGCATTCCGTTCATGATCGGTGTGATGCTGATGCGACTGATGCGTAATACATTGCTGGAACCATAACCCGGGCCGTAATGATACAGTTCGACCGCGTCACAAAAAGTTATCCGCTGCGCAACGGCGGCAGGAAATACCTCATGCGCAACGTGTCACTGACGCTGCCGCGGGGTCGGAGCATCGGCCTGTTGGGTCGCAACGGGGCGGGCAAGTCTACCGTATTGCGAATGATCGGTGGCTCGATCCTGCCGGATGAGGGGCAGATCGTGCGCATGGTCAGCGTGTCCTGGCCCCTCGGTTTCGCGGGTGGCTTTCACGGCTCGCTAACAGGGGCACAGAACGTTCGTTTCATCGCACGCATCTACGGCGTCGATACCGACGCGCTTATCGATCATGTCGCCGAATTCTCGGAACTGGGGAGTTTCATGCACATGCCCGTCTCGACCTACTCCTCAGGCATGCGTGCTCGCCTCGCCTTCGGAACGTCACTCGGCATCGATTTTGACGTCTATCTGGTGGACGAGATCACCAGTGTCGGCGATGCGGCTTTCAAGAAAAAGGCGAGAGCTGCCTTCAAGGCGCGTGCGGCGCGTGCCGACGTTGTCATGGTATCCCATGGACCGGCCGTGATCCGGGATTACTGCGACAGCGGCATCGTATTGGAAGACGGTTCTGTCACCTACTACGAGAATGTCGAGGACGCCCTCGCCCATCATAGCGATAATATGAAAAGGCCGGTTCCCATCACCTGAAGGTGTCGGCTTTGCCCATGCCCCACTTGCCCCCGATCGAACGGAACGCATACGCTCGAAACGGTCACAAAGCGGGATCCCATGACCTATGAAGAAAAAGTCCTTGATCGCCGAGCTTGCCGAAATGGTAATCGCGACGGTGCGTCTCGAGGGCGGTCTCAGGCGCGACCCCTCCAAGCCCGACGGCACACCGCGCAAGCTGATGAGTGGCGCCAGGCTTGCACCGCTCGGCTGGGTAGCCAGAACACCTCTCGATCAGGGTATTCACGAGGTTTACCACTGAGCACGCCGCGAGGGTGCCTTCGAACGCTCTCAGCCCAGCCCGGGAGTGTGACGCCTTGTCCATACAGACTCCATCGAACGCTAAACCGCTCGGACCACCCGAGGCCTTTCTGGAATGGGTGAAACCATTCCTGGCGCTGTCACGCTCGCAGATCCTTCAGGATCTATGGGTACTGTGGGTGCTGGGCGCGCCGAAGCACGGTTATGTGCTTGATGTCGGCGCAGCCGACGGTGTTCATCTCAGCAACAGCTGGCTGTTGGAACGGCTGGGTTGGGATGGCCTGCTCGTGGAGCCCAATCCTCGCTTCGCTGCCTCTCTCGCCTCGACCCGTGGCATGCCACTCGACACGCGCGCCATCGCCAGACACTCTGGCGAGGCGCTCGCCTTCAACGTCGTAACAGACTACCTGGAACTATCCCGTCTCGCAGAGGGCATGCCCGTGGATACTCACGACCGCCGCGGCGGACGCGACGCTGTTGAGACCATCACCGTAGACACGGTCACCGCAACCGATCTGCTCAAGCAGCACAATTGCCCCGATGTTATCGATTATCTGTCGCTCGACATCGAAGGTGCTGAGCTTCTGTTTCTTGAAACACTCAATTGGTCGCGCATACGTTTCCGTTGCCTCACTATTGAACACAATTTTACGCCGAACCGCGTTGCAATCCATGACCAACTCACCGGTCAGGGCTATGTCCGGGTCTGGGAAGAGTTGAGTTGGTTCGATGACTGGTATGTTACCGCCGACCTCCCTGACAGTACGCCGGGACGGGCTGCCTTTTCGCCTCAACGGGAGTCCTATGAGTGGTTGTCCACACTCCTGAAGAAACGCGGCAATATGGACGAAGCTAACTTAATACTCGATATAAAGGCAAAACTTTTCAACTAGTACTGCTGACATTTTGGCTGTATGGACGAATTGAACCAAGACGAAGCCGATAGCGAGGGCGACGAGTCTCGCGAATTTTTTCTTCATATTTTCGCAACGCAGGGCGATGCGCTTGAACCGCTTGAGCTTGCCCACGGCCTGATCGATGCGTAAGCCTCCGGCGGGGACCGCGCTCAGGCGGCCTTGACGTCGTGGCTTTGCTGAGCGGCGATCCAGTTCCAGGGGAGCAGGTCGTCGAGGCGGCTGATCGGCGTGCTGGCGATGCGGGCGAGGACGTCGGCGAGCCAGGCCTGCGGATCGGCGCCGTTGAGCTTCGCGGTGACGATCAGGGTGTACATGAAGGCGGCGCGATGGCCGCCGCGCTCGGAGCCGGCGAAGAGCCACGCCTTCCGACCGAGCGCCACACCACGCAGCGATCGCTCGGCCGCATTGTTGGTGAGGCAGACCCTCCCGTCCTCGAGGAAGCGAGTGAAGTCGCTCCAGCGTGTCAGCATGTAGTCCATCGCCTTGGCGACGGAGGCGTGTTTCGAGAGCCGGGCGCGCTCGGCGGCCATCCATGCCTGGAGGTCGGCCACGAGCGGCGCGATCTCGGCCTTTCGGGTCGCCAGCCGCCGATCGGCGGGCAGGCCGTTGATGGCGCGCTCGAGATCGAAGATGGCGTCGATCCGCTTCACCGCCTCGAGCGCGAGCGGCGAGATCGGCGTCGCCTTCTTCCCTCGCCGCGCGTTGCCGGCGATGTCGGCCAACTCGAAGAATTTCCGCCGCGCGTGCGCCATGCAGAATGCGGGCTGGATCGGTCCCGGTTCGCGCGCCACGCCGAACAGGGCGTTGAAGCCCGTATAGGCGTCGGCCTGCAAAATCCCCCGCCATCCCTTGAGATGACCTTGTGGATGGACGCCGCGCCGATCGCGCGAGAAGCGGAACAGCGCGGCCGGCGGCGCGGGGCCGCCGAAGGGCCGGTCGTCGCGGACATAGGTCCAGAGCCGCGCGGTCTCGGCCTTGCCCTTGGCCAGCAGCGGCACGGTGGTGTCGTCGCCGTGGAGTCGCTCGGCGGCCATGACATGGGCCTCGATCAGCGCGTGCAACGGCGCCAGCGCCGCGGCGACCGCGCCGACCTGGTCGGCGAGCGTCGACAGGCTGAGCTCGACGCCTTCGCGGGCGTATCGCTCGGCCTGGCGGTTGAGCGGCTGATGCTGGCCGTACTTCTCGAAGACGAGCATCGCCAGAAAGCTCGGGCCGGCCCAGCCGCGCGGGGTGGGATGGAACGGCGCCGGGGGCTGGCTGATGCGCTCGCAGTCGCGGCAGCTGTGCTTCTCGCGGACGGTCTGGATCACCTTCCACTGGCGCGGAATGACCTCGAGCGTCTCGGTGACGTCCTCGCCCATCTTGACCAGCCGCGACGAACCGCAGGCCGCGCAGGCGCAGGGCGCGGGCAACACGACGCGCTCGCGCGGCAGGTGGTCCGGGAACGGCTTGCGGACCGGCTTGCGCCGCTGGAAGGGGCCGACCGTGGTCTTCGCCTTCTCCGCCGCCGCCTCGGCGAGCGCCTCGTCCTCCGAGGCCGTCGCCTCCATCTCCTCGAGCTGGAGCTCGAGCTGGTCGAGCAGCCGCTGCTTGCGCTCGGAGCGCTGGCCGTAGAGCTCGCGGCGGAGCTTCTCGATCTCGAGCTTCAGATGCGCGATCAGCGCCTCGCTACCAGACACCAGCGCCTGGGCGTGGGCGGCAGCCGCCTTGGCCTGGACGGCCTCGGTCGCGATGGCGTCAGCTCTGCTCTCCGCGGTCTCGGCTCGCGCCTCGGCCTTGGCGAGGGCGGCGCGCAGGGCCTCGATCTCGGTGGCGGCGTCCGTCATGCGGGGAAGTTTA
>JAZBOX010000190.1:0-76675 GCA_036351355.1 Halieaceae bacterium
ACGCGTTCCAGCAGGCAATACTCGACGACATTGCCGCAGAGCGCGAGGCTGGGCTGCGTCGGCACTTGGTTGTCGCGGCCACCGGCACCGGCAAGACCATGGTGGCTGCATTCGACTACCGACGATTTGCCGCCGCTCAGGGTGTTGGGCAGCGCCCGAGTCTGCTGTTTGTTGCCCACCGGGAAGAGA
Source organism: Halieaceae bacterium (assembly GCA_036351355.1). Taxonomy (GTDB): domain Bacteria; phylum Pseudomonadota; class Gammaproteobacteria; order Pseudomonadales; family Halieaceae; genus Congregibacter. The sequence continues at coordinate 190 of JAZBOX010000190.1, forward strand.
TTCTTGAGCAGGCGATGCAGAGTTTCCGCCATGTGCTCCGCGATGCGACCTTCGGCGATCTACTGGTAGGCGGAAGCCAGCCAACGCAGCAGCATCACCTGTTCTGTTCGGTGCAGAGCTGGCACGCTCGGTCGCTGGCCGACCTTGAGCGCACGCATTTCGACTACGTGGTGCTGGACGAGGCCCATCACGCTGCGGCAAACACCTACCAGCGACTGTTGGAGCATGTTCGCCCCCGGGTGCTGCTGGGTCTGACTGCAACGCCGGAACGAGCGGATGGCAGGGATATTCGCGATGACTTCGGCAGACAGTTCACTCACGAGCTGCGCCTTGGCGATGCGATCGAGGCACGGCACCTGGTGCCGTTTCACTACTTCGGTGTGTCAGATGCCCCCGGTGTTGATTTCAGAGGGCTGGCCTGGTCGCGCGGCGGCTACCGTACTGAGGACCTCGATCGCATTATCGGAGGCAATGAGCGGCGTGCCGGCTGGGTGCTTCGTCAGCTGGAGGATCATGCCTCCGATCTCGGTGCGATCCGAGCGCTGGGGTTCTGCGCGAGCCAGGCGCACGCGACGTTCATGGCCGCCTACTGCAATACGCACGGCCTGCCGGCCGAGGTGCTGACGGCGGACTCCCCGGGTCGCGTGCGGCAGGATGTGCAGCGCCGCTTGGTACAGCGCGATATCAACATCATCTTTACGGTCGACCTGTTCAACGAAGGTGTCGACATTCCGGAAGTGGACACAGTCCTGTTCCTGCGCCCGACGGAAAGTCTCACCGTATACGTGCAGCAGCTGGGACGCGGCCTGCGCCTGTGCGAGGGCAAGGCCCATCTCACCGTGCTCGATTTCATCGCGCCGCAGCACCGACGCTTCCGCTTCGCCGACAGGTTTCGCGCGCTGACACAGCGTACCGAATTGCGGATTGATCGCCAGCTTGAGGCGGGTTTTCCATGGCTGCCCGCCGGCTGTCTCGTACGGCTCGATAAGCAGGCCACTGCGACGGTGCTGCACAACATCAGGGATACGCTGGCCCAGCGTCGACCGCAGGTTGTTGCACAGTTGGCAGCGCTTAAGCGTGAAGTGGGTCCTGCGCCATCGCTGGCCCAGATCCTCGACTGGCTGCATCTGGATGACGCGGATCTGCTGCTGAAACACGGGTTGCCCTCGACGCTGCTCGGCGCCACCGATCCCGAAATCGCCGACTTCGAACGCGGCCTCGTGCTGGGTTTGCGGCAGCTGCTGGTCGCGGATGATCGGGAGGTGCTGCTCGCCCTGCAGAGAGCGGTGACTGGGCAGGGTGCCGGCAGCGAGATACTCGATGACCTCCTTATGCTCGGCCTGTCTCTGTTGTGGGCCGGCAAGCGGCCACCCGGCGGCTGGCGCGAGGCGCTTGGACTGATGCGGTCCCGGCCTGCGCTCAGAGAGGATCTGTCGCAGGTGTTGGAATGGCGGCTGGCGCAAGTTGTCCCCAGTCAGGGCCGACGATTTACTGCTGCCAGCGGGCCACTTGCGATCCATTGTCGCTACACCAGTGAACAGATCCTTCTTGCGCTGGGGATGGGAGGGTTCGAGCAGCCACCATCTCTTGATGGCGTCGGTGTAAAGCACATCCGGGAACGAAAGCTGGATGCCTTTTTTGTCACTATCGACAAGTCAGAAAAGGAATTCTCGCCGACTACCCGCTATGAGGATTACGCGATGAGTTCTGAACTGTTTCATTGGCAAAGCCAGTCGGGCACGTCGCCCCACACCCCGGTTGGTCAGCGCTACATCAACCACCAGTCGATGGGCTATCAGCCCCTTCTGTTCGTGCGCGAGGCCAGGAAGCTATCCAATGGCCTGACCGAGCCGTTTCGCTACATTGGGCCGGTGAGTTACATCCGCCATGAAGGCAGTAAACCAATGAGCATTGTCTGGCGACTGCACTGCCCATTACCTGCCAGGGAACTCGGCAATTACAGACGGCAGGTCATCTAAGCCCGTTATGCCAGTACAGGCAAAGCACGAGCGCAGTGCATGGCAGCGCCGAATCGATGGTGCGCACGCCGGTCTGGCCATGGTTATTGGACCGAATGGTAAGCATGACGCGCAGTGGCTGGCGGGTGCCGGCTGGGAGGTTGTCGCCATCGCGCCGCAGCGCGAGGCAGGTGATGGTTCTGTGGCGGGCCTCCGTGGTGTGACCCGGCTCGTCGATCAACTGCCGGAGCTCAGGAACACGCGCGCGGTCGGTTATCGCTTCGACCTGATCGTCCTGTCGAGGGACTGGTCAGACATCATGCCTGATCAGCGTCAGCGATTCTTGCGAATCCTGTCCGGCTTGCTCAGCGCGGGTGGCATGCTTGCCATTCAGACAGGCTCTCCGGCGGTGCAGGGCGCTGCCCTGTCAGTGCGCGATCAGATCTCGCCACAGATCGAACTGGAGACGCTGGCGCGCGAGAACGCGCTGGTGCTGGAGCCGATCGAGCCGCGGGGAGTAGACGGGCTGCCTGCCGCTGAGTTCGTGATCCTGCGGCTGCCCGATGATGGGTCAGGTGGCCTGGTCACGCTGCGCCACATCATCATCAACGACAGCAAGTCGTCGACCTACAAGCTCGCCTTGCTGCGTGTGCTGTCGCGGATTGCGGAAGCCTACCCGGGCGCCGTTATTCAACGCAGCGACGACTGGGTTACGGTGCCCATGGGCCTGGTAGGGCTGTTGTGGCTGAAGCAGTACAAGACGCTGATTCTCGATCATCGGCTGCCTCAGCTAAACGGTAATCCGGGATTCGCGAAGACTGCTTTTGGCGCGCTGCGCGACTGGGCAGACCCAGACTGGAACGTCGGCTCGTCACTCTCGGCGGAGTCAGCGGCGATACTGGTGGAGGCGCTGCGCGATGCCTGCCAGCTCATCGCGAGAATGCCCGCCCACTACATCACCTACCCTGGATCGGAGACGCAGATCTTTGAAGCCTCGTATACGGCGCCGGGCCGTATTCGGGGCGCTCTTCGGATGGAGCGAGAGCTGTTCCTTAGGTTCGGCGAGATACGCCTGCCCGCCGCACTCTGGCAATCGCTGGGCCAGTACGCCTGCTGGCTGCAGCCGGCCATCGTGAATGAGTGGGTCAAGTTGATGCGCACTTATGAGCCTGGCCTGGAGATACCAGACAAGACACGAATGCGCATGTTCACGTGGGGCGACGAGAGCCGGTTCACCGCCATTGCGCGCCAGCGTCTGGCTGCACTCGGAAAGGCGGGGCAAATGGTTCCCTGCGTCTGGACCAACCGGAAAAGTCGGGACATGGATATCGACCACGCCTTCCCCTGGGCGCGCTGGCCCAACAACGATCTGTGGAACCTGCTACCGGCAAGCAGCCAAACGAACCGCATCAAGTCTGATCGACTTCCAACGGTGGCGGCGTTCGAGGACGCACGCCCTCGTATTATCAACTGGTGGGAAGAGGCGTTCGTAAAGGGGCCTTTCCGCGACCAGTTCCGAACCGAGGTGCAGTTTGCTCTGCCGGGTCTCGCGGATGACAGCAGCCAATCCGTCGAGCGAATCTTTGATGCCATGCTGCATCAGCGTGCGCGGATCAAGCGCGAGCAGCAGCTGCCAGACTGGTCACCGAACTGAGGCGGTGGCCCGATTTGATAGTGGCCCGCCCGAGAGGATTCGAACCTCTGACCTCTGCCTCCGGAGGGCAGCGCTCTATCCAGCTGAGCTACGGGCGGAATACTTGAATGGTACCAGCTTCGCGCTGGCTAGAGCGCCTGCAGCGCTCCTTGCGAGCTAAGGCTCGCAAGTCCGGCCCTCGCTTGTCCGGCCGGGGTCGGTCACCGATTGCGGCGCAATCGGCCCAGCTGAGCTGCGGTCGCGCTGCCTAGATGATACCAGCTTCCCGTTTCAGTCGCGGCGAATCTAGTGCTTGAGCTTATGTTTCACGCGGCGAACCGATAGCCATACAAAGGCCAGTACGAAGGGGGCGCTGAGGCCCGTGAGCAGGTCGGCGTCGGCGGGCAGGCCGGCTTCCTTGGCGGACTTGAGCAGGTAGCCGAGCAGGCCCACAGCGTAATAGGTGATCGCGAAGATCGAGAAGCCTTCCACCGACTGCTGCAGCCGCAGCTGCAGGCTGGCCCGCTCTGCCATGCTCTCGAGGATCGCCTGGTTCTGCTTCTTCTGGTCCATATCGACCATCGAATCGAGCAGCTGCGTGGCTCGGGTGATGCGCTGGGCGAGCTCCTGCGTGCGCCGCTCGGCGGCCTCGCAGGTTCGCATCGCCGGCTGCAGCGTCTTGATGAGAAAGGTGCTGTAGCGGCTCACGGCGCCGTTGCGCTCCTCGGCGAGTTCCGCGAGGCGTCGATCGACGATACCGCTGTAGGCGCGGGCCGCGGCGAATCGGTAGGCGTGTGTCGCGGCCACGTGCTCCACGCGCGCGGCGATGCGCGTGATGCGCGCGAGCTGGCGCTCCTGTGCCGGGTCGGCATCGCCGTGCGACAGCTCCGCCATTACGTCGTCCAGGTCGGGCTCGAGCTCGCCGAGCGTCGCCATTACCTCGCGCGCCGTGGGCAGCGCAAGCATGGCCAGCATGCGATAGCTCTCGATCTCGAGAATGCGCTGCAGGTAGCGCGCAAGACGCGCCTCGCCGAGGCCGAAGTCCGTGATCACGATGCGCAGGAAGCCCTGGGCATCGAGGCGGAAGGAGGACCACAGTTCGCCGAGACCGTCGGAGAAGCTGCCACCGTAGATCTGCGATGCACCGAGCAGGCTGCGCACGCGCTTGCTGCGCTCCTCCAGCGTCAGACCCTCGTCGGGTAGAACTTCGACGTGGAGCCCGACAAAGCGCATGCTCTCGAGGTCGGCGCGCATCGCCTGATCGAGGAAGTCCAGCGCCGGCGCCGAGAAGGGGGGCTCGCCGTTGCCCGGCACAAGCAGCGTGTAGGCGTCGGCTTCCGTGTGGCCTTCCCACTTGACCAGGCAGTTGCCAGCCTGGATTGAGTGGTGGCGACTCTGCGGATTGGGTTCGCTCTCGCCCTGGGCGCGGCAATAGCCGGCAAAGGCCCGGCGGCGCTGGGCAAGGCTGAGGTCGCCGCGAAGGCATACGAGGTGTGAGCAGCGCATGGGGGCGGCCATCATCATGAGCGGCCGCGCGTGCCATTCGTTGCTCAGGCCCTGACGCAGGCGTGCCGTATCGGAGTCGGACGCGGAGCGCTGGCTGCCGTCCCTCGGCGGTGCGTTGGACAAAGTGCTCATGTATTGCGGTTCCCGGCGGGTCGGAACTCAGCATAGCAAGGCCCGAGAAGCTGCTGCAGGCGACCAACGTGGGTGGCCGGAGCGGCTCGCGCCTGCTCCAGTAGCGTATTGCGCTCGTTCATCCAGTCCCGATAGGCGTCTGGCAGGATGGAGTCGAGCCGCAATTCCAGCTGCCGGATCGGGGCGAGCAGCTGGTGATAACGCTGTTCGAGATCGGCGGCGCCGCCCTGGACGCTCCCGACGAAATATTTGCCCACGACGGTACGCAGTATTGGCGCGGACGAGGGGGTGAGTCCCGGTCGACACAGCGCGCCTTCGTTGAGGCGGCGGTCGACGGCGGAATTCGCGGCGCGCAGCCAGGCGGCCTGCTGCCTCAGCGCGTGAAGAAGCTCGCCGCCGTCACCGAGAGCGATGTCACCGAGCGCGAGTTCGAAATCCGTGTCATCGGCTGCGTAGTCACCGGCGAGCCAGCGCTCGGCGTTACGCAGGATCAGTTCGAGGGCGGTGACCACCGTGCTTGAGGTGTTCGTCGGGTAGGCGGCGTCCGCGCGGCCGCGCCAGAAATCGCGATACTCGAGACCGCCGAGAGTGGCGTTGAACAGGCGCGAAGGCAGCTGGCGTCGTTTCGCGTCGAGCGTTGCCTCGAGCGTGTCGGCAAGCGCGCCTTCCTCGCGGTCACCAAGGGCTTCGATGCAGGCCGGCGCCTCACGCAGGAAGGCGAGGTCGAGCAGCAGGCGCTGCGATGGCGGCGCTACGCGGCCCAGGCTGCTGTTCCTGCGCGCTACGGTGGTCTGCAGAGCGCAGCCGCGCAGGCTCAGAAAATCTAGGCCACCGAGGACGCCCTCATCGATCTCGATCTGGAGCGCTGCGGCACGGGGCGCGGGCAGCGGGTCGATCGCAGCTGGCGGTCGAGGTTCGGTTTCGAGGGGGCGGGTAAGACGAGAAAGGTAGGTCGCCAGCTTCGCCTCATGCCCATCGTCGCTGCAGGCGCCGAGGGCGCTGGCAAGCACCACGGTGCCGGCAGCACAGAGCACGGCGCGAATGGGGCCCGAAGGCCTTACCGATCGTTTCGACATACGCAGCGGCTGCGGGCAACGCCGTCAGCCCAGCACGTCGTGGCAACGCTGCATCCACCGCTGCAGTCGCTCGCACTCCTCGGGCAGCGATTCCTTGACCCAGCTCCCGGTCTCGATACCCACGAGCAGGCTGATGTCGGCGAGGCTGATGCTGTCGCCGCAGAGGAACCGGGAGTCGCCCAACTCGCTGTCGATCTGCCGCAGGCCGGCCCCGTAGCGATGGCGGCCTCGGTCCACAAGCTCGGGAATCTGCTCGACATCGATCGGGCCGGGCAGGGCGCGGTGGGCAAAGGCGGGGCTGCGATTGCGCAGAATCTCCGCAAAGGGCTCGAAAACGGTGAAAAAGATGCGGTGGTCCCAGCTGAGCACCAGGGCGCGCTCGAGCGCGCTGCGCCCCATCAGCGGGCGTTCGGGATAATGCTCTTCAAGGTAGACGCAGATACCGACCACCTCGGTCAACAGCACGCCTTCATCGGTGAGCAGGGCCGGCAGCGTGCCCAGGGGGTTGATCTCGAGGAAGGCAGCTTCGCGATGCGCGCCGGCACGCATGTCAATCGTGTCCGTCGGCAGCTCGATCTGCTTGTACTGCTGGAACAGATGCAGGCGGCGGGGATTCGGGGCAGATTCGTAGGTATAAAGATGCATGAAGAGTGTCCAAGAACTGTGCGAAAAGTGACCGAAAGAGCGACCGAAAAAGCAACCAGAATAGTGGTCAAAAGCGCCAACGAAAGAGCGGTCCGAAGACCGCCGATCCAAACGTCGCGCCTTTCCTGTGCGTGAGCGTATACGCCCGACAATGCTAGCAGGCTCGCTTCCTCACAGTGCTTTGATGGTTGGGGCCCCATGGCTATAATGCGCGCCCCGAAAAAGGAGGATCTCACCGTGTTTCCCAAGTCCGTATTGCGAAAGCTGGTTGCCACGCTTTTTCCCCTTGCTGTTGCCGCTGGCGTACAGGCTCAGGAACTGTCCGACGAGCAGCGTGCCGAGATCGAAGCGCGGCTCGCGCCGGTCGGCTCTGTCTGTGTGCAGGGCGAGAACTGCGGTGGCCTTCCCAAGATGACCAAACCCGCGAAGCCGGCGCCGCAGTCAAAGCCCACTGTGGCCTCGAATGAAGCCGCCAAGGATGCCGCAGATGATGCGGAGCAGGGCGCCGAGGCGAGCGGCGCGGACGCCGAATCCGCCGTGGATGCAGCCGCTGAAGCGGTCGCGGATGCGAGCGCTGCCGCGGAAGATGTTGTCGACGACCTCGAGCAGGCGGCGGAAGAAGCCGGCGCCGCAGTAAGCGCCGCCGTGACGGATGCGGCGACAGTGGCAGCCGCTCCGGCCATTGACGGCGAGGCGATCTACAACCAGGCCTGCATGGCCTGTCACATGAGCGGTGTGGGCGGTGCGCCCAAGGTCGGCAACATTGACGACTGGTCCCCGCGCATCGCCAAGGGTATCGACGCGCTGCACAACAGCGGCCTGAACGGCGTCGCCGGCACCGCGATGATGGCCAAGGGCGGGCGTATGGACCTGTCCGACCAGCAGATTATGGCCGCCGTCGACTACATGGTGGAAAGCAGCCAGTAAGCTTGCTTCCCGGGCGCGCGACTGTCGCGCGTCCGTATTCCTGCCTCCGCGAACCTCTTCCCTTTGGCGAACCGCGCTCCGCACACGGTTTCAGCCCTCCCGCGATAGCTGCCGGTAGGCCAGTGCTTCGCGGATATGCGCGGCGCTAACGGGACCCGTCCCCTCGAGATCCGCGATCGTGCGCGCCACGCGCAGGCACCGGTGCGCTGCACGCAGCGACAGGCTGAGCTGGCTGCAGGCCTCGCGCAGCAGATCAAGCTCCTCTTTGCGCAGTGCGCAGACCTCGGCGAGGCGCGCCACCTCCAGGCGCGCATTCAACTTCCCCTGCCGATTCACCTGCCGCTCCGTCGCCTCGATCACGCGCGCGCGCACCACGGCAGAGCTTTCTACCTCGTCGTCGGCGAACAGCGACGGTGTCCGGCTGCGGTCGACCCAGACTTGAAGATCAATTCGGTCGAGCAGCGGGCCGGACAGACGTGCCGCGTAGCTCTGTCGCTGCGCCGGCGTGCAGCGGCAGCTGCGCTGTTCGTCCCCCGCATAGCCACAGGGGCAGGGATTCATCGCCGCAACGAGCTGGAAGCGGGCGGGGTAGCGGATGCGACTGCGCGCCCGCGCGATGCAGATCTCGCCGGTCTCAAGTGGTTCGCGCAGCATGTCGAGGCTGTGGCGCGGGAACTCGGCGAGTTCATCGAGGAACAGCACGCCGCCGTGAGCGAGAGAGATTTCGCCGGGTCGCGGCGTCGAGCCGCCCCCGACGAGCGCGGCTGCGCTGGCGCTGTGGTGCGGACTGCGAAAGGGACGGGCATTGTCGCTACCTTCCACGCCTTGCAAGTCCTGCAGGGCATGCATCACGAGCACTTCTTCAGGGTCGGGTGGAGGAAGAATTCCCGGGAGGCAGCTCGCCAGCAGGCTCTTGCCGGTCCCTGGCGGTCCGCACAGGAGCAGGTTGTGGCCGCCGGCCGCCGCCAGCTCAAGAACGCGGCGCGCCACTGGCTGCCCCTGGACTTCCGCGAGATCGCTGGTGACCTCCCTCGGGGAGGGCTGGAAGCTTTCCTCTTCGGGAGGCTCGGCCTCGCCGCGAAGCAGTGCACAAAGACTGAGCAGGTCCGCTCCCGGGATGAGCCGTGCTCCGATGACGACGCGACAGCGCGACGCCGCGCGATTCGGCAGGGCGACGCTCCGTCCGGCGCTCGTTGCGGCCATGACCGCTGCGATACACCCGCGGATGTCGCAGAGACCGCCGTTCAGCGCGAGCTCACCGATGCACTCGACGCCGTCCACGGCGCTGGCGGGAAGCTGCGAAGAGGCGACGAGGATGCCGAGGGCTATGGGGAGATCGAAGCGGCTGCCGCCCTTGGGCAGATCGGCGGGTGCGAGGTTGACCGTGAGGCGGCCATCGGGGAATTCGAAGTGGGCGTTGATCAGCGCGCTGCGCACCCGGTCGCGACTCTCGCGAACCGCCGTTTCAGGCATGCCGACGACGGTGAAGCTCGGCAGGCCACTCGCCAGATGCACTTCGACGCGAACGGGTGGTGCGTCCAGTCCCTGGCTGGCCCGCGATCGCACGATCGCGTAGCTCATGATTCCTCCATGAATCGCTGCGGCGCTTCCCTGCGCCTGCTCTGTCGTTGTAGTCAGGCGCTGTGTGCGCCCTGGTCTTCTAGTCCTGTTTCGATGGCCCCGACGGCGAACGCTCGCCTTCGACACGGGCGAGCAGGTCCGACATTGCCGCCAGTTCGCCCTCGAGGGCCTCGATCTTCGCGCGCGTGCGCGCCAGGATCGCTGTCTGGGCGTCGAACTCCTCACGGCTCACGAAATCGAGTTTGCGCAGCGCTGCCTGTACAAGCTGCCGCGCATTGCGGTCGACTTCATCGGCAAGGCCTTTAGGCCCCACGAGTTCGTTCACCTGCTGCATTACTTCGCCGATCGGCGGTGGTTTGATCGCCATTTGCCTGCCTCGCTGTGTCGTCCCCGGATTCTAGGGCAAGGGTCGTGGCTGTCCCAGTCCGGCGCCGCGCGTCAGCGTGCCGCAATGCACCATATTGGTGCGATTGGCGCGCAAGGATCAGGCGCGTGGCGGGTGGTAACGCCGCGCGGGCTCCAGCTAAGTCGTTGATCCCCCGCCATAAAGGTCCGCTGGCACGGCCTTTGCTGCCCGCCCTGCGAGCGCAGCCGGGCATTCCGTCGGCAGTGCAAGAGCATAAAACATCAGGCGCTTTCGACCGAACGGTGAACGCCCAGAGCTGCTGATAAAGCGGTTTGAGCCAGCGGTGCCGGCACGTCGTGGCAGCGAGCGACCTGATCGAGCACACGCTGCCTAATGGAGACCCAATGAAACTGATTACGGCCATCGTCAAACCGTTCAAGCTCGATGACGTGCGCGAGTCCCTGTCGGATATCGGCGTACAGGGAATCACGGTCACCGAGGTCAAGGGCTTCGGGCGTCAGAAGGGGCACACAGAGCTCTATCGCGGCGCCGAGTACGTGGTTGATTTCCTGCCCAAGGTGAAGATCGAAGTGGCCGTACCCGAGGACCTTGTCGAGCAGACCATCGAGGCCATCACCAAGTCGGCCAACACGGGAAAGATCGGCGACGGCAAGGTGTTCGTTGCTCCCCTGGAGCAGGTCATCCGCATCCGCACCGGCGAGACCGGCGAGGAAGCACTGTGAGCCCGAGCTCACGGGCTGTTCGAGCGACGTCAGGGCGGCGTGCGGCCCTCGCTGCCGTCGCAATAAACGCTGATCGGGATTAGACGAAGACCATGGAGAAAGACATTTTTGCCCTGAGCTACGCGCTCGATACGTTCTATTTTCTGGTGTGCGGCGCGTTGGTCATGTGGATGGCGGCGGGTTTTGCGATGCTCGAGGCTGGCCTCGTGCGCGCGAAGAACACCACGGAAATCCTCACCAAGAACGTGGCGCTCTTCGCCATCGCCTGCACCATGTACATGATCGTCGGCTACGCCATCATGTATCCCGAACTCGGATCGTCGCTGCTCGGTGGCATTACCGGCGATGGTCTTGCCGCTGACAGCACCTATGCGCCCTCGGCGGACTTCTTCTTCCAGGTGGTCTTTGTTGCCACCGCGATGTCGATTGTTTCGGGTGCGGTGGCGGAGCGTATGAAGCTTTGGTCATTCCTCGCATTCGCCGTCGTCATGACCGGCTTCATCTATCCGCTCGAGGGAAACTGGACCTGGGGTGGCGACGCGGTCTTCGGTCTGTACACGCTGGGTGATCTCGGTTTCTCCGATTTCGCCGGCTCGGGCATCGTACACATGGCCGGAGCCTCCGCGGCCCTCGCGGGCGTGCTGCTCCTCGGCCCGCGTGCCGGAAAGTACCGCAGCGACGGCTCGGTTGCAGCGATTCCCGGCGCCAACCTGCCTTTGGCGACGCTCGGCACCTTTATCCTCTGGATGGGCTGGTTCGGCTTCAACGGTGGTTCGGTGCTCGCCACGGCCAGCGTCGAGAGCGCCAACGCCGTCGCCGTGGTCTTCATGAATACCAATGCGGCAGCCTCCGGCGGTCTCGTTGCCGCGCTGATCACGGCACGCCTGCTTTTCGGCAAGGCGGATCTGACCATGGCGCTGAATGGCGCCCTCGCGGGCCTCGTGGCGATCACTGCAGAGCCGTCCACGCCGACACCGGCCCTCGCGACGCTCTTCGGAGCGATCGGCGGCGTGCTGGTGGTGTTCTCGATCGTTACCCTGGACAAGCTGCGTATCGACGACCCCGTCGGCGCGATTTCCGTACACGGCGTTGTCGGCCTCCTCGGCCTGCTCCTCGTTCCCTTGACCAACCCCCTGACGGACGAGGGCGGCGCCAGCTTCGGCGGGCAGCTCATAGGCGCCGCGACGATCTTCGCATGGGTCTTCATTACCAGTTTCATCGTGTTCTTCGTCATCAAGCTCGTGCTCGGCATACGCGTAGGTGAGGAAGAGGAATACGAAGGTGTGGATCTGTCCGAATGCGGCCTCGAGGCCTATCCGGAGTTCGTCAACAGGTAAATCCGACTTGCGGGCGCATTGTGAGATGCGTTTTTTTGGGGGCCTCTGGCCCCCTTTTTTTATTGCGCGCGCCGCCGCAGGTTTCTGTGGTTCTCACCATGAGGGTTGCTACCCCGCGCCTGTGCGCCGCAGGTACCGAGCGCAGCGTTCAGCCGCAGGGGCCTTGCGGGCGCACGGACTCCGTCCCTATTATCACGGCGTCGTCCTATCGCCATTTCGCGCGCCACGGTCTCCCTTATGAAACTTGTCACTGCAATCATCAAACCCTTCAAGCTCGACGATGTTCGAGCGGCGCTCGCCGATGTCGGTGTACAGGGCATCACCGTGACCGAGGTCAAGGGCTTCGGGCGTCAGAAGGGGCACACGGAGCTTTACCGCGGTGCGGAGTACGTTGTCGACTTCCTGCCAAAGATAAAGCTCGAGGTGGCCGTGGCCGAGGCGCAGAGCGAGGCCGCCGTCGAGGCCATCATCGCCGCCGCCAATACGGGCAAGATCGGCGACGGCAAGATCTTCGTGTCGCAGCTCGACGAGGTGATCCGGATCCGCACCCGTGAGACGGGCGAAGACGCGATCTAGCCCCGCGTTCATCCCCGACACTCACCGCGGGGTCTCCCCGCGCGCCCCGAAACGGTGTGCGCCGCATCCCAATTCGGGGCGTATTCCTGCGTTCGCTTGAACCTTATCAGTCCTCGTCTCCGAGTTCGGCGCCGTCTTGCGCCGTAGTGGCGCAAATCCTGCCCTGTTTCGGGGAAAAGAGAGCCAAAACAATGCGTTAGCGCCTTTATAGAGCTTGGCCCGTCGATTGCTAGATGCGCCTCGGAGGGAACCACCGGTGCTCGGAACACGCACGGCAGACCGGCAATCGACCAGTAAAGAGTCGCAGCCGGAGGCGGAGCGCCTACGCACTCAGGCAATCTACGAGGACTCACCATGACAACTGTCTCACCAGCTCTCTCATCGGGTATTTCCGACTCATACGGACTTTCAGCGCCTGCTTCCCCGTTGCGCTCGGGCCGCCTGGCGCACAAGGATGGCCTGCGTCGCAGCGCTGCACTCGCGTCAGCGTTGACGCTCACACTGGCCATCGCCGCCGGCGCGCAGGCGCAGGATGACGACGCGCTCAGCGGCTTTGTATCGTTTAACAGTGACGCCTTCTTCGGCGTGAATCCCTTTGCCGGAATCACCTACGACACGGGCGGCCTCGATCTCACCTTCTACGGCATCTACTGGGGAGCCGGTACGGGGCAGAACTGGGGCAATTGGACCGAGTTCGGCGCCGGGGTTGGCTTCGATGCCCTGGACGGTGACCTCTACATCAACCCGCAGATCGGCTTCACCTCGGGCAACCTCCTGTCTTCAGGCGTTGCCGAGCCCGGTATCGTCGGTGATGGCTTCGTGCCGAACATCACCATGAACTACGCCACCGACGCCTGGGAGGGGCAGCTCTACGCGGGCTGGTACCTGCCCCTGCGCGAGGAGGAGCCCGAGGGCGGGACCACCCTCGAGTACGTCCACTACTGGCTGACCGGGGGCAAGAAGTTCGGGCGCTATTTCTCCGTCGGTGCGCACTTTGAGGAACTCAAGCTCAGCGGTGGATCGAACGTCAGCGAGCAGGACGGATACCAGTGGCTGGGACCGTACTTCCAGGTCGCCAATGACACCTATGGTCTGCGCTTCTCCTTCGGCGCTGATCTCACGGATGACGACGATTCGTTCTCCGCATCCGATTTCTACAAGCTTCAGTTTTTCTACAGCTTCTGAGCGGCCAGGCCGTTTTTCGCCGCAGTCGCCGATCGCGTATCGGCGCTGCGGTTTTTTTCTCCCCGCGATCGGCGGCTGACGATCAGAGCCGCTTCAGCAGGTCGGGCAACTCATCGAGGGAACGGATCAGTGCATCGGGCCGCGCATCGTGCGTCCAGTCGTGGCCTTCGGGGTTCAGCCAGGCGGCGCGCATGCCGACGCCCAGGGCGCCGAGCACATCGTGCTCGACACTGTCGCCCACGTGAAGCACCTCGTCTGCGGCTACGCCCGTGAGCTCGAGGGCAGCGAGGAACATGTCAGCAGCCGGCTTGCTGGCGCCGACTTCTTCGGCGAGAAGGGCAAACTCGAAGTATTCGCCGGCGTCGGTCTTGTAGACGTCCGCATTACCGTTGGTCAGCGCGCCGAGGCGACAGCTGCGGGCAAGCACGTCCAGCACCGTGAGTGCGTTGGCGTGAAGCTCCACGCGCTGGCGCTCCTCGATGAAGGAGGCGAAGGCTGCGTTGGCGCCGGCTTCCGCATCCGCTGAGGAATAGCCCGCTGCCAGCTGTAGTTCACGGAGCAGGAGCTTGCGCATTGCGGTGACGTTGTGAGTCAGCGTGGCGTTGGATCGCCATACGCGCTTGCGCAACTCCCGATGCTCCTCGGGGCCGATCGCTTCCAGGGTTCTGGGGCGATGGCGCAGAAGCCAGGCACGCTGAGCCGCTTCGGCGCGCTCGAGCGCCGGCTTCACGTCCCACAGCGTGTCGTCGAGGTCAAAGGTGATGACGCGGATGCTCATCGGTCGTCGTCGCTGTTCTTGCGCCGGCCCGCGCGCGGGTGGGCCTGGTCGTAAACCTTCGCAAGATGCTGGAAGTCCAGATGCGTGTAGATCTGCGTGGTAGCGATGTCGCTGTGGCCGAGGAGCTCCTGTACGGCGCGCAGATCGCCGCTCGACTCCAGCATGTGACTGGCGAAGGAGTGGCGCAGCATGTGCGGGTGTACGCTGCGGCCGAGCGCGCTGCTTTGCGCGAGGCGCTTCAGGCGGGCCTGGATTGAGCGCGCGCTGATGCGCCGGCCGTGATTGGACAGAAACAGCGCCTCGGCCGCGTCTTGGTTTCGGCCCTCGGGGCGTACGGCCAGATAGGCGCGGACGGCCGCGAGGGCGGCTTGCCCCACGGGAACGCTGCGCGTTTTGTTGCCCTTGCCCGTCACCCGTAACAGACGCTGTGCGTGGTCCAGATCGTCGCGGTTCAGGCTCTGCAGTTCGGCGAGGCGCAGGCCCGAGGAGTAGAACAGCTCAGCTATCGCGAGATCGCGCAGCGCGAGCGGATCATCGCCCGTCCGCCGCAGCAGCTGGCCGAGCTCATCGACTTCCAGCGTTCGCGGCAGACGGCGCTTGCGGCGCGGCGCGAGGACCGCGGCGGCAGGATTGGCGCGTTCGCCGCTCTCGCGGGCGTTCCAGTTGAAAAAGGCGCGCAGCGTCGACAGACGGCGCTGCTGCGTGCTTGCTGCAAGGCCGCGACGGTGTGCCTCCGTGAGCCAGCGGCGCACGTGAGCCTCGCGCAGCTTTCCGGGGTCTGCGAGTCCCATATCCGCGCACAGGCGGGCAAAATCTGCCAGGTCACGGCGGTAGGCCGCGACCGTATGGGCGGAAAGGCGGCGTACCTGCGCGATGTGGCCGAGAAAAGCCTCGATGCGGCGTTCAAGCTGCGTGGTGGCCGCTGTCGCAGAGCCCGTGTCCATCGCGGGCTCAGCGTGCGCGTTCGGCGTCGAGCAGTCGAGCGAGTACTTCGGCGGCGAAGTCGAGGAAAAGCGTACCCATGTCATCGCTGTAATGCGCCGCGTCGGAGCTTCCCAGCGCCAGGGCACCGAGCGGCTTGTCCTCGTGGGAGGAGATCAGGGCGACGGCGGCAGAGCCGACCGTGCGCGAGCCGGGGAACAGAAAGCCGAAGGCCTCGGGCCTGAGTGCGCCGCAGCCGGCCTGCTTCCGCGCCAGCAGGCCGCCGACATGGCCGCGAAGCTGGCTTTCGGCCACGCGGCGCAGCGGGCCTTCATCGCCGAAGGCTTCGCTGAACAGCAGCAGGCTGGCGTGCTCGACGTGGAAGCGATCGCGTAGAACCGCGAGCAGCGCCCGCTCGCGCGCCTCGAGATCCGCAGCCTCGAGGAGGGCGAGCACCAGCGCTCGTGTCTCCTCGAAAAGCTGGTCGTTGTGGCGTGCGTTGCTGCCGAGGTCGCGAAGCCGGTGGCGCAGGTCAACGTTGCGTTCGCGCAGCACGCTCACCTGCCGTTCCACCAGGGAGACCGCCGAGCCGCTGGCGTGCGGAATCTGCAGGACGCCGAGAAGGTCGGGGTTGTTCTGCAGATAGTCCGGATTCGCCAGCAGGTAATCGCGAATATCGTTTTCGTCCACGCCGTGTTCCCGCTGCTGTGGGCTCAATCGCCCGCCGAAGTCTGTCTCGTCATCTGGTGTCGCGATCACGCGCCAGAAGGGTTTCGCGCATCCCGGCGGACGGGCGGATTCAGCCGCGCAGGCTGCCTTCGAAGCTGATCGCCGTGGGTCCCGTGAGGTATACGGGGGCGTCGTTTCCCGCCCAGCGCACCTCGAGCTTACCGCCGGGTAGTTCGACTGTCACTCGCTCGTCGACCCAGCCCATGCGCTGTGCGTAAACGACCGCCGCGCAGGCGCCGGAGCCGCAGGCGCGCGTCTCGCCGACGCCGCGTTCGTGGACCCGAAGGCGCAGCTGGTCCCTCGCTACCACCTCCATGAATCCAGCGTTGACGCGGTCGGGGAAACCTTCGTGGCGCTCAAGGGCAGCGCCGAGACGCTCGATGCTGCCGTCGTTCACGCTGGCAACGCGAAGCACCGCGTGCGGGTTGCCGAGGGATACGGCGCCTACGCGCAGCGACTCTCCCGCCACCTCGAGCTCGTATTCGATCGCTTCGTGCTCGGCCCGCAGTGGAATGGCCGCCGGCTCGAAGCACGGCACGCCGATTTCCACCTCTACCTCGTTGCCGTCCCGCAGGCGCAGCGTCATCAGGCCACTGCTGGTTTCAACCACCAGTTCGCGCAGGTTGGTCAGCTGCCGATGGTGCACAAAGCGCGCAAAGCAGCGGGCGCCATTGCCGCACTGGCCGGCCTCGCTGCCATCGGTATTGAAGATCCGGTAGCGGAAATCCGCATCGGGACGTCCCGGCGCCTCGACGACAAGGACCTGGTCGCAGCCGACGCCGAGGTGCCGGTCGGCGATGCGACGGATGTCTTCGGGGCGCAGCTTGAGGCGCTGGCTGATGCCGTCGAGCATAACGAAGTCGTTGCCGGCACCGTGCATCTTGGTGAACTTGATGGTCATGGTGCGTGCGCGAGCCTCAGCGTGGGAGGCGATGCTCGCCGCGCAGGAGGTCGTCGAGGGTCTCGCGCTCGCGGACGAGGTGCACCGCCTCGCCGTCGACGATGAGCTCGGCGGCGCGCGGACGCGTGTTGTAGTTGGAACTCATGACGAAACCGTAGGCTCCGGCCCCGTGTACGGCGAGCAGCGTGCCGTCCTCCAGCGACAGCTCGCGCTCACGACCGAGAAAGTCGGCCGTCTCGCAGACCGGTCCGACAACGTCCCAGGAACGCGGCGCCGCGGTGCAGGGCGCGGCCGTGCTGATCTCCACCCAGGCCTCGTACAGCGCCGGGCGAACAAAATCGTTCATGGCCGCGTCAACCAGGGCGAAGCTGTGCGCGTCCGTGGTTTTTGTGTAGTGCACGCGTGTCAGTAGCACGCCGGCGTTGGCCACGATCGAGCGACCCGGCTCGAATACCAGGCACAGACCGCGGCCCCTGACGGCCTCGCGCACTGCGGCGATGTAAGTCTCGACGGAGGGCGGCGACTCGTCGCGGTAGCGCACGCCGATGCCGCCGCCGAGATCCAGGTGGTGTATGGCGATGCCCTCGGCGGCCAGCGTGTCGATCAGGCCAAGCAGTTCCTGCAGTGCCTCAAGCAGCGGCGCCGCATCGGTGAGCTGGCTGCCGATGTGGCAGTCGAGACCCACAACCTCGAGACAGTCGGATGCCGCGGCCCGGCGCAGCAGCTCGAGGGCGACGGGCGGCGCGACGCCGAATTTGTTTTCCCTGAGGCCGGTGGAGATGTAGGGGTGGGTTTTGGCGTCCACGTCCGGATTGACGCGGATCGAGACGGGCGCGGCGCGTCCGAGGTCTTCCGCGACCGATGCCAGCAGGTCGAGCTCGGCGGGCGATTCGATGTTGAAGCAGCGTATGCCGACCTCGAGGGCCCGCCGCAGTTCGTGCTCCTGTTTCACGACGCCCGAGAACACGACCTTCTGCGGGTCGCCGCCCGCAGCCAGGACGCGTTCAAGCTCGCCGACGGAGACGATGTCAAAACCGGCGCCGCGCCGGGCGAGAAGATCGAGGACCGCGAGGTTCGAGTTTGCCTTCACGGCAAAGCACACCAGGTGATCGCAGCCCGACAGGGCCTTCGCATAGGCATCGAAGGCGTCTTCGATCGCCGACCGCGAATAGACATAGAGCGGTGTGCCGTAGCGCGCCGCGAGATCGCGGCAGTCGATAGCTTCGGCGAAGAGAACGCCTTCGCGATGCTGAAACGCCATGGCCTAGGCCTCCGCCGCACTGGCCAGCGCGGCGCCGTCGCCGCGCCGTGCCGATGACTGCTCTTCGCCCTCGCCGCCGACCTGCTCGGGAGGTGGCTGATAGAGCGCACCCATCTGACCGCAGGCCTGCAGCAGCGCCGCCAGCACCACGGCTGCAGCCAGCGCGGGCGCGAAGCGCCGCGTCAGCGGCTGCGCGGGCAAATTCCGGGGAACGACGGGGATCATAGGTGCCGGGAAAAAACCCGCAGTATAGCGGTGCGCGTCGCCGTCCGGGAGTCCCGCGCGCTCGCTTCAGGCGGCTTTCAGGTCGCGCTCCGCGAGGCCTGCGCGCGCCGCCGCAGCGGCCTCGCGTACGCGTCGCGGTGCGGTGCCACCGAGATGGTCGCGCGCCGCGACGGAGCCCTCGACGGTGAGCACGTCGAAGACATCGCCATCGATCAGCGGGGAAAAGCCGCGCAGCTGCTCGAGCGGCATTTCCGCCAGGTCGCAGCCAGCCTCGACGGCGGCACCCACGGCGCGACCCACGACCTCGTGCGCATCGCGGAAGGGCATGTTCCTGCGCACGAGGTAGTCGGCGAGGTCCGTGGCCGTGGAGAACCCCTGCGTCGCCGCCCGGCGCAGCACGTCCGTGCGCGGGACGATGTGCGGCACCATGTCGGCAAAGGCGCGCAGGCAATCGAGCACCGTATCGATGCAGTCGAAGAGCGGCTCCTTGTCCTCCTGATTGTCCTTGTTGTAGGCCAGGGGCTGGCTCTTCATCAGCGTGAGCAGGGCGATCAGGTGGCCGTTCACGCGCCCGCTCTTGCCGCGCACCAGCTCCGGGACATCGGGGTTCTTCTTCTGCGGCATGATCGAGGACCCGGTGCAGAAGCGGTCGGGCAGCTCGATGAAGCCGAACTGACTCGAGGTCCACAGCACCAGTTCTTCGCTCATGCGCGACAGGTGTGTCAGCAGCAGCGCGGCGAAGGCGGTGAATTCGATGGCGAAGTCGCGGTCGGACACGGAGTCGAGGGAGTTGCGCGTGGGCGCGTCGAAGCCCAGCGCCTCTGCTGTGTGCTCGCGGTCGATGGGGAAGCTGGTGCCGGCGAGGGCTGCGGCGCCAAGGGGGCAGACATTCATGCGCCGCCGGCAGTCGCCAAGGCGGCCGAAGTCGCGCTCGAGCATCTCGTTCCACGCCAGCAGGTGATGGCCGAAGGTCACGGGCTGCGCGCACTGCAGGTGCGTGAAGCCGGGCATCACCGTGTCGGCGTTGACCTCGGCGAGGTTGACGAGACCGCCCTGCAGGCGCGTGAGCTCGTCTGCGATGGCGTCGATGGCATCGCGGAGGTAAAGACGGATATCCGTGGCAACCTGGTCATTGCGCGAGCGCCCCGTGTGCAGCTTCTTGCCCGCATCACCAATGAGCGCAGTCAGGCGCGCCTCGATATTCATATGCACGTCTTCGAGCTCGATGGACCAGGGGAAGCGACCGCCGTCGATCTCGTCGGCGATCCTGCCAAGGCCCGTCTCGATGGCGTGCAGCTCCTCCGCGCTCAGCACACCGACCTTCTCCAGCATCCGTGCGTGGGCCTTCGAGCCGCGCAGGTCCTGCATGGCCATGCGACGATCGAATTCCACGGAGGCCGTGAAACGTTGCACGAAGCTGTCCGTGGCCTCGCTGAAGCGCCCACCCCAGAGGCTGTGTCCCGTGTTGCTGTCGCTCATGTCCCTGCTCTTCCTGTGTGCTTTTGCCGGCGCGGCTTCGCGCGTCAGGTCGCGGCTTGTCGCCCCCGCGCGTGGCGTGCAAGTATACCCGTCGAGCGCGGTCGCGCCGGCGGCTCAGGAGTCCTGTAATGCAGCATCCGCGACCCATGACCGGTGGCACAGCAGACACGGAGGACGGGTTCTTCATCCCCGACCTCTGTGCACCGACGGCCGTTTTTATCGCGGTCCTGCTGGCGGAGCTGGTGGTTTTTCTCCACGTGCTCGCTCTCGGGCCGATCGCCGCCTTCGACTGGACGCTGTTCGCCACGGGCTCGCTCTTCGTGCAGTGGAACACGCTGCTGTGTCTGGCGGTCATCTGCGCGCTGCGCCGCCATCTGCGCCCCCTGCGACCGGCCCTGGCCGCCACCGTCTGCCTGAGCGTCGTGTGCGCTCTGGTCACCGCGTCCACGCTGCTGAGCCAGTACCTCGAGCCGCGGCTGGCGGTCGCGTCGCTTCCCGACCTTGTGCTGCGCAATGCCCTCGTCGCGCTGATTCTCGCTGCGATCGTACTGCGCTACTCCTACCTGCATCAGCGTGTGGCCCTGCAGCAGCGAAGCGAGCTGCAGCTGCGCCTGGACGCACTGCGCTCGCGCATCCGCCCGCACTTTCTGTTCAACACGCTCAACAGCATTGCCAGCCTGATCACGCTGCGCCCGGAGCGCGCCGAGCAGGCGATCGAGGACGTGGCCGAACTGTTCCGCGCGGCGCTGCAGGACGGGGCGCAAACCTCCGACTTCGGCCAGGAGCGCCACCTGTGCGAGCTCTATCTCGACCTCGAAATGCTCCGCCTCGGCGAGCGTCTGAGCGTGCAATGGAATGTCGACGAGGGCATCGACGGTGTGATGCTGCCCGCCCTGTTGCTCCAGCCCCTGATCGAGAACGCCGTGTATCACGGCATCGCACCGCGCCCCGAGGGCGGTGAAATCCGCATCCGCGCGCGCGAGGCGGCGCGCCGCCTCCTGATCAGCATCGAGAATCCGCTCCCACGAGAGGTCAGCGCCGGTGCTGGCAGCGGCCTGCACATGGCCCTGGACAACATCCGCCAGCGCCTCGAGGCCGAGTTCGGCCCGGCGGCGCAGCTGTCCGTAGTGCAGGGGGACGACACCTTCCGCGCCGAACTGCGCCTGCCCGCGCTGCGCGGCGACGACGCGTGAAGCTTCTCCTCGTCGATGACGAGAGCCTGGCGCGCCAGCGCCTGCGGCGACTCCTCGAACGCCTGCGCCCCGATGCCGAGATCTTCGAGGCGGCGGATGGAGAGAGCGCCCTTGCCCTTGTCTCCGAGCAGTCACCGGATCTTCTGTTCCTCGATATCTCCATGCCGGGAATGAGCGGCGTGGACGTGGCGCGGGCGCTGCTGGAGGTCGAGCGGGCGCCGGCGGTGATTTTCTGTACCGCCTATGACGAGTACGCCCTCGATGCGCTGCGCAATCAGGCCGCTGCCTACCTGCTGAAGCCGGTGCGCGAGCGCGACCTCGAGGCTGCGCTGCGCGCGTCCGTGCGCGTCAACCGGGCGCAGCTTGCGGTGCTCGGGGTGGCTGCCGACGAGCGCGAACTGATCAGCAGCTCGGGCCATCGCGGCGTCGAGAGTCTGCCGCTGCGCGACGTTCGCTGTTTCATTGCCGAGGACAAGTACGTGCGCGCCTGTGCACCGCAGGGTGAATTGCTGCTGTCCGAGTCGCTGCGCGATCTCGAGTCGGAGTTCGGCGCGCGCTTCCTGCGCGTGCATCGCAAGGCCCTGGTGGCGCGCGCGCATCTTCTTCGGCTGCTGCGCGACGAAGAGGGCTGGACGGCGGAGCTAAGCGACTGCCGCGAGCGACCGCGCGTAAGCCGTCGCCACGTTGCCGAACTCAAGGCCGCGGTGCGGGGCGAGGCTTGATGAATGTTATTATCGGCGCTTTTTACAGGTTGAGTCGTCCATGCCCTCTGACGCCGCTGACATCATCATAGCGACCCGGGAAAGCCCCCTCGCCCTGTGGCAGGCCTACTACGTGCGCGATGCGCTCCAGGCCGCCCACGAGGGACTCGAGGTCGAGCTTCTGGGTATGACCAGTCGCGGCGACCAGGTGCTCGATGTACCCCTGGCCAAGGTCGGCGGCAAGGGTCTGTTCGTGAAGGAGCTCGAGACGGCACTGCTCGATGGTCGGGCGCACATCGCCGTGCACTCGATGAAGGATGTGCCCATGGCGTTCCCGGACGGTCTCGAGCTCGGCGTGATCTGCGAGCGCGAAGAACCCGCCGACGCCTTCGTGAGCAACCGCTACGCATCCCTGGACGAGCTGCCCGCAGGCGCCATTGTTGGCACCTCGAGCCTGCGCCGCGAGTGCCAGCTGCGCGAGCGGCGGCCCGATCTTGAGGTGCGCTTCCTGCGCGGCAACGTTAATACGCGGCTGCGCAAGCTCGACGAGGGCGAATACGACGCGATCCTCCTTGCCTGCGCCGGACTGCTGCGGCTCGGTATGGCCGAGCGCATCCGCTCGCCAATTCCCATCAGTGATTCGCTGCCCGCCGGTGGCCAGGGGGCGGTCGGCATCGAGCTGCGCTGCGAAGATGCCGCGACCCGCGAACTGCTCGCGCCCCTGCATCACCAGCCGACGGCGGAGCGGGTGCTTGCCGAGCGTGCGCTCAATCGCCGCCTCGAGGGCGGCTGCGAGGTACCGATCGCGGCCTTCGCCGAGCACGAGGGTGATTCGCTGTGGCTGCGCGGGCTGGTGGGGCGGCCCGATGGCACCAGCACGCTGCGAGCCGAGGCGCGGGGACCGAAAACGCAGCCCGAGGCCCTCGGTTTCGAGGTCGCCGATCAGCTTCTCGCTGCCGGCGCCGCCGAGATCCTCGCCGAGGTATATGGGCGCTGAGGAGCGCGTCCTGGTCACGCGTCCCCGGGGCCAGGCCGATGCGCTGCTCGACAGCCTGAGCGAGGCCGGATTGACGGGCGTTCATCTGCCCCTGATCGACATCGAGATCATCAACCCGCTTCCGGGCGAGGCGCGGCAGAAAATCCTCGATCTGGATCGCTACGAGCACGTCTTTTTTGTCAGCGCAAACGCCGCGCGCATCGGCGCCGAGCGCATCGAGGATCTCTGGCCCCAGTGGCCGGCGCGGCAGCGCTACTGGGCCGTGGGAACAAGTACGGCGGCGGTGCTCGAGGCCGCGGGGCTTCGCGTGGAACGGCCCGAGACCGACATGAGCAGCGAGGGGCTACTGGCGATGCCCGGGCTGCAGCAACTCTCGGGCCAGCGCTGCCTGCTGGTGCGCGGCGAGGGTGGCCGCACGATGATCGCCGAGACGCTGCGCGCGCGCGGCGCCGGCGTCGATGAGTTGCCCTGTTACCGGCGCCGGGCTGTCGAGCATACGCCGGATGAAGTGAAGGCCCTGCTGGGCCCCGGGGGCTGCGATCTCGTGCTGATCAGCAGCGGCGAGGGCCTCGAACTGCTGGGCCGTTTGCTTCACCCCGGCGAAGGCACTACTTTAGCCGGCACCACGCTGATCGTGCCCTCGCAGCGCGTTGCCGAGAGCGCCATCGCTCTCGGCTGGCCGCGCGTCGAGACGGCCGATAACGCATCGGATGCCGCCATGCTGGCGGCGGTAAAGCGCCTGCGGCAGCAGCGTTCTTTGGAGACACAGCATTGACCGAGGATGACAAGGCAGAGAACGGACCGGGCGGCTCCGCAGACGGCCAGACAGAAGAAAAGGCAAAGCCCAGGTCCGGGCTGACGGCGGCGCAGGCCATCGAGGTGGCGCGGGCGGCAGCCGCTGAAGCCGCCGCCGAGTCGGCTGAATCGGCCGACGCGGCGCCGCACGACGACAAGGAAACTGCCACCGATTCCGCTCCGGTCACGCAGGTCGATCCCGCGGTGGAGACGCCAGAGGAACGCACCGGGACCGTTTCCGACGGCGAGTCGGCGGTCGAGCCGGCCGAGATACATCCGGAAGGTCGAGGTGAAGCGTCTGCGGGTGACGTAGCGGCGCCAGCAGAGGAGCCGGCCCCCGCGACTGCGCCGCCGGCGCCGTCGGCTGCCGCCGCCGGGACGCCGCCGCCAACAGCAGCGGCCCCTGCCGCCGAGAGTGCGTCGGCATCCAAGCCCCTGGCCACGCCGATTGCCTGGCTGGCGCTCGTGCTCGTCCTGCTCCTCGCCGCCGCCGGCTTCACGCAGCTGCTCGAACTCCAGCGCCGCGAGGCCAGCCTTCTGCAGCGCGTGCAGGGCCTTGAATCCGTTTCGGGTCAGGACACGACTACCTTCGACCAGATGCGCGATAACCTGAGTCGCCAGATCGAGCTGGAGCTCGAAGGTATTGCCGCACGCCAGACCCGCGCCGAAGAGGATCAGCAGCGCGCCCTGCAGCGCATCGAGGGACTCGTCGAGGATCGCAGCTCCGCGCTTCGCGGCGAGCTCGGCCGCGAACTGGGATCACTTCGCAACGCCCTCGAGGCGCAGGAGCAGATGCTGCGTGAACAGCAGCAGCGCCTCGGCGACCTCAGCGTTGAGGATCGCAAGAGCTGGCAGCTTGCCGAGGTGCAGTATCTTCTTCGCCTGGCCAATCAGCGGCTGATCATGACCGGAGACACGGAGTCCGCCGAGGCGCTCATGCGCAGCGCCGACAACATCCTGCGCGACGTCGATGACGCCAAGCTGCGCGGGCTGCGCGAGGCGCTGGCGAGCGATCTGGCCGCCGTGCGCGCCGTGCCGCGGCTCGATACGCAGGGTCTCTATCTGCGCCTCGGCGCGCTGATCGGGCAGACCGATGCGCTGGTGCTCTTCGAACTGCCGACGGAATCGCCGGACGTGGAAGCCGCGCCCGCCGAAGACTGGCGCGGCCGTCTGGCGCAGGGCTTCGAAACTGCCGTGGCCAAGCTCTCCGAGTACATCGTGGTGAGTCGTCGCGACGTGCCCGTGGAATCGCTGATGGATCCGCAGTACGAGGGACTCGTACGCCAGAACATGCGCATGCTGCTTGAGCAGGCGCAGGTGGCGATGCTGTCGGGCAACGAAGTGCTCTATCGCCAGAGCCTCGAGCGTGCCGAGGGTTGGGTCACGCAGTTCTTCAAGGAGGACCAGCGCGCCGCGCAGGCGATGACCGAGGAGCTGGCGCTGCTGCGCGATGAGCGGGTGAGTGTCGAACTGCCCGACCTCAGTGCGTCTCTCTCGGCGCTGGCCGCGGCCATGAAGGCCCGCCTCGCTGCTGGCGAGGCCTGAGCATATGGGCAGCCTGTTCCTTGTTGCCGTGCTGGCGCTGCTCGCCGGCGTAGGTATCGTCGCCCTCATCGAAACGGAGCCGGGTTATCTGCTGATCGCCTACGGCGGTTACACCGTGGAGACCAGCTTCTGGGTGGGTATCGTGCTCATCAGTACCGTGGTACTGCTGCTCTACACCTTTCTTCGCTTCCTGCACGGTCTCGCATCCAGCCCCGGCAGCATGCTGAGCTGGGCCGGGGCCCGTCGCCTGCGCCAGTCTGCCCGCCTGACCAATCGCGGCCTGATCAGCTTTGTCGAAGGGCATTACGGCCGCGCGCGCAAGCAGCTCATGCGCGGTGCCCGCTACAGCGCTGCACCACTGCGGAACTACCTTCTGGCCGCGCGTGCGAGTGAGCGCCTGCAGGAACCCGAGGAGATGCGTCGCTACCTTGCGCTGGCAGCGGACTGCGACCCCGATGCGGCGGTCGCCGTCGAGCTCACGCAGGCCGAACTGCTCATCCAGATGCGCCAGTACGAACAGGCGCTGGCAAGTCTTGAACGCTCGCGCGCGAATCCCGGCCGCTATCCCCAGGCGCTGCAGCTGCTCAGCCGAATCTACGATGGTCTCGGCGACATCGAATCGATGGCGGCGCTGATTCCCGAGCTGCGTCGCCATCGGATTGGCGGCCCCGTCGAGCTGGACGATCTCGAAGCGCGCGTGTACGCAGATCTGCTCGAGAAGGCTGCGGTCACCGGTGACGTGGCCCGCCTGCAGGCGCTGTGGAAGCGCTATCCCGTCCGCCTCAGCGACAACCCCGCGGTGCAGATCGACTACCTCGAGGCGCTGCTGGACTGCGAGCAGACGGCGCTGGTCGAAAAGGAGATCGTTCGCCGCCTCAAGAAGCAGTGGGAGCCGGCGCTCGTGGACCTGTACGGCCGCATTCCTCGCGAGTCTGCGTCCAAGCCCCTGGCCACCGCCGAGGGATGGCTCAAGCGCCACGGCGAGGATCCGACGCTGCTGCTTTGCCTGGGTCGCCTCGCGATGGTTGAGCGCGAATGGAGTCGCGCGCGCGATTACCTCGAGCGCAGCCATGCGAAGCGTCCGAGCGAGGAAGTCTGCCTTGAGCTTGGTCGTCTGCTCACCGCCGTGGGCGAACACGCCGCGGCTGCCGCCGTATTCCGCGCGGGGACGGAGCTGCGCAGTTCGCCGTTGCCCAAGCTGCCGCAGCCCGACGATGTGGTGCCCGAGACCCATCGCCTTGCCGAGGATCAGCCCGAGCCGCCTCGCCCGGAATAGTCCGCGGCATCGGCGCTGCGCATCAACGCTGCTTTCGCCGGAAGGGCGGATCAGCGCCGGCGTGGTGCCGGAGCCACGCCGATACCCAGCTCATCCCACATCGCCTCGACGCGCTCCGAGACATCGGCGTCCATGCGGATCGGTGCGCCCCATTCGCGGTCTGTCTCGCCCGGCCACTTGTTGGTGGCGTCGAAGCCGACCTTCGACCCAAGGCCGGCCACGGGCGATGCAAAGTCGAGGTAGTCGATCGGCGTGTTGTCGACGAACACGCTGTCGCGGCGCGGGTCCATGCGCGTGGTCATCGCCCAGATTACGTCCTGCCAGTTGCGAACATCGACATCGTCGTCGGTGACCACAATGAACTTGGTGTACATGAACTGGCGCAGGAAGCTCCATATGCCCAGCATCACGCGCTTTGCGTGGCCCGGATACTCCTTGCGCATGCTGACCACGGCCATACGGTAGGAACAGCCTTCGGGCGGCAGATAGAAGTCGACGATCTCGGGAAACTGCTTGATGAGCAGCGGCACAAAGACCTCGTTGAGTGCCACGCCGAGAATCGCCGGTTCGTCGGGCGGGCGGCCCGTGTAGGTGCTGTGGTAGATCGGCGATTCGCGGCTGCTCATTGCCGTCACGGTGAACACGGGGAAGCGCTCGACCTCGTTGTAGTAGCCCGTGTGGTCGCCGAAGGGCCCTTCGTCGGCCTCGTCGCCGGGTTCGAGGTAGCCCTCGAGGATGTACTCCGCCGTGGCCGGAACGCGCAGATCGTTGGCGCGGCAAAGCTCGGTGATGCAGTCGCAAAGCTCGGTCTTGGAGCCGCGCAGCAGGCCCGCAAAGGCGTATTCCGAGAGCGTGTCCGGAACGGGTGTCACGGCGCCAAGGGTCGTTGCCGGGTCCGCACCCAGGGCGAGGGCCACGGGGTAGCGTTCACCGGGATTTTCAAGCTGCCAGTCGCGATAATCGAGGGCGCCGCCGCGATGCGATAGCCAGCGCATGATCAGCCGGTTCTTCCCGATCAGCTGCATGCGATAGATGCCAAGGTTCTGTCGCGGCTTGTTCGGTCCGCGCGTAATGACCAGAGGCCAGGTCACCAGGGGCGCTGCGTCGCCAGGCCAGCAGTGCTGGATCGGCAGCTTGTACAGATCCACGTCGTCGCCCTCGAGAACGCGGCTGCGGCAGGGGGCGTTGCGTACGAGCTTCGGACCCATGTCGAGGACCTTGCGCAACAGCGGGGCCTTGTCCCACAGCTCCTTGAGGCCCTTGGGCGGGTCGGGCTGGCGCAGATAGGCCAGCAGTTCGCCGATTTCGCGCAGGGCGCTGACCTTGTCGGCGCCCATGCCCAGGGCGACGCGTTGTTCCGTGCCGAAGAGATTGGCGAGTACCGGGACTTCGTGTCCCCTGGGGTTCTCGAACAGCAGCGCAGGACCGCGAGCGCGGAGCGTGCGGTCCGCGATTTCGGTCATCTCGAGGTAGGGGTCGACCTCGCGCTGGATGCGGACAAGTTCGCCGCGATTCTCAAGGTCGGCGATAAAGTCGCGCAGATCGCGGAAGCGCGCCGTCATGCGATGGCTCCGGTGGGAAGTTCACACAGTTACGGGGTCTGCATTATCGCAGACCGCTACCTGCATTACGGTACCTGGTACGGTACCTGAACAGGCGCTGGAGCTGAGTAAAGCCGCGTGGCGCCCACGCTTATGCTGATGTGTTGTGGGCGTTACTTAGACGTTACTTGGGCGTTATATCGGCGCGATGTGAGGCGCTTACTTGCGCCTCATGGACATAAAGAACTCGTCGTTCGTCTTCGTGTCCTTGAGCTTGTCGATGAGGAACTCGATGGCGGCCAGATCCTCCATGCCGTGGAGGAGTTTGCGCAGGATCCACATGCGCTGCAGTTCCTCCTCGCCGGTCAGCCGCTCCTCGCGTCGTGTGCCGGAGCGGCGAACGTTGATCGCCGGGTATACGCGCTTCTCGGCAACCTTGCGGTCGAGGTGCAGTTCCATATTCCCGGTGCCCTTGAACTCTTCGTAGATCACCTCGTCCATCTTCGAGCCCGTGTCGATCAGCGCCGTGGCAATGATCGACAGGCTGCCGCCCTCTTCGATATTGCGCGCGGCGCCGAAGAAGCGCTTCGGGCGCTCGAGAGCGTGGGCGTCGACGCCGCCCGTGAGCACCTTGCCCGAGCTCGGCACAACGGTGTTGAAGGCGCGGGCGAGACGGGTGATTGAATCGAGGAGCACGACAACGTCGCGCTTGTGCTCGACGAGGCGCTTGGCCTTTTCAATGACCATATCGGCCACCTGCACGTGGCGGGCGGGCGGTTCGTCAAAGGTGGAGGCCACCACTTCGGCACCTCGCGCGCCGACGGAACGCTGCATCTCGGTCACTTCTTCCGGGCGCTCGTCGATGAGCAGCACGATCATGTAGGTCTCGGGATTGTTCGTAAGGATCGCCTGGGCGATGTTCTGCATCATGATCGTCTTGCCCGCCTTGGGCGGCGCAACGAGCAGGCCGCGCTGGCCCTTGCCGATCGGTGCGACGAGATCGATGATGCGCCCGGTGAGATCTTCCGTGCTGCCGTTGCCTTTCTCGAGGGTGAGGCGCTCGTTGGGGAAGAGCGGCGTCAGGTTCTCGAAAAGGATCTTGCTCTTGGAGGTTTCCGGCTTGGAGAAGTTGACCTCGCCGATCTTCAGCAGCGCGAAGTAGCGCTCACCGTCCTTGGGCGGACGGATCTTGCCGGTGATCGTGTCACCCGTGCGCAGGTTGAAGCGACGAATCTGGCTCGGCGAAACGTAGATATCGTCGGGCCCCGCCAGATACGAGGCATCGGAGGAGCGCAGGAAACCGAAGCCGTCCTGCAGGATTTCGAGCACCCCGTCGCCGTAGATGTCCTCGCCGCTCTTTGCATGGCGCTTGAGGATCGAGAAGATGATGTCCTGCTTGCGTGAGCGGGCGATGTTGCTGTCCAGCCCGATGCTCGACGCGATATCGATGAGCTCCTGCGTCGACTTGGTCTTGAGGTCGGTCAGGTTCATCGGTTCGCCGCGTGGTGCGTTTTCGGCGCCGCTGTTGCCCTTCGCTGCACCGCGATTGCGGCCGCGATTGCGACCGCGTGGCGCGCCGCCGTTGCCCGAATCGGCCTTCGCACCGCCGGCTCCAGCGCTGTCGTCGGCCCGGTCGCCCGCGTCTTCCGCCGACTTCTCCGCGCTATTGCCCGAGCTTTTGTCGACAGTTTGTCCCGCTGCCTTTTCCGCTGCCTTGTCCGCAGTTTTATCCGAAGCTTTCGGCCGGGCTGCCTCCGGGGCCTTGCCCTCGGGTCGTTCCGCGGCGTTTTCGGTCTTGGCCGTCGCGCTTGCGCTGGTGGCAGGGGCGTCGGTGGACGCTTCACTGATGTCGCCGGCAGGGCTGGTGACGGCCGCGGGATCTTGCATATCGCTGTTACTCAAAGTGTTGTCTTTTAGGGAGGCTTTGTCTTGTCTGTCTGCGACAGGGGTATCTGCGAGAGTTGTCTGTCGGAGTCTGTATCGGGGTAGAGCCGTCTGTATCGGGGTAAAGGACTGGCGGAATCTTCCGTCCTGGCCTGTGAGGTCTATCGGGCGATCCGCACGTCGGACGCCGGGATGACACAACTGGCCGGAACTGCTGCCTGCCACCGCAGGCTGTCAGCGGGCTACCGCCGCATCTGCTTCACGAATTGCTGCCAACGCGCGGACCGCGTGTCACCGAATGCCCGCCCGCAAAAGGAGCGTCACCGCCGTTGCCACAACAGTCGCGTAAGTCGTCTGCGCCTGCCTGAGCCTGGCCGGTGCACTGGCCTGCGGAGGTGAAGAGGGAATCGGTGAAGCGAAATTATAGTCGGTGTCCGGGGGTGATCACCGTAGTTGTCAGAAAAGTAGCACGAGCGTTTTGACAGGTCTAGGGCTTTTTTGGCCCCGCTCGCAGAATGCCGACGAGTGCCAGCAGGCCGGTTTGTGCCGTATCAAGGCAGGGCCCGAGGGAGGCCTCGGGCCGTGTTCGAGCTGGAGTTCGAGACAGAGTTCGAGCCAGAGTTCGAGCGAGAGAAAGCCCGAGTCTGCGCCGGTTCAGGCAATGCTTTCGTTGATGAACTCGACCAGCTGCGTCTTCGACAGGGCGCCGACCTTGGTCGCTTCCGCGTTGCCGTCCTTGAACAGAATCAGCGTTGGAATGCCGCGAATGCCGAACTTGCCCGGTACTTCTGGATTGCTGTCAACGTCGACCTTGCACACCTTGACCCGGCCCGCGTACTCCCCGGCGATTTCATCGAGCACGGGCGCGATCATCTTGCAGGGGCCGCACCATTCGGCCCAGAAATCGACAAGGACCGGAAGATCGCTGCTTAGGACGTCCTGCTCGAAGCTGGCGTCGCTGACGTGCACAATGGCATCGCTCATTTTGTTTCTCCAAAGTGTTCTGCTGGGGCCGCTTGCAGGCAACTGCCCGGTGGCGCCTCGCGCATCTCAGCCCGATGGCGCGGCCCTGCGGTGTGAGTGACAGACGCGCAATCCCGGATGCCAAGGCCTGCCCTGCACCGGCAAGCGTATCCTGTGGCCTGGGGTCGTCTACGCGCGCCCTGTCGCGGGAGATTGGGCCGCTGTGAAAAATATCAAGGATTCCCGCGCTTCGCAGCCCCACGCGCCTTCTATCCAGGCATCCGAGCGGTAGTGCACAAACAGTATCTGACAGGAAGCAACCATGGCCGTGAGGCGTTCTACGCAGTTCCTACTAATTGCCGTTCTGCTCTTCGCGGTGGCGGCCTTCTGGTACTTCGACGGTGCCAGCCTTCTCAGCTTCGATGAACTGCGGCGACGCAGCGATGAGCTGCTCGCGCTGGAGGCCCGCAAACCGCTGCTCACTGCGCTGACGTTTTTCTCCGCCTACGTGGCGATAACCGGGCTTTCGCTGCCCGGCGCAGCCATCATGACGCTCGCCGGCGGCGCGATCTTCGGCTTTGCGACGGCCCTTGTCCTGGTGTCCTTCGCCAGCAGTCTCGGAGCCACGCTGGCGTTTCTCGTATCGCGCAGCCTCCTGCGCGACTGGGTGCAGGGGCGTTTTGGTCGCCAGCTCAAGGCGCTGAACGCGGGCTTCGAGCGCGACGGCGCTTTCTATCTGTTTTCGCTGCGCCTCGTACCCGTCTTCCCTTTCTTCGTCATCAACCTGATATCCGGCCTTCTGCCCATCTCCACCTGGCGCTTTTACTGGGTATCGCAGCTGGGCATGCTGCCCGCCACGGCGGTCTACGTGAACGCTGGCACGCAGCTCGGGCAGCTCGAGAACCCGTCGCAGATTCTGTCGCCTGCGCTGCTTGGATCATTCGCGCTTCTTGCGGTTTTTCCCTTTCTCGCCCGCGGCCTGCTCCGCCGGCTGCAGCGGCGCAAGAGCCTTGCCGCCTTCCAGCGCCCCAGGCGTTTCGATACCAACATGGTCGTGATCGGCGCCGGCTCTGCGGGGCTCGTGGCCGCGCTCATAGCGGCTACGCTGAAGGCGCGTGTGACCCTGATCGAGCGCCACAAGATGGGCGGTGACTGCCTGAATACGGGCTGCGTGCCGAGCAAGTCGATCCTGCGCAGCGCCCACGTGGCTGCGCAGATGCGGCGTGCCGGCGAGTTCGGCCTTGCTCCAGTAGACGTTGCGGTGAATTTCCCCGAGGTTATGGAGCGCGTGCAGCGCAAGATTGCGGCTATCGAGCCGCATGACTCCGTCGAGCGCTTCACTTCCCTCGGCGTCGACTGCGTTGCCGGCGAGGCGCGTATCGTCTCGCCCTGGGAGGTGGAGGTGAACGGCGAGCGCATCAGCACGCGCTGTATCGTGATCGCCAGCGGCGCGCGAGCCCGCGTTCCCGACCTGCCGGGTCTGGAAGAGCTGGACTATCTGACTTCCGATACGCTGTGGGAGATCCGCGAGCTGCCGCAGCGCCTCCTCGTCGTCGGCGCCGGGCCGATCGGCTGCGAGCTGGCCCAGGCCATGGCGGACCTCGGCGCGACCGTCACGCTAATCACCCACGCCGGGCGCATCCTTGCGCGCGAGGACGCCGATGCCGCCGAGCTCGTGCACCGCGCCCTGGTGGCCAAAGGAGTGACGATTCACACTCGCTGCGAACCGCGGTCCTTCGCGCGTGTGGATTCGGAGCAGAGTGTCCTTTGCCATCGCGACGGTGAGCCGATTGAACTGCGCTTCGATCGTGTGCTCCTCGCCGTCGGACGTACTCCGAATATCGAGGGCCTCGGGCTCGATGCGCTGGGCATCCGTACCACGGCCCGCGGGACGATCGAGACCGATGAGTGCCTTCAGACCCGCGTGCCCACGATCTTCGCCTGTGGCGATATTGTCGGTCCGTACCAGTTCACCCACGTCGCCAGCCACCAGGCCTGGTACGCCGCCGTGAATGCGCTCCTCGGGCACTTCAAGCGTTTCAAGGTCGATTATTCGGTGATTCCCTGGGCGACCTTCACCAGCCCTGAAGTGGCGCGCGTCGGCCTCAGCGAGGAGGAGGCCAGGGCCCACGGCGTGCCCTACGAGGTGACGCGTTACGACATCGACGACCTCGACCGTGCTATCGCCGACAGCGAGGATCACGGTTTCGTCAAGGTGCTCACGGTGCCGGGTCGCGACCGCATTCTCGGCGCAACGATCGTCAGCGCCCACGCCGGCGACCTGCTGACGGAATTCACCCTGGCGATGAAGCACGGTCTCGGACTCAACAAGATCCTGGGCACGATCCACATTTATCCGACCATGAGTGAGGCCAACCGCTTCCTCGCCAGCGAGTGGCGCAAGGCGCGCAAGCCCGAGACCGCGCTCTCGCTGCTCGAACGCTACCACCGCTGGCGCCGTGGCTGAGGCAAAATCGAATCCGCGGCGAATTCGACCGTATCCTGGCGCTGCGGTGGATGATTGTGAGCCGGTGGTCGATCGTCGCGAGGAGGAAGTCCGCGATGGCGCCTGCGATGCTGCGGATCGCCGCGAGACCGAGCCGCTTCGGGGCGGCGCCTGGTGCGTCTACATGCTGCGCTGCGCCGATGGCAGCCTGTACACGGGCGTTGCGGTGAATCTTGCGCGCCGCCTGCGTCAGCACAACGGCGAGCTCTCCGGCGGGGCCCGCTACACGCGAGCGCGTCGCCCGGTGGCGTTGCTGTGGAGCGAGACCTGCGACGGTCGCGCCGGGGCGCAGCGGCGGGAGGCCGAGATCAAGGCGCTCACACGGCGGCAGAAGCTGAGGCTCAGTCGCTCAGGGCTTCAAGAGCCTCCTGCCGACTGAGCCAGTCCTCCTCGAGTTCGGCGAGGCTCTGGCGACGCTCGCCCTGCTCCTTGAGCAGGGACTGAAGCCGCTCCTTTGCCTCGGCCTCGTAAAGCGCCGAGTCCGCGAGCGACGTCTCGATGTCCCCGAGCGCGAGCTGCTGCTCCTCCATGGCCGCTTCGAGGCGCTGAATCTCGCGCTCCAGGGGCCGGCGTTCGGCGCGCGCCGCAGCCGCTGCGCGGCGCTGCTCGCGGCGATCGCCGTCACCACGACCGCTGTCCTGCGTGGATTTTGCGATCGTTGCCGTGCGCCCGAGCAGCTCTGCCTCGTAGGCGTGCATGTCGCCGTCAAAGACCTCGAGGCGATGGTCGCGGATCAGCAGCAGGCGATCGGCGGTGCTGCGCAGCAGGTGGCGGTCGTGGGATACAAGGAGCAGCGCGCCCTCGAAGTCGAGCAGTGCCAGTTCGAGGGCGCGGCGCATCTCGAGATCCAGATGGTTGGTCGGCTCGTCGAGGATGAGCAGATTGGGTCGTTGCCAGGCGAGGAGCGCGAGCGCAAGGCGGGCCTTCTCGCCACCGGAAAAGGGCGCCAGCGGCGCCTCGGTGCGCTCGCCGCGAAAGTCGAAGCCGCCCAGGAAATCGCGCAGTTCCTGCTCGCGGGCATCGGGACTCAGGCGCTGCAGGTGAAGGAGGGCGCTGGCCTCAAGATCCAGCGTGTCGATCTGCTGCTGGTCGAAGTACGCGATGCGGCAGCCCGTGCTGGCGTGATGCCGGCCCGACAGCAGCGGCAGCTCGCCGCAGAGACTGCGCAGGAGCGTCGTCTTGCCCGTGCCGTTGCGTCCGAGGAGCGCGAGCCGCTCACCGCTGCGCAGGGCCAGGTCGCAGCCCGTGATCAAGGCTTCCCCTGCCGCGTAGCCGATGTCCGCATCGCGGATTTCGACCAGCGGGTCGCGGGCGTCCTGCGGCGCGGGGAAGCGGAATTCGAAGGGGCTGTCGACGTGCGCGGCTGCGGCCTCGCCCATGCGTTCGAGCTCCTTGAGACGACTCTGGGCCTGCCGGGCCTTGGTGGCCTTGGCGCGAAAACGGCGGACGAAGTCCTCGATTTCGGCGCGCCGGCGCGCCTGCTTCTCGGCGCTGGCGCGCTGTTCGGCGAGGCGCTGGGCGCGCTGTGATTCGAAGTCGCTGTAGCCACCGCGATAGGCGGTCAGCGTCTGCTGCTCGATATGCAGCACGGAGCTGCAGCTTGCATTGATGAAGTCGCGGTCGTGGGAGATCACCAGGAGCGTACCCGCGTAGGCGCGCAGAAACTCCTGCAGCCAGAGGATGGCGTCCACGTCGAGGTGGTTCGTCGGTTCGTCGAGAAGCAGCAGGTCCGAGGGCGTCATCAGCGCCTGGGCCAGCGCCAGGCGCACGCGCCAGCCGCCGGAGAAGTCGCCCACGCGGCGCTTCGCGTCCGTCGCTTCGAAGCCGAGGCCAAGCATGAGCTGGGCGACGCGCCGCTGCGCCGTGTAACCGTCGCAGGTCTCGAGAGCCTGGTGGCTGCGCGCAGCGCCCTCGAAGTCCTGCTCCTCTTCCTGGCGGGCCAGCGTCCGCAGCAGCTCCGACACCTGGCGATCACCGGCGAGCACGAAGTCTTCCGCAACCGTGTTGCTCGCCGGTATGTCCTGCGCCATGTGTGCCAGGCGCTGGCCCGCCAGGCCCTCGATGCTGCCGGCGTCGGGACTCAACTCGCCGAGGAGCATGGCGAAGAGACTGGACTTGCCGCAGCCGTTGGCACCGGTCAGGGCGATGTTCTGACAGGGCAGCAGGCTCGCGCTGGCCTCGCTGAAGAGCAGGCGCGGGCCGCGGCGCAGACTGATGTCGCGTAAAATGATCACGGGGGCAAGTTTACTTGTCGCAGAAGCAGGTCGCTAAGCATTGAAGCCACAGGGCGGTCGATCAAAGCCGAGCCGGAGGCAGCGGGCATGATGCACCGGAACCCGTCGTCGGCGCCCGCCCCGCTTTGGGACTTTGCCGTTGCCGTCTACCAAGGCGCCGGTGTGTCCGCGGCCTGCCTCGAGGCGCAGGACAGGCACGGCTTCGATGTGAATCTGCTGCTGTTCGCCGCCTGGCTTGCCGGGCGCGGCGAAGTCCTCGACGAGGCGCGGCTGGCACTTGCCGAGGCGCGCTGCCGGGCCTGGCGCGAGGAGCTGCTGCAGCCGCTGCGGCGCCAGCGCCGGCGATGGAAGAAAGATGCGCCGCATCCGCAGGCCTACGAGGCGCTGAAGTCTCTCGAGCTTGAGGCGGAGCGGCGACAGCTGGAGTTCCTTGGGACCCTGGCCGCGGAGGCGTCGTTTTCCGGCGCGGCCCCCGGCCGGGCGGCCAGCGCAGCGGAGGCCTCTCCTTTTGGCGCGGGCCCTGGCGACGCGCGAAGGGCGCGTCTGGCCGCCGGGCTCGAGGTGCTGCGCCTCGCTGCCGGCGCGCCCGAGGGCGCCCTCGACGGCTTCGCGGTGGCGGTAGAAGCTGCCATGGACGAGCTACTCGGAGGCGAGGAATCCGCCTGACTGGTAGTCCCACAGGCGCTTGTAGATGCCGCCGTGCTGCAGCAGCTCGCTGTGGCTGCCTTCCTCCACGATGCGTCCGCCGTCGAGCACGATCAGGCGATCGAGCGCGGCGATCGTCGACAGGCGATGGGCAATCGCTACGACGGTTTTTCCTTCCATCAGCTCGTAAAGGCTGTCCTGGATCGCCACCTCGACCTCCGAGTCGAGGGCGGAGGTGGCCTCGTCGAGGACCAGGATAGGCGCGTCTTTCAGTATCACGCGGGCGATGGCGATACGCTGGCGCTGGCCGCCGCTCAGCTTCACACCGCGTTCGCCGACGCGCGCATCGAGGCCCGTCGCGCCGTCGGCGTCGCGCAGCTGTGCGATGAAATCGGCGGCGCGGGCGCGCGCGACCGCCACGCGAAGCTCTTCCTCGCTGGCGTCGCTGCGACCGTAGAGAATGTTGTCACGAACGCTGCGGTGCAGCAGCGAGGTGTCCTGCGTGACCATGCCGATATGCGCGCGCAGGCTCTCCTGCGTCACGTTGCGCAGGTCCTGACCGTCGATCTCGATGCAGCCGCCGTCCACGTCGTGAAAGCGTAGCAGCAGGTTCACCAGCGTGGATTTGCCGGCGCCGGAGCGCCCGACGAGACCGATCTTCTCCCCGGGGGCGATTCGCAGGTCGAGCTTTTCGAAAACGGGGCGTTGTGCCGAATAGGCGAAGGCCACCTCGCGAAAGCGGATTTCCCCGCGCTCGACGCGCAGGGCGGCGGCGCCGGGGCGGTCCTCGACGCTCACGGGCAGACTGAGCGTGGAGATGCCGTCGCGTACCGTGCCGATATTCTCGAACAGGTCCGACACCTCCCACATGATCCATTCGCTGATGCCATTCATGCGCAGACACAGCGCCAGGGCCGCGGCGATGGCGCCGGCGGAGATGCTGCCGTCGAACCACAGGAATATGGACATGGCGCTCACGCTCAGCAGCATCAGCGTGTTGTTCGCCGCCACGGCGGTTTCCATCCAGGTAACGAGGCGCATCTGTGGGTGCACGGTGCCGAGAAAACGGTGCATGCCATCGCGCGCATAGGCTGCCTCGCGCTGCGCGTGCGAAAACAGCTTCACGGTGGTGATGTTGGTGTAGCTGTCGGCGACGCGGCCGGTCATTCCGGCGCGGGCATCGGCCTGGCGCTCGGACACGCTCTGCAGGCGCGGTAGAACGATCCACAGGATGAGCACGTAAAGCGCCAGCCACAGCAGCAGCGGCAGCGCGAGGCGAAGGTCGGCGCTGGCGAGCAGTATCAGCACGGAGGCGAAGTACACGGCCACGTAGACCAGAATATCGAGCAGGATGAGCACCACGGAGCGCACCGCCAGCGCGGTCTGCATCACCCGCGTGGCAATGCGCCCGGCGAATTCCTCCTGGAAGAATCCGAGGCTCTGGCGCAGCAGGTAACGATGGGCCATCCAGCGCACGATCATGGGGAAGTTCCCCATCAGCGTCTGGTGAAGCAACAGCGACTGCAGGCCGACGAAGATCGGGTAGGCGGCCATCAGGCCGAGGCCGATGGCAAGGAGACGGCGACCACCGTCCTCTGCGATGCGCTCCGGTGAACTGCTCGACAGCAGATCGACGCCCTGACCCAGGAGGTCGAAGAGTGCCACCTCGACGATGGCAATGCAGGTGCTGAGCAGGGCCAGCGCGAGCAGCCAGCCTTCGAGGCCGCGTGCGTGGTGGCGGCAGAACTGGTAGACCGACGAAGGCGCGCGCCCCGGCTGTTTCGTCGGGAACGGATCTACGAGGCGCTCGAAGAAGGCAAAGGGCATTTGCGTGGGGGCGTGGGTTGAGGGGGCGCAAGAGTGTACGCAGATGCCCGCGACCGGACCATCGCGCGACAGCTCGCAGGCCCTCGGCGATGGTCCGCGGCGATAGTAGCGATCGCAGGGGTCAGCGTTTACACTTGCGCCCCTTTGGCACTTATCGAATCACTCTCAAGCAAGGATTTTGCTCATGATCAACGTCCTCAAGCCCGCGACAGCGCTGTGCGCGGTGCTCGCGCTCGCAGCCTGTAACCAGCAGGCGTCCGTGGACAGCGGCGACGCTGAAGTCGCCCTCGAAACCGATGTGCAGCGCCTCAGTTATGGCGTGGCCCTGGGGCTCGGCCGCAACATGGCTCGCGACGGTATGCAGGTGGACGTCGACGCCTTCGCCGCCGGCCTCAGCGATGCGGTATCCGGTGAACCTCAGCGCCTTTCCGACGAGGAGATCCAGGCGGAGATGGTGGCCTTCCAGGAGCGCCTCAACTCTGAACGCCAGGCCCAGGCCGAAGCTCTCGCCGAGTCCAATGCCAGCGCGGCCGCGGCGTTCCTCGCCGAAAACGGTGGACGCGAGGGCGTGGTGACCACGGAAACAGGCCTGCAGTACGAGGTGCTCGAAGCCGGTGACGGTGCGAAGCCCGGCCCCGGTGACTCGGTGCAGGTCCACTACCGCGGCACGCTCATCGATGGCACGGAGTTCGACTCCTCCTACGCGCGCGGTGAGCCGGTGACCTTCGGCGTCGGCCAGGTGATCAGCGGCTGGACCGAGGCGCTTCAGCTCATGTCCGTGGGCTCGAAGTACAAGCTCTACATCCCCTCGGAGCTCGCCTACGGCTCCGGCGGCGCCGGCGACCGCATCGGTCCCAACGCGGCACTCATCTTCGAGGTCGAGCTCCTCGACATCCCCAGCCAGCAGGCATCTGCCGAGGGCGAAAGCAGCGAGGGCTGATCGCCGTAGCAACATCTCGAAGGCGGGTCCTGATGGGTCCGCCTTTTTTTTGGTCTGCTGTTGTATTTTCCGGACGCGTTATCAAGGCTTCGTTTCAGCGCCGTGGCGGCCCGTCCCTGCCTTACGTGGGCTGCTCGCGCATCTCCATCGGCATCTGAGCATTGAACGGCGCGCTCGACGGACGCCCACGCAAGGCAGCGCCGAACCGCAAGAGCCGTCTGGCTTTGCTGCCTTCGTTTGCGTGGGAGCGGCAGCCAAGACAGGCGCTGTGCCAGATCAGGTCAGGTGGTGTCTGAGGTAGGTCGTTCCCACGGGCGAGGTGTGGCGGGGGATAAGCCTTTGGGCGTCGTCGAGTGCGTTGGATTGTGCTCGCGAGTCGTCAGGAAGCCGAAGGCCGGAACAGCTGGAAACCCGATACCAGGATCAGCACGATGAACAGCCCGAGCGTCTGCTGCGGGATGCTCAGGCCGGCGAAGGTCCAGACCGTTTCGGCGCAGTTGCCGTCGCCC
Organism: Halieaceae bacterium; assembly: GCA_036351355.1. Classification (GTDB taxonomy): domain Bacteria; phylum Pseudomonadota; class Gammaproteobacteria; order Pseudomonadales; family Halieaceae; genus Congregibacter. The sequence goes on from JAZBOX010000190.1 coordinate 39,685, forward strand.
ATCATGACCAGCTGGAAGGTCTCCGACAGCGGGAAAGTTTCCAGCATGTAGGCCAGGCCCGGCCCGCAGGCGGGGGCCAGGTCCTCGGGAAGCTGCTGCAGCCAGACATGACGACCCGCAACGGCCGCACCGCCGGCGGCGGCGAGCAGGCAGAGCAGCGCATAAACCCGGCGCCCCCAGCCCTGCGGGTTATGCAGCGCCGCCAGCAGCGCAAAGACGCCGACGAGAATGACGAACGCCCGCTGCGTGATGCACAGGGGGCAGGGGTCGAGCATCAGCATGCGTTGCAGGAATACCACGGCGAACAGCATGGCAACCACCGTGGTCAGGAACAGCAGGGCAAAGAGCGGGCGGATTGCGAGGAGTTGCTTCATTCAGAGTCCGGCTCGTATCGTCTTGTATTGCTCGTAATAGGCTGCGAGATAATCCTCGAAGACGGGCTGCTCTTCGGACTCCAGCTCGCGCTGGCGCTCAAGCGATGCCTTGCACTCGCCTTCGAGGATCTGCGTCACCGCGTCGTCGAGGGGGCGCTCGCAAAAATAGTCGGCCCAGCGCCGGCTGTAATTAAGCGCCAGGCGCGAGAAAGGCATGGCGCCCTCGCGCAGTTCCCGCAGGATGCGCGCCGACGGCAGCTCGCTATCGCCTGACAGCTTGGCGCGCTGAGCTTCCAGCGCTGCCGTGTAGTTCGAGCCCCCGTGGCTGTCGTCGAGCTGCTCCGCACTCGCACTCACCGCCACGAGCAACTCCGCCGCCCAGTCCACGAGCTCACGGGGACCGGTCTCGCTGAGCAGCTGCGCCCCCGGTTCACGCCCGCGGTTGACCACCACGCTGCGGTTGGCGGCCTGGCGCTCTTGCTGCGCCTCGTCGCAGGCAGGGCTGGGGGCGGTCAGGCAGTGCAGCAGGAAGCTGTCGACGAAGCGGATCGTCTCGGCGTCGATGCCTGCGGGCAGGAAGGGGTTCACGTCCAGGCAACGCACTTCGATGTACTCGATGCCGCGCTCGAACAGCGCGCTGAGCGCAGTCTCGCCGCTGCGCGCGGGGCGCTTCGGCCGGATCGTGCTGTAGAACTCGTTCTCGATCTGCAGCAGGCTGTCGTTCAGTTGCATGTATTCGCCGTCGCGCTGGCCGCGAAAGGCTGCGTAGGGCTCGTGCGGTGTCAGGATCGCGTCCGTCAGCGCCGACAGATAGTTGTGGAGGGTGTTGTAGCAGACACGCAGCGAATGCTGCGCCGAACTGTTGTAGCCGAGGTTGCCCATGCGCAGCGCCGTGGCGTGCGGGAGATGCAGCGTACTTCCTTCGGAGTCGAGCGCTTCGAGGTGATGCTCGCCGCGGCCGCTCATGAAGCTCGAGCACACCGCCGGAGACGCACCGAAAAGATAAATCAGTAGCCAGGACCAGCGGTGGAAGTTGCGGATCAGGCCGAGGTAACGCTCCGTGATGTAGTCGCGCAGCGAGCCCTCGTAGCCATCCGCTTCGCAGGCGGCGCTCCAGTAGGCATCGGGCATGGAGAAGTTGTAGTGAATGCCGGCGATGGCCTGCATCATGCGGCCGTAGCGGTGGCCGAGGCCATAGCGGTAGACAGTCTTCATCCGACCGACGCAGGAGTCGCCGTAGCGCGCCACGGGAATCCCCGCATCGCCGGCAACGATGCAGGGCATGCTCGCCGCCCAGAGCCGTTCATCGCCGATGCGTCGGCAGGTGAAGCCATGCAGGTCTTCCAACTGCTTGAGCGTAACCGCAATGTCGTTTTCAACCGGCGTGATGAACTCGAGCAGCGATTCGGAGTAGTCCGTGGTGATGCAGCCATGCGTGAGCGCCGAGCCGAGCGCTTTCGGGTGCGGTGCCTGCGACAGCAGGCCGTCGCCGCTTACGCGCAGGGCTTCTTTTTCTATACCGCGCGCGATGCCCCGCAGGAGCGACGGATTCTGTCGCGTGAAGTCAGCGAGTTGCTTTGACCAGGAAGCACTCAAGGGAAAGGAAACTCCGTCGTCGGGCGCCCGCCGCCGGGGCGATACGCAAAATGGCCGCGATCATACACCAGCCTTCGTGCCGGCTGATACTTGTCAGGCCGGGGGCACACGCTCGTCCATAACCTGCAGGGCGTTCTCCCAGTGTTCGATATCCGAGCCCTGGGCATTGAGGATTTCGAAGCCCGCGAGCCAGGCGTCGGGCACCTCCTTGTCGCGCATGCGCCAGCGGACCTGGCCGACGAGGTAGAAGGGCTCGGTTTCACCGGGGAGCTCCACGCCGATCTGCAGAATCGCTCCAACCGTGACGGGCTCGGCGATGCGCGCGCGCAGGCCGGCCTTGGATACTTCAAGCGTATCGCAGCGTGCAACCTTGCCGGGGCCGATGCTGCCCGGCGGCGGTGATTCCAACTCGATGAATACGCGAGACTCGACGGGCAGCCGGAGGAAACGGCGCTTGTCACTGCTCATGGCATCTCCCCCCGGGCGCGCTCGACTTCATCGCGGAAATAGCTGCGGGTTTCGAGGATGTCGACCAGGCCGCTATCCATCAGCTGCAGCAGCTCGGCGCGGTTCAGCTCGCGCAGGGCGATCCCCTTGCGGTTGACGAAGATGTAGTTGTCGCGCCGCGGGTCGTAGACGGCGAGCTTGGCCATCATCGGTGTCTCCCCGTCGTGGAACCCGAGCCATGCCCCCATGGGTACGTCGACTTCGCGCGCCGCCGGGGCCCCGGCCGTATCAGCGCCCGGCGATGCCTGCTGCGGCGGAGGCGGTGGACGCGGGGCAGCCTGTGGAGGCGGCGGAGGCGGAGGCGGCGCCTGCGGGGCAGTCTGCGGCGGTGGCGGCGCGCGCTCGGGCATCGGCGGTGGTGACGGTGGCTGCGGTGACGCTGCAGGCGCTTCGGGCGGAGGCGCGGGTGCCTCCGCCGGCGCCGGAGGCGGCGCTGGGGGCGAAGGTGCTGGCGTGGGCGCGGGCGGTGGCGCCGGCTGCGGACTCACTGCAGGCTGGGCGGGCGCAGGTGCCGGAGCGAAAGGCGGCGGTGTCGGCGGCGCGGCGTGCGTAGGCTGCGGTGCCGCGTGCGTCGGTGGAGGTGCAGGCGGCGCATGCGGCGTGGGAGGCGCAGGATCCGGCGCGACCTCCTGAGGTGGCTCGCTGGGCTCGAGGTCGATGTCCAGCGTGACCTCGGTTTCCGCGCCTTCGGGGGGAGCCAGGACGGGGTCGAAGTCTGCGTCGTCGGCGTCCGCCTCCTGGTCACTTTCGTCCTGCGCTGCCGCGAGGGGGGGCAGATCCGCATCCCAGGTTTCGGCTTCGCTGGTGTCCGGCGTCGCCGCTACCGGTTGGTCGTCGCCCGCTGCGTGCCCGCTTTCTACCTCGTCCGGCGGCGGCCGGTAGGACGGGTCAATAAAGCGGCGGTAGTCGTGCTCGTCGCGGATGCCGGCGGCGCTCGCCAGGCTGACGCTGAAGCTCAGGTCATTGGGCAGGTGCCTGGCGAAGCTGTCGTCGAGGCGCTGCAGGAAGGTGGCCGTGGGCAGGTCGATGGCCTTGAGGCCGACAAAGTTCGTGAACAAAAGATAACTCTCGTTCTCGAGTTTGAGCACCAGCTGCGCCCGTAGCTCGCCCTGTTCGTCTTCGAAGCAGTACCAGTCGCCCATGCGGGATTCGAGGTCGAGGTTTTCCTTCGGCTTCTCGTCCTCGTCTGCAACCTCCAGCGGCGCGATCGTTTCGCGGGCGATCGTGTGTCCGTGCTGCAGCCGCAGGTGGGCATACTCGACGAGACCGACAGCATCGTCGGTTGCATCGCTGTCGTGTTCGAGGCTGATCAGCCAGCGTCGGAGATCGGCAGGAAGGTGGCGAAGCATCTGCTCGAGTCGATCGCGCTGCGCATCGTCTTCCTCCGACCGATCCTGCACCGACTCCATCAGGTGCTGCGTGGTGCGGCACATCTGCGCCCATTCGCGCGAGTCTTTCCCGTACTTGATAAGAACGAGCTGGGCGGAGTCGAACCAGGGCCCCTTGAGAAACTCGCCTACCGCCGCGGGGAGGGGAAACTCGGCAAGGCCTTCGTTGATGAACAGCGCCGCGTCGCGGTTCGCCGTCAGCGTGCGCAGGCGTGCCGCCTCCGTTTCCGCAAGGCGCTGTACCATACGCTGCGCGCGCGCGGCGTCGCGTTCGTTCGCCGCCGCCAGCTCGCGCGTGATCGTGTCGATATCGGTCTGCTGGTCCGTGAACCACTCGAGCGCCTTGTCGACGGCGCGCTGAACGCGCTGTTCGAGCATCTGTCCCGCACGGTCGAGGCGTACCTGCCAGCCGACAGCGCCGGCCTGCAGCGTGTCGAGCAGCCGGTGAAGGGCGTGAATACCCGGTACGAAAAAGTCCTCATCGCGCAATGCCATCGCCACGGCCAGAGGCAGCAGGCGGTGGAGCTGGTCGCGCAGCGGCGCCTCGATGGGGTAGTTCTCTTCCCAGTCGGCGAAGGTCTCGCAGACCCAGGTCAGCGTCGCGTGGTCCTCGGCGCGGAGCTCCGCCGCGCGGTTCTGCTTCGCAGCGCGCCGCTTGATCGTCGCCAGCGGTGAGGCGTCCGTATCCTTGCTGCGCGCGAGAAATTCAACCAGCTCGTCGACGGACAGCGGCTGGGAGCTGGCGGGGGCGTCGCCGGCGAATTCTCGCAGGACACGGTCGCGCAGCGAGCGCGAGAAGGGAATGTGTTCCGTGGACAGGGCCATGCAGATGGCGCCGGGCGCCGTCAGCGCAGGCTCTTGAGCAATTGGTCCACAACGCGTTCGAGCTGCTTGAGATTGCCGCAGGTCGCCGTGTAGTGGCATGCGGTCGCGTAGCGCGGCATTTCCGAGTCGCCCGTTCCCCAGGCCTGGCGAGATTCGGGGTTGAGCCAGATCACCTGCCTGCTGCGCTGGAAAATGCTCTGCATGATCTCGATTTCGGGGTCGCCCCGGTTGTTGCGCGCGTCGCCGAGAATGATAACCGATGTGTTGCGGTCGATGTCGTCGAGGGCGATGCGGGCAAAGTCGCGCAGGCTGCCGCCGTAGTCCGTTGCACCACCGTAGCGCCAGTTCGCCAGTTCGATGGCGCGCCCCACATCCTCATCGCGGAACAGGTCACTGATCTCGCCGAGATGACTGGAGAAGGCAAAGCTGCGGGTTCGTGGCAGTACGTCCTGCAGGCTGTAGAGAAACATGAGCAGGAAGCCGGCGTAGGCGGCGACGCTGCCGCTGACGTCGCAGAGCGCCATGAGCTGACTGCGCTTGCGCTTGCGCGAGCGCCAGCGCGTGCGGAACAGAACCCCGTCGGTCGCAGCGCCGCCGCGGAGCGTCTTTGCCATGTCGAGCTGCCCGCGCTTGACCGGGCGACGGCGCGCGCTGTGGCGCCGCGCGAGGCGTCGGGCCATGCGTTGCACCTGTTCACGCACGCGATCCTGGTGCCGGCGGTCGATGTTTGACAGGCGCGTCTCGGCAAGAATTTCGGCCATGAAGCGCTCGTTGTGTCCCTCCGCGTTGAGCAGGTAGGCGCGCTCCACGTGGTCGCGGACTTGTTCGCGCAGGACATCGCGATAGCGTCGCAGTACATCGAGGGCCGGCGATTCCCGTTTCTCGAGTTCTGCGACCGCCTCGCGCAGTCCACCCTCGCCGAGCCGGTCGAGGATCCGGCGCGTGTACTGCCCCTTCTGCGTAAACAGACGAATGTCGTTCACGCCCTCGGCCTGCGCGGCGCTGCGCAAAGCCGTGCTCAGGCTGCCGCGCTGGTTCTCGAGCAAGGCCGGTAGCAGGTCGCCTTCGAGAAGGCGCGCCAGAGCCGGGGAGTCCTTGGCCGCCGCCGCGAGCATCGCGGCGTCATCGGCAGGCGAGGGTCCGCCGCCTCCACCGCCGCCGGAACTGTCGCCAGCTGCCTGGTCTGCGGATTCCGATGCCGGCGTCTCCTTCGCCGCGGCGGTGTCTCCACTGGCGTTCTGCGCGCGATCATCGATCCGGAAGTCCGACGCATGCTGGTCGAAAAACTTGTCGAAGCAGTAGTGAAAGGTCTGCAGCTCCCGCGCGGACTTCGCCAGCGTCAGTGCGAGCGCGTTGCGCATTGTGCCCCGTGAGTCATAGCCCACGGCCTCGAGCGCCGCGGCCGCATCGAGGGTCTCTGCCGGAGACACGGGAAGGTCGTGGCTGCGCAGAATCTCGATGAAGCGCAGGAGACTGCTCTGCATTCAGCTCGGGTCGCTGCGGGCTTCGCGGAGCAGGGCGGGAAGCTCGGAATGCGTCGTCTCGATATCGAGCTCGAACTTCAAAAGCACGTTGAGCGTGCTCTTTACCCAGTGTTCGTCAAGCTCCGCGGCGTGAAGCAGGAGCAGGCTGCGCGCCCAGTCGATGCTTTCGGAGATCGCCGGCTGCTTCTTGAGATCGAGTTCGCGCACGCTGTGCACGAAGCTGACGAGCTGGTGACGCAGGCGCGCGTCGAGCTCGGGAACGCGGCTTTCGAGAATGCGCTCCTCCAGCTCGATGCTGGGGAAGGGAATGTGCAGGTGCAGGCACCGCCGCTTGAGGGCGTCGGAGACGTCGCGCGTGCTGTTGCTGGTCAGAAATACCAGCGGCGTCGAGCGTGCCCTGATCGTGCCGATTTCGGGTATGGAGACCTGGAAGTCCGAGAGGATTTCGAGCAGCAGCGACTCGAATTCGTGATCGGACTTGTCAATCTCGTCGATGAGGAGCACGGTGCCTGCCTCGGCCTCCATGGCCTGCAGCAGTGGCCTCGGCTCGAGGAAGGCCTCGGAGTAGAACACGTCACCGAAGCTGTGCAGGCGCTCCATCGACTCGGCCAGACCTTCGGCGCCCTGCAGCAGGTCGCCGAGCTTTTCCTTGAGCACCTGCGTGTACAGCAACTGCTTGCCGTACTTCCATTCGTAGAGCGCCTTGGCCTCGTCGAGCCCCTCGTAGCACTGCAGGCGCAGGAGAGGGAGCGCGAGCAAGGTGGCCGCGGTCTTTGCCAGCTCGGTCTTGCCGACGCCGGGCGGGCCCTCGACGAGAATCGGCTTTCGCAGGCGGGCGGCAAGAAAGACCGCTGTGGCGATTGACTCGCTGCATATATAGCCGAGCTCGGCAAAGCCGTCGCGGATTGCTTCTACGGACGCGAGTTCCTGGCGCTTTTCCACCGGTCTGGACTGCTCCTGCTGTGAAAACCGGGGCTCAGCCGCCGGTCGCGCTCATGAAGCGCAGAATCTGGGGCTCGTCATCGAGGTCGAAGTGGTGGCGCTCGGGTTTCAGCGTCAAGGCCTCGCGGATGCATGCGCGAAGGGCGGCGGGGCTGGCGTCGTGGCGGCGTAGCTCGGCGCGCAGGTCCACGGAGTGCTCATTGCCAAGGCACAGCAGTAGACGGCCTTCGGCGGTGACACGCACGCGGTTGCACAGGTGGCAGAAGTTGTTGCTGTGCGGCGATATGAAGCCCACGCGGCTGGCCGTGGACGCCGCCGACGAAGTGCCGCGAATGCGGAACATGCGCGCGGGGCCGGCGCTGCCGCTGGGGTCGCCTTCAGCCTCAAGCTGATATCGCTCTTCGATCTTCGCCCTCAGCCAGTCGCTCCGCGCGAGGCTCAGGGCGCGGTCGTGCTCCTCGATCCGGCCGAGGGGCATTTCCTCGATGAAGGCGATGTCGACGGCTTGCTGCACGGCGAAGTCGACGAGGTCGATGACCTCGTCATCGTTGCGTCCACGCAGGATCACGGCGTTCAGGCGGATTCGCTCGAAGCCCGCGGCGCAGGCGGCGTCGATGCCGGCGAGCACCTGTTCGAGATGTCCCGTGCGCGTGAGGCGGCGGAAGCGCCGGGGCTTCAGGCTGTCGAGGCTGATGTTGATGCGGCTGACGCCGGCGGCGCGAAGGGGCGCGGCGAGGCGGGCGAGCTGCGAGCCGTTGGTGGTGAGCACCAGTTCATCGAGCCCGGGCAGCGCGCCGAGACGCTCGACAAGCTGCATGATGTTGTGACGGATCAGCGGCTCGCCACCCGTCAGGCGGATCTTGCGCACGCCCAGGCCGACAAAGGCCTCGCCGACCTGCCCCAGCTCCTCGAGGCTCAGGACGCGGGCCTTGGGGGCGAACTCCATCTGCTCCGCCATGCAGTACACGCAGCGAAAATCGCAGCGATCCGTGACGGACAGGCGGAGGTAGTCGATGCTCCGGCCGTAGGGATCGATCAGTCTGGGCTCATTTGACATGGCGGCAGTGTACCGTCGCTCCACGGCGCCACCAAGCGACGCTGTGCGGACTCGCCCCGCGGCGCGCCCTTACAGCAGGCCTTTACAGCAGGTCGGGGCTGCGACAGCATGCGCCGCTATGCCCTTTGGCCCCGACCAGCGTCCCGCGCGATCCCCTGGAGGCCTGCGCCTGTCATGAGTACGCCACGCCGCGTCGCCGGCGCTCTCTGTATTCTCATCTCGCTGGCGCTGCTCTACCCAGGCATCAGCCTGCCTGTCCTGACGCTCAGCGGTGAGCTCGAAAGGGCGGCCGTGGCCGACTTTGGCATCGAACTGATCGCGGGTGAGAGCGGCAACCCCCAGACCCGCGACATGCTTGAAATGATGACGCGCTTCCTCGGCCTCGACCGCCTCGAGGGGCGCATCGAAGCCTATCGAAATACGCGTTCGATCCTCGGCATGGCGAGCGAGCTGCGGGCTCAGGGCAACGTGCTGGTGGCCGGACTGATCCTGACCTTCAGCGTGCTGATCCCCGTGCTGAAGCTGCTGCTGCAACTCCTCGCCCTGGTGGTGCCGGGGCCCGCGGGGCTGCGGCTGCTTGCGGGCAATGCGGCGCTTGGCAAGTGGTCCATGGCCGATGTGTTCGTGATGGCGATGCTGGTGGCCTTTCTCGCCGGACGGGCCTCGGAGAAGATGGGCAATCTGCTGGTGATGCACGCCGAGCTGGAAGTCGGCTTCTGGTACTTCCTGGCCTACTGCGCTTTTGCGATCGCGGCCGGCGCCCTGCTGGCGCGCCCGATCGCAGTTCCCGACGCTGCAGCGACCCCGGCTCAGCTGGCGGAATCGGAAAGCGAGACGCTGTAGCCCGCCTGCGGCGGTGCCCGGCCTTCGAGAACCTCGCCAAAGGCGCGGTCGGCGGCCTCGCGGCCGTCGAAGCGGCGGACTTCCAGCCAGCTGTCGGCGAACTCGCGAAAGCGCGCAAAGGCGCTGGCGAGGCGCTGTTCCAGAACCAGCGGACCCCATTCCTGACCGCGCTTTTGTGCCTGCTTCGGCGCGAAGAACATCTGCGGCCGCGGGCCGGACAGGTCCTTTGACTCAGCGGGCGGGGCGTCGCGATGGGTGACACCGATCCGGCAGTCGTAGCGAAGCTGATTCGCGTAGTGCGCATGGATTGCGGCGTTCAGGGCGCCGTTGCCCGCCATATCGACGAGCATCGCGCTACGGTCTCGCGGTAGCTCGTCGATATCGTCGTAGGTGAGCACCCGGTCGTAGCAGCCCAGGCCACGGCAAAACTCGGCGTTACCCGCTGAGGTCAGGCCGATGGCGCGCAGCTTGCCGCGCTCTTTGATGGCGAAAGCCAGGGCAATGGAGGTCTTGGAGGACGCGCTGGTGATCACGCAGTCGCCGGCGCTGTAGTAGTCCTCGTCGTGGAGGGCGTCTTCGCACAGCCAGGAGGTGAGAAAAAGCCCGCGCAGCAGGCAGTCCTGCTCCTCGCGGCCCGCCTCGTGGATCGGGTTCGTCGCTGCGCGCTGGAACTGCGCGTATACGGGTGCCAGGCCGTCGCGGTGCGGTGACACGTCGCTGAAGGCCGTCTCGTGGATCTTCCCAGCATTGATGCGCAGGTGCGTGCCCATCGGGAAGAATCCCCAGACGCGCTCGCCCACGCGGACCTCCGGGTGCGCGCTGGCGATTACGTCGGCGTAGGCCATGGCTGGAATCCGTCCCCAGCGATCGTCATTCGTCGGGAAAAAACGCCAGTAGCCGATGCTGTCACCGACCAGCGCATAGGTCATGTTGTTGGCCGTGAGGGCGAAGCGATCGACGGCGAGAAGCACCTCGCCGTCGCTCAGGGCGTCGGGAAGCGGCTCCTCGACGACGCGCCGCAGCGCCGGATCGGCGCGATCGACTTCGAGTGTCAGCGAGTCAGCCACGGCGCGCGCCGCTCTAGAGCGCGGCCATGATCGTTTCGGCGGAGCTCACGTCGACGCCGGGTCCGGTCTCGACATTCAGCAGCGTGAGCTTGCCGTCGTCGACGATCATGGCGAAGCGCTGGCTACGCAGGCCCATGCCGAAGCCCGTGGCATCGAGCTCGAGGCCAAGGGCCGTGACGAAGTCGCCGTTGCCGTCCGCAAGCATCAGAATATGCTCCGCGTTTTGTGCCTTGCCCCAGGCATCCATCACGAAAGCGTCGTTTACGGAAAGGCAGGCGATCGTATCGACACCGGCGGCGAGGAACTTGTCGGCATTGACCACGTAGCCGGGAAGGTGCGTCATTGAGCACCCGGGGGTGAAAGCGCCGGGAACCGCGAACAGCACGACTTTCTTGCCGGCGAAGATGTCGTCGGTGCTGATCGGGGTCGGTCCGCTGTCGCCCATGGTCTGGAGGGTGGCCGTGGGAATCCTGTCGCCGACACTGATGGTCATCGTGCTCTCCTTGTTTGCGATTTTTTTGCGCTTTTCTGTGATCGTGCGTCGATCGTGCCCGAACGAAGCGTAATTGTGCGCGCGAAGCGCCAGCGACGCGTTGCTAATCGCTGACCGCGGCCGCCGATGGTAGCAGAAGCTCTGGTGCGCGCGTCAGCCTTTGTCGCCCGCCAGCATGTCCTCATAGATCTCTTCGCAGCGACGGTAGAAGGCCATTTGTTCCTCGCCGAAGTAGGGCGCGATCATGGTCAGCAGCTGGAGCACGCCGCTGTGAATACTCACCTGGGGATCGCGCTGGCCATGCAGCAGGCGGTCGTAACTGAGCCAATAGGTGAGCTGGAGCGTCATGTTTTCGATCAGCACCTCCAGCTGCACTCGCGTCAGGTGGGCCTTCGTGGCCGCGAAAACGCTGGACAGGATCGCTTCGAGGGCGGCGCGCTTGTAGGCAATGATGCGACGGATACCACGCACCATCTTCGGATAGCGGCGCAGCAGGTCATCGAGGTTATGGTAGAGGAAACGGTAGAGGTAGAGCTCTTCGAGAACGACGTAGAGAAAGTACCAGTTATCTTCCAGGCCGCCGCGCTCCTCGAGCGGGTGCTCCAGCGGCGCCTCAAGGATCTGCGCCACGGCCAGCTCGAACTGCTTGAACAGCTCGGCGATGATCTGGTCCTTGCCCTTGAAGTGGTAGTAGAGGTTGCCGGGGCTGATATCGAGCTCGGCGGCGATGTCGATCGTCGTCGTGTGTGCCTCACCTTCGTCGTTGAACAGGCGCAGGCTGGTCTCGAGGATACGGTCCCGGGTCTTGATCGCCATGGTTCAGGCGCTTCCGGCCGAGCAGCGGATCACGATCGCCTGGCCGACGCCTCGCGCGGGCTCAGCCGGCCTTGCGTGACGCCCTGCCGGCCTTTGCGGGAGTCTTCTTCGCTGCGGTTTTACTGCTTGCGCGTCCGCGTGAAGCCGCGGCCGCTGCCTTGCCCGCAGGCCGCGTCGCGGCCTTCGGCCCGGGCTTTGCTCTGGCCTTGCTTTGAGTCTTGCCTCGAGTCTTCGATTGCGTTCCGGGCGACGATTCCGGCGAGGACTTGGCTGCAGTCCGGGCGGCGGGGCGCGTCTTGCGTGCGCCGCTTCCGGCTGCCGCTTTCTTGCGCCGCGTTGCGCTTTTGCGCGCCGCTGCGATACCCGTGACCGAGAGCGCTTCCATAAGCTCGTCGACGCGCTGACTCAGATGGTCGATTTTCTCGTGCAGTGCGACGAGGTCCTCGCCGCGCGCGGGTCGTTGGAGGTTGAAGTTCTCGCGCACGCGGGCGATGCGATCCTCAACGGAATTGCGCGCGGCCTGGCCTGCCTCGATCGCGTCGCGTGCTTCCTCTTCGAGGGCCGCGCCTGCCTTTACGAGGTCGCGGAAGAGCTTGGGTGGCTCCACCCCTGCCTTCTCGAGACGACCCTGTGCCTCGTCCACGGCACGCCCGTAGGCACCGACGCCGGCCAGCCAGATGTTCCTGGCGATCTCTCCGGCCTTGTCACGGGTCTTGTTCTTTTCGTCCGCCATGGCAGCTCTCCTGTGGCTGTTTCCACGCGCTTGTGCGAAGTGGGAGCGGGCGCTGCCGCGCACGGGCTACCCCACCCAAACATAGGAAGCGAGTCTAGCAGACCTGCCTCGGGCGCAGGCGTGACGCTCCCGGCGATCAAATACGTCGAGGGCTTATGAAAACGGCAGACAAAAAAAGGGGGGTCACAAAGTGACCCCCAAAACATCCCCAGGTCGGGGACAGTGAACCCGGTTGGGTGTGCTCAGGCCGCAGCCTTGAAACCGACGCTGTTCTTGAGTTCCTCGAAGCGGGCCTTGGCCTTCTCGAGTTGCTCGTCCAGCTTGGCGCGATCGAGAGCGGGCACTTCCAGCTTCGGCATTTCGATGCCGTCGATGGCGCTCTTCGCTTCCTTCTCGACCTTCTCGCCGCGCTTGATCATCTCGGCAAGCAGCTTGTCAGCTTTCTTGCGGCGAGCCGTCAGCTCGGTCTCAACGCTCTTGAGCTGGCCTTGAACCTGGTCAAAGGCCATGCCGTAGAAGCCGAGATTGGCCAGGAAGGCATTGCGACCGGCTTCCGTAACACGGCTGCGCAGCGTGGGGGCGGCTTTACGGGCCGTCGCCTTGCGCGGAGCGGCCTTGCGCGCTGCGGGCTTGCGCTTTGCTGCGGTCTTGCGAGTCGTTGTATTGCGCTTCGGCGCAGCTTTCTTTGCTTCTTCAGCCATGGTGATCACTCCTGTGTATTCGTGTCGTGTCTTGCTTGATGCTTCGCCGGACCTCTGTTCAGCGGGCCCGTGCTGGTCTTCTTGGTCCTGCTGGTCCTGTTGGTCCTGTTGGTGCAGCGCGATCGGACTTGTCATGGACCGGCACCGCGGGGTGAGCGCCCCGGGCGATGCCCCGGTTTGCTTCCTTGGGCTCTAAATTAGGGAAGAAATCTAGAATAAACATACTAAAAACCGCTTTTTTCGAGATTTCTTTTGCGAAAGGGGGTGACGCGGGCCGATGGTGCCGCGCTCGCTCGAGCATGTGCGTGGCGCTCATGCTTGAGCGCTCGGGTTCACCGTGCGTGTCGGGCGCTCAGGGGCGTCGGCAGTTCGGAGGGGCGGGCGTTTCTGTAGGGAGCGTATCGCAGACCGCTGGGCGGAGAGAGTCGGAGGGAATGGTCGCCTCCTCGCCAGGACGCTGATACCGCCCCGTCGCGGAAATGAGTTTCAGTTGCGATAAAACAACAAAACCGCACTCCTCGCGGAGTGCGGCCTGTACCTGTGAAAGCGGAGAAGCTTAGTCGCGCGGCTGCGGGCCGGCGGAGACGATGGCGGCGGAGGCGTCGAAGCGGACGATGTTGTCCTGGAACAGGCGAGCGAGCTTGTTGGCCTGCTCATCGTAGGCTGCCGGGTCGCCCCAGCTGGCGCGGGGATTCACATACTGCGGGTCAACGCCGGGAATTTCCGTGGGGAAATCGAGGTTCAGAATGTCGAGGTGTTCCGTGGTCATGGACATCAGCGCGCCGCTCTCCGCCGCAGACACCACCGCACGGGTGACGGGGATCGGGAAGCGTGAGCCGGTGCCCCCGGGGGCGCCCGAGCCGCCGGTCCAGCCCGTGTTGATCAGGTACACCTGACTGCCGAACTCCTCGATACGCTTCATCAGCAGTTCGGCGTAGTCCGCTGCGGGGCGCGGCATGAAGGGCGCGCCGAAGCACGTAGAGAAAGTCGGGTGAATGCCGGCGGCGGCGCCGACTTCCGTCGAGCCCACGCGGGCCGTGTAGCCGCTGAGGAAATGAAAGGCCGCTGCCTCCTTCGACAGGATCGCCACGGGCGGAAGCACGCCGGATACGTCGCAGGTCAGGAAGATGACCGTTTTCGGTTCGCCGGCCGAATTGTCGACCACGCGCTTGGGCACGTGCACCAGGGGGTAACAGCAGCGGCCGTTTTCCGTGATGCTGGTGTCGTCGTAGTTCGCGTGGCGGTGTTCATCAACGACCACGTTCTCCACGATGGCGCCAAACTTGATCGCGTCCCAGATGATCGGCTCGTTTTCCTGGCTCAGGTTGATGGTCTTCGCGTAGCAGCCGCCCTCGAGATTGAATACCGAACCGCGCGTCCAGCCGTGCTCGTCGTCACCGATCAGGTAGCGCTCGGGGTCTGCCGACAGCGTGGTCTTGCCGGTGCCGGAGAGGCCGAAGAACAGCGTGGTGTCGCCGTCTTCACCGACGTTGGCCGAGCAGTGCATGCTCATCACGTCTTTTTCCGGCAGCAGGAAGTTCTGTACCGAGAAAACGGACTTCTTCATTTCGCCGCCATAGCGCATGCCGGCGATGAGGATCTTGCGTTGACCGAAGTTCACGATCACCGTTGCATCGGACGCGGTGCCGTCGCGCTCCGGTTCGCAGACGAACTCCGGCGCGTTCATTACGGTCCATTCGGGCTTGTTGTTCGGGTTGTACTCCGCGGGCTTGATGAACATGTTGCGGCCAAAGAGTCCGTGCCAGGCCCACTGCGTGATCACCTGCAGCGGCAGGTAGTGGTCGCCGTGCGCGCCGACATGGAGATGTGACACGAAGCGATCGCGTTCGGCGAGGTAGGATTCCACCCGCTCCCAGAGTTCATCGAACTGGTCGGCCTCAAAGGGGCGGTTCACATTTCCCCAGTCGACGGCGTCCTCGCAGCTCGCTTCGCGAACGATGAAGCGGTCTCCCGGTGAGCGGCCCGTGCGCTTGCCGGTGGTTACCAGCAGGGCGCCGGTGTCCGTGAGCGTGCCCTCGCCGCGACGGAGAGCCTCCTCGATGAAGGCTGCCGGATCGAGGTCGATATATTCCCGGGGGCCTGCTGCGGCGTCTTCCAGCGAGGTGTCGGCGGCGCTCAGGGCTGCGTTGCTTGCGCTCATGGGCTACGGGTCCTGTGGGTGATTTATTCAGTCGCGGTGCGGTGAAATCGTTCAGCGCGGCCTGCTGCTGCGCCAGAGACACTGGGTGCGTGACTTTTCGCTCGCTGTTGCGTGCCGTGTACGTACCTGCACATCAGCCACGCGGTCGTTTCTCGCGGCCTGTTCTGCGCCGCATTATCGCGGATCGCCTGTCCAATGTGAATCCGTCGACTGCGCGCTGCGTCGCAGTCTGCACGCGCTGACAAGATGCGGAAGGTCAGTGCAGGGAGCGCGGATCCGGTTGGCCGAGGAGCCCTCGCAGGTCCTCTTCGCGAAACACGTAGCGCTGGTTGCAGAACTCGCAGTCCATGGTGATCGCGCCCTGCTCGCTGAGAATGTCACGGATCTCGGCTTCGCCGAGCGTTGCGAGCGCCGCAAGGGTGCGATCCTGGCTGCAGCTGCAGCGAAAGCGCACGGACTCGAGATCGAACAGGCGGACTTCCTCCTCGTGGAACAGGCGGTGGAGCAGCTCGGCCTCACCGAGGGCGAGCAGCTCATCGTCCTGCAGCGTGTCTGTCAGCATGCACACGCGTTGCCAGTGCTCCTCGCGCTGTGCGGAATCGCGTACGCGCGCCGGCGGCAGCTGCTGCAGCAGGAGTCCGGCTGCGCGTGAGCCATCGCAGGCGAGGTAGAGGCGTGTCTGTAACTGCTCTGACTGCTCGAAGTAAGCGTCGATACTCGCCGCCAGGGAACTGGCGGCGAGCGGTACGATGCCCTGGTAGCGCTTGCCGCGGGCCGGCGTCACGGTCAGCGTCAGCAGACCCCCTCCGAGCAGTGCCGCAAAGTCGGCTCCGCTCGCGGCGTCGGCACCACGCGCGATCGCGCGCACGGTCAGTTCGCTGCTGCACTCGGCCATCAGCAGTGGAATCTGTGCCTCGCTCCGCGCCTGCACGGTCAGGCTGCCCTTGAACTTGAGATTGCTCGCCAGAAGCACGGCGGCGGCGAGGAACTCGCCGAGCAGCCGGTGCACGCCGGTCGGGTAATCGTGGACGGCGGCGACCTCGCCGAGGGCGCCCTCCAGATGCACGATTTCACCGCGCAGGTCGAGTTCCTCGAACAGGAATCGACGCTTGCCGTCGACCGTTGCCGTGTTGCCCGAAGCGCGCCCTGTTTTTTCCACTTTCATAGGGCTGAATTGTACTTCAGCGCGCCCGCGCAGCGTCGCCGGCGGCCATGCTTTGTGCGGGTTATCTCGCCTCAGGGTGCGTGGGGCCTGCGTGCTAGCATGCGCCCCCTTCGACCGCGGAGCCGCCGGGTGCAGACGCTTTTCCTCTACGTCACGACAGTGCTCATCTGGGGCACCAGCTGGCTGGCGATCAAGTACCAGCTCGGACCGGTGGATGCGCTGGTCTCCGTGGCGCACCGCATGGCGCTCGCCGCCATCTTCTGTGCCGGCCTGACCTGGCTGCGCGGTGCCTTCGTGCCGCTCTCGGCAGGCGATCATCTGCGGATCTTCATCCAGGCGTTGTGCCTGTTCTGCTGCAATTATCTGCTGATCTACACCGCCACGGAGGATCTCTCCACGGGCCTCATCGCGGTGATGTTCTCGACCATGGTGATTCTCAATGCCCTCGGCGGGGCCCTGTTTCTCGATGCCCCGCTTCGCGCGGGCGTAGCGGCCGGTGGCATCCTGGGGATCGCAGGCATGGCGGTGCTGTTCTACCCCGAACTCGAGACCCTCGGCTGGGCCGATCCGCGGCTTCGCGCCCTGTTGATCTGCTTCCTCGGTACGCTGTGCGCGTCGGCGGGCAACCTCATGGCCTCGGGCAACCTGCGTCGCGGCCTCACGGTGCTCACCTGCAACACCTGGGGAATGTTCTACGGCGCCCTGACGCTGTACCTCGCGGCGGTGCTGCTCGGCATACGCATCGAGCTGAGCTTCGAGCGCGACTATCTGCTGTCGCTCATCTACCTGGCCCTGATTGCGACGGTGCTGGCCTTCTGGGCCTACATGTCGCTGCTGGCACGCATCGGTGCCGATCGCGCCGCCTACACGACGCTGATCTTTCCGATCGTCGCGCTCATCGTATCCAGCGTGGTCGAGGACTACCGCTTCACGATCTGGTCGCTGGCCGGCCTGACGCTGGTGCTCTTCGGCAACTGGCTTGCACTGCGCGGCGCACGCGGCTGACCTATACTCGCTGCGAAGGCGCACGGCCGTCGCGGGAGAACAGCATGGCGGGGTTTCAGATCCGCAAGGCGCACAGCATGAACAAGAGCGATCTGCGCGAAGCGGCCCAGGGTCTGGCCAGCGAGCTCGAGGCGTCGCACGGCGTACGAGCGCAATGGGACGGCGACTCCGTGCGAATCCGCGGCTCGGGTATCGACGGCAAGCTGACGCTCGGAGAGCGCGACGTGCTGGTGAGCGTGGAGCTCGGTCTCCTCGCATCGGCCTTCAAGGGGCCGCTGCGCTCCGAGGTCGAGCGCTTCCTCGACGAGTACGTGACCTGACTACCGTTCTCTGGGCTCCGACTCAGACTCCGGTTCCAAATCCGACCCGTAATCGTCCTCTGACTCCAAACCCGGCCCGGCGCCCGCTTCGGGCTCCAGCGCCGCGTCCAAAGCTTCGTTATCCGCGTCCTGCAGCGAAGCGGGCTCCGGTGCACCCTCGAGATTGCCCTCGGCATCCTCGGGCGCACGCGGGTCGAGATCGAAGCGCGTCGGTGCCATGTCCGGCGCCGCCGCGGTAAACGGCACAACATCGTCGACCTTCGGCTTGCGCCAGAGCAACAGGAAGAAGCACAGGCTGGCGAAGCTGCAGCAGCCGGCACAGCCCCAGAACAGCCACGCCGGCCCAAAGCTTGCGATGAGCTGTCCCATCAGCAGCGGCGCGAAAACCGCGCCGACGGCGTTGAGCAGCAACACGGAGGTGCCCACTTCCACGAACTCATGGCGCAGCGAATTGTCGGCCGCCGCCGCCAGCGCCATGGAATACATCGGCATGGTTGCCGCGCCAAAGCAGAAAGCCGCCGCCATGAGCTGCAACGCATCGGCGGCCATCGCCACTGCTGAGCTGGTCACCGTACCCAGCAGGCCGAGGAGCAGCAGAACGCTGTTGCGGCCGAGGCGGTCCGACAGCCAGCCGAAGACATACTGAAGCAGCGCGCCGCCGAGGATAGTCACGGTCATGAACAGCGTGGCCTGCTCGAGGCCACCGAGGCTGCGCCGGGCAAACACGGCACCGAGCGACCAGAAGCTGCCGGTGACGGCGCCGGAGGCCATCGCCGCGATGGCGGCCGTGGGCGCGCGGCCGAACAGGAAGAAGATCCGGCTGCGTGTCGATTCGATCGGCGCCGGGGCGAGGCGGCGGGTCAGTCCTACGGGGATCACGGACACGGAGATGATCGCCGCCACGATCATGAAGGGAGTGGCACTGCTGATCGGTGCCGCGTTCACGATCTGCTGGCCCAGGGCCATCGCCGCGAGAACAAGAAAGGTATAGATCGACAGGATCTGACCGCGGTTCTCGGCGCTGGCCTGATCGTTCAGCCAGCTTTCGATCACGGTGTACAGGCCGCAGATGAGCAGTCCGAGAAAAAGACGCAGGGAGGCCCACAGCAGCCAGTGCTCTGACAGGCCAAGGAGCAGCAGCGTGCTGCCCATCGCGCTGGCGAGGACAGCGAAGCTGCGGATGTGGCCGACGCGGGCGATGACGCGCGGCACCGTGAGGCAGCCGATGATGAAGCCGGCAAAATAGGCGGAGCCTCCAAGGGCAATCTGCAGGTCGCTGTGGCCGATGCTCGAGGCGCGCAGGGGCAGCAGCGTGAGCTGCATGCCATGGCCTGTGAGGAGCAGCGTAGTCGACAGCAGCAGCGACGACAGCGTGGACAGGGCGCTCATGAAAGCGGCTCGCCGAGCAGGCGCGTGTTCATCAGCGGATCGGACTGCTCGAACTGCCAGCGCAGATCATCCGCCAGTTCGCGGCTGCGGTCGACGCATTGCCGCCAGTAGTGAATCCGGTCGGCAGGGCGAAGGCGGCGGAAGTCGCTGCGATCGGGGATCTTGCCCATCGGCAGCGAGGCGAGGAACGCGGGGCTCGGACTGAGCAGGATCAGGCGTTCGAGATCGGGCGCCCGATGGCGGCGCCAGGGCAGGAGCTTGTCGAACCAGCCCGTGGTCAGGTCCGCGCGAAAGTGCGGGTACAGCAGCAGTCCCTCGCCTGCGATCGGCACAAGGTCGAAGTGATAGTCGATGATGCCGCCGTCCCAGTATTGGCCTTCGGGCCCGCCGGGAAGGTCGCGCTCGCCGTTGAGCAGGAAGGGTATGGCACCGCTGGCGTGCAGGGCGCGCGCGACCGAGTCCGCGCTCAGCGTCGCGTGGCAGGTGGAGAAATCGGAGAAGGGCAGCGGCGGTGCACCCGGGCTGGCGAAGACCACGCGCTGGAACTGGCTGGCGAGCAGTGGTCGCCCCAGGGCGTTGGCGAGCGCCGCGCTGCCCATGCCCGTGGCCAGCGCCGGCGCACTGCGCGCCGAGTTCAGGCCGCGCCCGCGGGCAGTGATGATGTAGCTGTGCAGCAGGGGATGGTCGATTAGCGCGCGGGCGCCCGATTCTCCGAAGATCCTGTCGAGCATGGCCAGGCTCGCCGCGCTGATCGATCCTGCGTTGGGTCTGGGGCCGTAGTCCCAGTTTACGTAGACCTCCTCGAAGCGCCCGATGGCCTCGGCGGGATCCTCCTGCGCGAGGCAGGCGTGACGCCAGGAGCCCACGGACGACCCGATTGCCTGCAGGGGATGTTCGCGCGCTCGGAACAGGAATTCGGCGAAGAGCAAGCGATCGAGATGACCAAGGATCAGCCACTTGGGGCCGCCGGAGGCACCGAGAAGCGTGCGGATGTCTGCCCCTTGCCAGCCGTGTTCCGCGATATGTGCGGCCGCTTTCCGCCCGAGCGCAATGTCCAGCGGGCGGTATTTCATCGCAGCGTGGCCCCCGTTCGTGCGCGCTCGCGCGCGGCGGCCGGGCTGTGACCCGTCCAGGCACGGAAGGCGCGGCGAAAGTTCGACGGATCGCTGAAGCCGAGCCGGTAGGCGATGCTGGCGATGGGAAGGTGGCTGTTCTCGAGCAGCCGGCTCGCATGTTCGGCGCGCACCTCGTCGAGGAGCTGCTGATAGCTGGTCCCGAGGTCAGCGAGGCGCCGGCGGTAGGTACGCGCGGATACGTTGAGCATTCGCGCCAGCTGCGGCATCTGTGGGTACTGTCCCTCGAGTTTGCGCAGCAGGCGGCGCGAACGCGCCGCAAGGTCGTCGCTGCTGCGCAGATCGCTCAGCAGGCGCTCGCATTCAGCCTCGTAGAGCTGGCGCAGGGCCGGATTCGAGGACGGGAGCGGGGTGGCGAGGTGCGAGACCGGAAAACTCCAGGCCGCCCGCGGCCGATCGAAGTACAGATCGCCGCCGAGGATCTCCCTGTAGCTTGCCGCATGCGGCGGCGCAGGATAGGGAAACTCGAAGCGCAGCGGAAGCTCCCTGCCGCCAAGCAGTCCCGCCAGCGTGTTACGCATTGCGGCGGCCATGCACTCAAGGCCGAACTGCAGCGGCATGTGGCTGTCCGTCGCCACTGCAAATACAGTCATGCGTTCTTCGCCGCGTTCGAATTCGAGCACGAGATCGGAAGCGAGCACGTGGTAGTAGCGCTCGAAGAGATCGATCACCTCGGCGAGATCGCGGCAGGTCAGAAAGGCCTGGCCGAGCAGCGCGTGGGCTCCGAGGTTCAGGCGCTGGCCGAGCTTCAGGCCCAGCGCCGCATCGTTTGTTTGGCGCAGGGCGTTGTCCACGAGGATCCGGAAATCCTCGTCGGCAACGCGCGCACCGACCCCGGCAAGGCTGGCGTCGGCGAGGCTGCTCCCCGCTAGCAATGCCTCGTGATCGACGCCGGCCTCACCGGCGAGGTCCACGAGAATCAGGGCGTAGGCGGCGGGTGTAGAACTGCTCATGACGCCAGTTGGCCACAAATGACTGCATTTTGACAACAGCGCACCCTGTTCAGCTTTTGTCGGGCGCCGGATAGTGGCCGCAATCAACACCACACCGGGGAGAACGGACAATGAAAATCCAGTGGGAAGCGCAGACACCGCGCAAGATCCAGCACTACGCCGGGGCCGATTATCCGAAGGAGAACCCGGATCTCGAGGACGTGCTCACCAGCGAAGACGTCGATCACGTCGCCGAGATTTTCAGCACCCCGCTGACGGGAGCCTACAACTGGGACTACACGGTCCAGGACGACCGCATCCGCAAGCTCTATGACCTCGGCAAGCAGCTCAACTGGGATCCGGAGATGGACATCAACTGGGATCGACCCTGGCCCGAGGAGGAACTGGCTCCCGAGCTCATGAACCTGCACGACTACGAGCCCTACCTCGCGATGGACGAGGCCCGGCAGAAAGAGTTCTGGCTGCACATGAACGCCTGGAGCCTGTCGCAATTCCTCCACGGCGAGCAGGGTGCGCTGCTGGTCGCCTCGCAGCTCTGCTCCTGCGCGCCGACCTTCAATGCCAAGCTCTATGCCGCTTCGCAGACCTTCGACGAGGCGCGCCACGTGGAGGTATTCAACAAGTATCTGCAGCAGCGCATCGGGCTCATGTACCCGATCAACACGCATCTCAAGAGCATCATCGACAAGATCCTCACGGATCCGCGCTGGGACATGAAGTTCATCGGCATGCAGATCGTTATCGAAGGTCTGGCGTTGTCGGCCTTCAACACCACGCGCGAGACCACGCCGGATCCGGTGCTCAAGGACGTGGTCTACCTGGTTACCCGCGACGAGGCACGCCACGTCACCTTTGGCGTGAACTACCTCGAAGAGTTCGTGCAGACGCTGTCGCAGGAAGAGCGCGAGGAGCGCGCACAGTTCGCCTACGAGGCCTGCGTGGTCAGTCGCGAACGCCTGGTGGCGACCGACGTCTTTCGTCACTTCGGCTGGGACGTGGAAGAAGCGCGGCAGAAGGTCCTCGAGGGTTTCGTCATGTCGACCTTCCGCAACCTGCTGTTCCAGCGCGTGATCCCCAACCTCAAGCGCATCGGCCTGCTGACCGATCGCATCCGTCCGAAGTTTGAAGAGCTCGGCATCCTCGAATTCGAAAATCTGGCCACGGACGGCGATATCGACTGGTCCGCACTTGAGCGCCCCCTGGATACGAACGAGGCGCAATCACACGAGCAGAGCATGCTGGCGCAGTTCCATGAGCGCCACGAGGCAGAGCAGGCGGCCGCCGATGCGCAATCCGCCGGCGCCGAGCTGCCGCGGCAGGCGATGGCGGAGGACGACCGATCGCCTCAGGCGGGTGGCTGCTGCTGACAGCGACCCGCTGATTGCCGTCAGGGCGCGGGCTGAAAACAAACCAGACAAACGGGGCAGAAGGAGCAGACACAAAAAAGCCGGCTTGCGAAAGCCGGCTTTTCTGGTCGAGCAGAGCGCCCCGGAAGGGGCGGACTGATAGTCAGGCAGCGAGGGCCTTGATCTGGGCGTTCAGGCGGCTCTTGTGACGCGCAGCCTTGTTCTTGTGAATGATGCCCTTGTCAGCCATGCGATCGATCACGGGCACGGCCTTGGTGTAGGCCTCGCGGGCCTGCTCGGCGTTGCCGGTCTGGATGGCTGCGACAACGCGCTTGATGTTGGTGCGCACGAGCGAACGCAGGCTCGCATTGTGCGAACGGCGCTTCTCGGCCTGACGGGCACGCTTGCGCGCCTGGGGGGAGTTGGCCACGTGGGATCCTCTGAATACGGTGTGGAAATTTAGGAGCGCGGAGTCTGCCTATCGCAGGGCTTTGTGTCAATAGCAACTGCAAGTAGCGCCAGCCAGTTAAGACTACTCGCCCCGCAGGTAGTCAAGCGTAAGCGCCGTCAGCGCGGTGACGCCGATAGGCAGGGCGCGTTCGTCGGCGTAGAAGCGCGGTGAGTGATTGGGGTGGACCAGCGTGGGGTCATCGGAGCCTACGCCAAGGCCGAAGAACAGGCCGGGAACCTCGTTGGCGAAGTAGGAGAAATCCTCGGCGCCAGTGATCGGCCCCGGCTCGATCAGGCCCGGGCCGGCAACGCGGGCCAGCGTGGGTTTCATCCGGGCGTAGAGTTCGCTGTCGTTACTGGTGACCGGGTAGCCCTTCTCGATCTTCACGTCCGCCGAGGCGCCTGCGCTGGCGGCGATCTGCTGCGCCGTGTTGCGAATGCGTTCGTGAATGGAGTCGCGCATTGCTTCGTCAAAGGTGCGGATCGTGCCCTCGAGCTCAACGGTCTCCGGAATGATGTTGTTGCGCAGCCCACCTTCGATGCGGCCGACGCTGATGATCGACGGCGCGGCGGTCACATCAACCTGGCGCGAGGCAATGGTCTGCAGTCCCATGACGATCTGGCTAGCGGTGACGATGGGGTCGACACCGTTCCAGGGCTGGGCGCCGTGGGTCTGGCGGCCCTTCACCACGATCTCGAAGCGGTCCGACGCTGCGAGAAAGCCCTTGGGTCGCGTCGCGATGACGCCGACGGGTAGGGGGAACACGTGCAGGCCGAAGACCACGTCGGGGCGCGGATCGGCGAATGCGCCCTCGCTGAGCATCTGCTTCGCGCCCCATTCCTCGGCGTCCAGGACGCCTTCCTCGGCGGGCTGGAACAGGAATACGACGGTGCCCGGGAGTTCATCACCCAGGCCGGCGAGTACTTCAGCGACGCCCATGAGAATAGCGACGTGGTTGTCGTGGCCGCAGGCGTGCATCACGCCGACGGTCTCCCCGTTGTAATCCGTGCTTATCTTCGAGGCGAAGGGGAGGTCGACCTGCTCGGTAACCGGCAGACCGTCCATGTCCGCGCGCAGGGCCACAACGGGGCCGTCGCCTCCGCGCAGCACGCCGACTACCCCTGTTTCGGCAACGCCGGTGCGCACTTCCATGCCCAGGCTTTTCAGGTGCTCGGCGACGAGCGCTGCGGTGCGGAACTCCTGATTGCCGAGTTCGGGGTGAGCGTGGATATCGCGGCGCCACTCAACCACCCGGGGCATCACGCTTTCCAGGTTGGCGGCGATGGCGGCCGGTAGTGCTTCCTGGGCCTGCGAGAAAGCCGCAACCAGTGAGCCGGCGAATCCGGCGGTAAGGGCCAGGACACGCTGGCTAGGGCGATTGCCGTGGGCGATGCATCGGCTGCGACGCGGGAACATCATAGGCTGCTTTCCTCGATCAACGCCTCATTGGGCGCTTCAGGGGGCTTGGCGGTTATCGGCAACTGTCGGGTAGGAGGGGCCGGGCTTCAGAGCGGGCTACAGAAAGGGAGTGGGCTCTAGAAAGCAAGAAAAATGAACAGCCAGCCGACGGCCGCAACGATCAGACTCTGTCCCGCCTTCTCGAGCCGGAAAAAGGCATACATGTAGGCAATAGGCGGCAAGAGCGTGGCGAAGATGCCCCATGCGTAGTCGTCTTTCCAGGCAGCTATCAGGAGCAGTATCCAGCTGACGAGTAGCGTGGCGATGCCGAAGGTCATCAGCACAGCGCTGGTCGGTTCCATTGCTTTTCACCCATGACAGGAGCAGGCTGCAGCCTAGCAGAAGCGGCGGCTCGAGGGCAGCGTCAGCAGGCGCCGTTTCAATGCTCGAGGGTGCTGCGCTGACGTGTTTTCCCTGATGACGCTCCAGATCGATTTGGGTAAGGTGGGCCGCTTTTTTTCGGGAGACTCCGGTGTCCGATCCCTTCGCCGCGATCCGGCCCTTCAACGATGATGAGGTGCGGCCGGCCATCGACGGCCTGCTCGCGTCGCAGGACTTTCTGGAAGCACTCATGCGGCTGCGACTCGGGCCTGCCGCGGCGTCCTTCTCCTGGCTCCTTGGTCCCCTGGTTCGTGGCTACCTGCGCCGCCAGCTGCGTAACGTCGCCTCCGTGGGTGATCTGCAGGCGCTGATCGAGACCTACATCGCTCGCATGATCGACGAGACCACGGCCGGGCTCAGTGTCTCTGGTCTTGAGGCGCTCGACGCTTCGCAGGCCTACCTGTTCATCAGCAACCATCGAGATATCACGCTCGATCCCGCCTTCACCAACTTCAGCCTGTATCGCGCCGGCCATCGCACGCTGCGCATTGCCATCGGCGACAACCTGCTGACAGAGAAGTGGGTTGCCGATCTCATGCGCCTCAACAAGAGCTTCATCGTGCAGCGTTCGGCGCGCGGGCCGCGTGAATTGCTCGCTGCCTCACGCCTGCTGTCGCAGTACATCCGCCAGTCGGTACAGCAGGACAACGAGCCCGTTTGGATTGCCCAGCGCGAGGGGCGGGCGAAGAACGGTGTGGACCGGACGGAGCGGGCGATCGTCAAGATGCTGTCGCTCAGCCGCGACCGCCAGAGCGAAGACTTCGGCGAGCACATCGCCAGCCTGCGTATCGTGCCCGTCGCGATCAGCTACGAGCTGGATCCCTGCGACGCGCTCAAGGCCCGCGAGCTGGCGGCGCTTGCGGAGATGGGCCGCTATGAGAAGGCCGACCGCGAGGACGTGAACTCGATCGGTCAGGGCATATCGGGCAGCAAGGGCCGCGTGCACCTGGCCTTCGGATCGCCGCTCGGCAGCGGTCACGATTCGCCGGAGTCCGTGGCTGCCGCTATCGACGACCAGATCCTTCGCCAGTACCGGCTCCATCCGACCAACCTGTGGGCCTATCGCACGCTGCACGGCGACCCGCCGCCGACGATCGAGATTCATCCGGGCAGCTGCAGCGAGGCGGCCTTTCGCGCGCGTATCGACGCGATGCCCGAGTCGGACCGGCCCTTCGCGCTGGCGAGCTACGCCAACTCGCTGTGCAGCGTTGTGGAGACGACGGCCAGGCCGTGACCCAGCTCCAGGCGTCGGAAAAAGACGCAATCCGCGACGCCTACGCGCGTATCGTCGAGGCGCGGGGCCTGGCTCCGCGCTGGGGCCAGCGCCAGATGATTGCCGCCGTGGCGCAGGCGCTGGCGCGCATCGGCCCGCCGACCGGCGGGGATGAGCTTGATGAGGACGTCGGGGAGCCGATCGCCGCAATAGAGGCGGGCACGGGCACGGGCAAGACCATCGCTTACGTGATTCCCGCGCTGGTGCTCGCCCGCGCGCGCGGCAAGCGCCTGGTGATTGCGACGGCGACCGTCGCGTTGCAGGAGCAGCTGCTCAACAAGGACCTGCCGGACATCCGCGCCGCCTCCGGCCTCGATTTTGACTACGTGCTGGCCAAGGGGCGGCGACGTTATCTGTGCCTGAGCCAGCTCGATCGCGTGATGGCCCGCGACGGTGGCAAGCAGACCATGGGGCTCTATCCCGACGAGCTCGAGCCCGCGCTCGCGCGCGACGCTCTCGAGAGCTATGGCGCGATGCTCGATGCCCTGGGGCGCGGCGACTGGGACGGCGATCGCGACAGCTGGCCGCTGCCGCTGGATGATGCCGACTGGCTGCCGATTACCGCCGATCAGGGGCAATGCACGGGGCGGCGCTGCCCGAATATCTCCAACTGCAGTTTTTACCGCGCCCGCGACGGGCTGCAGGATGCGGACATCATCGTCACCAACCACGACCTTGTGCTGTCGGATCTCGGCCTCGGTGGCGGTGCGATCCTGCCTGCTCCCGAGGATTGCATCTATGTCTTCGACGAGGGTCATCATCTGCCTGACAAGGCGCTGAATCACTTCGCCAGTTTCTGCCGCCTGTCATCCACGCTGGCATGGCTGGAGGACAGCAGGAAAGCCCTGGCAAAGGCCGCGCCGCTTCTCGGTGCGGTGCAGGGGCTTGCGAGCATCATCGAGGCTCTGCCCGAGCTCATCGACGACATTGCCGCGGCGCTTGCGCAGGCAGGGGAGCTCGCCGCGGATGAGCTGGCACGGCTCGAGCCTTTCGAGGAGCGCTTTCGCTTCTGTGGCGGCGTGGTGCCCGAAGCGCTGGCCGCGGTGGCGACCACGCTCGCCGGGCTCTTCGCACGCCTTGCCGGACGCCTGGCGACGCTCGAGTCGGGTCTCGATGACGCTGTCGGCGATGACGATCATCTCGACCAGCGCGATGAGCTCGAAGCCTGGCAGATGGCCGTTGGCGGCATGCTGGTTCGCGCCGAGGGCGTGATGTCCCTGTGGAGTGACTTCGGCGCCGATGCTGCGAAGGAAGAGCCGCCACGCGCGCGCTGGCTGAAGCGGCGGCCGGATGACGACGAGCGGGCGATCGACTTTCACTGCAGCCACATCCTCGCCGCCGATCTGCTGCGTGAGCAGCTCTGGAGCCGCGCATCGGGTGCGGTACTGACCTCGGCAACGATGACGGCCCTGGGCAGCTTCGACCGCCTCGTTGCCCGCAGCGGCGTTCCGCAGAGCACGCTGTTCAAGGTCGTCGCCAGCCCCTTCGATCACTCGAGAGCCGTGCTTCATATTCCTGCGATGCGCAGCGAAGCCGGGCAGGCCAGCGAGCATACGGAGGAACTGATCGACCTCCTGCCGCGGCTGCTCGTCGAAGAAGAAGGCAGCCTCGTGCTCTTTTCCTCGCGTCGGCAGATGAACGATGTCTGCGATGGTCTTCCCGGCAGCTGGCGCAAACGCGTCCTGCGCCAGGATGAATACAGCAAGCAGGAAATTCTGCGCCAGCATCGCGAACGCCTCGATGGCGGAGAGGGCAGCGTGATCTTCGGGCTTGCCAGCTTCGCCGAGGGCGTCGACCTGCCCGGGCCCTACTGCCGTCATGTGGTCATTGCCAAGCTGCCCTTCTCCGTGCCCGACGATCCCGTCGACGCGGCGCTCGCCGAGTGGCTCGAAGCGCAGGGGCGCAACCCCTTCATGGAAATCAGCGTGCCCGACGCGGCCCTGCGCCTCGTGCAGGCCAGCGGCCGGCTGCTGCGCACGGAGCAGGACAGTGGGCGAATCACCCTCCTCGACCGACGCATTCTTACGCGGCGTTACGGGCGCGCGATCCTCGAGTCGTTGCCGCCGTTTTCACGGCAGTTCGAGTAGCGGTTCGAAGGGCGGCCATCGCGCTTTGGTGCCTGCTGCTTCCGATGACAAAACGCGACGATGCTGACCGGCGAAAATCGCCGCTGCGGGTTCAACGTTTATTGAAAAATCGTTGATTAATCTGCGGCTTTGACCGCAACGTAAAAATGCCGTAGAAAAGCGCCGCCGTTTGCTGTTTAGATGCAAAAAGCTCCGCACTTGGCTCACCATCGGTGTGGATGAACTGCTAACCCATAAAACGATTAAAGAGGGTTTCTTATGTCGCGTAATGCGCCCCATTTCCGTCGCTCACTCATTGCCGCGTCAATCAGCGCTGCAGTGTCCTCCACGGCCTTCGCCCAGGGTGACCCTCAGATCGAAGAGGTCCTGATTACCGGCTCCTTCATCAAGGGCACCAGCGAGAACGAGGCGAGTCCCGTCGAGGTGCTCGACTCAGGCTTTATCCAGCAGACCGGTGCGGTCACGATTGCGGAACTCACCGCCCGTCTTGCCGTGGCCTCGGGTTCTGAGAACAACCCTGATTCCTTCACGGCGGGTGAGACGCAGGGCACATCCAACGTGAACCTGCGCGGCCTTGGACTGACCTCGACGCTGGTGCTGATCAACGGCAAGCGTCAGACCGTCGCCGCCGCCGTTGCCAACGACGGCAGCGTCTTCGTTGACACCAACACCGTGCCTCAGGCTGCCCTCGAGCGCGTCGAAGTCCTCAAGGAAGGTGCTACCGCAACCTATGGCTCCGATGCCATCGCCGGCGTGGTGAACTTCATCACCCGCGAGAACTTCGAAGGCTTCGAGGTCTCCGGTGGCTACCAGACCACAACGGAAAGCAGCCAGGGCACGACCGATGTGAACTTCGTCGGTGGTATGAATTTCGGCAGCAGTTCCAACCTACTCCTGTCCGGTACCTTCCGTCAGCAGGACCCGCTGAGCTCGGCGGAGCGGCCCTTCACCACCGAGAACGCCATCAGCACGCTGGGGCGTAGTTTTGTAGCGATTGCACCGACCACGGGTACCGGTGCTTACGCGGGTACCTACTCCCCGGGACAGAATATTCCTGATCCGGCCTGTCTCGATTCGCCGCTTGGTGTCATCGTGCCGCAGCCCTCGGGCTCGCGCTGTGGTTTTCTCTACGGGCCGCGCTTCAACCTGGTCAATGACGAGGAGCAGACGCAGCTCTACGGCAACTTCAGCCACGACTTCTCCGACGATCTGGCGATGACGATCGAGCTGGGCTGGACCAAAAACGAGGTTTTCGATAACCCGCAGTCGCCGACCTATCCGAACCTGTCCTTCCCGCTGATCCTGCCCGGTCAGGGCGGCAGCCCCTTCGATCAGCCCGTTGTCTGGCTTGGCCGCCCTCTGGGCGCCGAAGCACCGTCTCCCTTCGCGCCGCGTGACAGCGAGACGCTCCGCGCCTCGATCGATTTCGAGGGCAGCCTGAACTCCGGTTGGGACTGGTACGCGGCTCTCACCTATTCGGAGAACGACCGTACCGCGGTCCAGCCGGATACGATCACCTCGCGCCTCAACGATGGAATTGCCGGAGTCGGCGGACCCAACGGCAATCTGACCTTCAACGTGTTTGATCCCACGCAAAACTCGCAGGAGATCATCGACTACATCTATGGCGAGCAGATCAGCAATCGCACCACGGACCTGCTGGTCGGTGACGTGGTGTTCAGTGGTGATCTCTTCGATATGGATGCCGGCTCGGTCGGAGTCGCCTTCGGTGCGCAGTTCCGCCAGGAGGGATACCAGATCAACTTCAATGACATCGCAACGCAGGCGCCAGCTACTACGGAAGAAGGTTTTCCGCCACCGATTGACCTGACCTTCCTCGGCGGCGGCCGGCCGATCGATGAGAGCCGCACGTCCTACGCGCTGTTCGCCGAGGCCAGCATTCCGCTGACCTCGTCGATTGAGGTCAACGTGGCCGGTCGTTACGAGGACCTCGAGACGGCCAGCAGCTTCGACCCCAAGGTCGCCGTGCGCTGGCAGGCAACGGACTCCTTCGTCTTGCGCGCATCGGCGTCATCGGCCTTCCGCGAGCCCTCGTTGCAGCAGTTCTTCTCCCAGGAGACGGCACTCGAAGGCCTCGTGGATCCGCTGAACCCGGGCGGTGCGCTGTTCGTGCGGGTGGATACGGCGGGCTCTCTAGACCTGCAGCCCGAGTCGTCGACCAACTTCAACCTCGGCGGTATCTGGAATCCCACGGATGACATCACGCTGCGCGTGGACTACTGGCGCTTCGACTACGAAGACGTGATCGTGGCGGAATCGGCGCAGGGCAAGCTCCTTGCTGATCCCAGCAGCCCCGACATCAACCGCAGCGCCACGGGCCAGCTCGCCGGTGTTCGTACCAACTATATCAATGCTTCCACCGTCGAGACCGATGGTATCGATGTGTCCGTCGACTGGTTTGTGCCCACGGATGGCTTCGGTCAGTTTGGCCTCAACGTGACCGCGACGCACTTCCTCAGCTACGAGATCCCCTGCACGGCGGCCAACAACCGCGGATGCAGTGGTCCGGGCGGAACCGAGGACGTGGCGGGTTTCTTCAACTTCGACACCTTTGTGCGCTCGATTCCGGAGACGAAGATCAACGGCGTGCTCGACTGGACCATGGGCAATCACTCGCTGGCGCTCCTGGGCTTTTACACCTCGTCCTATGAGACCACGCGCGCTGTCGATGCACGCGCGGCATCGCTTGGTTACACCGGCGATATCGACTCGTGGTTCACGATGGACCTGCAGTACGCCTACAACTTCGCCTTCGGCGACAACAACGCCACGCTCACGCTGGGTTCGAAGAACGTCTTCGACGAGCTGCCTCCTCGCGTCTACGACGCGGCGAACTTCAGCTACGACCCCAAGCATCACGATCCGCGTGGTCGTATGGTCTACGCTCGCGTGAAGGTGAACTTCTGATCGCCTGATACGCACCAGCAGTAATAGGCCGCGATGTAGCCGCAAGGCGCATCGCGGTTTTTTTTGCCTGGGAGTTGGTGGTTGCATGGTCTGACGAGTACCGACTCCGTCCGCCCACCGCGCGCCGCACACAAAAAAGCCCGCGGGTTGTGAACCCGCGGGCTGTTGGTCGAGAGGCCTTGTGGGGGCAGCCGTGACTCAAGCGCGCCCCCGTGCTGACTCGGGAGCGATCAGAAGTTGTAGCGCACCGTGCCGCCGTACATGCGCGGCGGTTCGATGAAGGCGCTCATCGAACCGGTCTGCAGCGGCGTGTCGAAACCGATATTGATCACCGTTTCGTCGGTGAGGTTCTTGCCCCACAGCTCTACGCGCCACTGGTCGTCGAGGTTGCCGATACCGATCGTTGCGTTCACGGTGGTGAAAGCATCCTGACCCGTCAGCGGATCGTTGTCCTGCCCAGTGGTGAACTCGGAGCGGTAGCGCCAGTTCACGGCGCCGTTGAAGGCAAGACCGCTGGTGATCGGACGGTAGTAGGCCACACTGCTCGACCAGGTCACGTCGGAAACGAAATTGGGGCGCTCACCGGTCAGGTCCTGATCGGGAACGATGCCCAGCGCCCGCGCGCGTAGCCCCGCGAACTCCTGCTGGGCGATGGTGCTCGAACCCGTCGGGAAATCGGCGTATTCGATGTCCTGAAGCACGAGGCCACCGCTGATGGTCCAGTGCTCCGTCGGCTGCCAGTTGTAGTCGATCTCAAGACCCGTGCCCTCGATCTCGCCTGCGTTGCGCAGCGTGAAGGTGGCGCCGTCGAAGGAGTTGGTCTGGAAGTTCTCCGTGGTCTGGTAGAACACGGTGGCGTTCAACTGCAGCGTGTTGTCGAGAAGGAAGGACTTCATGCCGACCTCGAAGCTCTCGCTGGTCTCGGACTCGAAGGCGTTATTCGGGCCGGGCTGCGCTACCACCGGGTTGCCCGGCTGCTGGCCGATACCGCCGTTCAAGTTGAGCCCGCCGGCCTTGTAGCCCTGCGCGAAGCGCGCGTAGACCGACACCATGTCGTTGAACTCGTAGTTGACGTTGGTCGTCGCGGAGAAGTCGTCGTCTTCGAAGCTGTCCTGGCCGACGCCGTCGAGGGCGAGATGCACCTGCAGCGGACGCAGTGCCCAGTACAGACCGTCGTTGCCACTCAGCGACACCTGGCGCAGGTCGCGCGCGGAGAATGGGTCGTTCGCAGTGACCTGATAGGTCGCATCCTTCTCTTCATCGGAATAGCGACCACCGATGGTCCAGCTCAGGCGGTCGGAGAGGTGGAAGGTGTACTGGCCGAAGAGCGCGAAGCTGGTTGCGTTGTAGTCGACCTGCTCCTGCGAGCCGGTGCCGGCGATCGAGGCGCTGGGGAACCAGTTCGCGGGGTTGGCGGCACCGCCGGCCGCGACGTCGCGTACATCGACCAGTCCCGTTGCGAGAATGTCCGCCAGCTGGCCGCCCTCGGCAATGATTTCTGCATCGGTCAGCAGACGCGCCATGCCCACCTGCGCAAGGTAGTGCGGCGCGAATTCGGCCCACTCGAAACTCCCGGTCGCTTCGATGTCCTGGTCGAAGTAGTAGGCGCCGAGACTCCAGTCGGCATTATCCGAGGAGCCGTCGAAGCGAACTTCGAGCGACACCTCGTCGATGTCCTGGCCCCGACCACCGCGCCAGATATCGGCGCTGCGCATGTCGATGTCACCGAAGGGGTCGGTTTCGAAGTAACGGTAGGCGCCGATCAGGGTCATGTCGATGCTGTCGGTGATCGAGGTCTTGAACTCCGCCGAGATGCCGCCGTCTTCGAAGCTGTCGTCCGCACCCGCCGCCGTTGTGCGCGTGCCCTCGAAATTGTCGATATCGACGTACTGGCCGGCAAAGGTCACTTCCTGTTCCGGGGTGCTCCCGGGCGTGCCTTCCTGGAAGGGGTTGGCGACGGCGAAGTTGGCGAAGGCTGGATTGAACGCCGTCGGGCTGCCGAGCAGCAGCAGCGCTGAGCCGGCATCGAACACCTGCACGGGAACGCAGCAGCGCTCATCGGTCTCGGTTATGTCTGCGATCAGGCGCAGCGAGCTGGTTTCGTTCATCTCCCAGAGCAGCTGGCCACGCACGGTGTAGCGGTCGCGATCGTTCCACTCTTCGCCGCTGAAGGTGTCCTCGACATAGCCATCGCGCTCCTGCCAGGTGCCGGCAAGACGCCAGGCCACCGTGTCCGTGAGCGGGCCTGTCAGGCTGCCGCGCAGCTGCTTGTAGCCGTAGTCGCCGATGCCTGCCTGCAGGTTGCCGCCGAACTCGAATTCCGGCGCCGCCGTGCGAATATTGATCACACCGGCCGAGGTGTTGCGGCCAAAGAGCGTGCCCTGCGGCCCGCGCAGGACTTCGATCGACTCGAGGTCGATGAAGTCGCCGAGCGCGGCGCCGGGCCGACCGCGATACACGTTATCGATGAACACGCCCACGGATTGCTCGAGGCCCGAGTTCTGCCCCGCCGTGCCGATGCCGCGAATCGTGAGGATCGACTGCGTGGCCCCTGTCGAGGCGTTGAATACGAGGCTTGGTGCCACCTGCTGCAGCTCGGACAGGTCGCGCAGCTGGGCCCGATCAAGCGCCTCGGAGCCGTACGAGGCAACGGACACCGGTACTTCAAGAATCGACTGCTCGCGCTTCTGTGCGAAAACCACGATTTCCTCGAGGAGTCCTGAATTCGCCTGTTGCTGGGCGATGGCCGTGTGGGTGCCGGCGGCGAGAACGGCCGTCAGCGCTGCGGCCAGCGGGCGCCGTGCGATTCCTGCCGTGGTGTTGCTTGCATCCATGGGAGACTTCCTTTTTTTGCGGTTCGTCATGCGGTTTATATGTCGATGCACGGATTCTTTGCCGCGCACTGTTTTCTGGCCTGCGCAAGTACGCAGGCTGGCGCCGAGTTCGAAGGAGTGGTCGCGTAGCGCAGGGTGCAATGCACTGGGGGCTGGTTCTTTTTATGTCCTTTTTATGGGGGAATTTTATCCCGCACCGGGACGCAGCTCCAGCGTCGGGGCTCGTGACGCAGGGCTGTTACACTTTCGGATCGGGTAACGGGCCTCGTCAGCGGAGCCTCAGCTCATCGAACACCGGGGAGGCGTGGTCTGTCTGATTCCGATTACGAGACTGGCGCGGATACGAAGCTGGCGGCCGATGCCTCGGATACGGGCAGGGGAGCGCCGGATACGACGGAGGTGGCCGCGCTTCTCATCGACCTGGAAGCTGAACTGCGGCAAATGCAACTGTGGGGCGACGAGGCACCCTCGCCCGAAGCACTGGCTTCGCAGCAGCCCTTCGCCATCGACACGCTCACGCTACCGCAATGGCTGCAGTTTATTTTTCTGCCGAGGATGTACGCCCTGATCGAAGCGGGGGCGCCGCTGCCGAGGAAGTGCGGCATCGCACCGATGGCAGAGGAGTATTTTCGTGGCACCACGCTCGGCGTGAGCGGCCTCCTCGATGCGCTCGAGGCGCTCGATGAGGTTTTGAGCGACGGCTCGCCGGCCTATACGCTGGCCGGAGACAAGTAGCACTTACCGCTGCGCCGGGAGCGGCCCCGCCGCCGCTCCGCAGGATCCTGGCTACGGCTTTCCAAAGCTGCCGTCCTGTCAGCTGGCGAGCCGGTAGATGCGGCTGGCGGTGGCGTGGAACAGCTGGTCCTTCTCGCTCTGCGAGGCGCCCGCTACCAGCTTCTTCATCGCGTTCCAGTACACGACGTACGACAGCGACAGGCGGTCGACGGGAAAATTGCTTTCGAACATGCAGCGCTCTGCGCCAAAGCACTCGAGAGCGTGGCGGTACCAGTCGGCCTGGGCACCGAGCAGATCGTCCGATGAAGGCGGCGTGTCCGCCGTATGCCAGCCGAAACCGTTGTCGGGCATGGCCAGGCCGCCGAGCTTGAGCACGACATTCTCGCAGCGACTCAGCTCGATCATCTCTTTTTTCCAGGTCTGAAAAATCGCCTTGCGTTCGCCGCTCCAACTGCCGACGCCGAGGGGCGTACTGAAGTGGTCGAGGATCAGCTGCGTATCGGGACAGGCTCGCGCCAGGGCGATGAAGTCCTGCAGCTGGTAGTGGTACTGCCAGGTGTCGTAGCTCAGGTCACGCGAGCCCAGGCGGCGCACGCTGCTGCGAAAGGAAGGCTGATCGTAGAGGTCGGCCGGAGCGGGACCCGGGATGAAAAGGTGCTGACGGTCAATGTCGCGGGCGCTGGCGCCGGCGTGGCGAATACCCTTGAAAAAGTCGCCGGCGAGGCCGAGATGCTTGTCCAGCAGCTCATCGAGGCGCGCCGAGTCGCGAAGGTCGACGCGGCCGACCATGCCTAAAATTGGCGCCGCCTCATCCAGCTGGCGCGAGCGCTCGGCCTGTTTCAGAACGTACTCGGTCTCTCCGAGGGAGCGCTCTTCGGGCGGCCCGTCCTCGCGGTAGGCGGCGCCGCATTCCATGAACACGGTGCCGACGATGTTGTGGCCGCTGGCTGTATCCACGGCGAAGTCATCGATGTTGTAAACGTGTCCCAGCATGTCCGGCCAAAGGTGGTGATGCGGATCGATGATGCGCTGGTTCGGATCGATGACGGGTTCCGCGTAGCGGCTCAGCCACTGGCTGTGATCTTCGTGGAATACATTCATGCGCGGTACGTGGGGTTGATTGCGGTGCGCGCAGTGTGCCGCGCCGCGACGGCTTCGGCCAGCCTGCGACCGGGGAAGCCGATTCAGCTCAGGGCAGAAACAAAAACGGCCCCGATGCGGGGCCGTCTGGGTGCAAGTCGCTGGCGCTAGACGCGCTCGAGCACCGTGGTGATGCCCTGGCCGAGGCCGATGCACATGGTCGATACGCCGAGCGTGAGATCGCGATCCTGCATGACCGTGAGCAGAGAGCCGGTAATGCGCGTACCGGAGCAGCCGAAGGGATGACCGAGGGCAATGGCGCCGCCGTGCACGTTCACTTTCTCTTCCATGTCGTCGAGGAGCCCGAGGTCCTTGAGGACGGGCAGGGCCTGGGCGGCAAAGGCCTCATTGAGCTCGACCATCTCGATGTCCTTGATCGTGAGGCCGAGCTTCTTCAGGGCCTTCTGCGTCGAGGGCACGGGACCGTAACCCATGATCGAAGGGTCGACGCCGGCCGTCGTCATGGCGTTGATCTTCGCGATGGGCTCGAGGCCAAGGGCCTTCGCCTTCTCACCCGACATGACCAGCATGGCTGAGGCGCCGTCGGAGATCTGCGAGGACTGGCCGGCCGTTACCGTGCCGCCCTGGGGGTTGAAGGCCGGTGGCAACGAGGCGAGGCCTTCGAGGGTGGTTTCCGGGCGGATCGTTTCGTCGGCGTCGACGGAAATCAGCGCGCCGTTCTCGTCGTGGCCTTCAACGGGGATGATTTCGCGCGCAAACTTGCCCTCGACGGTGGCCTTGTGCGCGAGCTGGTGCGAGCGCAGACCGAGCTTGTCCTGATCTTCGCGGCCGATGCCATGGAGCAGGGCGAGGTACTCGGCGGTCATGCCCATGCTGCCCGCGGCCTTGGCCACGTTGAGGCCCATGCGCGGATTGATATCGACGTCGTCCATCATCGGCAGGTGGCCGAGGTGCTCGACGCCGCCGACGAGATAGACGTCGCCGATACCGGCCTGGATGCTCGCCGCGGCGGTATGCAGGGCGGACATGGACGAACCACAGAGGCGGTTCACGGTCTGCGCGGGGATCGTAAAGGGCAACTGGGCGCCGAGGACGATCAGGCGCGCCAGGTTCATGCCCTGCTCGCCGCGCTGCAGCACGCAGCCCCAGATCAGGTCGTCGATCTCGCCGGGGTCGAGCTTTTCGTTGCGCGCAAGCAGTCCCTTCACGACGGCCACGGAGAGGTCATCGGCGCGCACGTTGCGAAAGCAGCCGTTCTTGGATCGACCCATGGCGCTGCGGGCATAGTCGACGATGACCGCGTCTCTGGCATTCACACTCATCTCTATTTCTCCCGCTCAGTAGTAGGTCTTGCCGTCGGCGAGCATGGCGCTCATGCCGTCGGTGAGTTCGTAGGCCTTGCCCAGGTGGGCGAGCTTCTTCGACTGCTCGGCGATGGCCTCGAG